>CP133958.1:2193904-2925206 GCA_036251205.1 Orbaceae bacterium BiB | reverse complement strand
TGATCCTCGCCAAAATATTAGACAGTGCTCGCCTCTATAAATGTGTTATTTAGATAATACTGATTTTCATATTGCTGAGGCGATATCCAACCATTAGTTGAATGACGACGAACACGATTATAATAGATTTCAATATATTCAAATAGGGCTTTATTCGCATCCTCCCGAGTTTTGTAATCACAACCATGAATAATGTGCGTTTTTAATGTATGAAAAAAACTTTCAGCTACCGCATTATCCCAACAATTGCCTGCTCGACTCATACTTTGACTAAGTCCATACTGTAACAATAATCGCTTAAAATCAGCACTGCAATATTGGCTTCCTCGGTCGCTGTGAAGTAATACACCCTTTGGAAACTGACGACGGAATAAGGCATTTTTGAGTGTGTTACAGACTAAGTGCCTATCAATCCGCGAGCTCGTTTGTCGTCCAATCACTTTTCGCCCGAATAAATCAATAATCACACAAAGGTATAGCCAGCCTTCACCGGTTTTGATATACGTGATATCGGTCACCCAAACACGATTCGGTTTATCAGGATTAAACTGTCTATCTAATGTATTTGGCGCTACATCATGAGATAGGCTTGGCGCTGCTAGATAGTTAAATTTACGGGCGACTTTACTTCGTAAGCCTAATTTTTGTAATACTCGACTTACTGTTCTTTCTGAGACATCATAGCCCTCATCTCGGATATCGTGTACTAAGCTTGGTGCACCCAAACGCGCTTTATGCCGCCAATAGAGTGCCTTGACGTTATCAATCAGCGGCTGTGATTTCGGTGTGCGTTTTAACCAAGCGTAATAACCGGGCACGCTGACGTTTAATAGGCAACAGGTTAAACGTACCGGATACGACGATAAATACAGTTTCATATACTTGTACTTCACCGACTTGGATGGTTGATGAAGTACACATGCGCCTTTTTTAGGATTTCATTCGCCATTTTCAGTTCTTTATTTTCTTTTTCTAGAGCGATAATTTTTTGCTGCTCAGCCGTTAACTCGCGTTTACTGGTTTTACCTGGATTGATTTGCCTTACCCATCTATCAAGGGTTGATTGACCAATGCCAAGGTGATTTGCAATATCGGCTAGCGAAAGATGAGCATTCGATAAGGCATAATCAACTGATTGTTGTTTGAACTCAGTACTGAATTTTTTGACCATGATATGTTCTCCTATGATTTTTATTTATATCATAGAGGTGACATTTGTCTATTTTTTTGGCGAGGATCAGTTGTCCATCGAATTATTAAGTCATTAAAAGAACAACAAAATGAAATTTATGAGGAGAGAAGCAAAAGTATTGATGACAAAATACAACAACTAAAAAGTGAAGTGGAATTACTTAATAGCGATTTTTTACAAAATATAGATGAGCTAGATGCATTATATATTTGCCTTATTAATGGGAATGATCTGTATCGTAACATCGTTTTAATAAACAACATAAACATTACTAATAAAAATATTGTTGAAACAGTTAAACTTCTTAAGGAAAATAAATATAAAGCAATAGGTTATGGAGGAATAGAGTTTGATCTAAATGTTAATTTCGTAGAATTAAATAAAAATCAAGAGTACTTAAAAAGAAAAAAAATAGTTACATCAAATCAAGAGAAGAAGCAACACGATTTAAGAGAACAAATCAAAGCGTTAGAAAAAGAAAAGACACAGATTAACTTACCTAAAAATATTGCTGAAGTGATTGATCGTGCACAAGATAATGGCACGAAGTTGGACGTTTTATTAGAGCAGCATATTAAAAAAGAAGAATCACTTGCGGAACAGTATGCAAAAGAATATTTCAAGTTATCATCGTCATGTTACTTTCCTCTTTTGCAGTATTTTATCCGTGAAGGTTATATCGATGAACATTATAGTGATTATATGACCTTTTTTAACTCCAATGGGTTATCAAGTGATGATGTACAATTTCTTCGTAATATAAAAGAAAGAGCTAAGAACGAATGGGATCTTGAATTAAGAAAACCAGCTCTTGTTTTACAAACATTAAACACGGATAGTTCAATGATCCTCGCCAAAATATTAGACAGTGCTCGCCTCTATAAATGTGTTATTTAGATAATACTGATTTTCATATTGCTGAGGCGATATCCAACCATTAGTTGAATGACGACGAACACGATTATAATAGATTTCAATATATTCAAATAGGGCTTTATTCGCATCCTCCCGAGTTTTGTAATCACAACCATGAATAATGTGCGTTTTTAATGTATGAAAAAAACTTTCAGCTACCGCATTATCCCAACAATTGCCTGCTCGACTCATACTTTGACTAAGTCCATACTGTAACAATAATCGCTTAAAATCAGCACTGCAATATTGGCTTCCTCGGTCGCTGTGAAGTAATACACCCTTTGGAAACTGACGACGGAATAAGGCATTTTTGAGTGTGTTACAGACTAAGTGCCTATCAATCCGCGAGCTCGTTTGTCGTCCAATCACTTTTCGCCCGAATAAATCAATAATCACACAAAGGTATAGCCAGCCTTCACCGGTTTTGATATACGTGATATCGGTCACCCAAACACGATTCGGTTTATCAGGATTAAACTGTCTATCTAATGTATTTGGCGCTACATCATGAGATAGGCTTGGCGCTGCTAGATAGTTAAATTTACGGGCGACTTTACTTCGTAAGCCTAATTTTTGTAATACTCGACTTACTGTTCTTTCTGAGACATCATAGCCCTCATCTCGGATATCGTGTACTAAGCTTGGTGCACCCAAACGCGCTTTATGCCGCCAATAGAGTGCCTTGACGTTATCAATCAGCGGCTGTGATTTCGGTGTGCGTTTTAACCAAGCGTAATAACCGGGCACGCTGACGTTTAATAGGCAACAGGTTAAACGTACCGGATACGACGATAAATACAGTTTCATATACTTGTACTTCACCGACTTGGATGGTTGATGAAGTACACATGCGCCTTTTTTAGGATTTCATTCGCCATTTTCAGTTCTTTATTTTCTTTTTCTAGAGCGATAATTTTTTGCTGCTCAGCCGTTAACTCGCGTTTACTGGTTTTACCTGGATTGATTTGCCTTACCCATCTATCAAGGGTTGATTGACCAATGCCAAGGTGATTTGCAATATCGGCTAGCGAAAGATGAGCATTCGATAAGGCATAATCAACTGATTGTTGTTTGAACTCAGTACTGAATTTTTTGACCATGATATGTTCTCCTATGATTTTTATTTATATCATAGAGGTGACATTTGTCTATTTTTTTGGCGAGGATCACAACTAGATTTACTGGAAATTCAGTTTTAAATTACTCTTTGCTGGATTATCTCTTAGCTGCTAATGACACAACAGCTTTATCACAGTTTATCAACTTACTGAAATCTCAACATAAAGTCGATTTTGTGAATGCGTATTTATCAAGATATTATAATTTCTTAATAAATGCTGATACAAGGTATCCACAAAAATACCTTTATGCATTTATTGAAAGGCTCAATGAACAATTTCCTCAAATGTGGCAGTACATTGACCTTTTTGAGCAACAACTCTATCTTTATCTCTCATTTATTCATAATCAACAAACAGTTTTAGATAAAATAAATGATGATAATCAACTTAAAACGTTTATTGATGATTCATCTGGTTTTTTATTGTTAAATGATGAATGGGATACAATATTCAATTTACTTGATGAACAGCAACATAGTTTAAGTAAAATAGTTAATGCTTTTGTGAAATTGAAGATTAAATTTCAAAATATCAAGGATTCAACACCACAATTACTGGAATTAGTTGAAAAAAACAATAGCTATCAACTGAACCAAATAAACGCAAAATATATTTTAGAAAATAAATATAATTTAGCCAATTTTGACGCTCATATTATCCAATCCGTATTGTCCTTAAATGATGATGCACCAATTAAATTATATTTTCAAAATAATCTCGAAGAGCTTATTTTATCCGTCACAGAATCAGATATCATAACCATTGACGATAACGAAGAAACAGTATTATTTATATTAAATCATGGTGAGATATCTTCGTCGGCAAAAATAGCTTATATTGATAAACTATCAACTATTATTGGTGAATTGAATCAAATAACAGATAAAAGCATTTGGGATACGCTGCTTGAAAAACAAAGAATACAATATTCAGCAGAAAATATTGTTCACTATTTCTTTAATTATGAATTGGAAGAACAAGATGAAGATGACAGTAAAAATGAGAACAGAATTATCAATGATAAACTAACCAACTTTATCAACAATAATGATAAGAATATATCTTCCAAAGAAGCTAATTTAAATAGTTTAATTACAGTTAATGATAATAACAACTTGTTTTTTAACAAAATAGTTATAAATACAGATATTGAAAACACTAAGTATAGTATGTTAATTTCATGGTTTAATAGTGTATATTATGGTAATTTTAATTATTCATGTATTGATGATAAAGATAAAATATCTATTCTTATTAAACTCAAGGTTATTAGGCTGTCAAAAACACAAGATCTAAACTTTATCAGAGAACATTATCCAGATAATATTTTAGAGCTTATTACCCATAATTTTGAGGATTATATTAATAAACTTAAAAACGATAATTCGCTAATTAATCATGATGAGATCGTTAGCCTATTATCAACAGATTTAAGTTTAGAGCAAAAACTTTCATTATTAGCTTTAACAAGTGAACCCATTTCCATTAATGACGAACAATATTTACCAGAAATTAAAGAGTACATCTTGGAAAATAACTTTGATACAGATGATCTCGTTTATATAACAAGCGAGCAATTCTATAATTCCACTATCGACGAAATAAAAGAAATAATCAAACAACTTTGTATAGAATATAAAACGCAAATTTTAGAATTAGAACAAATTTGTTATGCTCTATTAATTGAGTTGTTTGTTCTTGAAGATTTTTCATTAGATGATAAATATATTTTATTATGTAATCAAATTAATCATCTAGATGTAGAACAAAATTATAATGCTTTTAAAATTATAGAAAAAGAACACTCAATAAATGAAAATTGTTTTTCTGATTTATTTATATTGAAAAGACCACGTTTTGAAGCTACAAGTTTAAACAAAAAAATAATAGAAGACCTAAATGAAAAATGGGAATTTACATATTCAATCGAAGGTAATCAAATTATTGCTAATGGGCGAAAATTAATTAATAACTAAATGTTACTTAAATTATTACTACAAATAGCTATATAACAGACTTAATCTAAGTTAGATAAGAATATTTGCAAGCTATATTATTCTTTTTGATAAGGGTATAGTAGTAATACGTCAGCTTAACCATACGAAAAAGATGATGACAAAACCACCAATCTTCTCTAAATTAAAACTAGGACTACAAAGGGAATACCACATTCCCTTTGTCAATTACGATTAACCTCACTATCAACTAATTAAAATTGCCAACTGACATTTAAATTTAAACCATGGTTTTTAACATTACTTGATAATAGTCCACTATAACCAGCGGAGAACTCGATGTTATTGGTGGTTTTAAATGCTAAGCTCGGTTTAATTAATAAACCATTTTTTGATGTAGCAACGCTTTGAATTGTAAATGGCGTAGTGCCCTGAGTTAAAGAAAGATCATATTGTCGATCTTGATTAAACTGGTGCAACCAACCTAATTCATTTTTAAATAAGATGGTATTACCCGTACTAGTGGTCCAATATTTCGTTAATCTAGCTCCCACTGTTGATAAAAATAAGTTTTTACTCTGTTTATCGGCAGTTAACCCAACCGAAGAAGTGTGATCTTCATTAATAGAGTCAGCTTTAACATTAACGTAAGCTAGATTAATAAACGGCTCAAGTTCTAAATCAGCCAGAGCCATATTATAACCTAATTCAGTAAATAGCTGCCTTGTTTGCACATCATATTTGTCGGATAATGTTGAAGAGGCAGCCGTTCTGGAAGCATCAACTCTATTCCATGAATAAACGCCACCAGCACGGAGTATCCAATTTTGAATGCGATGATCAGCGTAAATACCAACATGGTAACTATCAATATCGGCATTGGCTCGCGTATCATATTTTTCATCTAAGGAGCTTCTGGTAATCCCTGCAGCTATCCCGATGCTAGTATCCGCATTTTCATCCAGTGCTTTATCAATACCAACAATAAATCCATACGTTTTGCTATCAAATCCTTTAATATTATTGTCATTATCTGTTTTACTTTTTTGGGTAATAAAACTTCCCCATACGCCAAATGATTTGCCTTTTATCTCATTATTCGGATTTACGCTACGATTGCTGATTAAGCGATTATTGATTAAGTCTCGTGAATAACGGCTTGATCCTCGCCAAAATATTAGACAGTGCTCGCCTCTATAAATGTGTTATTTAGATAATACTGATTTTCATATTGCTGAGGCGATATCCAACCATTAGTTGAATGACGACGAACACGATTATAATAGATTTCAATATATTCAAATAGGGCTTTATTCGCATCCTCCCGAGTTTTGTAATCACAACCATGAATAATGTGCGTTTTTAATGTATGAAAAAAACTTTCAGCTACCGCATTATCCCAACAATTGCCTGCTCGACTCATACTTTGACTAAGTCCATACTGTAACAATAATCGCTTAAAATCAGCACTGCAATATTGGCTTCCTCGGTCGCTGTGAAGTAATACACCCTTTGGAAACTGACGACGGAATAAGGCATTTTTGAGTGTGTTACAGACTAAGTGCCTATCAATCCGCGAGCTCGTTTGTCGTCCAATCACTTTTCGCCCGAATAAATCAATAATCACACAAAGGTATAGCCAGCCTTCACCGGTTTTGATATACGTGATATCGGTCACCCAAACACGATTCGGTTTATCAGGATTAAACTGTCTATCTAATGTATTTGGCGCTACATCATGAGATAGGCTTGGCGCTGCTAGATAGTTAAATTTACGGGCGACTTTACTTCGTAAGCCTAATTTTTGTAATACTCGACTTACTGTTCTTTCTGAGACATCATAGCCCTCATCTCGGATATCGTGTACTAAGCTTGGTGCACCCAAACGCGCTTTATGCCGCCAATAGAGTGCCTTGACGTTATCAATCAGCGGCTGTGATTTCGGTGTGCGTTTTAACCAAGCGTAATAACCGGGCACGCTGACGTTTAATAGGCAACAGGTTAAACGTACCGGATACGACGATAAATACAGTTTCATATACTTGTACTTCACCGACTTGGATGGTTGATGAAGTACACATGCGCCTTTTTTAGGATTTCATTCGCCATTTTCAGTTCTTTATTTTCTTTTTCTAGAGCGATAATTTTTTGCTGCTCAGCCGTTAACTCGCGTTTACTGGTTTTACCTGGATTGATTTGCCTTACCCATCTATCAAGGGTTGATTGACCAATGCCAAGGTGATTTGCAATATCGGCTAGCGAAAGATGAGCATTCGATAAGGCATAATCAACTGATTGTTGTTTGAACTCAGTACTGAATTTTTTGACCATGATATGTTCTCCTATGATTTTTATTTATATCATAGAGGTGACATTTGTCTATTTTTTTGGCGAGGATCAGCTTTCATTAAGTAAAGATGAAAAAACATCAGCATAAACCTGTCCTGATAATTCAGTATAGAGCTGTCTAATATCAGATGATTGAGTCGTCGAACTACCAATAACGGTATTGTAAAGTGGATTGCTAGTATTGAGATTTTCAATCGTATTCGAAATTGAAGATTGGTTTATATTACCTGCAATATCAGCAAACTTTTTAGCATTACGATTAAATGCAACACGAATATCATTGGTACTTTGCGATAAACTTGAATCAATAAATTGATACTGATTTGCAATATTGGCAATTTGCCCAGTAATACCGTTCGTTGCAGAAAGTATTTGATATGATTGACCTAATACGGCCCCAATATTACTAAAATTAGCTAAATTTACCTTAACGGTATTGTCATTTAATGAGATTGTTCCGCTTGAGTTTAATCCCTGATTTACCGAATTAGGATTAAGATCCACCGCATAAGTTGCCTGATCATTTAATATTAAATTACCAATTTTACCATTACCAGAAATAGTGCCCTGATCTGCAACGGTAATATTGGAATTTTCTAAACTACCTGAGACAACAAGTGTCCCCTCATTAACCGTTGTTGAACCATTAAATGTATTATTTCCCGATAACTCTAATGTCCCGGTGCCATTTTTTTCAAAACTACCACTACCAGCAATATCATTATTCCAAACATCATAAGCACTAAATCCACCGTCATCAGCATTCATATTAATACTCACGGTGCCATTAATTGAACCATATCCACCCGCCGCATCAAATAGGTTGATTCTGGCCCAACCAGAACCATCATCTAATGCATGACCTGATTCTATCTCCGTTGTTGCGATCACTTCACGTCGTTGTGCTACTGTTAAATATGGAAAACGACTTTCGATAAGCACTTCGGCCCCCTCTGGAACTACAGCAGCTAAGGTTGTATCCCCAATAGGATCTAGGCCATAAGTCAATCGATAACGATAATCTGCCCTATTTTTATCAAGTTGCTCTTTAGATAGGGGTTCATCTTTTGCCATACAATCAGCGATCGATGCATTACAACCGGCTTCTAGCATATTACGCAGATCTTTTTGAGCATTGTTCAGTAACGTTTTAAAATCACCGGAGGTCTGTATTGTATTGCCTAACATCGAAATATTTTGATTCAGATAGTCAGGATTATTATTTAAAATTTGCGCAACGGTATAAGTCGTCATGATCCGAGCACCAATCACATCCAAAGCATAATGAACACCTAATGTGACCCGACTATTACCATATTCAGAGCCCCGTAATGCAAAATCTTGAAATTTTTCGGGTAATAATTGGGCAAATAATAACGTAGAGGTAAAGCCAAAAGCAGAGTGCCCACTTGGAAAAGAAGCATTACTTGATACAGTAGGTAAAATATCCTTTGAAGAGTCAGTTTGATCACCAAAAAAATCGTTACCTGTAAAGCTTTCTACCTTACCATCGGTTTGAGGATCTTTTCCTGCAACAACTTGAATTGGTCGCGAGTTCCCTGATGGGTTTTTGTATTCATCTAATGGATGATATGCGGCATCATAAACATTTTGTATTCCGCCACTGGGTAGAAAATTATCCAGATAAATCGTTTTGCCATCAGAGGTACCATTGGCTAAATAGTTTTTGGCAAACCCAGATTCAATTTGAATAAAAGAGTTAACTTGAAGAAATAAATTTTGAAAGTTTGGTGAGAATGTTTTTGCAGTATAATTGCGTTCAATACTATTTTGTTCTGCATAGATTTTACTCATCGTGGGTCCCATTGCATCAGCAACTAATAATCCGTTACTCATCGATCCCACTAGCCCGGCAAGGGTATTATCATAAATCGCTTGTTGTCTTTGTGCCTCACTGGAATTATTGTTGACGGCTAATGTGGTCGCTAAATTTTGCCTTAAAATTTCTTGCCCCGTTACTGAGTTATTTAATGTACTAAAATTCCTTAATAATTTAGTCGCATTAATCGTTCGATTAGCAACGTCTGCTGCATAGCTTTGGTAACTGACACTGACGACAATTAAGCTGGTGATGATTTTAGATAAAGTTTTTAATTTCATATTAAGCCTTATGTTATTAACTTATTAAAATTTAGATAAAAAACTGACTTAATGTATCAATAAAATATGACAGTAATTTTATGGGGAGTATTTTTTATTGGCGAATTGCTATTGATGATCGAAATCTTTTATTAATGATATTTAATATTTTCACGACTACGAATTAAATTAAAATTTGCGGTTCGTTGGGTAATTTAAGAGTGATATGATGAACAAGATTTACACTCATATTTAGTGAAAAAATAAGGGAGAAATTGTGTGATTAAACTCATTGATATTTTGAAGTTAGATGATTTAGAAAATACCAAAATCCGTTTTAATTTAATAAATACAAAAAATAAAAAAGCCAAATAGCAGTATCTATTTGGCTTTAATAATCTATTAATTAAATAGCATTGTACTGGCTAAAATACTTACGTACCGCTTTACGGGTGAACATAACCATACCAACAATACTGGCCACAACAAAAACTACTGAAAGTAACATAACTAACATGATTGCTGTAGGCGCTAAACTATAACTGTGCATACTCGAGACAATACTAAAGCTAATGACAAAATAAATAATATTTATAACAATATTAAATAAAATTAAGTATAGATAAGCCCAGCCAACCGCTTTCAACAATAGTTTAAGTGGAATAGTATTAAATTCGCGAATAAAACAACTTTTTACCGAGAAATAGATGATAATAAAACTAATCGCTATCGAAAAGAAGGTTAATAATGTTGGTGCTAATAATGCATTAAGCGTCATCAATAAATTGGTATCTAAAAAATTAAATCCGATATAACTATATAGAAAACCTGATATCATCGAAGGTAATAATGGCAATAAAATCATCATTGATGGTAAACAGAATATCGTCGTAAATAGGAAGGCAAAAAAATCACGATGGTTTGCTTGAGGCATGACATAAGCTTGTTGCTCATTGCGATTAATCGATCCCATCAGTTTAAATAAGCCGATCAAAATAAGTAATTTAATAACACTCACAAAAATACCCATTATTGGTGAAATGATGCTAATCTGAGAATACGTTAAGTCGAAATATTCTCTTAATAATAGATAAAACTGTGAATATCCAATCGAAATAAAGGCATCAATAATCGTATTGATGATACTAATCACAAAAAGAAACAATACATTACGTAATGTAACTTGATGCAGTTTTTGATCAATACACATAATAAATCCAATACAAAAATAGAATATTGAATAATTAACGATTTGATTAATGACCCCATTACCTAAAAAGTTGAATAAGTACCAGGTAGAAATATAATCATCGTGTGCTATACGACTATAACTTAGATAGTAAAATGTTGATAAAATGATCGAGCAAAAAACGGTTATTAAAGCAAATATAATAGGTAATTGGATTAAAGATTGAGGCCGGTGTATTCCGCTATTTGTCGGATTAAAAGAGAGTTCATCATTATTCATTTTAATTGTCGCTTTCCTATAAAAAAGTGCTTGAATTATATCAATAATTAATCAGTTAGCAATGATTTTGATTAAAATAAATACTATTATTTAGATTAACGTAATCTAAATTATTTTCGAGCACTTTAAACACACCCGTTAATAGAATACTTTTAACAGAATTAGCATCCATAGTATAAACCAGACTAATACGGCTTAAACAATGATATTATGCCTCAAGTATTTTGATTATTTCTCCGCCAAATATTCATTGACTGAGCGATATCTTTCATTTCCGAGAGAAGATCCAATAATTGGATGAAATTTTTCGCTGAGCTTGGCAAAATCTTGTCTTTACGCACCACATATTTAATCCCTCGAGCCATTTTAAACTCAGGAAGATTAATTTCATGTAGTAAGCCATGTTCAATTTCGTGCTGCACCGAAAATTTAGAGACAAAGGCGATACCTAGTCCTTGAATAACACTATGTTTTATCGCCTCTAAGCTGCTTATTTCAATGGTATTATTGACCTGCATACCTTGATTAATCAACGACTGCTCTAGAAAAGTACGTGTTGCTGAATGTTCTGGTTTCCAGAGCATAGAATAAGGAGCTAAAGAGTCAAGATTAGGATTTTTCTCTGCTAATAAAGGATGGTTATGAGGAACGATTAATGTCTGTTCATCTTGATAAAAGATTTTTGAATAATACAAGTTATTATCAAATCCAATACGATCCGATAAGATTAAAAAATCAACTTCATTATTTTCCAATTTACTAATCAATGTTTTAGACGAACGGATATTCATGTTAATTTTAACTTGCGGATAAGAGCGATTAAAACAACCTAATAATATTGGTAATAAATAAATACCGACAAAATTACTCGCACCAAAAGTGAGAAATCCTTTATTACTATCACTGCTTGCCGCTAAATCATCTTTAGCTAATTGCCATGAATGTAAAATCTGTTCAGCATAATGCTTAAACGATTTACCCTTTCCATTGAGGTAAATCTTTTTGCCAATTCGATCAAACAATTTACAACCAAGTTCATCTTCTAAGGTTTTAATATGTAGACTGACCGCCGGTTGGGAACAATATAATACTTCCGCAGCCTCTGAAAAGCTTAAGCAATCAGCGAGTACAAGAAACGTATTTAGTCTTGCTAAATTCATTTAATTATCCTATTCCATACTATCTATAAGGTTTTATTATCATAACCACAAGAAAATGAAATTGTTTTTGTCACTCTCATATGATGATAATACCAATATGAGCAATCGGTATTTTCAATAATAACTAGCTAAAATTATACAATTAAAAAATATATATTCATAGGAGAAAGCAATGAGTGAAAATAATAAAAGTAATGCACCACCCGAAAAAATAAAGCCAGCCAAGAAAAAAACATTTTTAAATAAATATGGCTTTTTTATCGCGTTAGCCCTGTTTCTAATTATCTTCTTTATGCCATCACCAGAAGGTTTACCAAGAGAAGCACAACAGGCTATCGCGATCTTTATGTTTGCGTTAACCATGTGGGTATCAACACCTATTCCAATTTATTTAACCTCCCTCATTGCGGTCATTCTATTGTGTTTGACAAATACATGGAGCGAAGACAAAGTCTTTGGAACCTTAGGTTATAGCGTAATTTGGTTAATGGTGTCAGCATTTGTATTAACCTCAGCAATGATTAAATCAAACCTTGCTAGACGCTTTGCTTTATTTATGGTGACTAATTTTGGTAAAACACCAAAAATGACACTATTTATCTTGGTATTTATTAACTTTATTTTAGCATTTGTCATTCCATCGACGACTGCTCGTGCTACCTTGATGGTTCCGATTTGTATCATTTTGCTTGAAGTTTATCGTGCTGTACCAGGTGAAAGTAACTTAGGTCGAGTGATGATGTTACAAGGTGTTCAAGCCGATGCTGTCGCTACATCTGGGATCATGACTGCAACCGCAAGTAATATTATTGCTGTCGGTTTTATTAATGATTTAACAGGTCGTTCTATTGGTTATATGGATTGGTTACTCGCTGCAATGCCAACCGCCATTATTACCATGATTTTAACCTTCTTTATCGGTTTAAAAATATTCTCTTTTAAATCTGGCGATGACTTCAGTGAAGGCATGGGTCGTTTAAAAGATGAATTAAAAAATATGGGTAAATGGACACCTATTGAGAAAAAAACATTAACCATCTTTTTAGCAACAGTACTTTTATGGGCGACCTCGGATTATCATAAAGATTGGTTTGGTTTTGAAATCAGTGTCTATATTACAGCTTTAATTGCCGCAACATGGTCATTACTACCACGATTTGGCGTACTAACCTGGAAAGAAGCAAATATTAAATGGGATCTTATGCTATTTGCTGCTGGTGCTTATGCTGCGGGTAATGCGTTAGAAAAAACGGGTGGGGCTAAATGGCTAATAAATAAATTAGTGGTGTCATTAGGTTTAGAGCATATGAATCATACTTTGGTTTATATCATCGTTATTTTCATCAGTATGTATAGTCATTTAATTTTTACCAGTAAAACGGTTCGTGTTACCATTTTAATTCCATCCTTTATTGCGTTAGCTAAAAGTTTAGGTATGGATCCGGTTGGTTTAGCGCTCGCTTCAGCGATGACATTAACCTATACAATCACTTTACCACCGCACTCTAAAGTGAATGCGATTTACTTCTCAACAGGCTACTTCTCAATTGCAGATCAGATTAAATATGCAATGGTAACCTGCTTTATTGGTGCAACCGTGATTAGTATCGCACTATTCACCTGGTTTAGAGTATTAGGCTTATTCACCGGATAAGCATAGAATAAGGAATAGAAAAATGAGTCATAGAAAAGCAATTATTGCTATAGCTGATGGATTGGGCGACCGCCCAATTCCGCAATTTGGTGGATTAACACCATTGCAAAAAGCACATACACCAAATTTAGATAAAGTTGCAGCACAAGGTATTACTGGAATGATGGATCTTATTGGGCCAGGTATTCCTGTCGGTACAGATATGGGGCACTTAATTCTATTCGGCGGTGAAATTAGCGAATATATGGGACGGGGTCCTATTGAAGCAGCTGGAATAGATATGGCCATTGAAAGCGGTGATATTATTTTTCGTTGTAATTTTGCGACCATCGATGATAAAGGTATTGTAATTGATCGTCGAGCTGGTCGAATTAATGAGTTGACAGATGAGTTAGCTAATGCAGTTAACAAAATGGATCTTGGTAATAACATTACGGTTTATTTTAAACCAGCAACGGAACATCGTGCGGTATTAATCCTACGTGGTGAAAACCTGAGTGAACACATTACCGATTCTGATCCAAAATTACCACAAGAAGGCCTTAGCTACCAAAAAATAGAAGCTAAAGTTGATTGCGATAAAGCCAGACGAACGCGTGATGCCCTCAATATATTCCTTGAAAAAAGTCATCAGATTTTGAAACAGCATCCAATTAATCTTGAGCGACAAGCTAAAGGATTATTACCAGCTAACTTTATCTTAACAAGGGGCCCTGGGCAATATAAAGCGATTGCATCAGTGACCGAGCGTTATGGTATTAAAGCCTGTTGTATCGCGGGTGAAACGACGGTATTGGGTGTTGCAAATTTATTAGGTATAGAACCTATTACTCACCCCTCTTTCTCGGCTAATGCTGGGTCTAATTTTGCCCTAAAAGCAGAGATGACACTAAAGGCAATTAAAGATCATGATGTCGTTTTTGTTCATATTAAAGCGACTGACTTAGCTGGACATGATAATCTACCAGAAAATAAAGTGGTTGCGATTGAAGCCTTTGATAAACTGGTCGGTAAAATACTCGCTGATTTACCTGAATCAACCTATATTGCACTCGCCGCTGACCACTCAACACCTTGTGAAGTCAAAGAGCATACCGGTGAACCTGTACCAATTGCAGTCTATGGTCCTAGCATTCGTGTTGATCATGTTCAACAATATAATGAAATTGTCTGTAGCCAAGGTGGCTTAAATCGGCTATCAGGTAAAAACTATCTTTACACCATATTAGACTATATTGAATTTAGTCAAAAACAAGGTAGTTAATCACATCTCAATAACCACTAATAATGTTCGTTATTAGTGGTTATCAGTGTCAATTATTGCCAACGCTTTAAGGTTGGAAAAAATTGCCCCATCATACTTTTTGCTTGTTCCTCAGTCATTGTAGGATTATTTTTTAACATATGTGGTGTGCAGAGATTAATCATCTCTTGCATAGAACAATCATAACTAAATTGCCCATGACTATAGCAATATGAACAGTAATCCTGACTTTGAGTACCGTCACTGTTATTACCATATAATTCATTAGTTTCACCCATTGGCATACCACAACTTTGGCAGAATTTACTTTGCATAATCTATTCCTTACGTGATTGAGTTGATAAACGATTGACCGGGGAAGATAATAACAAGGATAAGGTGACAACTGCATGTCACCTTATAAAATTAAGCGTATAAAAGCGTAATCTCGGTTGCTTTCTGTTTTAATTGCTCACAAACAATTTGTGGGGATAATACTTTAGCATAACAACCGAACGATAATAAATATTGCAACAACCAATCACTGTGAGTAATAGTAATAGTCACCGTTAAACTTTGGTCATGATTAACCTTAATGACGTTTAGTGGAAATTCATCATACACTCGATAAGCAATAACAGCAGAAAATTGTATCGTTAATTCAATTTGCTGAGCAGGATCATCAACGGTTTTATCGGTAGGCGGAATAGCAGGTAATACAGCTGCATTAAAGTGCTCGGTTAACTGTACTAATTGATTTATGCGACTTAGCTTAAAAAAACGATAATCCGCTTTTGCTTGACAAAAACCATGTAGATACCAATCTTGGGATTTAAAACATAGCCTTATGGGACAAACTTTTCGTTGGCCACTCTCTCCACGTAGATTAGAGTAGTGAAATTCAATCCACTGTTGATCAATAATCGCCCGTTTTAATATCTCAACCTTACGTTGTCGTTGATCATAATCAACCCAGTTCGCAAAATCTACCTCGAGCCAGTGTGTTTGAGATTTACCAAACAGCGCTCCTAATTTAGTTAATAACGGTTCAGACTGGTGATTTTTATTATCCAGTAATGAACTAAAACACTGCAATGAACTTAATAAATCACTCTGCTCTTGCTCAGAAATCGCGGTTTTATTGAGAGTATAACGAGCTAAAATGGCGATCCCGCCCCCTTTACCTTTGGTAGTATAAAGCGGAATACCAACGGTAGATAATACGTCGATATCTCGCAAAATAGTCCGTTTAGAGACTTCAAAATGTTGAGCAAGTTCATTTGCCGTAACCTGTCGTTTGTTTAATAACAGATGGACAATGCCAAACAATCGATTGATTTGCATAGTATCTCCGCTTAATCTATTCCATTAGAGCTACTCACAATCATCATATCATCGCTATGGATATACCTTAACTGAATACAGACGACGCTATCCCCATCAACGACTTTAGACCATTGTAACCACTCAACACCACCAGGTAAAAGCTGAAAGTAGCCTTCACAATGATCAACTAGCCCTGAGGCAATAATCCTGTCGGCTAGCAGGCGAAAATTATCGCCACCATTAAAATAGAGCGAAAAATTAGGTGTTAATTTTTCTGGATCGGCCGTTTTAAGATATTCTAAATCAATCATACCATGGTCAAACTTTAAATCATCCAATGGAATGTTATAAACAGATACCGGCATATCATTAAAAGTATAATGGATCCAATTATACTTTAAACTATACCCTGTTTCGATAATTGGTTTAGCTGTAAAAATAGGATTATTAGCATAATGGCTAATAGGTGTCGTTTTTTCGATTGAATAAACTGGTTTATCTTTACAACCAGCTAAAACAGACAGTAGCGCTAACATAATGATTAAATATCGCATATTATTGGTATTGCCCTCAAGATAAAACCCAAGTTAAAACATCTAAAGATATTCATTGCCTTTAGCTATAATCACTGCTTTTGCTTGATTGTCGTATCAATGGTTTGATCTATCTGTTCAAGTAAAAAGGGATAAAATGGATTGTAAGAAATACGTAGTAAATTATCGCCAGATGTCACTAACGCTTTGCGCTCCCCTCTAATAGATAAAGCCCCCAAGCTAATACCAAACTCATTTAACTCAGATGGTGTATTGCCATATAATGAATCGCTTGCTGGATAGGGTAACGCAATATGCGATAAAGAGTAGATATCGCTTGGATAGCTAATAGCTAATGGCTTTATCGTTACTGAGTTTTCTCCAGCGTCAGTCGTTTCAACTATTGTTTGTAATTGTTCATTATTCGTAATAATCATTGTCTTATAATCTCTTGGTGTAGAAGGTAATAAGGCAGTAACCGCTAGATGGGATTGTTCATTGAGTAAAGAGGCAATATCGCTATTACGGTTAACATCAAATATGACTAATTCATTGTTATGATTCGTTAAAGATTGATAAAAATCGATTGTATCTTGATTATTAATGGTATTATCAACGGCTGAGATAAACGTTAATATTGGCGGTAATTTTGTTAATAGAGCAGGCTCAGTATTTGCACGGTTATTTTTTAACGCACTCGTTAATTGATAAGATTGCTTAGCGCCATTAATTGGAAAAGAGTTATATTTGAATGGATTATACTCAGCAATAATATCAACCCAATTTGAATTAGCAAATGCGGGCAAGATAGCGGGCAATGCGGCTAATCCAGCAAACTGAGCAAAACGGGTTACACCAATCATTGGCGAAATTAAAATAAGTTGGTCCGCTTGGCGTAATGCTGAATCTGATAATGCGTCAATACTATACATCACGCCTAATGCACCGCCATTAGAATATCCTACAATATGTAGCGGCTGTTCGTTGTTAATATAAGAACTGGCAGTTCTTACAGCCAGTTTAGTTGCAGCAAACCAATCTTGCCATTCAACTGACGTTAACGCCGAAGGAGCAGTCCCATGACCTGGCATACGAATAGCAATCACAACAAAACCTTTCTGTTGATAATGTAATGCAATATGTCGCAAACTGTATGGTGAATCAGTTAAACCATGTAGTAGTACAACGGCACCTTGAATCTGGCCTTCTGGTTGTAAAATAAAAGAGCGATTCCAATTAGTTTTAAACGAATGGGGATTCACGCGACTATTGGCTGAATAGCGATTAAAGATATTATCTTCAGATGGCGATAATTGTGCTGTAATTTTTTGTGTGACTTCATTAAAAAGATCTTCCTCTGCCGATAGATAATCTTCCCAAGTCGCATTATCGATCTGTTGTGCGGTTAATTCATGTAGCTCAGCAGTATGCCACAATGATAAGGACTTACCTTGCTGGCTATCATAAATACGCAAAGTGAATAACGTTAATATGATAATAAGAAATACCATTAGTAATCGTATTAATACTTTCTTTAATAGCTTAACTATTGGCATTCACTATTTTCCTCATCTAATATGAACTCATATTTTAACCACGATAAAAATAATATAAAATCAAAAAAATCACGAGATAATAATCTCTTTTAGTTTATCGTTATCATGCCATCTGTCGGTAAAATTACCAAAGATTCACACGCTGCTTTATGGCAACCAAAATACTTTATATCTGTTTTATATTGCCACACTCCAGTTGCACCACCATCAATAGTAAATCGCCATATTTTATTTTGGTACTTAAGCGTACCCGTAATTGAGCAAGGAATTTGGTAATATAGGCTATAAGGATAGTCACTATAATTTTCACTCAACTCAAAAAATTGTTTCACTTGTTGCTTATTAAGTTGCCAATGTTGACAAGCTTGATACATAGCACTATCAGTAATCATTGATAATTGATTTATATCGATAGTAACCGCATTCACTATCTCAATTTGTATCTCTGATGCTGATTGTTTAGATTGAGTATAAGTAGGATAACTACTCATCATCAAAATGATCATTATAATACTATACGGTTTTGCCCATCCTAATTGTAGTATCATTATATTCGTTATTACCTCTTCACTACTTCATAAACATAAAACGACAAACAAAGTATAATAGAGTCTCCACCTAATGACTTAATTATTCTATTATAATTCTCACCTATTTTGATAATTGATCGCCTTATCTCTCACATAAAAAATGACTCACGAATGTACATAATCATTTTTACAATAGGCTGTAAAAGGGATAAATATAGTATAATATAGATATGAGTTATGACACTAATTTAGTGCCATTTTGTAGATTTAAAATCATTAACTGAACGCAGTAATATAGAGATAATTAATACAGTAAATATTAGTAAATAATCCCGACTACATTTGAAAAATGGCACAAGGAATATATCCATGGACTCAATATATCTTAATATTATTATCAAAATGGCTGCGGCTTTTTGTATATTACTCATCTATATCAATCTTTCAGGCAAAGGATCCTTAGCACCAATATCGGCATTAGATCAGGTCGGGAATGTGGTATTAGGGGCAATTATTGGTGGACCCCTTTATAATCCGTCAATCAGTGTTTATCTATTAGTCAGTGCTGCAAGTGCTTGGGCTGGTCTATTATTACTTGTCCGTTATTTAACATTTAAACGTAATATGGTTAAAAATATTGTTGATGGCAACTCTATTCAGTTGATAAAAAATGGCCAATTACTATCAGATAATTTTAGTCAGGCAAAACTATCCGTACGTGATTTTATTATGCTGTTGCACCAACGCGGCTACCCAACACTTAATGATCTAAAAAATGTTTGGTTTGAGTATAATGGCCAAATGACGGTTGTTAAAAAAGGTGATACAGATATGGCAACAGTAGTGATTGAAAGTAGCAGTATTGCCGAAACTAACTTAGAAAACATTGGTTTTAATAAAGAGTGGTTAATCGAACAAATTACTCAGCAGGGGTATGAATTAGACGATATTTTTCTGGCAGAATGGCACGATAATAGACTTTGGATCTATCCTAAACAAAAAATGGAATAAGGAATTCTTATGTACTATTCAACACAATATTCATCCCCTGTTGGTTTAATTACGCTTGCTAGTTATAACGATCAATTAGTCGGTTTATGGCTAGAGGGGCAAAAATATTTTGCTGATACCATACCGAATAACTTAAAGGAACACCACAACCTAGCTATTTTTAACCTTACAAAACAGTGGTTAGACAACTATTTTGCGGGTAATAATCCATCGATTGATACCTTACCAATGGCGCCAATTGGCGGTGATTTTCGTCAGTGTGTTTGGCAAATTTTATGTGAAATTCCCTATGGCAGCGTCATCACCTACGGTGAAATTGCCAAAAAAGTAGCAGAAAGAATGCAAAAAAGCAGTATGTCTAGCCAAGCAGTTGGGGGGGCTGTGGGCCATAACCCAATTTCTATCATTATTCCTTGTCATCGTGTTGTCGGGGCAAATGGTAATTTAACAGGGTATGCAGGTGGTATTAATAAAAAAATTCAATTACTCGAACTTGAAGGTGCCAATCTAACCAATCTCTATATTCCTAAAACCAGTACTGCGCCTTAAAAGCAAAACGGACTTAACGCTATTGACGAAGGCTAATCTCGATTCGTCAATAGCGTATCAAGGTTGCAAACTTATCTCAATAAATCATCAGACTCTTTATCTATTTTCAAGCTAATATATCGCTATTCACTGTCATTTTGCTGTCACAAAAAGTATTTATACTGACGTCAATTTATCAGTCAATACATTAAATATTCGGAGCTATGATAATGAAAAAAATCTGTCAACTTATTCCAGTCCTTACAGCTAGTGCCTTTTTTTTCACTCCATTAGCAATGGCTAATGATGATTCACTATTAAAACGAGCTGCAATTGGTAATATACAAGAGTTTGGTGGAGCCAAACGATTATCTGAAGATCAAAGTCAATGGTTAAAAGAAGCTATCACTACGGGCAAAGTAAAAAATGTAATTTTATTAATTGGTGATGGAATGGGAGATTCAGAAATTACCGCAGCTCGTAATTATGTTAAGGGGGCGAGTGGTTATTTTGCAGGTTTAGATGCCCTACCGTTTACAGGATCATATACTCACTACTCCTTAGACAAAAAAACAAAACAACCTGATTACGTGACTGATTCAGCAGCCTCGGCAACAGCATGGACAACAGGTGTAAAAACTTATAATGGTGCACTGGGTGTCGATGTTAATGAACAACCACATATGACATTGCTCGAGCTAGCCAAAAAAGCAGGTAAAGCCACAGGGAATATTTCAACGGCTGAAATTCAAGACGCAACTCCTGCCGCGCTATACTCTCATGTCAATCATCGTAAGTGTTATGGACCTGATGCAACCAGTAAATTGTGCCCAACAATGGCTATTGAAAACGGGGGATTAGGATCGATTACCGAACAGTTATTAACAACTCGAGCCGATGTGACCTTAGGCGGCGGTGCATACACATTTAATGAATCAGCCAAAGCAGGAAAATGGCAGGGTAAAACTCTTGAGCAGCAAGCTAAAGATCTAGGTTATGTGATAGTTACCAATAATCAACAGCTAATGGACATTACAAAAGCCGACCAGCAAAAACCGCTGTTAGGTCTATTTGCCGATAAAAATATGCCAGTAAGATGGCAAGGACCAAAAGCGACCTACAAAGGTAGTGACGGTGAGGCAATTAAATGTGAAGTTAACAAAGCTCGTAACGACTCAGTGCCAACTCTGGCTGAAATGACACAAAAAGGGATTGAGTTATTGGATGTCAATAATAATGGTTTCTTTTTACAAGTTGAAGGAGCCTCAATTGATAAACAAGCGCATGAAGCCAACCCTTGTGCTCAATTTGGCGAAACCGTTGATTTAGATGAAGCGGTGCAAGTTGCACTTAAATTTGCTGAGAAAAATGGTGATACATTAGTGATTGTAACGGGAGATCATGCCCATGCAACCCAAATCATCCCTCATGATGCACAGGCTTATGGTTTAACCTTAAAAATGATCACCGCTGATAATTCACCAATGACAGTTAGCTACGCAACCAGTGATACAGAAAGTCAAAATCATACAGGGACACAAATTCGTATTGCGGCTTACGGTCCAAATGCAGCTAATGTCTCTGGACTATTAGATCAAACCGATCTATTTTTTATCATTCGTGACGCAATGGGAATTAAATAGCGATTAAATGATAAATATCATGTTGATGAGGTAAATAATTACGTTACTTCATCAGCCTGTTTATATAATAAATATCAAAAAATACCGTTCAATCAAGCTTTATGATCCCTTCTCGTTAACTTTACACCGAAAATACCTCTTTTATTACGAGTAATATCTAAGTTAATAGACCATGATTAACATAGTTAATTTAAAACATGCTACAAACAATCTCGTCATAACAAAATAAGCTTGTCTCCCCCCTTTTTAACTGCTCCTAGCAAACATTTTTATAACAATTATCATTTTGCACTGTTTAATAAAATTGTCATATTGTTTTGCCATAATGTTCTTGCTTTCTAGCATTTAAATTTAATTAAGAGGTGTATATGAATATAAATACGTTAAGTAAATGTACTTTATTAGCGCTGATAATTTCAACCACATCTGCTTATGCAGAAAAACTGACGATCGCAGTGATATCTGATACCCAAAATTATACTGATGTAACACTCCCACAACCACGAGGAGTCAATACGTTTATTCAACAAATGCAGTATTTAGCTGATAATAAAGAGAATAAAAACATCATATTTGCAACCCATGTTGGTGATGTCGTACAACATGGCGATGGGCAATTCCGTACAGGGATTGTTGGTAAATATACTCTCTGGAACACTCGTGTAGAGTGGGATTATGCTAACCTTGCCCTCTATTCTTGGTGATGCTGATATCCCTTTTGCCATGGTACCAGGTAATCATGATTATGATAATTATAACTGGTATAGTGATAATAATGGACCAGGTAGTAATCGCCCATTAAAAGGTGCAACAGTTTGGAATCAATATTTTGGTGCTAACTCTCACCATTTTGCGAATAAAAGTTGGTATCGCGGTGGTGGTGCTTATGGTAATGATATGAATAGTTTTCAAATTATTGATAAAGATGATTTTAAATTTCTCCACCTTGCTCTGGAGATGGAACCAACCACCGATGATTTACTATGGGCACAACGGGTACTGGACGGCAATCCAAATCTTCCTGTGATTATCACGACGCATGAATGGTTGGTACCATCATTAGACAAAAATAGTCCTTGGGCCAATGACTATGATGCTTACTTTAAAGGCACCTCTCATCTCTCTCCGGATAAGGTATGGGATCGTTTTGTTCGTAAAAATAAAAATATTTTTATGATATTAAGTGGGCATGCGTGGACGCCAACGGTTGAAGGCATATCAAATGGAGAAAATTTACGTATTGATAAAAATGATGATGGCTACCCTGTCTATCAATTATTACAAGACTACCAAGGTAATACGATTGGTCCTGATGGTAAACCAGGATCAGCTAATGGCGGCGGTGGTTGGTTACGTTTTATTGAATTTGATACTGAAGCTAAAAAAATCCATTTTTATACCTATTCAACTCTGCTTAACAAATATGCGGGGAAAAATGGTGAAAGAACATTTAATATTCCTGCTGAATACTCAGATTTTGAATTAGATTTTCCACCACAATTATTAAATTAATTAACGACGATAAGACGAATAATAAGTCAAATAACCATAGATAGAATAGATTAAAAACCTCAAATTAATTGAGTTTTTAATCTATAAAAAGTGATCACCAAAATAAGACAAATAACAACGCTCATTTAATAAGAAATCATAACGTTGAACAAATCATATTATAGATAGAGACATTGTCTAAAAACTATCTTAAATTAGACTTAAAACAATAACAGCAATAACTTTTTTCGGTTAGTGAAGCAAAATAACTACTGTTATTATAGTATACGGCAATATAATCCTAATACAGTATTTATTAATAAGGAGTCAGTTATGTTTGGAAATAAAGTCAATCGTCAGATTATTATCTGGACTACCATTATCGGTGGTTTTATTAGTGCTCTCGTTAAATGGGGTTCAGAAGTGAATATGCCCCCTCGAGTTGCAGGTGAGATATCGCCTCCAGCAGCACATATCGATTCTTGGTTAGGTTGGTTAGGAATTAACTCTCACTCGCTTGATTATGTCTACCAAGGTACTATCGTAAGTGGAGCCGTTACACTTTATCACTGGCTATTTAGTTTTGCTTTTGCTGGCGTCTATGTTGTTGGCGCTTACTACTGTAATAAAATTAGATTATGGTATGGTGCTCTATACGGTATTATCATTACTGTTGCGATGCATGGTTTTCTAATTCCATTATTAGGTTTCAGAAATCCAGTATATGACAATGGTGCGACAGGTTGGTTATGGAATCTTAATGGTTATGAATTATGGAGTGAAATCCTTGGTCACATCTATTGGGGTGTCTCAATTGAAATCTGTATGATTGCTGTACTTGCTCATTTTGGTCGTCCAATCCGTGGAGAATGGCGTAAATAATTAGTTTTGCGCAGACTTAACTAAAATCCCCCATAAGACTATTTATAACTATGGGGGATTGAATAATCTGATTAAAGATTACAAATGACACTTATTTAGCTTGATGCGTTTCAAGCCATTTTTTCATAAATTCAATCTCTTGTTCTTGTGCTTTAATAACCTGTTCAGCTAGCGCTCTAATTTCTGGATCCGTACCATATTTTAATTCAATTTTTGCCATATCAATTGCCCCTTGATGATGTGGAATCATACCGGCAACAAAAGCAACATCAGGATCAGTAGACATAACCCCATCCATCATTGGTTTATGCATATCATCCATTGCCTGCATATACTCTTGAGTCATTGGGTTAGTAATATTCGTATTAGTATTAGCATTGGTATTACTATCATGCATTGCATGTTCATCCATATTAGCAAATACACTATTCGCAGACAGAACTAACGCTGTCGAAAAAAGAGTGACCATTAGTTTTTTCATTGAAAAATTTCTTAGTTATAGAAATAAAGTTATTGAGAGAAAACTTACTCTCTATCTAGTATAACATAATAACTCTCTCAGATTTTCTAGTAAGTGAAAGAGGTTATTTTTTTGATAGCAAATCATTTAATAACACAGTTAAAAAATGGTTGGTAAATCGAGTTTTCCCCATTAAAAAGAAGATAAATATCAGTTGATGAGCCAACTCAGAAGTAAATAATTATTTTTCGTCAGGAAGATTGCATCTCCCTAATTAACATACATTATCACCTCTTTATTAAGATACTCGGACTTTTAAGTAATTACCTTTCAAAAATCAATCAACCTATTCTAATTATACACCTTGTTAACACTAAAATAGTAGGTAAGAGCTTTACGAACTAATTTTACAATCGCAATAATATTAATGATACAAAATGCCAAAGAGACAATCGTCATTAAAAACATCGCAAATGGCCTTAATTCATAACTATTCATACTCGAAGCGATAATAAAACTAATAATGAAATAGACACCATTACTCACAATAGCAAATCCGATCAAATATAAATAGGCTTTACCTACAGCTTTAAAGAGTAATTTTAAAGGAATAAGCGTAAATTCACGCTGAAAACAACGTTTAGCTGAAAAGAAAATAATCAAAAAATTAACTAAAATACATAAAAATGTCACTAGCGCTGGGACTATTAATAGCACGATCATCATTACATTAAATTCATCTATGATACTATAATTTAAAAAATCGCTGATAACATAAGGTAGTCTATCAAATAATAGAACCATTGAAGGAATACAAAAGATAACAGTGAATAAAGCAGCAAAGAGTGTCGAATGATTTTTCGGTAATAATGTATAATCCTGTTGTTTAGTACGTGTGGTAAATAAAACTAATTTTGCTACCCCTAAAAAAACCAATAGAGAGACAATATTAAAAATGATATGAATAACGTCATGAACGATTGCAAAATAGCTATATGAGAATTCCCATACCTCACGTAACCATCGATATAGCAATGAGTATCCTACAGTAAGAAGACTCATTATGAATATATTAACAATACACATCACTACAACTTTTAATACATTGAACCAAGTAAACTGATGAAATTTTTGCCCAATAAATACAATTAAAGAGAAGCAAAAATAGAACACAAAAAAATTAACCATTTGATTAATAATTCTATCACTCCACAAATTCATTAAATACCAATTAGCCCAATATTCACTAGTCGCATTACTGCTATATTGAAAGTAATAAAATATTGATAGCAATATATTAAAAACAACCATCGTAAAAGCAAAAACAGTGGGTAACTTAAAAAGTGATTGCGGTCTATTTTGGGTATCAATGACCTGATTAGATGACAACATACTATTATTCATTTATTTTAATATTCCTTAATTAAAAAAATTAAAAATTATATCGATTATCAAATTGTTAGCAATTAAATTGATAAAAATAGTATCAAAATTTAATACAGTAATTTATGTAATACCAATAAAAGTATATTGATAAAATACCGTTTTTCTAAACGAGGTGTGATGAATAAGCAAAAGAACATGAGAGATAAATAATAAAAGAAGATGACAACTAATTTAATCAGGATTAGTTGTCTAAATATAATAAAATGAATTAATAACTAGATTAATGGTAATAATTGCTTATAAACCATCGATGCTGAAATCGTATTCATACTTTTTTCAGGTGAAATTAGACTATTTTGATTACGTCCGTACCCACCAATTAACTGAGGATCAGTTGGACCATAGAGCGTAATATTTGGTCTATCGAGTGCCGCTGTTAAATGACTTAAGCCCGTATCGACAGATACCACCGCTTTTGCTCCTGCTAAAATAGTTGCAACTTCGGCCAATGATAATTTGGGTAAAACCTCAACATGAGAAAATCCATCAGCTAAGCGAACTGAACGCTCATACTCATGAAAGCTACCCCATGGCAATTTAATTT
Source organism: Orbaceae bacterium BiB (assembly GCA_036251205.1). Lineage (NCBI taxonomy): Bacteria > Pseudomonadati > Pseudomonadota > Gammaproteobacteria > Orbales > Orbaceae > Orbus > Orbus mooreae. The sequence goes on along the minus strand of CP133958.1, from coordinate 2,898,099 downwards.
TATACCCCGTCGGCTCAATCAGTGTAATTAAATTTCGCCAAGCTTGCTCTGTCCAGTGCTTATCATCACGAGTGGTAGAGTGCAAAAAGACTAAGTATCGCCCATTATCATCTGGTAATGCCGATAAAAAATGTTTGGCGATTGCATAATCACCAGTTTCACTTGGCAGAGTATAACCTAAACTTTGAGCAAATAAACTTCGAATACGCTCCACAGCATGCAGCTCTTTAGCAACAAAGTGCTTTTGATCATAAAACCAACTGGCTATTGGTTCACGAGCACTTTTTCGGTCTAAACCATGCTTCGGACCACGTGCTTTACGCGTAATTAGAAAGGCACTTTTAATTAATCCCTGAGCATCAATAATACAATCATATTGTTGTAATTGGAGCTGTTTAATAAATTGTTTACGCTCTGCACGAATTGATTTGGCAAACCAATTCTTCCGCCAACGTCTAATCGCGACGGGAATCACGCGATCAACAGCAAAATGCCAGCTCGGTATTTGAGCAAAATTTTCTTCAACAACCCAATCAAATTTAATATCACCAATTGCGTTACAAGCATCAGTTAGTGCTGGCAAAGTATGCAAAACGTCACCCATTGATGACGTTTTAACAATTAAAACTCGTTTGGTCATGGTGCTTCCTTGCCAATACTCGTACGAACTCGTTCAAGCAATTTCATCAGCTTATCAAAAACCAGCTCAGGTTGAATATCAATCAAACTTTGATGATAGCCCTCTTCGGCATCGCCTTTACGAACTTTATGGTAACCCGTAATTAAACGAATAATTTCGGCTTTATTTGATAAAGGTGGCGTAAAATCAGGGCTACTAGGACCGTATAACGCAACAAGAGGTCGATCTAATGCAGCAGCAATATGCATTAAACCAGAATCATTAGACACCACAGCATTACAGCATGATAATAAATTAACCGCTTGTTCAAGAGAAGTTAAACCTGCTAAATTAAGGCATCTATCACCTAACGTCATTTGATTAATAATTGCATCACCAACGACTCGATCTTTCTGAGAACCAAAAATAATAATTTTAGCCTCTTGTTTCGCTAACATATCAGCCAATGCGGCATAATGGTAATCAGGCCAACGCTTAGCTGGACCAAACTCAGCACCAGGGCAAAATCCAATCAGCGGTTCAGCACCCGATAAGTTAAATTCAGAACGAGTAAGCAGCGCATCTTTTGCACTGACCACCAAATGAGGATAAAGTAGTGGCTTTGGTAGATCTTCGGCAGATCGTATATCACTCTTAGGATAGGCTAAAGCAATATAACGCTCAACCATCAGCGGAAATACTTGTTTATCTAACGTTCGAATATCATTAAGTAACCCATAACGCATCTCCCCTTTCCAACCAGTTCGTTTAGGGATCCCCGCAAAAAAGGGAATTAATGCTGATTTTAATGAGTTAGGTAAGACAATCGCCTGTTCATAATGCTTACTTTTTAACTGTTTACCAAGTTGATAGCGTTCTTTTAACGCCAAGCTACCATGACCAATAGGCATCGCAATAGCTTGATTAACTTCTGGCATTTTATTGAGTAATGCACGGCACCAAGCTGGTGCCATTACATCAATTTCGATCTGTGGATTATCTGCTTTAAGTGTACGATACAGGCTTTGTGACATCATCATATCACCCACCCAAGAAGGTCCAATAATTAACGTTTTCATAAAATCCTTACCGTTTACCATTAGCCCAAATGGTTATTTACTATTTAACCATTGCATATATTTTGTGGTACCTTCAGCAACCGTTTGAAACTCAATTGGGCAACCCGCTTTTCTAAAATTGGTTAAATCTGCTTGAGTAAACGTTTGATAACGCCCTTTTAAATGGTCAGGGAATGGAATATATTCAATTTCACCTTTTTGATGATAACCCAAAACAGCATCAGCAACAGCTTGGAATGATTCCGCACGCCCTGTACCACAGTTATAAATACCTGATTTATTATTTTTCCAGAACCATAAATTGACAGCAACAACATCATCAACATAGATAAAGTCACGTTTGAAAGTATCACTACCTACAAACAATTTTGGTTTATCACCTTGACTAATTTGACTATTTAGATGAAATGCGACACTTGCCATTGAACCTTTATGCTGTTCCCGTGGTCCATACACATTAAAATAGCGGAATCCACAGACTTGTGATTGTGCTTGAGGTAAAATTTCGCGGACATACTGATCAAACAAGAATTTTGAATAACCATAGACATTTAATGGTTTTTCATGCTGGCGATCTTCAATAAAGTTATCCGTTCTACCGCCATAAGTTGCCGCTGATGAAGCATAAAGAAAAGGGATTTTGAACTCTAAGCAATAATGAAGAAGATCTTTAGAGTAATTATAATTATTCTCCATCATAAATTTGCCGTCCCACTCAGTCGTAGAAGAACAAGCGCCTTGGTGAAAAATAACCTCAATATCCATATCTTCGCCAGCAACAATGTTAGCAATAAATTCGTCTTTATCCATATAATCAGCAATATCAAGATCAACAAGATTAGCGAATTTAGTACCGTCGGTTAGGTCATCAACGACTAAAATATCTTTATAGCCTTGTGCATTTAAGCCTTTCACAATATTACTGCCAATAAAACCCGCACTACCAGTTACTACTATCATATTACTTACCTTAAATTCTAATGATTCATTAGGGATATATCATACCCATTTATACAAAAATTTTCGAGTAATGATTTTTAATTCAGATAATCCTCGAGTACGAAAATAAGATTTATCTTAGTTATTCTTTTACTTTATCTCATAATTTAGCAACGACATGGATATACCTTGCTAAACTCAGGTAAGGCTCTTGCCGACAAAACTGTTTTTCCATCGCTAGTAATTCATCAAAGCGCGTTTGTTGTTTCTGTTTATCCACTAAATAATCGTGAAAAACGCGAATTCCGGTTTTTTGAGTAAGGGTAAAATCAAGATCAGCGAGCCACAAATAGACATCATTTGGATGACGAGGGTAATCAGGTGATAATGTTTTCTTTTTGCGTTTAGTCAGTCCCGCTTGTACATAACCAAAATTACCTAGCGTTACGGTTCTAAACAACAAACCATGGTAGTTATAAAACATTAAGGATAAGGTGCCCTGCGCTTTTAGTAGGCTTTTGAGTGAAGACAGTAGTTCTTGTGGTTCATGTACCCATTCCAACACCGCATGGCAAATTACGATATCAAATGTATGTTGTAAATCAGGAGCGAGTTGCTGTATCGGTGCATTGATATAGGTTAAGGTCAAATTATCTTTCTCAGCAGACTCCTTAGCGATATCTAACATCTGCTGTGAAATATCACAAATCGTAACTTGATGACCTAATTTAGCGAGTTTACAAGCAATTTGCCCCTGCCCACCACCGGCATCAAGAATAGTGAGTTTTTGCTCCTGAGGAAAATCATGCAAAATAGTGACAAGATCCTGCCAAACGATTTCTTCACGGATTTTCCCTTTGGTTGTGCCATAAATATTTTGCGCAAATTTGCCGGTGATATCATCAAAATTGCGATCTTTATTACTATTCATGCTCATTGGCTATTTAATCGCTTAACTTCTTCATCTAACTGTTTGATTTTATCATCCATCATTTGATAACAACGATCCATCAATCCTTTAGCATCTTCTTTTTGCATTCCTACCGTACTGATAGGCTCAAGCATCTCAACAATCATATAACCATTATTCCAACGGTTTAAGCGGATAGTATTAGTATTTGAGACACAAATTGGTACAATCGGTACACCAGCAGCAATGGCCGTTCTAAAGGCTCCCGTTTTAAATGGCAGTAATCCACGCCCCCGACTACGCGTACCTTCTGGGAACATCCAGACCGAAAGATCTTTCTTTTGAATTTCATTCACTACTTGACCTAACGTATCTCGCGCCTTAGATTTATTATCGCGATCGAGTAAGATATTGCCCGTTAGCCAATATAGAGGGCCAAAAAAAGGGACCCAGACTAAGCTTTTTTTACCAATCGTTACCGTACCATATTGCACTACTTGCCCAGCGACTAATATGTCATAATTATTTTGGTGATTGGCAATAAACACATGGCTACCCGAATTTTTGATTGTCGCACATTCACGTGTAATCACTTTAATACCAAACAGTGGCGTAAATACTCGACCAAAAATATGAGCGAATCGCGCCACATTTTTTGGATTACGTGGATTAAATAAACAAAAAATCACCCCAAACACACAGACTAAAATGGCTAGAATAGCACCAATAATGATTCTAAATAGAAAAAGCATAATTTACCTCTCAAATTATTGTAGAGTATTATATGCAACTATGTGAATTTGAGAAACAGATAAATGAATAGCAACAATATTGTTTGGAAAGACCATAGTACGCCAGTATCAGTTCATTTTGATGATGTATACTTTAATGACGATGGCGCGATTGCCGAGACAATGTATGTATTTATTGAAGGTAATAACCTTAATGAACGCTTCTTAGCGCATACTCAATCAGTATTTACAATTGGTGAAACGGGATTTGGATCTGGGCTCAATTTTTTAATTGTTTGGCAACAATTTATGCAATTTAGACAACAATACCCGAATCACATCTTAAAAAATTTACAGTTTGTGAGCTGTGAAAAATATCCGCTCACTTTAAATGAGCTTAAAGAAATTCACGAAACAATTCTTCGTGATACGCATTTATTAAATCTTGCTAAACAGCTCCAGAGCCGTTGGCCTAGCGCCAAAACATTATTTGGTGATGTTTCCCTCACTATATTATTTCTAGACATTCACCAATTTGCAAATACATTATCGTCGCTTAACATGATAATTGATGCGTGGTTTTTTGATGGTTTCTCACCTGCTAAAAATGCAGAGATGTGGTCAAGCGAATTATTTAGTTCCCTGTTTCCAATTACGGCCACTAATGGTACATTTGCCACATTTACAGCAGCAGGACAGGTAAAACGTAATTTGATCAATGCTGGATTCACGGTTAAAAAACGAACAGGTTATGGTAAAAAACGCGAGATGCTCATCGGCTATAAAAATAATCTTGAATAAAATTATTTTGTTATAATAAATTTCCACATTATAGTTGAGGAATATCCCTAATTAATTATATAATTGTAGCCCCGATTTAACTGATTACTAATAAGTAATCATTATACATGCTTGAGGTTTAACTCGTGCCTGACATGAAGCTTTTCGCTGGAAATGCAACACCCGAACTAGCAAAACATATTGCAAATCGCCTTTATACATCGCTTGGCGATATTGTAGTTAGTCGTTTTAGTGATGGAGAAGTCAACGTTCAAATCAATGAAAATGTCCGTGGTGAGGATGTTTTTATCATTCAATCAACATGTGCTCCAACTAATGATAATCTAATGGAACTACTGGTTATGATTGACGCGATGCGCCGAGCATCAGCGGGTCGTATTACAGCAGTAATTCCTTATTTTGGTTATGCAAGACAAGATCGTCGAGTACGTTCAGCTCGTGTACCAATTACGGCTAAAGTCGTCGCAGACTTTTTGTCAACAGTCGGAGTAGATAGAGTATTAACTGTAGATCTTCATGCTGAACAAATTCAAGGTTTCTTTGATGTTCCTGTTGATAACGTTTTTGGTAGCCCAATTATTTTAGAAGACATGCTACAGCAAAACTTTGAACACCCAATTGTTGTATCTCCAGATATTGGTGGTGTTGTTCGTGCTAGAGCGATCGCTAAATTACTTAACGATACCGATATGGCTATTATTGATAAACGTCGCCAACGCGCTAATGAAGCTGAAGTGATGAATATCATTGGTGATGTTGCCGGTCGTGACTGTATTTTAGTCGATGATATGATTGATACAGCAGGTACTTTATGTAAAGCGGCTGAAGCACTAAAAGCGCGTGGTGCTAAACGCGTATTTGCTTATGCAACTCATCCGATTTTCTCTGGTAAAGCAGTTGAGAATATCAAGCATTCAAAAATTGATGAAATTGTCGTATGTGATACTATTCCACTTACGCCGCAAGTTAGAGCCTTAAAAAATGTTCGCCAGCTAACATTATCAGGAATGCTTGCTGAAGCGATTAGACGAATCAGTAATGAAGAGTCTATTTCTGCTATGTTTCATTACTAATAGGTAAAATCACTAATTAAAAACCGATGGTATATTCATCGGTTTTTTAATAGCTTAAAATATTATGACGACAATAAAATTAATTGTTGGACTTGCCAACCCAGGTGCCGAATATGCAGCAACTCGCCATAATGCGGGAGCTTGGTATGTGGATCAACTTGCTGAACGTTTTAACCAATCACTTAAAAATGAAGCAAAATTTTTTGGTTATACAGCCCGAATCAATATTGATGGACAAGATATTCGTTTATTAGTACCTACAACCTTTATGAATTTAAGTGGCAAAGCCGTGCAAGCGATGGCAACCTTTTATCAAATCAAGCCAGAAGAAATTTTGGTCGCTCATGATGAACTAGATCTTAATCCTGGCATCGCTAAACTTAAATTAGGTGGTAGTCATGGCGGGCATAATGGTTTAAAAGATATCATTAGCAAATTAGGAAATAACGCCAATTTTTATCGATTACGTATTGGTATTGGTCATCCCGGCGATAAAAGTAAAGTTGTCGGATTTGTACTCAATAAACCGTCTCAATCAGAACAAATATTAATTGCTCAAGCTATTGATGAATCTGTTCGCTGTACTGAACTCTTTGTAAAAGAGGGTTTGAATATTGCAATGAACCGACTACATAGTTTTAAAGCCTAATCATACAAATTTCGTCATACACTTTGTAAAATCAATACATTTAAACGTACTGTAACAATACCTCTATCTGTGTTTCTCACTCTCATTACTAAAAAATAGTCTCATTATTAAGGCTATTTTTACCAATTAAATCAAATGGTTAATTTATTCTATAGGAAAATGTAATAGCTAAAACCTTATTGAAAAAGTAATTAGGTACCTAAATATATTGCAATTTAATAAATTACTATTATACTAGCATTTAGTTCGGTACCTAATTAAATAACCATATCAATTATTATAGGAATATTATGCAAAACAAACTCAATATTATAGATAACTTACATTATAGCTTTAATCTACTTCGTCGTAATAAGCATCAAAATAAAGATTCAGTACGAGGCAAGGGACGCCTATTTGCGCTATTACAAGAGCATCAACAAAATGGAATAACGCAACGTGAATTGGCCGAAAAATTAGATGTTAAGCCATCATCGATGAGTGAATTAGTCCAAAAATTGGAACATCGTGGTTTTATTACTAAAACTCAAGATGAAAATGATAAACGATCATTTAAGATTTTTTTAACTGAAGCGGGTAGTGAGAAAATCGAAGCGTCAAAATTAGAAAAATCACGTTTTATCAATGATGTTTTCAACGATTTTAATGAAACAGAGATTGATAATTTATCTAATTTACTTGAAAAGTTAACCTCATCACTAAAATTATTTTCTGAACAAGATGAAGAGTCTGAGTCTTGTAGACATAAACGATGCGATGAAAATAAACGGGGTCATCACCATCGTCATGGTAAGCATCATCACCATAAACGTGCTCATAGACATGACAATGAACAGCAAGATATCAATAAGAGTGATGAATAAAAATAATGTAAAACATGGTAGTTGAATAATAAGGCGCTGATTAAAATGATTGATATTGCCAGCAAAATACTCAGCAATATCAATCACACAAAATAGAGTTACCTATTCAAAAAAGGCCTTACGAATAGCGTACTCTACACCACGAATTTCAGCTAAACCACGCAGACGACCAATTGCAGAATAACCTGGATTCGTCTTTTTCTTCAAATCATCAAGCATTTGATGACCGTGATCCGGACGGACTGGAATTGCGCGCTTTATACCTAGTTTTTTACGGCGCTCTTCCTCAGTAACTAGCGCTTTGATAACCGCATACATATCAACGTCACCAGCTAAGTGATCACCTTCATGGAATGATAGTGGATTACCTTCACGCACGGTTGCACGTAAGTGTACAAAGTGAACTCGGTCAGAAAACTTAGCTGCCATTGTAGCTAAATCATTATCTTCGCGAACACCATAAGATCCGGTACAGAAACAAAAACCATTATGAATACTATCCACAGTCTCTTTAAGCCACTGCATATCATCAATTGTTGAGACAATACGTGGTAAACCTAAAATTGGACGCGGTGGATCATCAGGGTGAACACTTAACACAACCCCGACTTCTTCTGCAACTTTAACGATCGCCTTCAAAAAATAAGCAAAATTTTCACGTAGTTTCGCTTTATTAATTCCATCATAAGTCGCTAAATGATCTCTAAATTGGGCTAATGTATAGCCTTCTTCAGCACCTGGTAAACCCGCTATAATATTTTTTACTAATCGATCTTTTTGCTCCTGACTTGCTGTTTCATAATATTTTTTTGCTTCTGCAATATCGGATGCCGAATAATCTTTTTCCGCATTAGGTCGTTGTAAAATAAAAATATCAAAAGCAGCAAACTCGATTTGATCAAAGCGTAACGCTCTTGAGCCGTCTGGTAATTCATAAGATAGGTCAGTTCGAGTCCAATCAAGCACTGGCATAAAGTTATAACAAACGGTATCAATACCACAAGCAGCTAGATTACGGATGGATTGTTGATAGTTAGCGATATGTTTATCGTAATTACCTGAATGAGTTTTGATCTCTTCATGAACCGGAATACTTTCAACAACAGACCATGTTAGACCTTTATCTTCAATGATTTTTTTACGTTTTTGAATCTCTTCAATTGGCCAAACCTCACCATTTGGAATATGGTGAAGCGCAGTCACAATTCCTGTGGCTCCAGATTGTCGTATATCATCTAATGATACGGGATCATTAGGCCCGAACCAACGCATTGTTTGTTCCATATAAATCTCCTTTATGTAACGCTTGTGTTGTTATAAATATTGAAGACAAACAATGCTAAGATTATTGCTACAATCTATCGGCTAACAATAGCAACTGGGATAGATTCAAATAAATAACCATCAAAGTCAGGATCTTCACTATCAGAAACAGTCATCAAAGTCTGTTTCACATTTTCCAAATGCTGCCACATTGCTTGGCGAGCGGCAGCGGGATCTTTAATTTGTAACGCCTGTAATATTTTTTCATGATCATCGAGCCATTTTTTACGATAGCTATGATCTTGAATTCGACTATGCAATTTATCCCACATTTTACTGGCATGACGCTTCTGCCATAAATCATTTAATAAATTTTCAAGTACGCTATTTTTTGTCGCTTTAGCAATCGCTATATGGAACATTTCATCAGCATGATAATCACTTAAAATATTTTCAGCTAAATCGCGACGCTCTTGTTCTAACATTGCCCTTAACTGCACAATATCCGATTTCACGATCTGTGAAGCAGCAAAAGCGGCAATATTACTTTCAATCAGTTGTCTTGCTTGTAATAGTTCAAAAGGACCAAAATCTTCTTCTTCTAATTTTTTATCACTTTCCGATAATTCATCTGTTGGCAAAGCAACAACATAAACACCAGAACCTTTTTTCACATCAACAAGATTTTCAAGCTCTAACATAATTAATGCTTCTCGAACGACAGTTCGACTCACACTATATGTTTCTGCGATATCTCTCTCTGGCGGCAACCGATCACCAACCTTATAAGTACCACTTTTGAGTAAAAACTTTAACTGGTTGCCAATTTCTTGATACAGCCGATTTGACGGTAACATTGCAATAACCTTTTATAAAAATTAACTAATTTATTAGTAATTATACGCGAATTATTTCATCTTACAGCGCTTTTTATAACTTTCTATCTTATTATTTGAAAATTGGCATACCAATATTTAATGTCATAACATGAGCAATGTCAAAATTTAAATATAAATAAACCAATTTACGTGATCCAAGTCACACATTATAAAAAAATAAGATGAATATTTATCATATAAATGAAAATATGTTCAACCACATAATCCAATGATTTTAAATATACGGTGATATCTATGTTAAATATGTCAAATTTACCCCCATACGTAAAAAATACCCCAGATTATGATAGAACAGCGATGAAAGCGCGCATTGTTCATCTTGGATTTGGCGCTTTTCACCGTGCTCATCAAGCACTTTTTACCGATCGACTATTAAAAACGGGTAAAAGTGATTGGGCGATTTGTGAGGTTAATATTGTCGGCGGTGAACAATTAATAGAAGATATTCGTAAACAAAATCATCTTTATACTGTTTTAGAAAAAGGTGCGACTAGCCAAGAAGCCTTTATTATTGGTAGTGTAAAAGAGTCTTTACTCGCCCCTACAGATGGCATTGAAACTATTTTACAAAAAATGGCTGATCCGATTGTTGAAATTGTTTCATTAACCGTTACAGAAAAAGGCTACTGCATTTTACCTGGTGGTGCGGGTTTAGATCTCAATAATGCATTAATTAAAGCTGATCTTGCTAATCCAACTCAACCACAATCAGCACCTGGGGTTATTGTTGAAGCTCTCGCACGCAGAATGGCGAAAGGAGTTCCATCATTTACAGCACTTTCATGTGATAACATTCCTGAAAATGGCTTAATGCTTAAAATGGCTATTTTGGGCTTAGCACAAGCTCGGGATAAAAAATTAGCCGAGTGGATCGAAAATAATACGACTTTCCCTTGTACGATGGTCGATCGTATTGTTCCAGCAGCAACCAATGAAACTCTTGATGAAATTCAGCAAGTTTTAGGTGGCATGTATGATCCTTGTGGTATTGCTTGTGAACCTTTTATTCAGTGGGTTATTGAGGATAACTTTGTCACAGGTAGACCCAATTGGAATGAAGTCGGAGCTGAATTTGTAAGCGATGTTGTGCCATATGAAGAGATGAAACTACGTATGCTAAATGGTAGTCACTCGTTTCTAGCCTACCTTGGCTACCTAGCTGGTTACCAACATATCAATGATTGTATGGCTGATGAATACTATCGAAAAGCAACCGCACAGCTCATGATGAAGCAACAAGCCCCAACATTACATGTACCAGGTCATGTAAATCTACAGCAATATGCCGACAAATTAATTGAGCGTTTTACGAATCCTTCATTAAAACACAAGACTTGGCAAATCGCGATGGACGGGACACAGAAATTACCACAGCGTATGCTAGATTCCATCCGTTTCCATATCAAAAATGGCTCTGATTACTCATTATTAGCGCTAGGTGTTGCAGGATGGATGCGTTATGTGGGTGGCATCGACGATTCAGGGCAAACAATTGATGTCAGGGATCCAATGGCTGAACAGCTAAAAAATATTGTTAGCACAACTAAAGATGGTCAAGAACGCGTTGATAATTTATTAGCATTAACAACGGTTTTTGGTGCCGATTTACCTAATAATCCACAATTTAAACAGACCGTTGCAGCGCATTACCTCTCTTTAATGAAACATGGTGCTAAACAAACCGTAAAAAATATAATTGCCTAATACTGGAATATAACAATGAAAAAATTTTTAGATGATAACTTTTTATTGCAAACCAATGCAGCACAACGTCTCTATTTCGATTATGCAGAGCAGCAACCAATATATGATTATCACTGCCACTTACCAACAAAAGATATTGCCGAAAATAAAAATTTTCGCAATTTAGCCGAGATTTGGTTAGCGGGTGATCATTATAAATGGCGAGTATTGAGAACCGCTGGCGTTGATGAAAAATTCATTACGGGTAATGCATCTGATTATGAAAAATATCAAGTATGGGCTAAAACGGTTCCCCTAACATTAGGTAATCCAATCTATCATTGGACTCACTTAGAGTTACGTAGACCTTTTGGCATTAAAGATACGTTATTTAATCCTGATTCAGCAGAGAAAATTTGGCATCAAGCTAACGAATTATTAGCGACACCAGAATTTTCAACTCGTGGCATTCTCAATCAGATGAATGTTAAAGCAGTTGGTACCACAGATGATCCGATTGACTCTTTAGAATATCACCAACAAATTGCAGCAGATCCAAGCTGTAAAACACGTGTTCGACCAAGTTGGCGACCAGATAAAGTTTTTAAAATTGAACTATCAGGATTTGTCGATTATATCAAGCAATTAGGTCAAGTTACTGACTGTGAGATCAACTCCTTCGAAAAATTATTATCAGCTTTAACCAAACGACTCGACCATTTTGAACAACATGGCTGCGAAGCTTCAGATCATGGTATCGAAATATTACGTTATGCCGATATCCCATCAGAAAAACGACTTAATGAAATATTCACAAAACGCATGAGTGGCGAACCGTTAAGTGAGCTTGAAATAGCGCAATTCAGTACCGCTGTATTAGTTTGGTTGGGACGTGAATATCATCAGCGTAAATGGGTTATGCAATTACATTTAGGGGCAATTCGTAACAATAATAAACGTATGTTTAAACTACTTGGTGCTGATAGCGGATTTGACTCTATTGGTGATAGACCAATTGCAGAACCGCTATCATCATTACTCGGTACACTTGATGCCAACGATGAACTGCCTAAAACTATTTTGTATTGCTTAAATCCTAGAGATAACGAAGTCTTAGCAACCATGATTGGTAATTTCCAAGGTTCAGGTATTGCAGGGAAAATTCAATTTGGTTCAGGCTGGTGGTTTAACGATCAAAAAGATGGTATGGAGCGCCAAATTATGCAGCTATCACAAATGGGAATGTTAAGCCTATTTGTTGGCATGCTAACCGATTCAAGAAGCTTTCTATCCTTCACAAGACATGAATATTTCCGTCGAATTATCTGCAATATGGTCGGTAATTGGATGGAAAATGGTGAGCTCCCTCACGACTTTGATCTAGTGGGCAAAATGATTAGCGACATCTGTTATAACAATGCCGAAAAGTATTTTGCAAAATCATAAGAACGACTAACACCAGATTAATAGTTGATTGAAATTATTTTCAATATAAACATAAAGGAACGAAAAATATGAAGAAAATTAAAAATTTTAGGTGGTATATGATACTACTCGTTTGTGCGATAACTATCATAAACTATCTAGATCGGACGGCGCTAGGTGTTGCAGCCCCGACCATTATGGAAAGCACGGGAATCACGAATGAACAATATTCATGGATTGTTAGTGCATTCCAATTAGCTTATACAATTGGTCAACCAATTATGGGGTTCTTTATTGATACTATTGGGTTAAGATTTGGTTTTGCCATTTGTGCAATGATTTGGGGGCTTGCAACAATGGGGCACGCACTCACTGGTACATGGCAAGGTTTAGCATTTATGCGTGGAATCATGGGCTTTAGTGAAGCTTCAGCAATACCCGCTGGAGTAAAAACAGCCTCCACTTGGTTTCCAGCTAAAGAGAGAGGGATCGCAACAGGTGTATTTAATATGGGAACCTCTTTTGGAGCCATGTTAGCACCACCACTGATTGCCTGGTGTATTATGTTTCATAGCTGGCAGTTCGCATTTGTTGTATCTGGTGGACTTGCACTTTTAGCAGCGATTGCATGGTTAATATTTTATCGCGATCCTAAAGACTCAAAACGTGTTTCAGCTGAAGAGCTCAACTATATTGAATCAGGACAAGAAAAGTTTTTACAAGTTAAAGAGAAAACTTCAATTTTAAAAATTTTATCGCAACGTAACTTTTGGGGAATTGGTATTGCACGTTTTCTTGCCGATCCTGCATGGGGAACGATCAGCTTTTGGATCCCGATCTTCTTTGTACAAACGCTAAACTTTAGTTTGAAAGAGATTGCAATGTTTGTTTGGCTACCGTTTTTAATGGCTGATTTAGGCTGTCTAGCGAGTGGCTTTGTTGCTAAATTCTTTAACGAACGTGGCTTTACATTGATTAATTCGCGAAGAATTACATTTACTATTGGCGCAATTATTATGACAACAATCGGTTTAGTTAGTATTGTTGATAATCCTTATATTGCGGTATTCTTAATTAGCTTAGGAGGCTTTGCCCATCAATTACTTTCGACCGTTGCTGCTACTTTAGGTGCTGATTTATTTAAGAAAAATGAAGTCGCAACAGTTGTTGGTATGGCGGGTGCATGTGCGTGGACTGGACAACTTATTTTTAACCTATTTATTGGTGCATTCGTTGGTGTTATTGGTTTTGGTCCGTTCTTTATCGCCTTAGCTATCTTTGACATAATTGGTGCATGTGCATTATGGTTCTTTATTAAAGAGAAAAAAGCACCAGAACAGTCATCAATCATCACAAATTAAAACTATAATTAAATTATCATAAATCTTAGAGCATCGTTGATGCTCTTTTTTTATGTTATTTTTAGTAAAAATGTTCACTACCTCTCAATATTAAACTTTAGTCATTGAATTAAATAAAATACAAACCTATACTTTTAGAAAATATTATTACTAATAATATTAGCAACAGTCAAAAATCATAAAAGAGGACTATCATGAGGAAAGCATTTATCTGCCCTACAAAATATGTACAAGGTGAAAATGAGTTATTAAACTTAGGTTATTTTGTTAAAAGCTTTGGTACATCAGCACTACTTATAGCTCATAAAGATGATATTGCTAGAGTAAAAACGCAGTTAGATAGTACCTGTAAAACTTTTGGTGTCAGCTTTGTGGCAAGTAATTTTGCAGGAGAATGCTCTCGTCAAGAAGTGAAACGTTTACAACAAATAGCGCAGCAGCAAAAATGTGACTGTATTATTGCATTAGGTGGTGGTAAAGCCATTGATACCGCTAAATGTGTTGCAGAAGGAAATAATCTGATTATCGTTCCAACTATTGCCGCAACCGATGCACCAACGAGCCACTCAGCCGTCTTATATACCCCTGAAGGTGCTTTTGACGACTATGCCTATTTTAAACAAAATCCAAATGTTGTTCTAGTTGACACAACCGTTATCGCTAAAGCCCCTACCCGTTTTCTTGTATCAGGAATGGGGGATGCGCTATCCACCTATTTTGAAGCGAGAGCGAATCAGCGTTCTTATTCAAATGTTAATGCTGGATTACCTTGTGGTGCTCTTAATGGTAGCTGTAGTGGAGCCAAACCAACACTAGCTGCTTTTGCATTAGCCACGCTTTGTTATGAAACACTACTGAAAGATGGTGAAAAAGCGAAAATAGCATGTGATAATAATGTCGTCACTCCAGCGCTTGAAAATATTATCGAGACTAATATTCTCTTATCAGGACTTGGTTTTGAAAGTGGCGGACTTGCTGGCGCACATGCCATTCATGATGGTTTAACTATTTTAGAGCCAACGCATCACTATTTCCATGGTGAAAAGGTCGCCTTCGGTACCCTTGCTCAACTGGTTTTAGAAAATGCGCCACAAGAAGAGATTGAACAGGTGATGGATTTCTGTTTATCAATTGGTTTACCTGTTTGCCTTGCCGATCTAGGTGTTGAAAGCATTAGTGATGATGAGATAACCGCTGTTGCAGAAAAAGCTTGCATTAAAGAAGAGTCGATTCATGCTATGCCATTCCCAATTACTATCGATTCAGTTAAAGCGGCAATTATTGCGGCGGATAAAATGGGCAGTCGCTATAAAGAATTTTGGAGTTAAGCATAATGAAAAAAATAATGAACCAGCCAGAAACAATGGTTTTAGAAATGTGCCAAGGTATTGTGGCTGCCAACCCACAATTAGAATTAATGGCTAAATATAAAGTCATTAAAAAGCGTGATATTAATAAAAATAAAGTCACATTAATTAGTGGTGGTGGTAGCGGCCATGAACCAGCACATGCTGGTTTTATTGGTAAAGGTATGCTAGATGCCGCGGTTTGTGGCGATGTTTTTGCATCACCATCACAAATTCAAATATATCAAGCAATAAAATCGACTAAAAGTGATAAAGGAACACTCCTCATCATAAAAAACTACAGCGGTGATATGATGAACTTCCAAAATGCAGCTTTTTTAGCTGAAATGGATGGAATTACGGTTGATTATGTCAAAGTAGATGATGATATTGCCGTGCAAGATAGCCTGTATACCGTAGGACGTAGAGGGGTTGCCGGTACAGTATTAGTCCATAAAATTGCAGGCAGTGCTGCCGAATCTGGCTTATCACTAGCTCAAGTCAAAACTGTTGCGAATAAAGCAGCTAGCCACGTTCGTAGCATCGGATTTGCATTTGACTCTTGCACAGTCCCGGCTAAAGGTACGCCAACGTTTAGCTTAGCTGATGATGAAATGGAGTATGGTGTTGGTATTCATGGTGAACCAGGTATCAAACGAGAAAAAATTATTTCAGCACAAGCCTTAGCAAAACGGATGGTCGACGCGTTAAGTGAAGATCTAAAACTGGCTAAAAATGAGGAAATAGCCTTACTAATTAATGGTTTTGGTGCGACACCATTATTAGAACTCTATGTACTAAATTATTATGTCACCCAAGAGTTAGCGGCAAAACAGACCACTATCGATAAAATTTTAGTTGGTAACTATATGACCAGTATCGATATGGCTGGAGCATCAGTTTCAATTATGAAGCTTGATAATGAATTAAAACAGTATTTACATATTCCATGCCAAACACCAGCCCTACATATCACAAAAGAAGATAGCAATTATCATTTTGATCCAAAATTACTATTTTCAACGACTATCGTTGATGTTCAGGAAACTGAACTTACTGATATTGGTAATAACCAAGTCATGGGGAATAACTTTTCGTTTGGTAATTTAAAATATCTCATTCATGAAATGGGTGAAATTATTATTAAAAATGAGCAACCATTTTGTGATCTTGACTCATACGCTGGAGACGGTGACTTTGGTATGAGCGTAGCGAAAGGATTTAAGCAACTCAAACGAGAATGGAATGATATTATTGCTCAATCTAAAGATATTGGCAGTTTTCTCGATCACTGTTCAATTGTAATTATGGAACATTGTGGCGGTGCATCTGGTCCAATTTGGGGATTCGCCTTTAAATCAGCAGCGAAAAGCTGTATTGCAAAACAATCATTATCGCTCTCTGACTTTGCCGATATGCTACAAGCAGCAGTAAATGGTATTCAAACCGTTGGTAAACGCTCATTTGGACGAGGGGCTGTAGTTGGTGATAAAACGCTAATCGATGCCTTAGTGCCATGTGCAGATAGCTGGAGTCAGCTGGCTAATTCATCAAGTTCAATAAAAGAAGCCTTTGAAGCAGGAGCTAAAGCCGCTGTTGATGGTGCAGAAAAAACCAAACTCATCGCAGCAAGAATGGGACGAGCCGGTACAGTTGGCGAACGTAGTATTGGTTATCCAGATGCAGGCGCTTATGCATTAGGGGTTATTTTTACTGAGCTTACTACAAAGTTAAAATTTTCTTAAGATTGATAATAAAACTCGCTAATTGCTAGCTAAAATTAGCGAGTTATTTTAAGATATTTTTAGTAATTAGCTGCGTAGTCCACGGCCACTTTCAATAATTCGCCAGCAGATGATATACATCACCACCACAAAAAGAATTAGCATTGAGAAAGTGAATATTAACGAAACATCGGAAACACCTAAAAACCCATAACGAAAACCATTGATCATATAGACAATCGGGTTAAGCTTTGATACCCATTGCCAAAAAGTCGGTAACAATGTTAATGAGTAAAATACCCCACCTAAATAAGTTAAGGGTGTCAATACAAAGGTTGGAACAATACTAATATCATCAAATGATTTTGCAAAAACAGCATTCAATAAACCTGCTAATGAAAAAAGAATCGCTGTCAGTAGCAATGTACAAATTATCATCGCCCAAGAGTGAACATCATAACTAACAAAAAGCATTGAAATAATGGTTACTAATATGCCAGTGAAAACTCCTCGCGCAACACCACCACCAACATATCCCCAAATAATGATGTGAGTTGGAACTGGTGCAACTAATAACTCTTCAATATTGTGTTGGAATTTAGAACTAAAGAATGAAGAACAGACATTGGTATATGAATTGGTGATCACCGACATCATAATTAAACCCGGCACAATAAACTGCATATAACTAAAGCCGCCCATATCACCAACGCGTGAACCGATTAAATTACCAAAAATAATGAAATAAAGCGACATAGTCACGACTGGTGGGATCAGTGTTTGTACCCAAATTCGCATAAATCGGGTGATCTCTTTACGCCAAATACTTTTAAGGGCAATCCAATATAAACTATTCATGACTCTCTCCTTTAAATTCACCACGCACTAAATCAATGAATAGTTCTTCAAGACGATTCCCTTTATTATGCATACTGATGATCTGAATTTGTTGCTGTTCAAAAAGTTTAAAGAGCGGATTTAATCCTTTCACTTTATCAATTTCAATTTCGAGCGACCCCGGCTCTATAATTTTATAGCGGTATCCAGCTAAATCTGGTGTTTTATCAATGGGTAAATAATCAAAAATCAACGTCTCATTTTTAGCATTAGCCAGTAAATTTTTCATTGATGTATTGGCAATCAACTCACCATTTTGAATAATACCAATATTACGGCATAGCATTTCTGCTTCTTCTAAATAATGGGTCGTTAAAATAATAGTAATACCCTGCTGATTAATATCTCGTAAGAAGTCCCACATTGAACGACGCAGCTCGATATCAACGCCAGCGGTAGGTTCATCTAGAATCAATAATTTCGGCTCATGGACTAGCGCTCTGGCAATCATTAAGCGACGCTTCATCCCACCCGATAACATTCGAGCCCGACTATTACGTTTATCCCACAGATCAAGAATACGTAGGTATTTTTCAGCTCTCGCTATCGCTAATTTACGAGGCAACCCATAATAACCACCTTGGTTTACAACTATTTGTAAGACTGTTTCAAACGGATTAAAATTGAACTCTTGTGGTACTAATCCTAATTGCCGTTTAGCATTGACAACATCAGACTCTAAATCATAACCAAAAATTTTAACCTGACCTGATGTTTTATTTACTAATGAACTAATAATACCGATCGTAGTGGATTTTCCAGCCCCATTTGGCCCCAGTAGTGCATAAAAATCACCAGATTTGACGGTAAGGTCAATGCCTTTTAACGCTTGCACCCCATTTCTATAAGTTTTTTTGAGACCTATTAACTCCAAAGCTGGTACTAATGACATGGAATATACCCTAGAATAAAATAAAAAATCACTATTATAATATAAGCTTATATTTACTAATTTCAACCAATCACACTGATTTATCGTACTAATTTGCGACTTTGAAGCAACCTATTTT
Organism: Orbaceae bacterium BiB; assembly: GCA_036251205.1. Classification (NCBI taxonomy): domain Bacteria; kingdom Pseudomonadati; phylum Pseudomonadota; class Gammaproteobacteria; order Orbales; family Orbaceae; genus Orbus; species Orbus mooreae. The sequence goes on along the minus strand of CP133958.1, from coordinate 2,878,827 downwards.
ATTCGCCCTACCTTTGATACTTTTCGTTAAAATATTAATGTAAAGCATGATTATAGTGTAAAAATTGACTTAAATTTGCCTGGATCTATTTGGGGTGATCAAATAGAAAGGAGTTAGCGAGTGCTAATGGCTCTCGCCATAGTGCGATAAATTTGTCAGGATTATCATAATGTGATGTTGCCACTAATGCACTAATATCCTCAACGCCAGAACGTTTGGCAAGCATCATAGAACGTAACATATGAAAGTCACTTGTTACCACCACGACAGAGCCTAGTTTCATCATTTTTTTAGGATAAATAAATTGATGAGCCGTGCGAGTGGATTGATCTTCAATATAGATACGATCAGATGCGATCCCTTTTGTTAGCAGATAAGTACGCATCACACTAGCTTCTGACGCTGATTCACCATGCAAAATACCACCACAAACAATCACGTTTGTTAGTGGATTTTTAACTAAATAATCAGTCGCCAGATCTAACCTTTCCCGTAAAGAGTGACCTGGTTGAGATGAGTTATCCGTGATCCTTGCCCCTAAAACAATTAACGTATCTGCTTTAGGTAGAGCGACTAATTTTGATGCATAATAGTAAATCGCAATATTACTGATCATAAAATAGAGAACAACAATCATCAGTATGTAGGTAATTATTTTTTTCATTTCGTCACAATTGTGTCCACTTTATGGGTATTTTCGCCAATATAATAAATCACATATCAAGTCGATAAATCATGCCTATTTAGCGAATTTTTGTCAAATCGTTTAAGTAAAAAAAACAATAAATATCATCTAACTAGCAGAATAAATATTATACATATCGTGTAAAAAACAGTAGGACATCGAATAATTGAAATTTATCAAAATAGATTATTTTTGGGTTGAAACCGATTCATTTAAAAAAATAATATTTCATTAATGACAATTGCATCACAAAAATAGAAAAATCATCTTGTTTATTAATAAAAATAGAGAGTAAAATTTTTCCAAAATATAAATTTGACATAGTATCTAATTACATGAGGAATTATACCGTTAATTAAACACAAATATTTATCAATGCTTCATCACCGATATAGCGCATATATGATAAAAAAATACTGAATTAAAATAATCAAATTTTTATAGGTGTGTTACTAGATAACACTAGGCATGAACCTGAATAATCTCACTCAGTCAATGGGTGATGTTATTCAGGTTTTTTTATGGGCAAAAAAGTGCAGTAATCTTAAAAATAGCATTACCAACTTATCCCAAATTTAAAACAATTCGGAATCGAGTTGATAAAAATATCAACTTTAATCATGTAATTGTTAATACAAAGGTACTTTATGAATAAAAAAATTATACTCTTATCGCTATTTTTAGCGCTACCTGCAATGGCCGATAATAACAGTTGGAATGGTACGGTACTCGGTTTTGAGCCTGCACCTAAAGGGTTATTTGGTGATATGTTAGGGATTAGACCGATTCTTGCCGAGAATGGTTTTACATTTAGTTCTAACTATCTTAGCCAAGCTGCATCAAATATCGGTGGGGGATATAATACGGACAACCATGTCGCTTATATTGATCAATTTGCTTTTACCTTTAATCAAGACCTTGAACGCTGGACAGGAATTGCTGATGCACGTATCGAAGGTAATATCGTGAATCGTAACCATAATGATGATTTAACGGTTAAACGCATTCAAGATCCCCGAGTATCAGGTACCGATCAAACTCAGGAAAGTTCGGGTGGTGGCTCAGTGACACGTTTAGGTTGGTTAACTTTTGCGCGCAGCTTTGATGATCGGCGTATGACTTGGCGAATTGGTATGATGAATAAAGTTCAAGAGTTTGATCAAATTATTCCATGTGATTTCCAAATTCGAACGTTGTGTGGAGGGAAATCGGCAAACTCACTAACCTGGAGTAATTGGAATATTCATACATGGGGCACAACGCTAAGTTATAAAATAACGCCAGAAGTTACCCTAAAAACAGGTATTATGGAGCAAAATTCACGCGCAACAGATCGAAGCCATGCTTGGAGTTGGTCAACAAAAGGTAGCAAAGGTTTTTTACTGCCATTCGAAGTCGAAACACGTACCTTTGTTAATGATTTACCCGGCGTCTATAATATTGGTGTGTTATACACAAATGCCAAACAACACGATCTCTATAAAGATCGATCATACAATAATACGTGGTTTATGTATGCCGGTTTTAACCAACAACTGACACAACATGCAAATGATCCTAATCGCGGTTTAAGTCTTGCCATTAGTGGTAGCTATCATGATGAACGAACTAATTTTATGAAGTACGTCATCTCGGGCTCATTACGTTATCGAGGACTATTGGATGCAAGACCTGAAGATTGGATCGGCATAGGGATCTCTTATACCGACTTAAGTGATCACTACATTAAAAAACAGCAGCTGCAAAATGAGCAACTCAATATAACGGACTATAACGATCCATTATATAGCCCTGTTCCGTCAAGTGCTTTAAATATGGAGTTCTATTATCGTTTCAGGGTAACATCTTGGTTAGAGATTCAACCCGATTTACAATATTGGCACAACTCTGGCGGTCTATCCGAAACATCCGATGCCTTTGTATTAGGTTTAAAAACAGTGATAACCTTTTAAACATTCATATCGTTATAGCAAAAAGCAATAGCGTTAAGGATAAAACAATAGCCCACTGAAAAAAGTGGACTAAAAATAGTAGTCAATTAAGTCCAAGAATAGATGATGACTATTTGAAGATAATGCATTTAGTCTCAACTAAAATCAATCGTATTACTTACCGATACAAAATGAACCAAAGATTTTTCCTAACAGATCATCAGAAGTAAATGCACCAGTAATCTCACTTAATGCCTCTTGAGCTAGACGAAGCTCTTCCGCTAATAGCTCTCCTGCATGGTAAATCGTTAATTGTTCTTTACCTTGCGCCAAGTGGGTAGCCGCTGTTTCTAATGCTTGTAAATGACGACGACGCGCTAAAAAGCCACCTTCCCCAGTAGTTGAAAAGCCCATCGTCTCTTTTAAGTGATCTCGGAGTAATTCAACCCCTTCTCCTGTTCTCGCTGATAAACGAATCAAAGCATAATTATTGACTTCACTATAACCAAGCGACTCCCCAGTCAGATCGGCCTTATTCCGCACCACCGTTACAGGCACATTACTCGGTAATCGCTGCATAAATTCTGGCCATAAGTTTGTCGGGTTGATCTCATCGGTTGTCGTTCCATCAACCATAAACAATACACGATCAGCCTGCTCTATTTCAGACCATGCTCTGGCAATACCAATACGTTCAACTTCGTCAGTGGCTTCCCTCAATCCTGCTGTATCAATAATGTGTAGAGGCATGCCATCAATATGAATATGTTCGCGTAACACATCACGAGTAGTCCCTGCAATATCAGTAACAATTGCGGCTTCTCGTCCAGCCAAGGCATTGAGCAAACTTGATTTACCGGCATTTGGTCGACCAGCAATAACGACTTTCATACCTTCACGTAATAATGATCCCTGCTTTGCTTCTTTACGCACATCGTCTAATTGTTCAATAACGTCATTAAGCTGATCTTCTATTTTTCCGTCAGATAAAAAATCGATCTCCTCTTCAGGAAAATCAATTGCAGCTTCAACAAAAATTCTTAAATTAATTAATAGACTAACTAAATGGTTAACTTTGTTTGAAAACATACCTTGTAGTGATGACATCGCCGATTTCGCTGCTTGCTCTGAGCTTGCATCAATTAAATCAGCAATCGCTTCTGCCTGAGCTAAATCCAATTTATCATTTAAAAAAGCACGCTCTGAAAATTCACCAGGCCGAGCAATACGAACATGGGGCAGCATTAAAATACGTTTTAATAACAGATCTAATATCACTGGCCCGCCGTGCCCTTGTAACTCAAGCACATCTTCACCTGTAAATGAGTGAGGATTCGGGAAAAAAAGTGCAATACCCTGATCAAGTACTGTTCCATCTTCGTCTAAAAAAGGTAAATATTCAGCGTAACGCGCTTTGGGCGTTTTACCTAAAATCGCCTCTGCTACAACCTTAGCCTGTTTACCAGATATACGCAAAATACCAACGCCACCGCGTCCCGGTGGTGTCGCTTGTGCCACAATTGTATCTAAAACCATATTGACTTACTTATTTATCAACCATGCCTAATCATATCATGGCTATAAAAATCAGTTATAGTAAATTTTATAATATTAGAATTTTATTTGCGCTCTATAGTAACTGATTTTTTTATGACATAATTACCGTCCTTATCCTGCTTTTAGTCTTCTTTTATATAAGATTTTTATCATTATAATGTATCGACTATCGACTTTAATTAAGCAGGAGTAAGCTAATTAAATAAGATAAAAATAAATAAGGTATTTTCATGAGTCAATCAGATATGTCTGCCGAATGGGCACCGAGCGCCCGTCCATTGAATAAGAAAGATTTTAAAACATTAGGACTTTCTTCGCTCGGTGGTACACTTGAGTTTTATGATTTTGTTATTTACGCATTGTATGTTGATTTAATCGTTGCACCACTTTTTTTCCCGTCTTCATTAAGTGAATTTACCAGAGAGATGTTTGCCTGGGGAATTTTTGCGGCAGGTTATTTAATTCGCCCGGTGGGTGGAATTATTATGGCACACTTTGGTGATAAATTTGGACGTAAACAGATGTTTACGCTTAGTGTGGCATTAATGGCACTGCCTACGTTTATTATTGGTATTTTACCGACCTATGAAACGCTTGGATCCTTTGGCATATTATCCCCGATTTTATTGTTATTAATGCGTATGCTACAAGGTGCTGCGATTGGTGGCGAAATGCCGGGAGCATGGGTATTTATTGCTGAGCATACCCCTAAAAATCGTTATGGTTTAGGTATCGGAGTGCTAACTTCTGGTATTACTGGCGGAATATTACTTGGTTTTATTGTTACAATTATTGTTAAACTCTTTTTTACTGATAAAGAAGTACTAGATTACGCTTGGCGTATTCCGTTTATTATCGGTGGGGTATTTGGGATTATTTCTGTCTATTTACGCCGTTTCTTATCTGAAACACCGATCTTTAAAGAGTTAGCCGCACGTAAAGCTCTAGAAAAAAACATTCCCGTTGTTGCGGTAATCAAAGAACATAAAATGGCCTGTTTACTTGTTGCTTTAGTCACTTGGTCGCTATCAACCACCATTATGGTTGGTGTATTGATTACCCCAGGGAAAATACTGGGTGGTATTTATAAAATTCCAGAGACTGATTTTCGTATCGCAGGTTGTATCGTAGCTTTAATGTTAACGATTGGTTGTATTTTATTTGGTTGGTTAGAAGATAAAATTGGTACCGCGAAAAATATGCTGATTGCTTGGGGCGGACTGGCTATTACAAGTTTATACTTTTATGCCTCACTAAGTATCAATATGGAGCTATCAACACTCTATTTTAATTATGGATTATTTGGCTTATTTACTGGCGCTATTGCGACGACGCCAATTGTCGGTACACGTGCATTTCCACCAGCCATTCGTTATTCAGGTTTATCTTTTTCCTATAACTTAGCGTATGCACTATTTAGTGCGATTACACCACCATTAACAGCATATTTACTCAGCCCTGAACATATTTTGGGTGAATATTTCTATATGGGTGCGGGTCTTTATATTGCGTTTGTTGCAGTACTTGGTGCATTGACAGGGCTTTGGCCACTAGCAAGAACCGGTTGGCAACCAGTAAAAAAAGCTAACATCTAAAATGGATATTATGTGCATATGCTACTAATTAGCATATGCACACTTTCGTTATAAAATTGCTGCAATGTGTTATTATAGTGAAAAACTAGATATGACTTTTAACGGCTTTAACCGGCACATCCATATCGGCTAAACCTTGCAAAATACTACAATTATCATCACAAGGCTGGCAATTACTTTGCAATTTTAATAACTGTAAACGCAATGCCTTAAGCTCGGCAATCCGTTCATCAATGTGATGTAAATGACTTTCTAGTAACGTATGGGCATTATGATGCTCTGTCTTCCCCGCTGGTTGCTCAATGATAGAGATTAATGTCCTAATCTCATCATGACTCATTTCAAGCGCACGACAATTACGGATAAAAATTAACCGTTCTAAATGTTTTTTACCATAAATTCGATAGTTACTCTCAGTCCGTTCTGCTTCAGGAAAGAGGCCAATTTTTTCATAAAATCGGATCGTTTCAGTCTTACAGCCAGCTTCTTTTGCTAATTCACCAATTTTCATTATCTATTCTCCGTTCGGCAAAAACAGTCAACCAAATGGTCATTAACTAACCCCATCGATTGCATAAAAGCATAACAGATGGTTGTTCCCACAAAGGTAAACCCTCTCTTTTTGAGCGCTTTTGAGAGATTATCTGAAATGTTGTTACTGGTAGGAACTTGATCTAATGCTGAATAATGGTTAACTATCGGCTGACCATCAACAAAAGACCAGATGAACTGCGCAAAATCCTGACCTTGTGCTTGCATCGCTAAATAAGCTTGTGCATTTTTAATAATTGCATATAGTTTGAGGCGATTACGAATTAAGCCAGTATTTTGCATTAGTCGTGCAATATCCTCATCAGTCATCAAAATAATTTTTTGGGGATCAAAATTGAAAAAACAGCGGCGATATTCATCACGTTTTTTTAGCACCGTTATCCAAGATAAGCCAGCTTGTTGCCCTTCAAGACAAATTTTCTCAAATAACGCTAAACTATTATGCTGAGGTTTACCCCATTCGTTATCATGATAATTTATATATAAAGGGTCATTTGAGACCCATCCGCAACGGATAATATTGTTAGCCACCAAGCTATTTCCTTTTTATTATTGCTTTTTTTTCAATTTAAATTGTAATCTTTTAAGATTAACACTTCCCCAATGATTAATAAACAGTATAAAATAATAGATTATTTTACTCATCTTACATAACCTAATAAAAGATAACATCATGCAAAAGTTTAATGTAAAAACCTTTCAAGGCTTGATCCTCACACTACAAGACTATTGGGCCAATCAAGGATGTACTGTCATTCAACCGCTCGATATGGAAGTGGGCGCTGGTACCTCACATCCAATGACCTGTCTTAGAGCGCTAGGACCTGAGCCAATTAATGCCGCTTATGTACAGCCGTCACGTCGTCCAACTGATGGTCGATATGGTGATAACCCTAATAGGCTACAACATTACTATCAGTTTCAAGTTATCTTAAAACCATCTCCTGATAATATTCAGGAACTCTACTTAGGTTCTCTTAAAGAACTTGGACTTGATCCGACCGTTAACGATATTCGCTTTGTGGAAGATAACTGGGAAAATCCAACTTTAGGTGCTTGGGGACTCGGTTGGGAAATTTGGTTAAACGGTATGGAAGTAACACAGTTTACCTATTTCCAACAAGTCGGTGGGCTGGAGTGTAACCCTGTTACTGGTGAAATTACTTACGGTCTTGAGCGACTAGCGATGTATATTCAAGGGGTCGATAGTGTTTATGACCTCGTCTGGAGTGATGGTGTCTTTGGTAAAACGACATATGGTGATGTTTTTCATCAAAATGAAGTTGAACAATCTACCTATAACTTTGAATACGCTAATACTGATTTCTTATTCTACTGTTTTGAACAACATGAAAAAGAGGCGCGTTACTTGTTAGAGTTGGAGAAACCGTTACCCTTACCGGCTTATGAACGTATTTTAAAAGCAGCACACTGTTTTAACTTACTTGATGCACGCAAAGCTATTTCGGTCACTGAACGTCAACGTTATATCTTACGAATTCGTACACTAACTAAGATGGTAGCTGAAGCCTATTACGCGTCCCGTGAAGCGTTAGGATTCCCGATGTGTAACAAGCAAACTGCATCAAAGTAAGGAGACAACATCATGCAAAAAACATTTTTAGTGGAATTAGGTACTGAAGAGCTACCACCAAAATCTCTCCGAATATTTGCAGAAAGTTTTGCTGCTAATTTTATTGAACAATTAGATAATGCAAATTTAGAGCACGGCGAAGTCCTATGGTATGCATCACCGCGTCGCTTAGCATTAAAAGTATTAAACCTTAGCGATACACAACCTGATACGCAAATTGTAAAACGCGGGCCTGCAGTTAGCGCTGCATTTGATGCAACAGGTAAACCAACTAAAGCTGCCGAAGGCTGGGCTCGTGGTTGTGGTATTACGGTAGAGCAAGCCGAACGCGTACAGACCGATAAAGGTGAATGGCTTTCCTATACGCTTAATCAACAAGGTCAACCTGTCGTAAATCTATTATGTGATATGGTTAAAACAGCACTTGCTAAATTACCAATTCCAAAACCAATGCGCTGGGCAGCTAAAAAAGTTGAGTTTATTCGCCCTAGCCATACAGTCACAATGCTTTATGGTACAGATTTAGTTCCTGGTTCTATTTTAGATATTGAATCAGATCGTATTATTCGTGGTCACCGCTTTATGGGTGAACAAGAGTTTACCATTGATAATGCCGATCAATATCCAGAAATTTTAGAACAACGTGGTAAAGTTATTGCCGATCACAACAGACGTAAAACGATGATCAAGCAGCAAGCTGAGCTTGCGGCTGAAAAGCTAGCAGGTAAAGCTGATTTAACTGACAGTCTACTGGAAGAAGTCGCGTCATTAGTTGAATGGCCGGTAGTTTTAACCGCAAAATTTGAAGAAAAATTTTTAGATGTCCCTGCTGAAGCTTTAGTCTATACCATGAAAGGCGATCAAAAATATTTCCCAGTTTATGATAAACAAGGTAAGTTACTACCGAATTTTATCTTTGTTGCCAACATTGAATCAAAAGATCCACAGGTTGTTATTTCTGGTAATGAAAAAGTAGTACGTCCTCGTCTTGCAGATGCTGAATTTTTCTATAAAACTGATTTAAAACAGCCTTTAGAAGCTCGACTAGCTCGCTTAGAAACCGTATTGTTCCAACAACAACTCGGTACCGTGAAAGAGAAAGCATTACGTTTAGAAGCGCTATCAGGCTATATTGCAGAGCAAATCGGCGCTAATGCTCAGCATGCCAAACGAGCTGGCCGATTAGCGAAGTGTGATTTAGTGACGAATACTGTATTTGAATTCCCTGAAACACAAGGGATTATGGGTCGTTACCTTGCTATTAAAGATGGTGAACATATCGACGTAGCCATGGCTATTGAGCAGCAGTACAAACCACGTTTTGCTGGTGATGAGTTACCCGGTAACCTAACCGCTAGCGCTGTTTCTATTGCAGAAAAACTCGATACTTTAGCCGGTATTTTTGGTATTGGACAAAATCCAAAAGGCGATAAAGACCCATTTGCATTACGTCGTGCTGCAATTGGGGTATTACGTATTATTGTTGAGAAATCACTCCCACTTGATTTGGTTGAACTTGCCCAATATGCAACGTCACTTTATGGTGACAAACTGACTAATAAAGCGGTGATTGATGATATTGTAAGTTTTATGCAAGGTCGTTTCCGCGCATGGTATCAAGAACAAGGCTTTGCGATTGATACCATTCAATCAGTATTAGCACGTAATCCAACAAAACCGGCTGATTTTGATGCCAGAGTTAAAGCAGTAACGCATTTTAGAACGCTACCTGCAGCATCTTCACTAGCTGAAGCGAATAAACGTGTGGCTAATATTTTATCGAAAGCTGGCGTGGCAATTCCTGAAAAAGTTAATGCGGCACTATTAGAAGAGGGCCCTGAAGGTACACTTGCTAAACAAATTGCCATTTTAACCGATAAACTTGAACCATACTTTAAGCAAGGCCGTTATCAAGAAGCATTAGCAGAACTCGCTACATTGAAAGAGCCTGTTGATGCCTTCTTTACTTCAGTCATGGTTATGGCTGATGATGAAGAGCTAAGATTAAACCGACTCGCTTTATTAAATAAATTACAAAGTTTATTTTTACAAGTCGCTGATATTTCATTATTACAATAATCTATTGGGTACCCTTAAGTGGGTACCTAATTTATCTAACGTAAGGAGTTTATTTTGTTGTCGTTCTCTTCGATATTATCTGACGCCCGCAATTTTATGAGTAATAATATTGCGATTATCTTTATTATGGTTTTGGTTTTATCGATCGTCAATCAAATCATCTCTGCCATTCTTTATCCAAATATTGAATCGATTAGTCAAATCCAGTCGTTACTGCAACAAACTATCGAGACTTATGGTGGATTAACGGCTGATGGATTATCTAAAACACTACTTGCGCTGAGTGAGCAGCAACAACAGCAGCTTGTTTCAGCAGCAATGAACTATTTGATGCAAGCCAGTATGATATTTTTTATTAATAATATCATTTTAATGAGTGGGATATTATCGCTTATTTATGTCATCTCACACCAACAGTTTTCGCTTAATAATGTCTTACAACGAGCTATCCAATTTGCCCCACAGATCGCTCTGTTTATGCTATTGATTATTCCAGGCTTTATTATTTTATCAATTTTTGCCAGTATTTTAATGCCTCTTGCTGCCCCACTTGCTATATTGGCCATCATATTTTATTTATCGATGTATGTTATCTTTTTATCTGTGATTATTGAGCCGACATTACAAATAAACTTTATACAGAAGCTCAAAATAACATTCCGTTTTTTAAAACGTGAGATTCGTCTTATTGTACCAATAATTGCAATTTGGTTTTTTACGACCTTTCTTTTAAAAAATATTGTTGATATGTTAATGGCAGATAATTTTATTATTAGTATTGTCATTAATGTCATTAAATCATTATTGATCTTTATTACTATTTGTTACCTTTATCGACTATTTTCTTTATCAAATAAGGAATTACCTTATGACTCCCGCCATTGATTTATTAAAGAAATTGAAGCTTACGTTTCATGTTCATCAATATGAACATGATTCCAATGAAACTCAATTTGGTAAAGAAGCCGTCGAAAAACTAGATCCCAATTTACACGTGGTCGCTGAACAAGTTTTTAAAACACTGGTTGTCACCCTTAATGATAATATTAAAGAGCTAGCCGTGTGTGTCGTTCCTGTAGAGCGTCATTTAGATTTAAAAAAAGCCGCTAAAGCGCTACATTGTAAAAAAATTGCTTTAGCCGATCCCCATTTAGCGCAAAAAGTCACAGGATATCTAGTCGGTGGAATTAGCCCTATTGGACAGAAAAAACAGCTACCCACATTGATTGACGATAGTGCTAAGCAATTTGCAACCATGTTTGTCTCTGGTGGTCGACGTGGACTAGAAATTGAAATCTCGCCACACACATTAACAGCGGTACTTAAGGCAGAGTTTGTAGAAATATCGGTATGATTTTCACTATAATCACATATAACAGCAAGATTATAACGAAAATAGTACTGTTATAATCTATTAGGCTATACGACCAAAACTATCTTTAACGATTGCCTGAAATTCACCGAAAGATCGACTATTGAGTAGCCGTTTGGTTGATTTTTCTTTAACGAAATTGACAAATAGGTTGTAAATACTCATCGCATCTTCATATTCATCTTTACTAATCGCCAATAAAAAAATAACGTTAGCCACTTCATTTTTATTTTTATCCCAAACCACCCCTTGTGGCGCTAAAATCGTCACGACCATTGTTTTTTTAGCTAACAATCCCACCGTATGAGGAATGGCTATATTCTCACCTAATAATGTAGAGACGATCTCCTCTCTTTCTATCAATGAATTATAAAAGTCACCATCAACATACCCCTGTGCTGCAAGCTTATCACTAGCGAGTTTAAACAGCTCTTGTTTACTTAAGGGTTTATCAATAACCATAAAAAAGCGTTCATCAAAAAAGCGCTCTAAAATATATGGCATAGTACGATCGATCATCGCTAATCGGCCTAACTGTTCCAATTGATACTGGGTTGGGAAAGGTGCAATTTTGACAATCGGTTTATCTTTCTCACTTAATCGTGTGGTGGTGACAATAAAATCTTCATCGATCGTCGCGAGCTGCTCATACTCTCGAGAAGAGATAGTTTTTGATATTTTAACTTGTGGAAAATCTCGTTTAATCTGAAACTCAATCATCCGTAAAGTGGAATTACCTAATTCACTAACCAATAAAATATGTGGGTGGCGCTCATACTCTGCACTAAAATTACGCTCAAGTGCGACGCCAATATGGACAGCTAAATAGCTGATGTCATCTTCCGTTAATTTAAATGCGGTGTATTGTTCCGTATTATTCACTGCTGACAATGAGATATCATAGGCAAATGGATAATACTGTTTAATTTCGCTAAGTAGTGGATTCGTTGTATGAATTTGGTGTCGAATACGCGATAACATTGAAGATATATGTAAAAACAGATCATTTTTAAGTCGTTCATCATATCGCATATCATAGTTATAATAACGATTAATATAACTCAAAATATGTTCAATTAAACCATTACTATTTTCTTGTATTGCATTAGAAATTGATGAAATATCGCCTCTCGCTCTAAATGCAATTTGAGCACATAAATAATTAAATTCAGCATCAGATAGTGATGAGCCAATAAAATAGGTGAATCCTTTCGCTATTTTAGTCGCCGCAGCGATAATATTACTATCTAAACAATCTGTTTGATAATCAATAAGCTCTTGCCCACGTGTAATACGTGCAATAGAAACCGCACAACTATAAAGTAGATATCCTTGCCCTTCGGCTGTTAAGGTTAAATTAAAATGTTCGAACTGAATTTGTAATATCTGCTCCAAATAATTAAGATCAACATTATTGATAATCATCTGTTGCAAACGAACCATATTATGATTGTCTTCAGTCGTATAAAATTGCCACAAGATATCACTTAAACAAGAACGGATTGCCAGCTCTTCGCCGACTAATCGCATACCTTGATAAGGTTTTTTGTCTAAAGAGAGACCGTATTTATCTAAATAATCTTTAACTTCAATCAGATCACTTTGAATTGTGCTACGACTAATAAACCATTTGTCTGCAATATCATCAATTTTGACTGATTTAGTTTCGGTTAAAAAGTGAATAAGTAGATCCAGTACTCTTTCCCGGCTACTTCGCGGTAACGATTTGAGTTGTTTACCTTGAACAGGAAGAGAAGAGTACTGCTTTTCATCGGTAATAATCAGTTGATAACCGATATTTTTCTTATAATCAATTTGAGCACCAAATTTCTGCAATATATCATTAAGTGCGATGACATCAGTCCGAATGGTTCTTGCCGACACGTCAAAACGTTTCGCTAACTCTTGCTGAGGTAACGTTTCATTTTTTATTGCATCATATAAATATGCAAGACGCTGATAAGGAAATAATGCCATCAGTAGCTCAATTTATTTCAGTAATTTTTGGGTTATCGTTAATAGTGTTTTAACATCATCAGGTCTCGTTTTACCTGATACTGGATCGATGATCGAACTATAAATATGTGGAATAATTTTTTTAACTCCAGCATCTAATGCTATTTGTAAAATCTCCCCATAATTATTGAGATCAATTCCCCCAGTTGGCTCTAGATAAAAATCGAGTTCAGCACAACATTTTGCTACATACGCAAATTCATCTTTATGCTTTAATCCCCCCATTGGGAAATATTTTACTGAACTTCCCCCCATATCTTTTAATAATTCAATAGCCGTTTCGACAGGTACAACACCATCTGGAGCTTTAGAACTTAAAGGACCGGTTGAAATCTTAACAAGCCCGACCTTACCAGTTGGTGAAATAAGTCCATTAATCACAGTATCATTTTGCCCAAGCAAAGCACGACTTGCCGCTACGCCTGTAAATACCTGATTAACATGCTGGGGTTGTAATACTGCTGAAATTTCCGAAACCATTTTAGATTGGTTCGGATCTCCAGCACCGAGTCCAACTGAAATCGCATTATCAATCGCCTGCGCATATTTTTTCATATCAGCAATAGCTGATGAGTTATCAACATAATTTTTTGATAACACGCCGACCACAACATGTGTTTGTGCGGCATCATAGATTTCTTTTGCGTTATCAATCGAGTTAGCTAACACATTTAAACAGACTCGATTTTGTAAGTAATTAGGGATACATTTATTCGACATTAGTTTACTCCTTGAATATACGCGTCTTGTAGACACGTATTTTTAATTAATGTTGTGTAATAATTGTTTTAATTTTCTGATAGATAAAATTAAGTTGCTCAGCGGATACTGAACGTACATCCGCATCAACCTTACCTTCATTCGCTTTATACTCTCGAAAATAGACTGCAGTATCACCTTGTTTCATTAGCTTAACCATTTCAACCGCAGTTTTACCAATTATCTTTTCATCAAAACTGATTTCAGCTCGCGCAATATCTCGGCCAGCACCATCCCAAACAACTTTGGCTGAAACGCCAGTTAATGTATTAATATTATCAATAAATGGCGTCATTTTTTGCACCATCTGTTGACCTAATTCACTGATAGGATCTTTCATATAAAGTTCAATCGCTTTGGTTAGACCTAATATGCCTTCTTTACCAACTTTCATTGGGCGGCCAATACCATTAGATTGCTGTTTTACCCATTCAATAGCCTGATGGCGTCCCACAACAAGACCACTCGTTGGCCCTTCAATTGCTTTAGCGCCACTATAAATAACGATATCAGCGCCCATATTGTAATAAGCCTGTAGATCTTCTTCTGCTGCCGCGTCAACGATTAAAGGAATTCCGTGTTTTTTAGCAATTTCAGCCGTTTGACCTACCGATAGGATACTTTTTTGTACACAGTGATGTGATTTAACATACAATATTGCGGCGGTATCCGTATTAATTAGAGCTTCAATGTGTTCAGGTTTACACTCATTAGCATAACCCGCTTCAACTACAATCCCACCGCCAAGGGCTACCATTGTGCCGACTGGTGCGCCAAAATTCACATTATGACCTTTCGGTAGAATAATTTCCCGTGGTACATATTTATCACTAGCATGTAGATCATAAAGTAATTCTTTATCATCTTTAACAATAAACGCAGCAACAGCTTGTACAATCCCCGCTGAAGCACAAGAGACTACCGCCGCATTTTCAGCATTAAGTAATTTAGCAATATATTGCCCTGTTTTATCAACCAAATCCTTGATCTCAAAATATTCATTTAAGCCATGAGCAACCGTGTCAACCACTTCAGCTCTTGGAGTTGATACACCTAAAATAGTCATTCGACCAGACGCATTAATTACTTTTTTTAAATTATATTTGCTATATACATTATCATTAGTCATTGAAGCCATTTTTATGTCCTTCTTCGGTTATTACTAATTGCCCGGCGGTTATACAAGCCAATGGTACAAACCGCTGTTCGCTTTGGCGAATTACCCCTTCCGCATCGGATAAAGCAATTTTTTCATTTTTTAAATCAAAAATAGTGATGTCTGCATCATAACCAACTTTCAATTCACCCTTATTTTTAAGATGCAAAATTTGTGCTGCATTTTTAGTTACACTATCAATAATTCGTTGCTTACTGTAGCCTAGACAGATAAATTTAGTCATTACATTGGCTAAACTATATACGGGTCCTTGTAAGCGATTTTTTGAGTAAATATCAGAGCTGATCGTATTAGGATAAACATCCAGATGTTTTGCTCTTTCAGCCACCGCAAAACTAAAACTCTCGCCACCATGGCCAATATCTAAAATAACACCACGTTCAATAGCGCGTTTGATTGAGTCTTTGATGTTATTCTCTTTATCTAAAATTTTATTCGGTTTACCATTAAAACAGTGAGTAATAATATCACCCTTTTCTAATAAATCAGCAATTTCATCGAGATCAGGAGGATTATTACCGATATGAATCATCAAGGGTAAACCATGTTGTTTTTGCATGGATTTTGCTTTTATTAATGGTTTAATACCATTTTCACCAACGACACTTCGACTAAGACGCACTTTAATACCAACGATAAAATCAGGATATTTATTGAGCGTCTCATGAAATAGTGTTTCGTCAATATCATTCATATCAGATAACTCATTTTGTCTAATGAGACCAATTTTTGAAATATTCAAAAACGAATAAACATGGGTCTTAGCTTGCTGTGCTAAAGTATAGAACTCATCAGCATCTAAAGCACCAATACTGCCTGCATCGACAACCGCGGTTACGCCAGAGTTAACTCCGATAAAATCAGGTTCATCAAAATAAATAGGAGATCTAGCAAAACAGTGAGTATGTGAATCGATCCATCCAGCACTAGCGTACAATATCCCTTTTAAATCAAGATATTGTTTAGCGGAATCATGAATTGTTCCCATATCTACAATTTTACCATTCGAAATCGCGATATCAGTAATGCTATCATCAATTAGTCTGGCATTTTTTATAATTAACTCATACATAACTATTTCTCAGTTGGTTACTAGATTACCGTTTGAAGTCGGCTACCACCTTGGTTAACCGATCAAACAATAGTAAATAAACTTATGCAATTGGGAAAATTCCACCGAATACCATTGCACCAAGAATCGCGCCACCGGTAATAGGTTTTTTCCAAATATAAAAAAGCAATGCACCCAATAAAGAACCAAGCCCAATTGGAATAGATGCAGCCATCGCAGATAAGATAATCATTGGACCTAAAAATCGTCCCGAAGCATTACCTGCCCCCATCATAACATCAGCACCGAAGGTTGAACCGCCACCACTATTAATCGTAAATTTACGAATTAAAATAATAATTAACCCAACTGCACCACCCAATATAAATCCAGTGATGACTGCGGCAATAAAATTTTCAACAGGTAAGGTATAACCACCCGCTAATAGTAGCGCCGGAACACCTAAACCAATACCCGTTTGTAAAGCCCCACCAATATCTAAGATCCCAACAAGCGAGCCTTCAATAACGCGGGCAAATAGAAAACTGGCACCAAAAGCGGCTACAGCACCATAATCCCCCGTCGACATACCTGACTTTAACATGGCGACAAACGCAATTTCGTTAAATGCACCAACGCCATAGACATAAAACATATGAGTACCAGCAAAAATTCCCGCGGATAAAATGCCGCATAAAATAGGAAATGACCAATCCGCATACCAAAAACTTTTATTTAATGTTGTTTCTGTATTCATTATTTGTATCCTAATTATCCACTGTTATTTAAACCAATAGGCCAAACCATCTCTAAACGAGTTGATCACTTTCATATCAAAGCCACGGAAATAGCCACTGAGAACAAATAATACAATCACAGCCAGTAACATTATTTTCATCACTCGATTCCAACCAGTATCATCAACACCTTTACCGATTAAAATGCCTAAGACTAATCCTGGTACAGCATTGCCCATAATTAACTGTGCTAAACCACCAAATAGCGTACCCCAAAAGCCACTACGACGCCCTGCATCAATAGCTGCTAACCAGAAAATGACAGGCATCACTGTTGCTACTAATAAATTAGCGGCGGGTACTAATACCGCAGTTGCTGTCGTTTTAAATGATTCAGGAATCGCGGATGTCGTCGTATTTAAAAATAAAACAACTAAGATACCAATAAATGTACAAACAATTGCCATTTTTCGTGGGTCGTGCAAGGTCTCTGCAACATTACGATTTTTGATCATTAATAATGCGGCCCCCCAGTTAGGAATAATACGGTGGTCGACATCTTGTGTAAAAGCACCGGTCGCCACTGAAGATGCCCATGCATTGAAAAAGAATCCTAACCCAAATGAAAAATGTGCGGCAGGATCACCTTCACATGAATTTAACTCACCTAGCGTTCTAAATGCTCCCATTCCCTGACTTGTCGGCGCGTGAAACATTCTTGCTGCACCAACCCCAACACCAAAGCCACAAAGTCCCCCAATAATAATCGACTTTAAAGCGATAATGATAATTTCCATAATTTGCTCTCTTTGCTAAGGTTATTTAGTCACAAATTCAATTTTATTGATTTCAACAAATGTCACATCTACAACAACATCTACTGTAATTTCGTAGTGCTCTTTTTTACGAGGCAAAAAGAAAAATAAAAATTTTTCAGTCGAAATCTTAGCTGATGCTGTCACAACCTGTATATCTAACGGTTCTATGCGTAACAAAACAGTACTGCTATTTTTAAGCACTTCTCTTTGTACTTGAGATAAGGCGGTTGCTAGAGCCTTTTGCTTGGAATTACCTGAGCCTTTAACTCTGACGGTCATTTGTTCATTTTGTTTCATACTATCTGCCTAATATTTTAAGATGATGAACGTGGATATTTTTTTAAGTAAGCATTAGCAATACGTTTACCTAACTCTTCAGTATCCATAAAACCGAAACCTAATACTTTACAACCATCAGCAATCGCTGTTTCACCTTCTTCTGCAGAACGCATGCCATGACGTTCACTGTAACCATACTTATTTTTTGCAGTTAATGCACCGGCACCACCACTTCCACAAAAAGAGATTCCTAAGTCCGCATTCTCTTTATGCATAACATCACCTAATTTCATATCAGCTGCCATACCTGGGACAACAATTGCACGGCATCCTGGAACAGAATCAATACCAGCAGCTACTTTTTGTCCTTTGCCCATTCTGTCACCAATTACAATAATTACATCTGTCATCATATTACTCCTTTTAGATTGTTAAAATTATTCTGCATTTGCTTTAGCAACTTCATAATGCACAGCTAATAAATAAGCCTCTTCCATCGGTAAGTTGTTAAATAATTTTATGGTTCGCTTAGCGAGTTCCATTGACTCTGCCGATAATTCGGCGAATAAGGTTGGATCCACGTCAGGTAGTTGTTCTAATGTTTTCGCGCGATGAACCATAGCTTGCACATGAGATAACAACATCTCTTTTTGTACGGCATTTTGTTTGATATGTTCATCCGCTAACCATTGATTAATAATGTTCATTATTTCAGGAATGATCTGTTGCGGATCTAACTCATCTTCAATCATGCGGAATGGTAGCTGTTGCGTCATTAATATTTCTCTTTGCCTAATATTGATGAAACAAGATTAATGTAATTGATAGTTAATGTGGATAGCGAGTTTTTCCCAGAGCAAGAGGAAATTTTTCATAAATTATCAAAATAATCTTTTATAACAATGTAGTAGCTAAAAACGTCCTGAGAATACCATCATGCTGTTATAATTAAAATAACAAATGAAATAACCGTTCCATGATTAAAAACTACTTTTATCACAAACAATTTGTAGATTCAGTGATAAAATACCGAGAAGTACATCATTATTCTGCCAATTGTAAAAGGACATGATTATGTTTAAAGCTATACTTATTGAAAAAGATAATAACGGTTACCACGCCAAGTTGACTAAACTTGACCAATCTCAGTTACCTGCAGGGGATGTTACTGTTGAAGTCAGTTACTCTTCACTTAATTATAAAGATGGTTTAGCAATTACAGGTAAAGGCCCAGTGGTAAGACAATTCCCAATGGTGCCGGGCATTGATTTGGTAGGTAAAGTAATTGGTAGTCAATGTACTCAATATAAGTTAGGTGATCTTGTTTTACTAAATGGCTGGGGTGTTGGTGAAAAACATTGGGGGGGACTTGCACAAGTCGCCCGTTTAAATAGCCAATGGTTAATTCCCTTACCTAAAAAAATAACGCTAAAACAGGCAATGGCAATAGGTACAGCTGGCTACACAGCGATGTTAGCAGTTATCGCATTAGAAAAAAATGGAGTTACCCCCGATAAAGGTGAAATTTTAGTTACGGGTGCGAATGGTGGTGTTGGTAGCTTTGCTATCGCTCTACTTGCTAATCTTGGATATAACGTGACTGCATCAACGGGCAGATTAACAGAACATCAATATCTTACCGAATTGGGCGCGAAACAAATCATCGATCGACAAGAGTTATCTGAGCCAGGTAAACCATTACAAAAAGAGCGTTGGGCTGGAGTGATAGATTGTGTTGGTAGTCATACACTGGCTAATGCTTGTGCATCGACGATGTATGGTGGCACGGTTGCTGCTTGTGGACTTGCACAAGGCATGGATTTTAATAGTAGCGTGGCACCTTTCATTTTACGCGGTGTAACACTCGCAGGAATTGATAGCGTAATGTGTCCTTACGCTGCCCGCGTTGCAGCATGGCAACGTTTAGCTGATATTATGAGTGACAGTTTACTTGCAAAAATCAGTCATGAAATTACGCTTGAACAAGTTATTCCAACGATAACCCAATTGATGGATGGAAAGATTCGCGGTCGAATCATCGTAGATGTAAATCGCTAATAACGAATTTTTATAAGCCATATAGAGACCAATGATATTTATCGTTAGTCATATAGATAAGTGATCTGGATACACTAAATAATAAAAAAGCATTACGTTATAAATGTAATGCTTTTTATTTTAACGCTATTTTTTAGTTATTGTTTTGCTGTCTTTTTCCACTCACAAACACCATATACTGAGTTGAATAAATAGATTAGGTATTGAGTCGCAATAATTGGGTTATCTGTATAAATATTGAGTCCAATCACCAGTACATTCAAAATAATCCATAAGTACCAATTAAATGAAAAGCGCATCATTAATAGTAATTGAGCAACAACACCAAGACCAAAAATAAAACTGTTAGTGATTAATTGATAGATAGTATTATCGATTCCTAATGCACCTGTTAAATAAATATTTAAAAAGACGGCCATAATCAGAAAAATCAGTGTACCTAAAAAGGCATTTTCACTCAGAAAACGGACTTTTACAGTTTTGTTGTCATCCTGATTTTTATGCCATGTAATTAGACCATAAACATGAGAACAAAAGTTGTAGATTGCGGGTAAACTGGCGCCTAAATTACTACCTAAAAAATTAGCGACACACTCGGCTGATACCGCAAACAGACCAAATACATTACCGGTATTTTTACGTTTAGCGAGCAAAATAACACATAATAAACCACATACAGCGCCAATAAATGAGATACCATATCGCCATGTGAGTGATGTAAAAGGATCCGTGTAGATAAACGCTAATGTAACAAGTAAAATACAGACATAAGGATAAAATCTATTTCTACCAATTAATAAAATAATATTCACCATAATATGTACCCTGCCTATTGGTCTTTATGTTCAATAATTTTTGCGATTAAATCCATGCAACTAAGATAACGCTCATCGTAATCAGGAGAGTCGATAGTCACAAACTTAATATTGTTTTTATTTAGCATTGTTATTAATAATTTTTGAAAATCTTTTCGTTGACTTGGATTCCCTAAATGTCGTAAACCATCAGAAACCCATGGGGTATTATTCTCAAGTAAAATCACTAAATCAAAACGATAATTTTGAATCATAGCTTGAACAAAGGGATGCTCTTTACCTTCATATTTTTTACAAAATGCCTGTGTCGTTACAAAATCAGTATCAATAATCGCGACTTTATTCGCGTATTTAACGGCAAAATCGATATATTGAGCCTGCCCTAAAGCGATTTTATCGTAATCAGAGTATTGTAATGCTCTTTCGTCGCCACCTAAATTAGAGAAGACATATTCACGCCCGAATTCCCAAGCACTGGTAGTATTAAAAACATTGGCTAATTTATTGACTAATGTTGATTTACCGCTGGATTCACCGCCTAATATTGCCACTGTCCTTACGAAAAATGGTCTGACTTCAGTTGGAATATATTGCCAATTTTTTAAGGGTGCTCGACGAATTTGTGTTGCACTGATTTTCATAAAATTACGTTCAGGGTCGACAAGAATAGTCTCTAAATCAAAAAGATCACGATACATTTTTACATCTTGCGGTTCACTAGAATAAACGCAATTCGGTTCAATGCCCTTTTCATGGAATAATGATTTAACGCGATCACTCCATTCATTCCAACCGTTTGGATAAGATGGAATACCATCCTCTTCTAATAACTCGATATGAATATTTTTTTGATATTTAAATGTTTGTAACAGCCAACGCATCCGATCATTGATAGTTGGTTGGCGAGACATCGCACTATCTCGGAAAAGCTCTTCATCGCGTTTAGTATCTGAACAAAGAATAATATAAAGTTCATCAACCTGGCTTATCGCTCGCTGAATAAGATAGATATGGCCTGTATGTAATGGATAAAATTTACCAAAAATAATACCGACTTTTTTGTCTTTAACAGGATATTCAATCTGTAAGTAGTGATGAATGGCTTCTAATTTTTGTGCACTCGGTCTTTTGACCTTGTCATTGACCAATTGGCTAAGGTAACCTTTGGTCATACCACAAGCATCCGCAACAGTTTGTAATGAGATATTTTTGCGTTTAATCACCGCTTTTAAATAATTGAAATTAGACATAATCGCCTCGCTTTATTTTTGTTTAAAATATTAAACGACATTAACTAAATTTGATTATATATGTTTAATATTTAAAATCAATCATTACTCATCAGCTTTTTAAGATTATTTTAACAGTTAAATCGACTGATATTTTTTGATCATTGAAAAAAACAGTAAAATCGTTAATGTTATAGAGAAAAGTATCGTAAAAGGTATCGATATATAATGGAGGAAATCGAAATTTTGTTGACCGTTACAATGCTCAAAAGCAAGCCGAGGAACTCGCAAAGCAAGAGGCAGAGCGACAAAAATTAACAGAAAAGGCAACAGGGGAGTATGAAAATCAGCTCAATATTTTAAATAGAATGCTTGAGCAATATAACAAAGTCGATGCGTTATCTAGTGCTAAAAACTTTATGAGTGGGACTTCAAGTACTTATTTGTCAGACGATCAAAAAAAGGCGTTACAATCAAAACTTGATGAAATCGAAATAGCCAAAAAAGCCGATGAGCAAGCCAAAGAGGCTGAAAAAAAACGGCTAGAAGCACTAAAAGCTAGTGAGGAATTAAAAAGAGAAAGTGAGAGGCAGCGAGAGCAAGCACAAGCTAAATATAAAGAACTGACACTATCGTTAAGAACAGCTGAACAAAAATCGTTAGATGATATGCGTGAAAAGTATGATTTAGTTTCAAAAGTCGTTGAGTCAGAAAAAGAACGCTACGCAATAATGCAAAAAATTTCAGAGCAAAGTATTACTGCAGCACCAGGCTCGGCATTATCAAGTTATACAGGGATCGGTAGCGATATGATTAATATCGCAACTCAAGATAAAGCGCTGGATGATTGGCGAAAAACTGAACTTCAAAAACAAGCTGAATTTTTAAATCAGAAGTTTATTTTAAAATCAGATCATGAAAAAAATGTGGCAAAGATTGAAGAACAGTTCAGAAAAACAAAAGAAGAAAACGAATCAGCAATGCAAATGGCAACACTGGGTGTGTTTTCTTCAATGACGGGTAATATTGCCGATATGTTCAAGGAAACTGCAGGTGAATCATCTTTAGCGTATAAAACCATGTTCTTGGCAAGTAAGGCCGCATCGATTGCTCAAGCTATTATTAGCACTGAAGTTGCTGCAAATAAAGCATTAGAGCTTGGCCCTATTTTAGGTATTTCAGCATCATCAATGGTTCGTGGGTTAGGTTACGCATCTGTTGGTTTGATTGCAAGTCAAACATTGGCAGGTATGGCGCATGATGGTATTGATAATATTCCCCGTGAGGGAACTTGGCTTTTAGATAAAGGGGAGCGCGTTGTTGATGCGAGAACAAATGCTGATTTAAAAGATTTTATTAAATCAAAACAATCTTCTGGCAATTTAACTATCACCATTCCCGTTAATATCGCCGATGGCTCAGTATCAGAGCAAGATGGACAAAATTTGGGTAGAATGATCAAACAATCCGTTATTAGCGTGATTGAGGAGCAGCAACGACCAGGGGGAGTATTAAATAAACGTTAGACATTAGCAACCAATAACGATTATCATATTGTCACTTTAAATTAATAAGGTGGCGATATGAAAAAAATAATTTTAATGTCGATTTTAGGTTTTATTTTGGCCGGTTGCAGTGTGCATCATCAATTTAATGAAAGATTATCATATCAAGTAGTTAAGCAGTTAAAATCGGAAATAGATATAAATCCACGCCCATCAATCAATATAATTTGGATGCCTGAAAGCTTTACTCAGCGTATCGATATACAAGGAGCTTCAGGATTCGTTGGAGGAGGAACAAGAACTAGGATTCCCATTGGGTTAGGATTGTCATCAAGAATAGAAGAGGCGATAAGCACTTACGCAAATCTTAATAATAATGGTGATAGTTTAGTTATTACTGTGAATGAAGCTAAAACTAAATTTACATATGGATTTACCAATATGGATTCGGCAGATGTGTTATTAAATTTAACTTTTAAATTTAATGGCCGTGAATGGTCTAAAGTTTTTACTAGTAAGCAGTCAGATGATGGCGTGCGAGATGCTAGTGTTACGTCCGTGATTGAGTACGCGTGGGATGTGATTGCATCTGATGTGGCAAAAAATATAGCGGATAATATTTAACTATAGATCTATTGCATAAAAACAGTCCTCGATTGTTCTGATTTTACTTGATACATTCCATCGGTCACTAATTTAATATGCAGTCTCATTCTTTCGGCCGACAAAGTCGGCCGGGCTTATTTCCCTTTCAGGTATTGTATTAGCCACTCTCTCGACATATAAAGTCAAAAATCAGGTACAAAAAAATAACACTGACGGGTGAACTGTTCGCTTTGTTAAGGTTTCTACGCCTCAACGATAGATACAAAATATAAATGATCGTGTCAAATTGAAAATTATCTACGCTCCTTAATTGGGGTTTTTTATTGTCAAAATAGAGGTACTTATGGAGTATTTCCATTGGTGTGTAGCACCAAATATGCAAGTGCCAATTCAGCCAAAAGTAAAAACAATTAAGTTTGGTGATGGATATGAACAAAGAATTCAAGATGGGATTAATTCAGACTTAAGAAGTTATTCGATATCACTTACGGTTAGGCGTGATGAAGATTTATGGATTGATCAATTTCTTACTCTTCACGCTGGATATAAAGCTTTTCTATGGCGTAATCCACACACTCATAAAGAAGTAAAAGTTAAATGTCAAAGTTGGTCTGTTAATGTAATGAATACTACAGCAACGATAACAGCCACATTTGAAGAGGTAGTGTCATGACATCTCCAGTATCAACTAATACAATTAAGTTACTTAATCGATTTGAGCAAGGAACAATTATCGAGCTTTATGACGTTGATATTTCTGAAATAGTTGGAACTTGTAACGGTATACTTTTCTTGGAGACATACTTAGCGGTATGATAAACCATCAACTAAGGAGATTACCCCGTGACAAGACAACAAAGTAGTGAATTTAAACGAGAATGTGCAGAGCTCGTTCTTAATTATAGTTATGCACATAAAGATGCAGCAAAAACAATGAATGTGAGTATTTCATCAATTGGGCGTTGGGTAACACAATATAGAAAAGAACGACAAGGTATTACGCCTAAAAGTAGTGCGCTGACCGCTGAACAAAAACGAATACAAGCTTTAGAAAAACAAGTTAAGCAGTTGCAAAGTGATAATCAGTTATTAAAAAAAGCTTCAGCCTTCTTCGCCATCGAAATGATAAGCAGCAACAAATAGCACTAATACTGAAGAAGGCAGGAAATGAAACCGTTCAAATCTGTCGGTGTTTATCATTAGCACCGAGTACTTTTTATTATCGAATTAAACATCGTGCATTTAAATTAATTAATGCTAGGCTTGAAATTGCCATGAAATCAATTCATAACGAAATGGACGGTATATATGGAAAAAGAAGAATGTTAGTTGAACTGGTTAAAAAAGGGTTTAAGCTTGGTTTAGATAAGGTCCGACGCTTAATGAGAAAATTAGGCCTAGTGGCTAAAAGGCCTAAACAGCATTCCTATCCTCGTGGCGGTAAATCATCGCTACTGGCACCCAATCATTTAAATCGACAATTTAATCCAGCAACGATTAATCGCTATTGGTCTGGCGATATTACCTATATTCGGACAAGGCAAGGTTGGCTCTATCTGGCTGTCGTGATGGACCTATGCTCTAGGCGTATTGTTGGATGGGCCTTTTCTGAAAAGCTAAACAGTTTACTGACGGTTAAGGCACTAAACATGGCGATACAGCGTCGAAAAGGAGAATGCCCTACGTTATTTCATTGTGATCAGGGGATTCAATATCGTAGTGAACAATTTCAACAGTTATTATCATATCATCAAATTACCTTTAGTATGAGTAGAGCTGGAAATTGTTTAGACAATGCCGTTACTGAACGATTTTTTAGATCATTAAAATCAGAAAGAATTAATTATCGAGATTATATAACAAGAGAGCAAGCGATGGTCGATATTATTGATTATATCGAACCGATTTATAATCAAAAAAGAAGACATTATAAACTTGGATTTATTTCACCAGCAGAATTTGAACATAATTTACTAAAAACTGCCTAAGAAGCTCTCCAATTTTTGTTGACCGTTACACCAATAAAGAGACTATTTTTTCTCGTCGTTGAACTGTATTAAAAATACTATTATCCATTGCTCCACATTTAATAAATTTCGTTTACTTATTAAAGTCTAAGAAAAACAACGGTTCGAAAACGATAAGTTGGTCACAAAGTCGCATTAATCAAAATTACAAGAAAAAACCTTTCTAAATGAAAGAGTTCGAAAGGTGAAGGGAGAAGGGTGTTAATCCTATGACTAAAAATCGTTTTTATTATCAATTTGTTAGAGCACAGTATGAGATATGTGATAAAAATATTATCTTTCCTATTCAATACACTAGGATTTCGTTATTCCATGTGATACAAATCACAAAAATAATATTTCACCCAAAATATGATAGTAATTACATCGTTAATCAGCGAAAAATCGTTGGTATAAAGTGAATAAAAATCGACAGATCGATCAAATTACATTTTATTATAGATCTTTTCATGTTTACGATTAACTCAATTAATGGCGAAATATTACGCTTATGGGTCATATTGAATGGTTAAAATACACTAAATTTAGTGCTATTTTTTGTTTCAAAAACTAAACAAAATTAAACAATTTAATTTTAATAGTTTAATTTTAAAAACCGGATTAACACCAATTACAGAAAGGTTTTTGATGATATTCAATTGATTGATATCAGATAAATTTTTTGAAGATCAGCATATACATGGTATTATGACGCCAATTATTGTTATTTGTGGTGTTTATAGTTTGATAAAAAAAGTTGCGTTTTGGAGTGGTAGTCTCATCACTGTTCTGTTGATTATTTTGGCTATCACAAGTGCCCTTTTTTATAAGGAAAGCATTGGTGTAGTTTTTAATAAAAATCCAAATACAGTTTTAAATCAAATTACTGAACGACAAGAACTCCGTGTTGGAATGTTGCGCTCACTAACAACACTCTATGTTGACTACCGTAATCCCAATCAAGTCGGTGGCTTTGAATATACATTACTAAAAAAATTCGCTGACTCTCTTAATCTTAAGTTAAAAATAACGTTTGCAAATAACCTAACCGAATTAATTACCAAAAGCAAAGAGGGGAAAATCGATTTCATTGCTGCAGAGATAAAGGGCTATGAAGATCAACTTGACTCATTTATGCAAAGCCAGCCATTTCATTATAGTAATCAACAATTAGTTTATCGAATCGGTTCTGTAAAGCCCTATTCATTAAATGAAATTACGGGTAATTTGACTGTACCAACGAATTCATTACAGAGCTATATTTTGAAGCAGAGCCAAAATGATTACCCTGAATTAAATTGGAATGAATCAGAGAGACTAAATCAAGAAGAGCTGCTTAAAATGGTTGCTGATGAAGAGATTGATTACACCATAGCGAATAATCGCACTATTGCTATTATGCAACGCGTATACCCATCGTTAACGGTGGCTTTTGAAGTCAGTAGTAATAATCCTAAAACATGGTATTTACCAAAATCTTACGATACTTCATTGCTCAATAAAATAAATAGCTTTATTCAAAAATCACTTAATGATGGGTCGATCAAGAAATTAGAATATCACTATTTTAATTATATGAATAAATTTGATTATGTTGATACTCGTGCATTCATTCGAGCAATTGAAACCACATTGCCTAAATATCAATCCTTTTTCGAAGATAATGCTCAAATTAATGAGTTGGATTGGAAATTGATTGCCGCAATGGCATATCAAGAATCCCATTGGAATCCCAAAGCAGTATCTTCAACAGGAGTTCGTGGCATAATGATGCTTACTAAGTCTACAGCAGAGTCGTTAAACGTCATAAATCGTTTGGATGCAGAACAAAGTATCCGTGGTGGAACTCTTTATTTAAAGCAGATCATCAATCGCATGCCAAAGAGTATTCCTAAAGAAGAGAGAGTCTGGTTTGCACTGGCAGCCTATAATATGGGGATTGGTCATTTGTGGGATGCAAGAAAACTGGCTGTAACGCAAGGTAAAAATCCAGATAGTTGGCAAGATATCCGTCAAATATTACCGTTACTTAGTGAAGAAGAGTACTATGCTGACCTTAAATATGGTTTTGCAAGAGGGTATCAAGCGGTTCACTTCGTTGATAGTATTCAACAATATTATATGAGCTTAGTGGGTTACATATTAGAAAAAGAGTATCGTCAAAAATATATTGACGAAAAATCTTCATAACCAATTATTTCAATAAAATATTAGGTTATTAGGTTTTACTCTTGCTCATTTTTATCTCAGCTCTTCTGCGTTTAAAAAATTGACTGAGTAATTGCGATGCCTCATCAGCACAAATTCCCGATTGGATTAACGGTAGATGATTAATACCTGGGTAAGCAAGTATGTTAATAAAAGAACCGGCTGCTCCCGTTTTATAGTCTGTAGCACCAAATACCACCCGCTTAATACGACTATGAATAATCGCGCCAGCGCACATAGAACAAGGTTCAAGGGTAATATATAATGTGGTATTAATTAAACGATAATTATTTAATGTGCTAGCGGCTTGACGTATTGCGATCACTTCCGCATGAGCGGTAGGATCATTAAGGGTAATAGATTGATTCCACCCCTCTCCGATAATTTGATTGTCATAAACAACAATGGCACCAACGGGTATTTCACCTCTTTGTTCTGCTTTACGAGCTAACATCAATGCCTGTTGCATCCAATATTCATCGGAATATAGGGCTGCAACATCGGCTTGTTGAAAAGAATTGGTCATAAAAAATAGGTTATTATTACTAACTATAAAGCGTTCAAATCTAATACATCACGCATATCATATAATCCAACAGGCTGACTATTTAACCAGATTGCAGCGCGAACAGCACCATTAGCAAATGTCATTCGGCTTGATGCTTTATGAGTAATTTCAACACGTTCACCAATATCAGCAAAAATGGCTGTATGCTCACCAATAATATCGCCGGCACGAATTGTAGCAAAACCAATAGCACCTTTAGGTCTTTCACCAGTATGGCCTTCTCGGCAATATACAGCTTTCTGCGCAAGATCAACATTGAGCGCATCAGCAATCACTTCACCCATTGCAAGTGCAGTCCCTGATGGAGCATCGACCTTATGTCGGTGATGAGCTTCAATAATCTCAATATCGCTATAATCTCCCATCACTTTTGCTGCTTTCTCTAATAACTTAAGGACAAGATTAACCCCAACGCTAAAATTAGCTGCAAATACAACGCTGATTTTTGTTGCAGCTTGTTTAATTGCCTGCCGACCAGCATCGTCAAACCCGGTTGTACCAATAACAATACTTTTATTATTCGTGACACAAAAATCAAGATGACGTAAAGTCCCTTCAGGACGCGTAAAATCAATTAATATATCAAAATGATCTTTAGCTTGTTCAAAGTTATCCGTCACTAAAACACCAACTTGACCGATACCGGCTAATTCACCAGCATCAGAACCAAGTAACGATGAAGTAGACTGTTCAAAAGCAGCGCCAAGAGTAACTCCGTCAATTTGAGAGATAGCTTGGATAAGCTGTCTACCCATTCGCCCGCCAGCGCCAACAACCGCTATTCGAATTGAATTAGTTTGCATGATAATTCTCTTTTATCTAACAATAATAGTACTCATGATACATCATAATGATATTTTGATAAAATAAGAAAAATTACTACCTAAGCAGTAGTAATTTTAGATTTTTATTATCACTAAAAGTAACTAAATCAAAGATTAGATAATTGCCAGTAGTTCAACATCAAAAATTAAGGCACTGTAAGGTGGAATTGACGCACCTGCACCTTGAGGACCATAAGCAAGCTCGTGAGGAATATATAAACGCCATTTTGAACCAACTGGCATTAATTGTAGAGCTTCAACCCAGCCTTTAATCACGCCATTCACTGGAAACTCTGCCGGTTGACCACGCTCTTCTGAACTATCAAATACCGTACCATCAATTAAACATCCCGTATAATGTACTCTCACTCGATCATTTTCGGTTGGGATCTTTCCATCACCTTGTTTAAAAATAGAATATTGCAAACCAGATTCTGTCGATTTAACATTTTCATTACTTAAGTTCTGTTTTAAAAAGTCTTGTCCTTCACGTGCAATTTCTGCTGCAGCAAGCTCTCTTTTTTTCATCGCTTTTTCATGCACTTGACGTAATGCATCGTGTAACTCTTGTAATGGCAAAGCAGGTTGTTTATCGGTTAATACATCTTCAAGCCCTTGTTTTAAAGCAGATAGCTCTAAATCGTCAATTCCTGATTCTTTTAGCTGTTGACCAATTTGTAATCCAATTCCATAACTTGCTTTTTTTTCAATTGTATCAAACATAATCATTTTTCCTTTTTTGATTAAAAATCTCACTTTTCTGTCATGAGATGCGATTTAACAATTTATCTCTATCAAGATAACCTTTATATCACAACCAAACAATCTATTTGGCATAAAAGATAGGATCACAATGTATTTATAGAGCTAATAAATATTCCCCTGCTGATGATTAAGCTCAGGCGTTTCTATTCTTACCTACCACATTGTCCTATTAAATATATTGATAACCTTAAATTATATGGTATCAAAAAAAAACCCACTATAAAAAGTGGGTTTTTTATACAGATAACTACCTTTAATTATGCTTCAGGCACAATATCAATAATTATCTTAGCAAAAACTTCGCTATGAACTTGGAATGAAACTTCGTGTTCACCAACAGTGCGAAGAACACCGTTTGGTAGACGAACTTCACTCTTAGATACATTAACACCACGCGCTTTAACAGCGTCAGCGATATCTCGAGTACCGATAGAACCAAATAGTTTACCTTCATCACCAGCTTTTGATGCGATGGTAACTTTTACTAATGCATTAATTTGTGCAGCTTTCTCTTCTGCAGCTTTTAATACATCAACAAGTTTAGCTTCTAATTCAGCACGACGAGCTTCAAAATATTCAATATTTTTCTTAGTCGCTGGTACTGCTTTACCTTGTGGGATCAAAAAGTTACGAGCATATCCTGCTTTAACATTAACTTGATCGCCTAAGCTGCCTAAATTAGCAACTTTGTCGAGTAGAATAATTTGCATTATGTTTTCCTCTGTTGCTAATTACTGATGGTTGTCAGTATATGGTAATAAAGCTAGGTAACGAGCACGTTTAATTGCACGAGCTAGCTGACGTTGATATTTTGCACTTGTACCAGTAATACGGCTTGGTACAATTTTACCACTTTCAGTGATATAACCTTTTAATAAAGAAATATCTTTATAATCAATCTCTTTTACGCCTTCTGCTGTAAAACGGCAGAATTTGCGACGACGGAAATAACGTGCCATTTGGCTGTTCTCCTAATTTAATCTATTAATTTAATTTCGCTAGCATGTAAAACCAACTGGGTTATGTTATTGCGCTTTGTATGTGCACTAATAAAACCAACTACTGTAATTTTACTGCCCTTTTTTATACCGTGAACTAATTCATTTTGCCCTGCAACAACAACTGGCATAATACACCAAGCCTGTCGCTTAAATCTCACTTCAATCTGTTCAGAGACATGCTCTAAGTAAAACTGACAATGTGAAATTCCATTCGGACTGACTTTTCGTATGGGCGTCTTTAATATAGTACCAGACAATTCCAAACGATTAGACATCAATTAGTCTTCAGATCCTTCAACGCCTTCAGAATCATCTGCATCGATATCACTAAAATCATCTTGTGAATTTCTACGTTCATCTTTTGCTTTAAGCATAGGTGAAGTTTCTGTCACAGCATGTTTAGTACGCATAATTAAACTACGAATCACAGCATCGTTGAAACGGAAGTTATCTTCTAACTCGTCGACAGCTTCTTGAGAAGCTTCCACATTCATTAGAACATAGTGTGCTTTGTGAAGTTTTTCGATAGGGTAAGCCAATTGACGACGGCCCCAATCTTCTAAACGATGGATAGTACCACCAGCGGTAGTTAAAGAACCAGTATAACGTTCAATCATACCTGGAACTTGTTCACTTTGATCTGGGTGAACCATAAAAATAATTTCGTAATGACGCATTATCGCTCCCTACGGATTAATCAGCCTTCTGTCAGGGTCAACCGTAGCCCAATGAAAGCAAGGAACATGAATATTTATCGGTTGAAATCGACGGCGCATTATATATCAACACAAATGAAATAGCCACAAAAAAATAGCATTGTTAATATATACTGCATTACCGCTCAACGACTAGTTTGAGATATCAATTTACTACACTCTTTTTTTAATTGGCTTTTTTGTTCATCGGTTAAGGTCGCAACATGTTTACCGACTAGCGCTGAGTGCAATATGAATAAAACATTGCTCGATATGTTTTTATTAAATTGTTTTAATTTGAGATAACTTTGTAACGCTCCTTCTTGACGTAACAACGTGATATTTGTGATCCCCACTTTAAATAAAGCACGTTCAAGTGATATCGTCATATTTGGTAGATCTTTAATTCTTTCTTCTTTCAATTTATATCGCTGATTCTGGCTAGAATACTTAATAACCATTTGAATAATTTTTATTAATTTCTTTTCATCTTGCCACAAATAATCGGTAATTTGGTAATACTGTAATAATTTTATTGTAACGCCCGTATTAAACTCTAGCGGCTTCATTTGATATCGAGTAAACATTGCAATATAGTCAGCATGACCTTTTAGATACAATTGATTATCATATATCCAAGCGAACATCGTCGCATTCGAATAAACACCTACCCCACCAAAAAGAGACATAATGGTAATATTATTCATCTCATTATTTGCAAAAAAGGATAATAATCGCTCAAAAATATTTTTATCATGTTCTTTCATTATTTATTACCATAACAATGATTAAAATTGAATTAGCTAATTAACTTACTCAGCATGGATTTTCAATTTATCGTAAACTTTTTGTAAATGAAATCATTAATTAGTAGCAAAACGATCTTTTGCGATCTCTCTCCAAATAAAAGCGTTAAGACATATATTTTGTATAAAATTATAAGGTTCTTAATATAAAATAATCTTAACATTCCCATACAATAGATAATTGATGCAGGTACAACTTCTTATCAATTATGTTAAACTAGATAACCGATAATAATATTGTTATACTGCCGCAAAAATAATACAATTTTAGCTAATAATAACCATAGTTCCTCACGTAGGGTATGATGAAAAACTTTTGTTCACTTCTAATTATTTTCTGCTCGTTGATTGCTAATGCTAGCGATAAGCGGGATGATATAGATCATTTAATGGAATCATTTATCGAATGTGATTCTCGTTTTTTTTCAGAGATTGCCTTACATAAAAAGAGTCTAGAGGATTATGCGGAGGTTCAAAATATTGATCAATCACAAGCTTATATTGTTGTACCTGATCGCAATAAAACAAATGCAAATCACCATCAATTTACTACCCCCATCTACTACCTCTCACTAAAAATTACCGGCTATTATGATAGTGCATTAAAACTAGGTAAATATGGTGATTACTATTTTTGGGGATTTATAATCGATAATACCGTAGAAGAGATAAAAACGGCATTTAATACTGTAGTTTGGCGAGAAATGGAAAAAGAGCTATTGTATACTGCGAATACAAAGATTCATTACAATAATGATCCTTTAGATGTTTGGCATGATAATGCCAATATGATGATTGGTGTTAAAACATTACCAGCCAGTGGTACGGTAGAAAAATTGTTATTATTAGAAAAAAGCCCTGAAATGACATTATTAGTCTGTTCAGTCCAAGGATTTTTTCCACCTAAGCTATTGCAAACCATTCGACCAGATATTAAATTAAATAGCATCGATAGCAATAATGCTCATTAATAATTAGATTGCAGCTTCGTCCATTTCACCAGTACGAATACGGATAACTTGCTCTACATCGTAAACAAAAATCTTACCATCACCAATTTTACCGGTCTGAGCTGTTTTCATGATCGTCTCAATACACATTTCAACAATTTCATCAGAAACTACGATTTCAATTTTTACTTTAGGTAAAAAATCGACCATATACTCAGCACCACGGTACAATTCAGTATGCCCTTTTTGTCGACCAAAACCTTTTACTTCAGTGACCGTCATCCCTGTAATACCCTGATCAGCTAAGGCCTCACGTATATCATCTAATTTGAATGGTTTAACAATTGCTTCAATCTTTTTCATAATCAATTCCTGTATATTCGTTTAATTTACCGCTACCAATTTTTCATACCAAATGATGATGTAATTGGATAGCGCCGTCCTTTACCAAAATTACGAGAGGTAATTTTTGGACCGACGGCAGACTGGCGACGTTTATATTCATTAATATCAACTAATTTAATCACTCTACGAATAGTAGGTTCATCAAATCCCTGTTTTATCAGATCATTTACGGATAGGTCTTGCTCGACATAACCTTTTAAAATCGCATCTAAAATATCATAAGGTGGTAAACTATCTTCATCTTTTTGATCGGGAGCTAATTCTGCTGATGGTGGTCGGGTAATGACGCGTTCAGGGATCACATAAGATAATGTATTGCGATATTTTGATAGTGCAAACACCATTGTTTTTGGTACATCCTTAAGCACATCAAAACCACCGGCCATATCGCCATATAGCGTTGCATAACCGACTGACATTTCACTTTTATTACCCGTGGTTAATACCAGTTGTCGACGTTTATTCGATAACGCCATCAAAATAACACCACGACAACGAGCTTGTAAATTTTCTTCAGTGGTATCCCGAGTAGTATCGGTAAACATTGGCGTCAATTGAGCCATAAATGCATCAAACATCGGTTCAATAGAGACAATATTAAACTCAACTCCTAAAATTTCAGCCTCTTCTTTCGCATCAGCAATGCTAATATCTGCAGTGTAACGAAATGGCATCATTACTGCTTGTACTTTATCTTTACCTAATGCATCAACGGCAATAGCCAACGTCAATGCAGAATCAATTCCACCCGATAGCCCTAAAATGACCCCATTAAAACCATTTTTCGTCACATAATCGTGTGTAGCAAGCACCAGTGCCTGATAAACACAAGCTAACTGATCCTGATTCTCTATCTGATGAACCAATTGATAATCATTAATTACGGTAACTTCCGCTTTAAATGAACTAAGTTGCTGAGTAATTTCACCTTTATCATTGCAGATTAATGATGCACCATCAAACACTAGCTCATCTTGTCCGCCGACTTGATTAACATAAACAATCGGTAATCCAGTTCGTTTGGCATGATTTTGAACCAGTTGCTTACGATGTAACTGTTTTTCATAATCATAAGGTGAAGCATTAATAGCGATAACGAGATCAACATGACGCAGCTTAAGTTGATTAATCGGCTCATCTTGCCATAGATCTTCACAAATCACCAAACCAAGCTTTTGTCCTTTAAAATCAACAGCAACAGATTGTGTTCCCGCCGTAAAATAGCGTTTTTCGTCGAACACATCATAATTAGGTAAATATTGTTTGTGATAGAGAGCAAGTCGCTGACCTTGATAAAATAAAGAGAGTGAATTATAAATTTTACCATCCACCCAAGTTGGGTGACCAACAATGACACCACATTGTTGACTTGCTTGCTCAATCGCTACCATAGCAGACTCACAACGCTGCTGAAAATCAATACGATAAATGAGATCTTCTGGTGGATAGCCACAAACAGCGAGCTCAGAAAAAATCAATAAATCTTCTGACAAATGATCCTGAATTAATGCAAGAATTGATGCGGTGTTGCCTTCAATATCACCCACACGAAAATTTTGTTGTGCTAAAACCAGAGATAAAGACATAGAAAAACTCATTATACTGATAAAATAAGCGTTAAGTTTAAATGATTCTAAGTTGCGCTGCCAG
Source organism: Orbaceae bacterium BiB (assembly GCA_036251205.1). Classification (NCBI taxonomy): domain Bacteria; kingdom Pseudomonadati; phylum Pseudomonadota; class Gammaproteobacteria; order Orbales; family Orbaceae; genus Orbus; species Orbus mooreae. The sequence continues at coordinate 2,842,534 of CP133958.1, read as the reverse complement.
TTTTTTATGTTTAAGATATCCAAAGTTCAACAATATCATCACTCTCCTTAATAAAGAAGGACAGCAAGTACTATGCTAAAAACGCTGACAGTTTCATTAAATGAACGTAGTTACCCAATCACTATTGGTGAAAATACATTAAATTCTTTCGAATATTTTAAATTAAAATCAGGACAACGTGTTTTAATTGCAACGAATGAAACAATTGCTCCTCTTTATTTATCTGCGCTGACAGCAATGTTGGAAAAGAATGGTATCAAAGTCGATAATGTTATTGTTCCCGATGGTGAACAATATAAGACTATGGAGACATGGAATACTATTTTATCAACCCTACTTAAAAATAATCATACCCGCAATACTGTTTTAATTGCACTTGGTGGTGGGGTTATTGGTGATGTTGCAGGCTTTGCTGCAGCATGTTATCAACGGGGAATAAAATTCATTCAGGTACCGACGACCCTTCTTTCACAAGTAGATTCATCGGTTGGCGGTAAAACAGCGATTAATCATCCTTTAGGCAAAAATATGATTGGCGCATTCTATCAACCACAATCCGTTGTTATCAATCTTAACTGCTTAAAAACATTACCACAAAGAGAACTTTCTGCTGGGCTTGCTGAAGTCATAAAATATGGCATCATTTTAGATCCTGACTTTTTTTCCTGGTTAGAAAATAATATTGACGCGTTATTAGCTTTAGAACCACAAGCAATGAGCTACTGCATTTATCACTGTTGTAAACTTAAAGCAGAGGTTGTTGCGGCTGATGAAACGGAACAAGATATGCGCGCGATTCTTAATTTAGGTCACACGTATGGTCACGCGATCGAAGCGGAACTAGGCTACGGTAATTGGTTACATGGTGAAGCGGTAGCAGTAGGAATGGTAATGGCAACTCAGGCAGCTAAATTATTAGGTCATTTTAGTAATAGCGATATTGAGCGCATTAAAAGTTTATTACTTAAAGCTAAATTACCGATTAGTAAACCGCAACAAATGACAGCTCAAGCTTATATCCCACATATGTTACGTGACAAAAAAGTACTATCTGGTAAATTACGTTTAGTCCTACCAACTAAAATTGGTCATGTCGAAGTCGTTGATAACGTTAGTCAAGATCTAGTATTAGAGTCCATTGAGCTGACACGTTAATCTCCCATTCCATCGTAATGATTGATGGTAATTTAGCGATATTGCCATCAATACTCAATTAAAATAAAAAAAGCCCCAGATAAACTGAGGCCGAAAATATTATCCAAAGTAAGGATAAAATGAACACATTATTCTGGTAACCAATCTTCTGACATAAATACGTTTTCGATAATGGCTAATACTGTCTCTTTATCTTCTTTAGTACATCCAGATACTTCTATATTTTTGCTTGAACTGACACGAACTCGAACGATTGAATCAACACGCATCGCTTGAATCTGTTTTTCTAATTCCATTTGTAAGGCATCAATAATTTTTTGGGGAACTTTATCATCTTTAGATAATAAAACATCGACTCTAAGCATATCCGACTCATAAAAAATACTGTATTAAAATACAGTATAAATTATTTATTAGATTATGCAAGAAAGTTAATATATTAATGATATATCATTAAAGTAAAATTATTATAACCAATTGAATTATTGTTTTTATTTAAAATATTAAAAATATTTTATCATTGTGTAATTTATTAACACGATTCCATTATGAATCACTTTATTTTCAGCTTCAACATGGTAGCCCTGTTTTTTAAAAAACGGTTTTGCTGTAATTGAAGCATTCGTTTTAAAACATAATACCCCCATATTGCACATCCGCTTTTCTAATTGGTTTACTAAGGCTGTCGCGATACCAATACGTAGAAAATCTTTATGGACATAAAGCCGATCTAAATACCCCGCTTTATCCATATCTGCAAAACCAACAATAAGTCCATTTGATTCTGCAATCAATGTATTATTCTGTAAAAAAGAGTTATTCCAAGCAACTAAATCAATATTTCCAGTTGCCCATTGGTCTAATTGTTGTTTGGTATAATCTTTAGCATTGACCTGATGAACCGTATCATAAAATAACTTTGCTAAAACAGGACAATCATTTGATGAGTATGGTCTAATTATCATGATTACTCCTTATTTATGTAATCTATTATTTTAGCTTATATAATCTTTTTGAGCTGGCGGGAGTTGAATTACTGCAAATAAACCATTGTCATTATTGAATTAGTTATGATTCAGAATAAGTAAATCCCTTTATTTATTCCCTTATTAATATTATATAAAAAAAGTGAGTTTTTTTGAAAAAGTAATCTTACTAATCTTAGTAAAATACTTTAAAACTGATATGGAAAAAGGAGTTAATGTTTGAATGGAGTTTTTGAGTAATCTTAGTTGGGCTTAAAAAAATAAAATAAAAAATTTATTATTACTTAAGCGCGGAGCGCAAATGAAAAATAAACACCAATGCCTATTTTTCGATTGTGTAGTAACGGTGAATTAATGTTGGAAAGTTGTTTGAGGCTAGCCATCAATAACTTTTCAACATGGTTGCGTTAGCAAAATTCACGGTTAATGCACATAAGAATATTTATCACATGTAATTATTATCTGTACTGTTTAAAAAATTTTACATCTATTCATTTATTTAACATTGTTATTTTCGGTTAAAGACAAAATACGTAACTTTACTACTTCAGCAACCACTTGAGCCAATTTGCAGGGAACAGCATTACCTATTTGGCTAAAAATTTTCGACTGTGGACCTATAAATATATAATTTTCTGGAAATGTTTGAAGTACAATTGCTTCATCGATGGTTAATCTTCTCAATTGTTTAGGTGCGTCTCCATATTTTGCTTGCCTTGAACCTTCAATCAATGACCTATGGTATGTTTCAACCCAACTTGACATATTATTATATAAATGATTTTCATCAATTATTGGTGTTCTATTTCCCCCCATACTTGCCGGTAGTGTACTTGACCAAGCATCAGGATTTAATGGTCTTCCTTGTCCATTAAATAGCATCCCAGCATAAGGGGACTTTCTCAAAACAGGTTTTTCTGCAAGAGTGATTTTTGCTTTTGTAACTCTACTATTTCTTTCACTACCTGCTGGACCTAAATGAATAATAGATTCCCGTAATGAAATTGCTTTTTCTTTTTTACATTCAAAATCTGAATATGTTATCTGTTTACTCTTGCCATATACACCTATGATAAAAACTCTCTCTCTTGATTGTGGCACACCAAAATCCTTAGCATTAAGAATTACCATTGACATGGTATATCCTTTTGATAGCATTCTTTCAAATATATTTTCTCTAATAGATTTGAATTTTTCTAGCGAACCTAGTGCTTTGACATTTTCCATAATAAAGGCTTTCGGCATTACTCTCTCTATTACATCACAAAATGAAAATACTAACTTTGAGCGCGGATCATCCGGATCCATTTTACCGGCAATTGAAAATCCTTGGCAAGGAGGTCCTCCAATTACTAGATCTATATTTTTATGAGTTCCTATTGCGTCAAAATTATTTTCAATATCTCCTTCATATAGAATCGTCTCTTTGTGATTTTCTCTATATGTCTTGCAAGCATAGGCATCCAGCTCATTAGCAGCTACAATTTTAAATCCAGCATTTTGGACACCCACATCCATACCGCCAGCACCACAAAACAGAGATACTGCTTTCATAAAACCTCTTTAAAATATGTAAATTTCGAATATTTTGTTACTTATAGCATAATTTGTCCACTATGAACATAAAAAAATCCATTCACAGCCCTATTTATAGCTCATTAATAGAACATTTGGCTGAAGAAAGAAAGCGCCTCGGACTATCTCAACTAGAAGTAGCGAATGCGCTTAACCTAACACAAGCTGATATATCAAAAATAGAACATAAAGAACGACGGTTAGACGTTTTAGAATTAAAAAAGATTTTAGAAGTTTATAGAGTATCTGAAAACAAAAAACTAAGAGAAATTATAATTGATTTTTTCCTTATGGAATAATAATGAATATAAAGACAAGAAATGAAAAAGCTAAACAATTTGTCCTAGATCAATTATCTATGGTACTTCAATTAAATGAAAATGATTTCACCGAGCTACCTAATTATGAGCAATTGAAGACGATAACGCAAGATCTTATTTATGTAAAAGCTATGGGGTTCCGTGGCGTTGTTGCGACGGCTTTAACAGGTAAATTCCTTGACAATTCTTTTGATTATTTAAATAATTTTTATGCGTGTAATCCAAGGTCTATTTTTGAAAATGGAATTTTTTATGCTTTCCAGAAAATGAAAATACCTTGCGGTAAATCAGACCCATTAAATGTGGCGAAAAATATCAATGTCTTAGATGAAAACTGGGCTAAAGGTCGAAGACCACAAAAAACAGCTATGGCGGCAGTCGGTTTATTAAGAATAATAAATAATGAAAGTGATAATGCTACACAACAAAAAATTATTAATTATTTCTTTTTCCGATTATTATCTTATTCACAAGAATGTAGCTCTATAATTATTCAACCTATTCACGATGAAACAATATCCAATCAATTAATAGCTTCAAAATTAGTAAAATTTGTACTTGGTTATCCTGAATCAGGAACCATCCCTCAGCTAGTTATTTCAAAAATATTATCATTAATTTATAAAAATTCAAATATAAGGGTTATCGGAGGAGACGAAAGTGTATTTGGAACAAATACTACATCCAAAAAACCTGCTGATTTATGGATTAATAATGATGGAGAAATCTCAAATCTATATGAAATAACAGTAAAAAAAATAGATTACAAACGCTTGGATGATAGCATTCAATCACTTGCTGATACTAATTGTTTAGATAAACCTGTAATATTTATATGCAGATTACCAGAAGATATTAATACTTTAGGGGGATATCAAGATGGTACTTTAATCTATAATAATAAATCATTTAATTTTATTGATATTTCAGAGTTTATAAGAACAGCAATCGCTTTATTATCTCCAAATACAATAAATTTACTTATTACAGATATCGAGGAATTTGTTGGTTCATATATGCGTCCTATAAAAACTAAAAATGGATGGAATGAGATTTTTTCTAATCAAGAATAGTTAATATCTTATTAAATTTGTAACAAAAACATATTTATTAAAAATAAACTAATTCAGCAGAAAGAATTAAATATATACTCTATTATTCTTTTTATATTCATAATCAAAAGTATTTTTTTATTAGGTTATCTGCCAAAATAAATTCTTTGAGTTCTTGATTGATATTTCTTAAGATAAACCAATTTCATCATTGGTCAAAAAACTGCATCCATCATATAGAGCAACCAAATTGGCTAAAAGTTCTGTCTTTTTTTATGCTAAACATAATAAGTATTGGTATAATAAATGAGTATATTAATATTACAGTAATAGCAAAATAATCTCTAAAATTAATAATCAAACTAATCAATCGTTATGCTTAATTATTTTTGATCGTCAACACCGATCAATGGACGTCAATTGATCTACATAAACAATTGGATTTAACAATTAAAAAATAAAACAATATAGTTTTAACTGATCAATATTTTCAAGAAATAAACGATGAAAAAAATATTATTTTTAATTCCATTAACTACTTTTTTATTTGCCTGTAGTGAGGATATTAAAACGGTGGAATACTGGAAACAGCATCAAGATGAACTTAAAGTATTTTTGAAAAAATGCCGTAATGGTGAAATAGATAAAAATTCACAAGCATGTGAAAATGCAAGATCTGCGGCAAATCATAATCTCAATAGTATTTTTCCTAATTACGGTGAGAAAAAATAACCAAAATTTTAAATATGTGATCTGTAAAGATCACATAATAGTTAATAGTCTCGATCCATCTTTTTATTACTTTTCTGTTTTTCATTATCTTTTTTACTTTGAATTATTCTATCTAATGCACTCCTTAGACTTGGCTGTTTTTGTTCATTAAACAATGAATCAGGCTGAACCTCTATTTGTTGTTTTGGCAATGTATTTGCTTTCTGTTGTGTTTCAATCTGTTGCCTTACTGTCTGCTTTAAATTCGGTTCTTTTGGTCTAAACTGCTCATTAATTGGCTCTATTGGATTAAATTTTTTCTGAGTTTGGTAAGTTTCAACTTGTTGCCTTATCGTTTGTTCTAATTTGGGTGCTTGTAGCTTAGATTGTTCAATAGTTGGATCTATTGGATTAAGTTTTCTCTGAGCTTCGTAAGCTTCAACTTTTTGTCTTACCGTCTGCTTTAATTTTGATTCTTGTGGTTTAGGTTGTTCATTAATTGGTTCTATTGGATTAGGTTTTTTCTGAGATTGGTAAGTTTCAACTTGTTGCCTTATCGTCAGTTTTAATTTTGATGTTTTAATTATTTTAGGCTTTGAAACTTGAGGATTGTTATTCGTCTTTTGTTGTAATCTAATTCGTTCACGCATTGTCATTGATTTATTAAAATCCTTTTCTAAATGCTTTTGAATAACGTTTATTCGCCATTGATTAATTTTTCCTGTATTGGTCTGTTTGGTTTGTTTAATTATGCTCACTCTATCACCTTTTTCAATATTATTTTTAGTAATTTCATCTTTAAGTCCTTTCCCCCAAAGAGTAACTTGATTTCCTTTTTGAGTTTCATAAGTGACAAAAAAAGACGCTTTGCCATTTGACCTATTCTGATAGGGAGCATTACCATAATCCTTAATGACAAATTGATTATAGTTATTGAGCTGTTTAATATGTTGCTTATCTTTATCTGAGTAATAGTTTGTAGACTTACTTTGATACCCCAATTTATTTAGCTCTTTAGAAAAATTATCTCGAAATTCCTGCAAGTCTTTTTTGTTAGGATTAATTCGTTTCCCTTTGGTGTTTTCTAATTTTAAAATCACATGACAATGAGGATTTTTGGTATCCTCATGTACTGCCATAGCATAGTAATTATCAGGATATTTGTTATCAATAGTATTTTTTATTGCCTCAAACAAATGCTCTCGTTTTGCTTCATGGTAAGAAAAAACAATATTCAATGTTTCTCTTTTATCACTTTCAAGAACATCAATAAACTGATTAGACAAATGTTTTCTATCAGTATTTGATTGCATTTCTAATCCATCCTTATCGATTATTTTTTCATTACCATTCCTTGATATATAATCAATATGATTTTTTATACTTTTAACGGTTTTGCCTGAACTTGTTATTTTAATCACAACTTCTTTTGATTTATCATATTTAGGCTGTGACTTTTTGGCACTAACAAATGATGATCTTAATTTTTTTGTTTTTTCATCCAAATAAATTTTTTTAGGTGTCAATTCATCTTTTATTTTTCTACTTCGTAATGCCATCGTGAACCTGCCTTAATAATAAAATCTTTATTATTTTTGTAATGTATTTTTATTAAAATATTAAGTTGAGAAACCTCAACTTTTAGTTGTTCATTCAAATTTAAAATACTCTCATTACTGTTCATCAATCTAGCAATTTGGTTTAAATTATTTCCAATTCTTATCAAAGAGTTATTGACTGTTTTTAATAGTGATATTTCTTCTTTTGTTGCATTAGGCTCTCTTGTAAAAGTACCAATTAATCTAAACAGAATTTCATCATTAATTTTGTGATTATTGGCTAACGCAAAATGATTTAATAACTCATATTCAGATATTGTTAACCTTATTCTTTTTTCAATTTTTCTTTCTCTTCCTTTAGGCAAATACTGCTTATATTTTATGTCCTCACTAAAATAGTCATCAATGATATAACGCATAAGCTGATTAATCGAAATATCATGACTTTTGGTGTAGTTTTCTAACTTATCAAAAACGTTATTATCCAATCTTAAATTTATCCGTTTCATAAAAAACCTTTAGGTGAGCATCGCAGATTTTAAAAATGGCCTGTGCCACTTTTGGGCGCATTGCGCTATCCTGCACTAGAACACTTCTTATTAAATTTTTAGGTTAGTATTTATTAATTATTTGCAGTATATTTGTTCATAGCTCTATTGAATGCACCCCTTGCTTTTGATGCTCCTCTTGAAACATTTTTTGCAATAACTGGAGTTGCATTAGCTACGCTTTTTCCTGCCCGTGATGCACCTTTCGTAATTAAATTACTTGCATTGGCAGTTTGAGCCATACTTGCCCCTTCAATAGATACTTGTCCTATTGCTTTTGCTATTTCTACAGATATTTTTGCTAAAATATAAGTTGCTATACAAATTAAAACAGCAGTACCGGCTACACCAAAAATATTAGGAATTTCATTCTCTGCATTTTCTGTAATTAGCAATATTTGTTTTTCAAGAAAATTAACAGATATTTGGAGGATTAATCCTAAAAAGAGATAAGTAAGCACGCTACTAACTACCAATGATAGCCATTGTGTAAAAAGATTTTTAAACCAACCAAACATCAAACACCCAATAAAAAGAGGAGCAGTTAATGTAAGTAATTTCAACGTGACAATATTTACCATGATGATAAATATTGGAGCAGAGCAAGCAAAAAAAACAAACACCCAAACAATTAATGAAGCAAGAGAACCTGACACCATGTTGCCCTCTTCATATAATAACGAAGCAAGATTTCCTCCTGTTTTGACTGTTTGATCGAGCATTGCAAAAATATTTGTGTTTCCACTCACAAAATCTTTAAAACCATTAATAGCCTTAAATACTAAATCTAAATAACCATTATAATTAGAGGCAAAAATTATAATAACAGCGTATTTTAATCCTATATAAATAGACTCTGTAATTGGCGTTTGTATTCGTCCAAATTGAGTCATATAACCCATCCACATTAGTCGAAAAGTAAAATAGCCTACAATGCTATATCTGAATATATCAAAATAATCAGTTTGAATTACAATACTATTAACGATAGCTTCAAATGAAGTAAATAAATTTTCAAAAAATCCCATTATTTTTCCTTACAAAAATATAATATTGAATGTATAAAACAGGAATGAAACGGCTACATTCATCAAAAATAATCCAACTGTTTGGTGGTGGTTCATCAGTAAAAAAAATTGATTTAAACGAAAACTAGCAAGACTGAAAAACCAACTAACCAAATAGGCAAAGAAAAATGTAAAAAATTCAATGTATGCAAATAATTTTGTACCAAAAAAATTTAATAAAACTATTTTAAAAATGAGAAAAAAACTCACTATCACTACTTGTTTTGTTTTACTAAGTTTTAAGTAATCTGTTTTCATGTTTATGCTTCTTAATATTTAATTTTCTCCTCATTTCTTTACTCACTTTACATATAAAAACGTGAGTAATTAGTGAGGAATGTTCAAAAATATAATTAATAAAATCAATTAATTATTCCGACTCATTTTTTTTGCATATATATGAAAAAAGTGAGGAGAAAAATAGCCTTCTTCACTTTTTCCTCACATAATTACTCATTTTTATTTACTAGAAAAATAGAGTTGTTATCAACTCGAATTAGATCGCTATCAACTAATTTAGTTAACCAACGACTAAAGTTTTTTGTATCAATCCCGAGTTTTTTAACATCTTCTCGAATAACTGATTTAAAACAGACATCACTATCAACAGTTCTAGAACGAATACAATTCCACACTGCCAAATGATTTTTCGAAGTATTACTTGTATTATTGAATGGCTCATCTTGGATTGGCTCTCGTCCTTTGTCTATAACACATAAAGACGTAATTACCTCACCATCTTCATCAAGATATAATTCAAAGGCTTTTAGGTCATAGGCAGTTGATGGCATTTCTTCTGCATCTTTCATCTTGGTACATTTCATTATTAATGCACCTTCATCACCTTCTCTAATTATTTGATATTCGGCATCAAGAGCAGCCCTAAAGGCGCTTGAGCCTCTAGCCCCTTTGCTTTCATCTTTACCAGAATGATGAAGAATTAAAACCGTTGCCCCAGTCTTTATTTTCAATTCATCACATCCACGTATAAACGCTCCCATATCTTTTGCATCATTTTCATCTGCACCACCAAAGCAACGAGCCAAAGTATCAATAACAATCATTTGAATAGGTAATTCTGTCTCTTTCTTAATATGTTCTACGATCCTTAAAATATTTTTTACTTCCCTGTTAGATGCTAAAAATATAGGGGTATTAATCAAATATAAATAATTTATAGATTCGTTATAATTTAATTCCCATGCTTTAATTCTTCTTGGCACACCAATACCACCTTCGCCAACAATATATAAAACAACACCTTGAGATACTTTTTTATCTCCCCAAGCAATTCCAGATGAAATATGGCAAGCCCAAGATATAGCAAGAAAACTCTTATATGCTCCACTTGCACCATAAATACTACATAATGAATTAGCTGGGATAACATCTTTTATTACATAGCTTAATTTAGCATTAAAGCCTTGAGAGCCAATTGTAACTAATGATAATAGTGCTTGCTGTTTAGAATTATTATTCGCCATTAATTAGCTCCTTGCTCTATATAAGAGTTAATCCAATTGGCTACATCTTCAGCCTTCCAACGGCTACGACGATTAAATTTTATGGGCTTAGCTAAACGACCCGCATTTATTTCATTATAGATGTGGGCTTTGGTAAAACCTGTGACCTTAGTGATGTACGTTATATCTACCAAGTTGGGAATATGTGTAGTTAAGTTAGATTGATCTATATTAATCATTGTAATGTTCCTTTTATGTTTGTTGACATCAAGAAACATTAAAAACAAAAAAACAAATATATTCAATTAACTAGTTCGTTATTAACAAAGTCTAATTCGTTAATAACGAATATTTGACGCCTATTTTAACTTTATATACTCATCATCAAACAATTTGTAAATATGTGCTCCTCCAATCTCACAAGGATATCCGAGTAACTGTAATTCTTTATTAATTACTGATAAAAGTTGATTTTTAGATTGTATCGTCCCGTTTTTATAAACTTTTTCATATAACAAATAAAAAATAGCCTTGTCATTTTTGGATATTCGAGAATTTTTCTCTTTATTCTTTAGGTCATGATAATCACGTTCTAAATCAGTATACTTTTCTTGAAGGAATTCATAATCTTTCTGTATACTAACATCAGACTTTCCTGCATCAACAGCATCAATACCATTACGCCATAAAAAAATGACTCCACCGATAACACATATCGAATTCGATATGAGTAATGTATATGCCATTGGTTTCAATACACTTATAAATGAAAAAATTGTCATCATTAAGGTAACCGCTAGATAAAAAACAATCATTTGTCTTTGTTTTATATATTTTCCTTCTTCCATTTCCATCTATCCCCTCTTTAGATTTATGTTTTGATGATTTATGAGTTTTCTCATGTGTATTAACCGTGAATTTTGCTTACACAACCATGTTGAAAAGCCATTGATGGACAAGCCATCAACAACTTTACAACATTAATTCACCGTTACTACACAATCGAAAAATTAACATTGGTGTTTATTTTTAATTTGCGCTCCGCGCTCAAGTTATAACAATTATTTTTATTTTATTTTTTTAGACAAAACTAAGATTAGTAAGATTACTTTTCTAAAAGTTTTTACCTCAAGTTAAAATAAATTGACGTCAATATCTGTTAATAGATATTCAAACTTTTACTTTCAATAAAATTTCCCCACCAATTCAACATTTCAAATCGTTTTTCAAGATAATCGGCTCGGTTGTATGCCATTCTTATACGATCTTTATTAATATGGGAAAGAGCCACTTCAATAAGATCAGAATTGAAACCCTGCTCATTTAGTGCTGTACTGGCGATAGAACGCAATCCATGAGCAACTAATTTACCGTGATAGCCCATTCTTTTAATCGCCGCATTTGCAGTTTGAGTATTAACATGGGTTGATGGATCTTTAATACTAGGGAAAAGATATTCACTGTTACCACTCATTTTTTTGATTTCACCTAGCAACTTAAGTGCTTGTTCTGATAATGTGATTTTATGCTCTCTGCCTAGATCATTGGTTGTGATACCTTTGCTAATATAAATCGTCCAAATTTTACTTTCGATATCAATATCAGACCATTTGGCAGTAGCAGATTCAGCAGGGCGAGTTAATGTATAAAGTTGCCATAAAATCAGGTAACGAGTTTGTAACTTGATACTGGCTTTATACAGCAATTGGATAAACTCACCTAAATCATCAGGCTTAATAGTTTTCATGTGTTGAACTTGAGGGCTATCAAATTCACGAGAAATATATTGCGTAGGATTTTGGTTAATTAAATCCCTATGCTGTGCAAATACCATTATTTCATTTAATTTTTGAATGGAACGTTTAAGCGTTTCCAATGTTCCTTTTTGTTGAAGTGGTTTAAGTGCTTCAATAGCCATATAAGCGGTAATGGATGAAATAGGCAATTTTGCAAAGGTAGGAAATAAATTGCGCTCGATTAAGCGCCATGTATCCTTAGCGGTTTTATCTGAAAAATTAGCTCTTTGTTTACGATACTCAAACCATTGTTCTGCTACTTTTTCAAATGTGTTAAACAACTCTTTTTTCTTTTGATTCGTTTGTTCTTCAAGGTAAGTTTTAGGATCTATATTTTGAGCGAGCTGTTTGCGATAGTGCTCTCTAGTTGCTCTTGCATCAGCTAAACTAATTTGTGGATAGCGACCAATGGTAATATCGGTTTCTTTATTTGTATAAGGTCGTTTATAACGAAATCGCCAAACTTTGTTACCTCTTCGACTAATAAATAAAAATAGTCCATAACCATCAATTAATTTGTAGTCTTTGTCTTTTGGCTTGGCATTCTCTATTTCTACAAAGGTTAACGGTTTTACAATTCTCGCCATAATAACTCACCGAATAATAAGGGGATGAAATTATTATATAGAAAAAGATCCCCTTATCAATCCCCTTATTATTTTATGACGGCGGTATATGTCAGTTGATTTTCATATACAAAAAAAGCCTTAAATTTAAGGCTTTCTATATGATTTTAAACGTTATTTTTACTTCAGTTTACGTCTATTGATTTAAGTGGTGGTGGAGCTGGCGGGAGTTGAACCCGCGTCTATAAAAATATAATTCCTTATTTTTTATAAATAAAAATAACATTAGAAATACTCACGTGCAATATACGTACACTTTTTAAAAAACACAAAACAGGGAGTTGAACCAGCGTCCGAAATTTAACTTTATATACATTTTTATTGATATTTTTTGCTGTTAGATTATATTAATAGGTAGCCGAGTGCAGACGGCTGGATATGTGGAGTATGATTGATAAACAGAGTGCAGACTGTGTATTGATAATTTGAGTCGTGGGATCAATCCATTCAAATTCTATATTCTTTCAATTTCATATTATTAAAATCTCGCACAATCTTGGGCTAATTATTGTATGCCTATATTTTAATTATCGTTAAGTTGCAGATAACGAAAAAAGTGGAGTATTAAAAATGAAACATACTAATCTAATTGAGATTCAAACAACAGAATTAAATAATGAAGCCATTCAAACAGTAAACGCTCGCGATCTACATTCTTATTTAGAGAGTAAGCAACACTTCACAAATTGGATTCAAAGTAGAATTGCGGATTATGGTTTTATTGAAGGAAAAGACTTTTTAATAAATTTATTAAAAACCCCTAATGGCGGTCGTCCAAGCAAAGAATACTTCATTACTATTGATATGGCAAAAGAGCTATCAATGGTAGAACGTAATGAAAAAGGTAAACAAGCTCGGCAATATTTTATCGATTGTGAGAAAAAATCAAAACAACAACCCAGATCTATTAAAATTGATAACTCAGGATTACCAGAATATAGAAAAGCTAAAGCTGTCGATTTATTAGTAAAGTCAGCTAAAGAATGTTTTATTGATCTTCCTAATTTAGGTGAAAAATCTAAACAGACTCTATATGCATCATTAATTAATCCTGTAATTGGATTTGATGTAATTCCTTTACCTACAGTTGATAAGACCTATACAGCAACAGAAGTTGGAGAAATGCTCGGTGTCTCATCAAAAAAAATAGGAGTATTAGCCAATCAACTCGATATTAAAAATAGTGAATATGGTATTTTCGTCTTAGATAAATCCCCCTACTCCAGTAAACAGGTTGAATCATTTCGATATAATGATAAAGCTATAGATTTAATAAAATCTGAACTAACAATGGTCGTATAAATTTGACAGATTAGATATCGGGTTGTATAGTTGAGTTTAGGTGTCAGAACCTAAACCATAAGCGGATAGTACGCCCCGATAGCGCGATTTTTTTATGTCTAAAATCTATGCCGAGAGGGCGAGGAATAAAAGACCCAAATAGGGAAATAACTCCAGCCTTTACTTATGGTAGGCTTCTGAACCTCTTGGCACCTATGTCAGAATGGGTCTTATCAGAAAAACCATAAGGAGACAGTTATATGTCTATTCAATTACAAGCCTTTAATTTTGAAGAATATCAAGTCCAATCTTTTACTATCAATAATGAACTCTTTTTAAGAGCTATTCAATTAGCTGAAATTTTAGGTTATAAAAATCCTAGGGATGCTATTAAAAATCATGTAGATAAAGAGGACGTCGTAAAACACGACACCCTTACAAATGGTGGTAAACAAAAGGTTTTATATGTTAATGAAAGTGGAATGTATGCTTTAATTTTAGGATCAACGTTAGATACAGCAAAACGATTTAAACGATGGGTAACAAGTGAGGTTTTACCTACAATCCGTAAAAAAGGCTCATATTCATTAACGATTAATCCGCAGCAACAGCAAATTATTAAGCAAGCAGTAAAAGGCCGAGCATATAGAACAGGTGAACATTATCAGATTGTTTATGCTAAGTTATATGAACAATTTAAAATACCACGATATCAAGAATTGCCAGCATCCCAATTTGATAATGTTATTGATTTTTTAGGTGGAGTATCATCTAAATCAGATATTTTAACTAGTGATGAACTTTGTGATCTGGTTTGGGTGGTTAAAGCTGCTGAACATATGCGTGCTGAACTTGAGGAAATAGAGCCTGCATTACAGGCATTGAAATCGGAACGAGCAACAAGGATTTATACTATGAGCCGAGAATATCGTCGTACTATTAATCGTTGTAAACAAATTGTTCAACAAAAAATGAAAACTATAAAAATAGATAGAAATGATCTAAACTGGCAGCGAGTATTACCATTTATTCAGTAAAAAAGCCCGAAAGGGCTTGTTTTATATTATTATAATCGAAAAAGAGATTAATAAAATGAATAAAAAACACACAAAGACAATGGTTGACTTAGAAAAAGCTATGCTTAACACTGATGCAGCAAAAGAAGCCTATGCAAAAGCTGAATATGAATGGAAATTAAAAGAATTACTTGCTGAAGCTCGTGAAAAAGCTAATTTAACGTCATCTGATGTTGCTAGAAAACTCAACGTTGCACCGTCAAATATTCATCGGATTGAATGTAACCCAACTAAGTCTAGCATGCAAACCATTTTTAAGTATCTAGCTGCTTGTGATGCAAAAATAGATTTAAACTTGTTATTTTAACTACATATTTTCTATGTAAAAAGGATCATTATGTTTAAATATTTTCATATCATTAAATTCTTAATGACGCATGATTTAACTTTTTTAAAAGAATGTTTGGAGGTTGAGTTTATTATAGGAGAATTCTCTTGGCGAAAAGTTATAACAAGAATAATTAAAAAAAAACAAGAAAATTATTACTTTTGGTGGAGGTTGGCGAATGAAATGTTCAGAAATGGCTCAAAAAAACAGAAAAGAATTGCTACAAATATACAAACAAGATTAATAAGACAATACAATGTTGAAATTGGACTTGGCGCTACAATTGATTATGGATTAAAAATAGCACATTTTTTCGCTATAATAATAAGTCCAAATGTTGTTATTGGTAAAAATTTATTTATACATCAATGTGTGACGATAGGAAGAAATTATACATGTGGGCAAGATAAAATAAAAATAAATGATAATGTTGTAATATGTAGCAATTCAGTAATTATTGGTGGAAACATAAAAATAGGTCACAATGTAATAATAGGCGCAATGTCTTTCATTAATAAAAACATTCCAGATAATTGCACCGTTTATACTGAAAAAAATAATAAAATTTTAATTAGGAACTAATTAATATCCGGATTCGTTAAATTATTATAATTTAGGTGTACTAGCTCAAACCTGATCTGACAGTTACCCGTTTTTCATTAGGTGTCTGTCAGGTTAAATCTGGTTCAGATTTTTCTCTTCCCAGATCAGTTTTCCATCAAGTAATGTTTCCATTGGTGTCCTACCACAGCACATTTTACCCTGATGAGTTCGTTCATTATTGTAATAATCTAACCAATTGTCCAGATCCGTTTGCAATGCCCCCAAATCTGAATACAGTTTTTTACGAAATGTGATCATATAAAATTCATTTAAAATGGTTTTATGAAAACGTTCGCAGATCCCATTGGTTTGTGGCGACATCGCTTTAGTTTTAGTATGGTCAATATCATTGATCGCCAAATAAAGCTGATAATCATGCTGCTCCACCTTACCACAATACTCGGTTCCTCTATCGGTTAATATCCTTAGTATTGGTAAATTGTGGGCATTGTAAAACGGTAGCACTTTATCATTAAGTAGATCCGCTGCGGTAATCGGCGTTTTTGTTACATATAATTTACAATGTGCTACCTTAGAATAAGTATCAACAAAAGTCTGTTGATAAATACGACCCACGCCCTTTAAATTACCAACATAAAACGTATCTTGTGAGCCAAGATAACCAGGATGAGCGGTGTCTATTTCACCACAAGCCTCATCATCATATTTTTTCTTTTCCAAAGCGGCGATTTGGTTATCATTAAGTTCAATTCCTTCTTGAGCAACTTTGTCCTCTAACGCTTTAAGACGTTTTTTGAAATTCTCAAGATTATGCCTTAACCAAACAGAACGCACCCCACTACCTGAGATAAAAACACCTTGTTTTCGCAGTTCGTTACTGGCTCTATGCTGGCCATAAGCAGGGTAATCAATCGCGTAACCTATCACTGCTTGTTCAGTTGGATCATCAACACGATTTTTCAGATTAGGTGTTCGTCGACTTTTTAATATTAACGAATCAAGTCCACCTTCATCGACAAGCTCTTTATAGCGATAAAACGTATCTCTCGATACGCCCATTACTTTACACGCTTTTGATACGTTTTGAAGTTCTTCAGCTAAATTTAATAAGCCTACTTTATGTTTTATGATTTGATTGTTAGTATGAAACATGAGCGTTACCTCTTTTTGTTTTGATTGTAGATTTTGCACCTAATATCAAAACCGGTAACGCTCACTTTTGCAAGCCATGTGTCAGATTAAGTCGGAACTAATACAATTTAGGTCAATGACCCAATCGCCTGTTCCGTTTCCGTTATCTTTAACAATAAAATTCAAGTTGGGTCTTTCTTCTGACATTAGAACGTATCCAGTTGGCGGTTCTATGTTGCTTATAGTTGTAATATTTACTTCAAAAAAGGAACTACCAACTTTACCAAAAATAATTTTATTCATTTTAATCACCTATTTTAATTACGCGCACTCGATATT
Source organism: Orbaceae bacterium BiB (assembly GCA_036251205.1). Taxonomy (NCBI): domain Bacteria; kingdom Pseudomonadati; phylum Pseudomonadota; class Gammaproteobacteria; order Orbales; family Orbaceae; genus Orbus; species Orbus mooreae. Next base: position 2,824,957 of record CP133958.1, on the reverse strand, counting down.
TAGCAGAAGTTAAACTTCCTGTAACCCATCTAACTAATCCTCCAGTAAATAATTCACTTGCTCCAGTTGTTATTGATAATTGATTGTTAGAAATTGGAGTAATAAAAATACCTGATATTAAAGTCACTTTACTGTCAAAATTATAAAATGTATCATGAACTCTACCCCAAACATTGTTATTAAATATTTCAACGTAACAAATAATATTCATTGTATTGAATGGATTATCAATTTTAATACTCTGATTAACTGTAAGTGTAGGTGGTGATGATTCGCTACCGCTTGGATATAGCACTATTGATTGACCGATATAATTTTTTATTGTCTCAGTCGTAATCACATCACTACCTGCTTGCTGTAATTTCCCAGTGTAATTAGTATTGCCGGTTACCACACCTCCTCCGCTGCGTGATAAGGCTGTATTTGCCAGGTCATAAGCTGTTTTAACTGCCTTGGGTGTTGCTGCTTGATTCTCTACTGTACTATTTACTGCTGAATTTAGCTGAACACGCCCTTTAACCGTCGTTGACGCATCTGTTTCCGCTGTGGATTTAGCTGTATTGGCTGTGGTGTTAACAGTACTTGCCAAGGTATAAGCACTATCCGCTTTAGTTTGCGCTGTTGCCGCATTGGTTTTAGCTGTATTTGCTGTAGTGTTGGCTGTATTAGCCAAATCATATGCTGTTTTAACGGCGCTAGGTGTGGCAGCGTCTACTATCGACGTACTATTTATGGCTGAATTTAATTTGACGACACCTTTCTGTGTTGTGCTGGCATCGGCGACATCAACAATCACTTTTTTCCATGCGGTTGTATCACTCACTTTTTTATTTTTATTACCGTCAATAATTGATGCATATAAAACACCATCAACATTAACCAGACTAAACTTTGAATACGTAAAGTTGGCATCCCATTCTGCAATACCCATTTTTCGTAAATAAAAAATATTTCCGCCCAATTGTTTTGCTTGAAGATTATCAATACCATCTTCACCGCCCATAACTGGATCTGTCACTTCAAGCTGATAAATTCCATCAATCCATTTCTCTTCTAATTTTAAGTTAGCCACTATGCCTCTCCTCGGTTATATAATCCATTGTGATAATATGAGCCATTACGTCTCATTTTTGCGTTTTTAAAGTTAATTCGATATAAAACAGAGCGACTAGGGGCATACTCTGGAATCGCTTTTCTTAGTAACTCTGCGATATCATTAGTGATAGGTTCATAAAAAATAATCGTATAAAAAGGCCATCCTTTTTTATGTCCTGAGTGAGTTTTAATGCCAGTTCGTTCAAATGAACCGTCACGGTAACGAATACCCAATCCCTCTATAATATCAACCTCACCAAAACCAAGCGCACGAATAATATTGCGAACAGCCCAAACGCTACCTTTATACCGATGAAGATCTATCGCTATTTTTATTAAGTTTCGTTTAGCTGTTAATGATTCTGCAAGTTGCCATATATATTCGTGATCTAATGATAATTGCCAAGCCAATGTAGAGAGAAAAGGCTCCTCAATACTATCTAGTTGTTCCCAAATAGAGATTTTATTTAACTCAGACTCATAAAGAGATATTTGCTTTTGAAGTGGCTCTGTTATTTGAACAATACTAACATCTTGATTAATACTACTTGGCAACATGTCATTAAAAGGCAAATCAAAAAGAGGTCTATTTTTCATTATGCACTCCTTTCTATTCCGCCATATCGAATTCGATTAATATTGCTTTTAAATTGGCAGACTTGGTTAGCTTCTAATGACGTATAATTAAGCCCCGATAACTCAATACGCTTTGCTCCAGCTGCTTTGCAAAGGGATATCAGCTCGTCGGGATTAATATCACGCCCTAATGTGCTAACTTGCCATTTTTCATAATCGCTGACGGCTAATGCTACTTTTTCAGCAATGACAGCCTGTAATGAGCTTGATGATTGCGGTAAATACCACGTGAGTTCATAATCACACAAAATTGCTTCGGCTGGAACGACCTCAACTGTATCGGTTAAAGGTCTGATTTTTTCATCATTAAGCGTATGAATAACCGCTTCAATTTCAACAGAATGACTATCTGGTATAATGCCGTTTTCAAGTAGCACTACAATTTCAACAATACCCGGCTCTTTCAACAACGCGGCAACACTTGATATATTTTTATGAGCAGACAATGCATGGTATTTATAAGCAAGTTCGGGCCCTGCTGTAGAAAACCGTTCGGGAGATAATGCTATCCTCTCTCGATAATCCTCATCACTTTCAATATCGGTGCCACCTGCGCTTATTGTTGTGTTGGTGACTGAACTAACATAAGCAATGGGGTCAACCATGACATTAACTTCATCAAGTTGAATATTATTATCTTTCGTCCCAGCAGTTAAACTGGTAGCTAAAACATCGACTGACAATGAGCCAGATTTAACGATTGCCTCGCTATTAATTGCAAAAATAGCGTCGCCATCAAGTGTTGTCACTCTTGAGCCTTGAGGTATAACGACATCAAAAGAAAGAATGCTTGATAATGAGTATTTTATCGTTAACTTTGCATATTCATGTTGAATTCGACTGGTCCCCATTAAAGCGCCAATGTGATCCAGTTTATCTTTCTTCGCATAACGAAGGAGTGTTTGTCTCCCAGCATTATTATAAATAGCTCGTTCTTGAGATATTCGGTAAGCAAGTGTATATAAAAATAACCTAACAGGATCACCAGGATATAATACTTTTTTGGTGATTAGCTGATAGTCATCAATTAAATTTTGCAAAATAATCGCACTATCCGTTTCTGTAAAATTTACATCAGGAAGTGATAATAATTGATTATAGTTAGTTGTCACAATAAAACCCCCTCGACTAATTCAAAAGATATCACTGGATTTAACCGGCCATCATCATTACCGGAAAAAGTAACCGATATAATTTTCACTCTTGGCTCGTATTTTTCAATCGCATCATAAATCTCATTTTGAATTTTCATTGCAGCTTCATTCATTGGAGCATCAACAAAATCACTTTTTAACCCAAATAATCGATCTAAATAAAGTGTTCCTTGCTGAGTTGATAAAATGATTTGGATATTTTGACAAATTTCATCAAGACCGGACGCACCAATATTAATAGACTGACTATCTGCTAACGATAATGTTATCGTTTTATTCACCATAATCGCCCCCAATTACATCATCAAATTTTGTTAAAACGCGGTCTTTTATTTTTTCAAAAGAACCAGGTAATCGCTCTGGCCCACCTTTCCCGGTTTCTGTTTTCATTAACTCATCGGTTCTTAGGGAGTTCATGGCTTGATTGGAGACCTGATCGATGTATTCGACGAGAACTAGCTCAACATCGATAATTAGTGGAACACCATTTCCAGCAATATGAAGCCATTCATCAGATAATTCCCTTAATGTATATTTCCCTAAATTACTTAAACCAATAATTAATCTTTGTGCTACTTTTCGATTCATGATGGATTTTAAAATACCCAAATCAATCAGTGGTGATGCTTTAGAATGAGTCGTTAGCCGCATTTTAAATCTGACTTCATTGAGTTCTTCACCAGTAAACTCCGTAATGGGTTTATTCATCGCAATTTCATGATCAGCATACTTATTTTTTCGAGTAACACTTAAATCTTGAAATGTTTTTATATACTGATCACTAACAGTGAAAATAACGCCACCAAAGCAGCCAATTAAACCGGTTAATACATTACTCATATATTTGTCCCTTTAACTGTCCCAGTTGCCTTTATATTTCCAGTCACATTGAGATCGCCACCGGTGATTGAGATACTCTTTGTTGATGTAATTTTACCGTTAATCGTTAAATCACCAGCCCCAACTGACGCAACAATCACATCACCGAGCATTACCTGCAGTGTTCCCATGATTTTTACGTTACCTTTTAAAGTAATATCAGGGCATTCAATGACAGCGGATGTTGTTGCTTTGCCCTCAATACTCCCTTTAACATCAACAAGTAATTTATGTGCTTTGGTGTCATATTCAATAATGGTTCCATCATCAAATGACCAATGCATTTTTTTACTTAAATCGGTGACTGGTGGCGTATTTTTAGTGTCGTAATAACATCCGAGTACGAAGCCGTCTGAATCACCGGTTGGCAGCATAAGGCAAACGGCACAACACCCAATATCAGGAGGGGATTGTTGTTTATTTTTACCTGCATTGTGAACTAATATTGGTAAGTTATAAGAGACTAAATTATCAAGATCAGAAAACTGCACTCTAGCCGTGTTATCTGAGTTAACCGACGTTATCGTGCCATGACGAATATATTTTTTTAAAATGTCCTCTATCATTAGTAATCTAACGCTCCTCTAATTGTGATTGCCGTTTCAAGGCCGCTTGATTTTGAATAACTATGGCTCACTTCATCAATAACCCACTTTGCGCCATCCCAAACACCAAACTGATTTAAAGAAAGAGTGAGTCCCGCTCTCAAATATAAATTACCGAAAAAAGTAAGGGAGCCACTTAGCTCCCTTTTATTTTTGCCACGTAACATCGATTTAGCGAGGCTCTCTGCCTCCGTTAAACTTTTACATCGCCGATTAATTTTGAGTATTTTCCCAACCTTGGGTGCTTCTATTTTCTTTGTGCTAACAGGCTCAGAGATAACCATCCGAGTGACAGGGTCAATTTTTATATTACCGCCCGAGGCTTTTTCACCTAAAATACCCGACGAACCATTGAGATTATATTGGTAGGTCATTAACTTACTCGATGAACTATCTAAAAATTGAACGTGGCAGGCGCTATAAATATCCGCACTTGATGCTCTAAAGGAATGGTTAATATAACCATCGTTATTTTTGGTTAACGAAAAAGAAACCGTTTTATTGTCATAGAGCGCTTCCTCATAAACAATAATCTTATTTTTAGCAATGCGTAAATTAACACCAATATATTCAGCGACATTTAGTAAAAAGCTTAAATCAGATTCGTTTTTTTGGTCAAATCGGTCGATTAATGGATCATAGCGACAATCAAAAAAGACGCCGAATTGGTGTTTTTTTGCAAGTTCACTCACAATTTTTGAAAACCGAAAATTCTCCCAAGCTTTACTATTGGATTGCCCTCTTAAACTCGAGCTAATCCCAACAGATAATGCACCAATTGTAATTGTCGATGGCGGGCCTTGGTCATTAATCTCATCAATTTCAAAAGAGCCACAGTCAAGAACATACGCATCGTTAACATTATTCCAATTTTCAGTAATAATTTTTGCACTAATTTTTGCACCACGCTGAGGAAACCAGTTGTTACTCCACTCCTGATTATTATTTCGAAACGTGATAGAAATATCATCAGATTCCCCATTTTTAGCACGCTCGGTAAACGAAAAAGACTCAATATAATCAGAGACATCATAAGTAATATCTTTATTTTCATAAATCAATCTTAATGTACATTTTCTAACATTGTTTTCAATAAAATTAATCATCCCATGGAGCCTTCACTAAATTTGTTGACTGCGCTGATAAGGGGGTTTCAGGGATAATTAATTCTATCCCTGGACTAAAAATAACAATATCGGCATACTGAGAATTCGCTTCAATTAAAATATGCATCAATTTTTCAGAACCGTAAAAATCAAAGGCTAAAGTGTCCCACGTATCACCTTGCTCAGTTATGTACTTCCATTTCATTAAAATGCCCCCACACGACGATTTTTATTCATCATAGAATTGAACATATCCTCAAAGGCTCGGCGCTGATTATCAAGCGTTTCATTTAACCTTGGCATAATGTCATCTTGTCTTGTGCAGTTAATCGTAATGTTGGGATTAAATGACGGACTAAACGAGGATGAATGAGTATTGTTTTGTGTGGTTCCTTTTGATATTTGCCCAACAATGGTCTCTGCATTCGGTTTGGTATTTGAAAGACCCATGATTTTAACGGCTTGAAATAATAAATTAGGACCATTTGATTTCGTTAATGGAATAACCATTTCAGGGCCATCTTCACCTAGCTGGGCTACTTGATGATGCGTAATTAATCCACCATTAGCATAACCCGTTAAACTCCCCCAAGCCGAAGATAAAGAACCACCAATAGCCGATGCACCCGATTTCATCCAATCAGGGATCCAGCCCGTTACCGTATCGACAATACTATCTTTTATTGATTGCCATGTGCTAATAATCCCATCAGCAAATGACTGAATAAATTTACCTCCTTCATCAATCAAGCTAATGCCGGTAAAATATTCGAATACAGAATCAATGGCTTTTGCAATCAACGATAACGGATTAAATTTAGTCAATAACGTCATGATTCCAGTAATAAACCCTTCATCAAAGGCAGCGGTTATTTCCGAAAAGGTTGAAGAAAAAAAGTCTTTTACTTTATTCCAAATATTTTCAATCCAGGCACAAACAGTATCCCAATTTTCATAAAGCAAGTAACCTGCCGCAATTAATGCAGCAATACCGGCAATAACAAGACCAACGGGATTAGCCAGTAGTGCAAGACCAAATTTTATTATGACAGGAATAACGGTTAGGAGCGATTTACCAAACAATCCCACGACTTTAATAACATCGATCACCCAACTGGTTAATTGAATCGCTTTAATTGCAATAAATGCGCCAGCAATGACTTTTAATACAGTGCCCCAACCACCAAGAGAGGTCACCACGTTATCAACAGCGGTAATAAATGTTTTTATTGAGGAGTAAGTATCAACAATAAATTTTTTCATTGCAGGGAGATTATCTTTTATTTTGTTTATCCACTCACTCACCTTAGATGAAATAAGCGCCCGATTTTCTTTAACCCACGTAGATATCTCTTTTACTAATGGCGTAATAATGGGATAAAGCTGCTTACCGATACTAAAAGACACGCCTTGAACTGATTTTTTAAGAATATTTAAACTATCATTAAACTCAGCACCAGCAGAAGCGTCAGCATCCGTAAATGCAATGCCTAAATCTTGAGCCTCTTTGCGTAATTCGTTAATCGCAGCGCTGCCCCCTTGCATTAAAGAGACCATTTTATTGCCTGAGTTACCAAATAAAGCCATGGCCAGTGACGATTTATAAATACCTTCCGGCATTTTTTTAAATGTATCTGATGCTTCAAGCATGATCTGGTCAGCATTTTTAATTTTGCCTGCAGAATCGTAAATATTTACACCTGCACGTTTAAAGGCAATAATCGCTTGCTGGCTTCCTTGAGCTGCCCCTGATAATGTTTTATTTAAAAATTTAACAGATCCAATGAATTCCTCATTAGATAATCCGTTCATACTGGCTGCATGAGACCACTCACTTAATGACTGAACTGAAATAGCGGTTTGATCGGATAAATCTTTAAAGTTGTTAGCCGCATCTGCAGCACCTTTTGCAATAAGCATTAAAGACGGTACGCCACCTGCAAGCGCACCAAATGAAAGATACTTAACCAAGCTACCCGCTTTTGAAGTCACGGTACTGAGTGATTTTGAAACATTACCACCCGCTTTTTTGATATTATCAATGTTAGCTTTGACGGCTTTTGCTGCTGCAATGAGATTTGGGTCAACTTTTCCACCAAACGTCCACTGCAGCTTCATATCTGCTTTTTTAGCCATGATTTTTCTCTGCCATTTTAGTTACTCGCTGTGAAGATAAAATCCAGCGTTCAAGTTCGTTTAATGAAATAGATAAATAAAATGAAGCTGGCGTATAGTTGGCTCGTGATAAAGCGGTGATAATATCCCTTAAATCATCACCGCGCCAAATTACGCTCGTAGCAAAAAAGTTTGAGCCATGGCTGTAATTTTAGAAATATCACTAATCGGGAATTTTTTTAAAATTTGAACATTTATTTTAGCGGCTCTGGCTGCAATATACAGCAAATAAGCCTTACTGAGTTCAGCCATGCCAGCAATGACATAGCCATCTGATTGCATTTCTTGCTCAATAGCTAAAATATCCTCTCCGGTTAATTTATCCAGATCACTTAAATCAACTTCAGTATAATTTTGACCGTCAATCGTAACCGGTTTTTTTAGGGTATAAATTGCTTTTTTAGTCATTAGATATCTCCAATTGCCTCACGAATATCACTGTTTTGATCGACACCCGCGATTCTGTAAATGTTATTTAATTTATCAATTTCAATCACATCATTACCGTCATAAATTTCACGGTAATAGGTTAATTCAAACTCTAGCGTGCGATCTTGTGCCTCACCAACTGAAAGCTTACCAACGGTCTGGTTTTTGGGTACACATCTTAAAATGAATTTATGTTGCTTTGCATTAAGTGCACCAGTTGCTGAATCAGGGTCTTGAACCGCTGACCAAAGTTCAATATGCTGCGCTTCAGGTGTGAGTAAACTGGCATAATCGGACGTGATTGTTCTAAAGTTTAGTGTGACACCAAACGCTTGAAATAAACCTTTAATCGGTAAATCAAGAGCGCCAGCAATTCCAGCCCCTTTCAACTCTGCTGTTATTGCATTTAATGATGGCAAGTCAACTTGTGCAACACCGGCTTTTCGGTAGCCATCTTTGTAAACATTAAAAAGAATATTAGCGTGCATTTATGCCACCTTACGAAAATAAATTAGTTAAATACTGAGGATCATATTCAATATTAAAATTGATATTCTCCGCTGGAGATTGTGTGCCCCAATAAATATGGAAGCTTGCAAGCCCATCCATGAGATCGGTTGTGCTGTTTTCGTCAGATAAAAAAGCGATTCGCCCCCCTAAAATATAACCTTTAGCGGTGTAGCTATTAAGGGTAATTTGCTCGCTATTAACAATCGTCTGAACAAAACGTTTCCCAATTGGGTCGTCAACCTTTTGACACCAGGTTTGAATCAAACGATTTCCATACCAACCAAACATGCGACGATTTGAAATAAACGTATCTTTAATATCCGTAACATCGGGATAACATGACATTCGGTTACCCCAAGTTTTCCATCCACCGATGAAATTAAGCGCCGTAATAATGCCATTTTCATTAAGATAATTCGCTTGATTTGTTTCAAGCCATAACTCATTAATGCCATCAACTGTTGCCGATTGCATATTAATATTTTTGTTTGACGGTGAAGCATAAGGAATATCATCATGATCGGAATCGGTTGTTGCAATGACGCCTGCAAGCATGGTTGACAGGCGCATCACTTTTTCATTAAAAACAACCCGAGGCCAGCAAAGCGCTAAATCTTCCTGAACCAAATTATTGTCATTTTTAAATGCCACTGTCTTGGTATGATCCGTAATGCTGGTTGGTAAATCAGCAATGGCAATCGCCCGAAAAATACCATTAATAGAGCCAGCTTTTGTAGCCATGATAGCTGCAACAGACGGATTATCACTAAATCCTGGTGCTAAAATTGAACCAGGAACAACACGATACTGAGAAAAAATGCGGTCGATTAATTGTAAACCTGTTGTTTGATTTGTTTCGTAATCTACGCCACCAATGCACTCGTTAACAGTAACAGCTTCGGGTGTTGCATAAATAAAATCAGCTTGAACGGCTTTTTTATTGGCCAATTGACCCGTTGCAGAAACAAGTATCTGACCCGTTGCATTGTTGTAGGTATAATCAGTACCCACTTGATATTCTGCATTGTCATTATCATATAATTTTAATGAAATTAGATCGGATTTTGATGCTTGACCTTTACTATTAGTTAACGAGATAGTTTCATTTAAAATAACTTCTCGATGCTGTGCCGGGTCAAAAATATTAATAAAAATTGCCGGTGCTCGTTGATGTAAAACAAACATCGTATAAGCTGCTTCACTCAATCCCCATTTTTCAAAGTCATCATCGCTGGTATAACCCAGCTTTTTAACAGCTTCTGCATTGGTGTAACAGATTTCGACAAAATGAGGGCTTTTTAATGTATTGTAGTAACTTGTTCGGTGAATAGGAGCACAACCGACAAAAACAGGAATAGCTGCTGAAATTTGTTTAGGTGGTAAAATTGATGTAGGGACTTGTGTTGAACGAACCCCATGATAATAAGCCATCGTTATTTTCCTTCTTTTTCTTGTTGATATGCGGATAAAACAGCCTGATAACAGTTAGCTAAATAGGTATCGCCTGTTTGTAAGCCGCGTCTCTCTTTTGCAACCTGCTCTGGACTGACAAACAGCGCCGCAAAATTAGGATCACACTCTTTTTTCTTTTCGATTTCATCAGTGGCTTTTCCTACATAAATCATGCCACTAGAAATAGAAAAAACGCCCATCGCCATGCTAGGACCTAAATAAACGGTAATTTTCATAATTTCCTCAATTAAACAAGATATTGAATTTCTACTTTGGGAAGTTTTAAGAACTGACTAAATGAAAGATTAAGGACAACTAAAAAATAAGGCGCATCAGTTTGTAGTCCGCATGCATAAGGATCTATTGTTTTACCAAGTCCATAACCCCATGACATATCATGATCTAAAGCAAAATGGCTATTACCCCAATACTCATACTGGTTAATAATTAGTAAAGATTTATCCAGTGTATCTGACACAATTTGAACGCCATCTTGATAAGATTCATAGCTTTCTTGAGAATAAATTCCAATAATGAGCGCAACATTAAAATTATAAACAGGCTGACCGGTTGCATCATTTGATAAGTCACCACTAATACTGCGGATAAGAATAAACGGATAATCATTGTCTTTTTTATCTACAGCTTCACTGGGTGGCTTTGACCCCTCTTTCGGTGGAAGTTGGCCTATATAAAGACGAGGCGCTTCTCGCAAATTATCCTTCTTCTCCAATAAAGCATGACAAAATCCCTCTTCAAGTCTTTTTTTTAATTCTTTTAAAACTAAAAAAGACATTATTTAGCTCCCTTTGATTTTAAATAACGATTAGCTTGCTGATTAAATCGATTAATAAATCGTTCTTGTGCTTGCTTTATGATCTTTTCCTCGATAGCTCCACGCCCCGCAAGCTGAGGTACAGAAGGTCCGAAAAACTCACTTAATTTTTCTTTACCTCCTTTTGTTTTAACGCCTCTCACTCGCTCGAATATACCGATATGACCATTTGGCATTTTAGCAACAAAGCCGTGTTTGAAATGGACATCCTTACCCGCAACATTAATTTTTACGCCACTGCGAGTTTTTCCTGCCATGATCCGTTTGGGTTTATGCGGATATTTAATAAGACCAACAGGACGGCCGGAAACAATCACTTTGGCTGTTGGATTATCGCTTTTAGCACTGGCTTTAATTAACGTGAATGATTTAAAAATAACTTTACGTTCGATGCCTGATTCTGACTTAATCAGTTTTGTTCCATCAGTTCGAACACCAGCTATTGCTCGATTTTGACTATCGGCCATAATACGAGCGGCTTTATCACCCAGTTCGTTCATTAATGATTTAACGCTGGCATCATCAACATCAATTGAAATTGATAACATTAATCATCATACCTCTCAAGCCTAACAACATAATCACTGAGCTGCTCTTGTACTGATTTAACCAACCAAAGTTCACCGTTAATATCAACGCGTTCATTACTGCGTGGTTTTGTTAATGCAATTTTGGGAATGCGATAAATCACCGTACATTGCTCTATGCCATGTGTAAATTGAGTCACTTCACTCGGCGTTTCATCAGTTACAATAATGTCATAACCATTCCATTTAATCGTTTGTGCAAATTCATCTGGATTAAAAAAAACAGCTTGATTGTCTTTAAGTAACTGATCATGAAAACTACTCATTGTCCTCGTCCAATTCATCAAGCAATAATTGACGAAGCACATCATCGGAACTATCGCCGCTAAATGGTACCGCAAGCTCTGTTAATTTTTGCTCAAGTTCTTCACGACTCATCAATGAAACATCGGTATGTTCATCATCACCTTCACGCGCTTTTAAAATTAAGTCTCGTAAATCAGCCACTTTTAATTTTGGATCAAATGAAATACCTAACGATGTTAACTCTGCTTCACACTGTTTCTTTGTCCAATTGCTGATATCAGTTGGGTTATCAACTTGAGATGATTCAATGATTTCAGCGACACCTAAATTCACTAAGCGATGAGCTTGTGGTGCTGTGATTTCAATTTGATGACCTTTTTCTAAGGTTTTGCCATCGTGAATAACGGTTGCAAGTAAATGTATTTTTACCATAAGTATTCCTCGATAATGGGACCATGGTCCCATTATGAAATGTTGAATTCAATTGACGTTAATTATTAAGAAATGACGCGGGCGCTTACAAAGGCATCAACATTAACTAAGCTTGCAAGGGGAGCTGATTCCAATTGGACATAACGAGCGGAACCGTCTTGCTCAATCCATGAATGAGGGAAACGCGGTAAAGACGTTAGTGCATATTCATTTTGAATAAGCCCATAAAGCATTTCACAACCAGCTTCCGTACTCCCAAGAATCACAGCATCATCAGGAATGAGTGGCTCAACTTTATTAGTTAACGGATTAAGCACTTTTTCACTGTAAGAGTAAATAGGGATATATGACGGAGCAAGCATGCCGTGATAAGTGATCCCTTTTTTCTTCAGTTCAGTCGTACTTTGAATATCAATTTGACCAACCGCATAATTTCGGATATCCAGTCGCTTTTGCACTTTTTCATTATCAAGCAGAGCCCAAGCTGCTTTTTTACCTAAGATAATCATATCTGGTACAAGGCCACAGCGCTCAGAGACGCTATCCGACCAAGTTTCTAAGTCTTTCATCGGGTCGCTACCTGTCTGGTCCCAACACGAACTACCTGATAAGATAATCTTTTGTTTACCAACTTCATAACCAAAATCAACTTGGTGATCCATTTTTTTGCCTTTGACAAAAATCTTACCATTAACCAAGGCTTGAGCAGCCATATACTCTTCAAGTCGGTTAACTCGCATATCAAGTTCTATTAAATTTTCACCCAATGCGCGTTGCTCTCGCTGTGCTGGTGTTAGAGGTTTAGAATAATCTTCACCAAAGCTTCGTTTCATTGCATCTTTAGGACGTGTTGGCATAAACTCTTTAGTGTAGCCAGGTTTTACCGATACCGTTTCATAACCCGCATTTTCAACTAAAAGTCCTCCTTCAAGCGGATTGACAAACGCAGCCACTTGACGATTACCTTTACGAAGATCAATATCAACGTTTTCAGTATCAAAAGGACGATTAGTTCTAAAAAAAGTTTCAATTAAGAAACGGCGAGGGGCATGAACCTGGTTAATTGCGGCAACTAACATACGGGGATCATAAATATTTACAGTCATAGTCCTTCCTTTATTCGGTTATTAACTGAACGGAATCAAGGAAATAAATTCCCAGTTCACGTGCTTTTTGTTTGTGCGTTTCATAAGTGTCTGTGCCACCAAAAACTAATGCATTTTGATTAACTTCACCACTTAAGATGATAACAGCACCAACATCATCATCTGTTGCATCAACTTCTTCAGCTAAAATGCCATAAAGTGTTTTGGCATCATCACTACCACTATTAACGAGTGTACCGAGTCCATCGTTTTTTAATGCAATTACCGATCCAATAGGATAAATTTGCCCCTTGGATAAAACCACTTGTTCAGTACTAATGTGCATCGTACCTGCGATTAAATTATCGGGCTTATATTCACCAATTTTTATCATTACTTTTCTCCCAATGCAGCTTTTGCACCTTTTGCCATCTCATCTAATGCAGATTGCTCTAAGGCCACTTGACTATTACCATTTGTTGATGAGCGATCTATATGAAAATTGCCATCAATTGCATAATCTTCATTAAATTTAGATCGCAGTTTTTTTTCTGCTCTTGTTGCTTCCAGTGCTGTTTTGGCAACGGATAACGGTTTACCATACTTCGCTTTTTTGATGAGATCGTTATGGCCCTTAATGTCAAGTTCATCAATACCCGCTATCCGATCTCGTTCTCGGCGAATACCTCGGCGCATGATGGCACCATACATATTCGGATTTGATTTAGCAAAACGATTTAAAGCCTGATGCGTTTTTGCATCTTCCTCTTTATCAGACTCTGTTTCATCTTCATCCGCAGATGGCTCATCATCTGAGTTATCATCCGATTCAATGTCATTGCCCTCTTCGGGCTTTTTCGGGATATCCTTACCCAATTCATCATCTGTAGATTGCTGTTGCTGCTTATCTTTATCAATCTCTTCAGTTGAAGCATTTTTATTTTTTTGTTGCATTTCAAACTCTCCAGTAAAATTAAAATTATTGATAACACAATCAAGACTGCTAACCTCATCAGCCATCTTTTTATTAATAGCTTCATTAGCAAGAAATACACCGCCTTGACCAAAATCAGCAAGAACATGCTCAACCGAAACCCCTCGATTTACCGCAACATCGCTAACAAAAACATCAGCAAGTCCATCAATTGTTTTTTGTAGTGATGCTCTTCCCTCATCAGTAGTCGGGTTTTCTCGTTTTTTAGGTGACTGAGAAGAAACAATTTCATAATCAGTTAACCCTTGTTTTTTCTTGGCCTCACTATCATCCGTCCACATCGCCACAACACCAACGCTACCCAGTAATGCCGTTTTATCGGCATAGATATAGCGAGTAGCCGACGCAAGCCAATAAGCAGCAGAGCAAGCCATACCCGAAACATAAGACACAATAGGTTTACTTGATTCCCTTATGTAATTGGCTAACTCATGTGTGCCCGTTACTGCCCCACCAGGTGAGTCAATATTTAAAACAATGCCACCTATTCCATCATCGTTTAAAGCGGCATCAATTTGGCTTTTCAAGCTACTGATTGAACAAGCTCCACTGATTTCAGAAAATAAATCAGCACGCGTAAAAATAGGACCAAAAATATTTATTACAGCAACCAGTGGCGTATCAGCCTCAATAATGGATTGGGTCTCTCTTTGTTGCTGAATGGTTGCTGCAATATTCGGGTCAGAATAACTACGACTGGCAATGGAGATAATACTTTCAAGGGCTGAGGGTGTAATTGCCCATGGTGTCTGCTTAATAGCATTTAAAATACGATTACAATCTTTCTTCACATTAATTTATCTCCTTATTGTTATCGTCATCTGAATTAGTCGATTTATCATCGGCTATCGGTTGATAAATAGAGGTTTGTAGCTCTACACCGTGTTTTTTCATTAAGTGTTTTTCTCTGGCTTGTGCTTTAATCACATCTTCAAAATCAAGTCCATTAAGTTCAGCGGTTTCTTTACTTCGATGAGAAAATCCATATTCACAAGCTTTATTTGATGCTTCATATTCTTTTATCGGGTCGAGTTGACCTGGAGCAGGACCTGTCCACGCTGTTTTTAAATAAGCAGAGCGAATAGCTAAATCACTAAGAAAACCCGGTGCATTAACACGACCTTTAATAATCGCTTCTGTTAAAAATTCTTCAAACACAGGCTTACAAAATTTATCAACAAAAAATGACCGTTTTTCTCGGTACATTTTATTTGCTTCAAGCAGTGCTGCTCTCGCTGCGCTATAGCTCGAACTAAAGTGTTTAATCAAAACTTCAAACGGAATTTCAAGTGCCATTCCGATTTGTTTCATTGTGGCCAAAAAGAATGGATCAAATTGACTCGATGGGCGAACAGCCGAGACCATGTTTGCTTTTTCTCCAGGAGCTAAATCAATAAGAGTCCCAGATCCAAGAGACTGCTCTGATTCCTCCCATGGTTTTGGTGAATCATCATCTTCTTCATAATTTGAACCACCAGGCGCACTGTCATCATTACTTCTTTCAATGAAGACTGAAAGAACTGCATTTATCACCGCAGCATTAATTTCAGCTTCTGAATATTTCGATATTTGTTTAACAGTCTCTATAACTGGCGTTAAAGCCGGAACGCCTCTCGCTTGATCAATTCGCTCATGCTCCATAATGTGAAGGACATTACGTCGACCAGATTCTTTTCCCCATATTTCAATCCTATCCCACTTTGCAACACTAAAATCTAATTGATTGCCTGGGTGTGGCGTTCTAATATGAATAGCAATTGGACGTCCATAATCATCATATTCAACGCCTCCTGCAATTTGTTTGTTGTCTGGCGCATCATTCGGATTACACACCCTAGCCGCATCAACAATTTTTAGCTTTAAATCATAAATTGAGTTTTTATTATTTACCCAGGGCATTAAAACAAACACATCACCCGATATTTGCTGAGATAAAATGATAAGCCTTTGCATCTCTTTAAAGCTTTGTTGCCCGTTATAGTCACAAAAAAGCGCATTATCAGACCACATTTCAAACTCACGCTCGACAATATCTGACCAAGCTTGTGATTCATCATCACTCAGTCCAATGTATTCACTATCAGGAACTGAGCGCATTAAAAGTCCAACACCAATGACATTAGTCTTGATATTTTTAATAGCTCCGGCAGCTGCAGGAGAATTGTTATATAAATCTTGGCTGCGTGATCTTAATAATGGCAAGTCAGTTAGAATAGAACTATTGGCATCAAGATCATGAGTAAACCAGTCTTTTAATGAACGCTTATTAGAAGCCCCAGTATACGTTTGTCCACCTCGAATAATGCCCATTTGCTGAGAAAGCATTTTAGTTTTTTCAACCGCCAATGTGCGTTTAAACGCAGCTTCAGGAGAGAATACGCCAATGCACTTTTCTATAAATCGCATTAATAATCCCTCACTCTAAGTTGTCTAAAACGCCTCGCTGATTTACCATTCAACCGAGCGAGTTCAGCTTCCCAATATTTTCGGCCATTACGAATATCAACCAAGTTTGCACGTGTTAATGATTTACCTGAAATGGTATAAGACTGTGCACCACTTAATACTGCAATCTCAGCGTTTGTATATTCATTAATTAAATATTTAGCACGCGCTTTAGGTGTCATTTGAGAAAAATCAACAGACATAAATCACCTTATTCATTAAGTACTATTCCTGAACGCCTTTTAGGAATAGTTTTTTGTTTTTTAACTGGTTTAACTTCTGTTATGTTTGAATCATTTAAGGTCGATGCTCGTTTAATAAATTGAGAACGTTTTGCAAGTCTTGACCAGTTTGGATTTAAAATACGAATAGCTGCAAGCCCATAAACTCGAATATCAAAAGGTTCATTATTTGCACCATCAGGCTTTACCCATGCTTTGATGATTTTTCGTTTTTCTTGTTTTAAGATCAGCTTTTCGCACGTTAAATCTGCATAATACTCAGCGGTATATCCGCGTCCCTCATCATCAGGAAAGTGACAATAACCAGCACCCGGTGATTCTTTTTTCAATCGCTGCTGAATAGTCATTTTCCCCTGACTCACACCTAGCACATATAGCCAACATTTGTTTTTCGTGTTTTTTGTAGGTTTGGATAAAAACGGACGGTCAAATTTGGATGCGCCTTTAATTGCATAAACTCGGAATTTATTACGAGGTTTTGTAAAGGTATAGACTTCATCTGTCCATAAACCACCCGAGTCAATTAACGTAAT
This sequence comes from Orbaceae bacterium BiB, assembly GCA_036251205.1. NCBI lineage: Bacteria > Pseudomonadati > Pseudomonadota > Gammaproteobacteria > Orbales > Orbaceae > Orbus > Orbus mooreae. The sequence continues at coordinate 2,807,517 of CP133958.1, read as the reverse complement.
GGCAATGCGAACCTCACTACCATCTTTACGCCTATATACTGACTTTCTTAAATGATCAACCTGCTCCCATGGGGATGGATTACTTTCATTACGACTAACAAGCTGAGATAAATCACCTTTAAATACACCGTACTCAATCCCCCAGTTTTCTTCATCAATCCCCCAACCTTGTACTTCATAAGCAAGCCAATCCTGCTGTACGTCAACAATTAACGTTAAATAGAAAACACCGTCAGGAATATCGGCTTCATAAGTTTCACGCCGGCGTTGCAAATATTCAGCAGCAATTTGCTCTCCGCTCTCTTCATAAGGAAGCCCTAGAATTGTATTAGTAAACACTTTTTGCAGGTCAGGATTATCCGATATTTCCTCAAACGTTCTGGCAATCTCTGTCCACGATAACCAACCCACTGGTGAGTATAACGACGATAAATGAAAACCGACTCGATAATGACCTGGGTTATGAGATTGCCAATAACCATTTGCAAGCATCTTTGTTTTACTGCGCTCAAAAATAAGACTCCCACAATGGGCGCAAATAAGACCGACTTTTTCAGGCTGACCTTTTGGCCACGATAAGCGATCAAAATCAATTGTTTGATATTCATTACATTCAGGACATGGAACATAGTAATAACGCTGATCGCTCTCTAAAAATAAAATCCAAACTTTAGAGACACCAAGTATGGTTGGTGTTGAAGAATAAAATGCTTTTCCTCTTGAGAATGTTGCCATACGTCTTAAAGCAAGACCAATCGGATCACCTTCATCACCTGCTTCAGCTGGATATCTATCGACTTCATCGAAGTAAATATTAGCCATTGGCATGGCGGCAAGATCGGCAGGGCTATTGGCTCCTGTTAATATTAACGTGCCACCAATGTACTCTTTCTGGTAAATGGTATTACCATCACCCCACACCACTTTATTAACTATTCGATCACACTGCTTAAGTGAAGGACCAACTCGCTGTTTACTCCACCTTTCAACGGCTTTATTTGTTGGCTGAACCGCTAACATCGGACCCGGTGAAACATCAATTTGATACATGATCCAATTAAGGCCAGCTTCTGATGCGCCAATTTGCGAACCTTTAGCAAAAACAACTTCTCGACAAGGATAAGATGGCGATAATGTGTCCATTATTTCAACTAAAAAAGGGGTGCGTTCATTACGCCACGGTCCCGGTGAACTACTTCCAGACTTAGGTAATACCCTATACTTAGCAGCCCATTCACTAACAGTCAGTGTTGGTATGGGTTGAAACGTTGCACAAAAACCATTGATTAAAGATCGGTTATTTAATGTTAATAATTCATTACTCATCAACAATTCCTAACGATTTTCGGATATCAATAATCATGCTATTAATCTCTTTTGTTAAAAGAGCGTGAATAGTGCGTTCATCATCAATAGTTGAAAGCTCAGAAGAAAGCCGGTCAGGTAAATTAGTTAAAGCATTAAGAAGAATAGAGCCAAGCTCACTCCCCTGCTCTTCAACTTTTCCAACATGAACAAATAGGCCGAGTTGAGTATTAACTTCAATCTCAGCAAGTTTGGCTTGAAAGACCGCTTTATCAGCACGAGCTTTATTAAAGCGTTCAGTATGAGATTTAGGTTCATTGTCATTATCATCGTTTTCTATTGTCTTTTTTTTATTGATAACAATTTTAGGCCGGCCGCCTTTTTGGGAATTTGGTAAACCATGATGATTAGATTTATCGTCATCAAAGTCTTTTTGTTCGTTTAATATTTTTAATGATGATGAAACATCAAAAAGAGGTCGTCCTGATTCGGTGAGTTTTGCTGGTACCAAAACGTTGGATTTTATTTTTCTTGATACTGTCTGCTTATTAACGCCAGCCAATCGTGACAATTCAGCAGCTGATACATATTTGTCACCCATTTTGTCACACCTGTTACAAATTTGTCACATGTTACAAAAGTGTGAAAAAATATTATCTATATAAATCAATAACTAATATCATATTTTGTAACAAGTCACCATTTTGTAAACCCTAAAATAATTCAAGAAATATATAAAAATTGGGAGGCGCAAGCTCCCCGCACTACCTACCCCCAACAGAAGTACCTAATAGGGGGGGATCTTGATGTTCATCTTCACTCATAACCACATTCATGGAGTTAAACTTACCTCTTCTTTTATCCATTTGCCTTTTCTTTTTAAACATATAGCCGATGATCTGAGCATGTTGATTACAATAACCACTAGAATAGTTTGTATGAGCAGAACAACCTTTATATCTACATTTCACTATTAATCCCTCTTATTGTTTTCTACTCAGCCAAACAAACGTTTTTAATGTATTCTTGCAATCCTAAAATCATAGCGTCTTTGGTAATGATGTCGTCTCGGAGTAGATAATAATTTTGTCGAGCTTCTCCAGTGAGCTCGCAGGTGTTTGCATCATCCATGCCGGAGGGAGAGGTTTGCTGATTTGTTTGCAGGTTATTTTGCTGGGCGTTAAGGTGCAACCGCCCAATCCCATTAATAACATTATTATAAAGCTTATTGTTTTCAGCTTTTGCACGTGTAAGCTCCTGAGTAAATTTAGTATCAATGTCATTAACCTTTTGTACTAGGGTTTGATACTTAGTAAATTCAGCTTTAACTTGGGATAATTCAGTTCTAATTGAGCCAAGTTCTAAGTAAGTATTTTTGATATCAAGTAAGATAGTGATTAGTAATGCAAAGATAGCTATAACAGCAATTACTAAAATGAATTTAAATCGAGTAGACATAATTCACGCTCTTTTTCTCGTCTAATTACCAATCCATTTAATACTTTACCAACTGATTTATTCCAGCGTGGTAGCTCATTACAGGCTTTAACATATTCACCAACATTTAGATATCGATACATTGTTGAGGTTTGCATCTTAGAGCATCCAACATTAAACGTAAGTGAAACTGTAGCATCAAATACAGATTGCGGAAGTTTAGGACCATTAGCATATTGATTAACACATTGTTCAGCTTCTTTGATATCACTCAGCCAACGCGCAGCTATTTCATCATCTGAATATTTACGCTGTTCTATTGTTCCCGTTGTTGAGCCAATCCCAACCGTTAAAATATTCGCAGGACAATAATATGGCTCATTACGGCAACTTTCAGCATTACCGATAATTTCTAAGCCTTGCTCACTGGTTCGGATTTCATCTGAATAATCAGTGATAACAATACCTATAATTGCAGAAATACTACAAATCGTCGTTGTTAGCTTCGTTATCCCCTTCATGATATTTAGCCCTTAGTTCTTTGTAGTGCATCTCTCTCGTTCTTTCTTTATGATTAGCATCACGACGACGGTACCACCAGTTAATCAAGCACGTTAAAATCGCCGTAACAATTCCGATGATGAAGGCCCAATCATCACGTGATAACGCACCAAAAAGTGCGAAAACGCTACTACAAAGATAGGAAAGATTCGAAGTAAATTTGTCCATTTTAATTGTCATCATAATTTTGCCCTCATGGGCTTAGTTAGCCAAAAGACCAGTAAGCCCTGCACAAGCCATTAGTCCGTTAATTCTGTAACTGTTTTAATAAACGTCTCTTCCTCAAATTCCACTCCAATTCCCTTTCGACCTAATTTTTTAGCAGCTTTTAATGTAGAACCTGATCCCATAAAAAAATCAGCAACAATATCACCTGGTCGAGAACTTGCTTTAATCATATCCTCTAACATATCAGCAGGTTTTTCACACGGATGCTTTCCTTTGTAATAAGGTACTGGTGAATAAGTCCACACATCAGTATAAGGAACTTCTTTAGTTACTAGAAAAGGGCGTCTCAATGCTTCATATTGAGCTTTTAGATCATCATATTGATGAGAAAGAATTTGATAGTTTTCACTTAAAATCGTATATTCTTGAATTAGATGATTGTGATCATCCGTTAACTGATGAGTAATTCCTTTTTCAGCTGCTATTTTATTAAATAAATGCTGCAAATCTTCATACTGTTTTTTGCTCGGCAATTGCCATTGGCTATAACTAAACCAATGCGAACACATTTGAGTGCCTGTTGCCTTGTTAATATCAGCAGCAGTTACACCCAACACCTCCCGAGCGGATTTGAAATATTCGATTAATGGAGCAAATATTGATTGCCTTAATTCACTACACTTAGCAGCATAGCCAGATTGACCTTTAAATTTTCCTTCAGCATTATAGTGTTCAGCAAAAATAATCCGTTCAGATGCAGGAAAGTAAGTTCTTAATGATTCTTTATGTTGTCTTAACCATGGTCCATTAGGTTTAGCCCATACAATATGATTCAACACATTAAATCGTTGCTTTACTAAAAGCTCTGTTTCTGCTGATAACTTTGGCCCACAAAAACAATATAGTGATCCATTAGGTTTTAGAACTCGCCAGAATTCGGCAAATATATCATCAAGCCAAGCAAGGTAATCAGCTTCTGTTTTCCACTGATTATCCCAACTGTTTGACTTGACTTTAAAATACGGTGGATCTGTTAAAATAAGGTCAATATGATTATCCGGTAAGGTTTTTAGAACATTAAGGCAATCATCATGAATTAGAACAAGATCATTTATTTCTATTTTTTGATTCTTTTTACTGGTCATTTATACAGTATACCTGTTAGAATAACCCCGCTGATCAGCTGGGACTTGGTTGATACCTATGACCGCAATTATGGGTGTCAATGTCTGCTGCATGTTCGAGCATGCAGCAGTCTCCCATTCACTTCTGAAATAAAAAAAGCCCTAGTTACCAACTAAGGCTGAAATTACCCAATAATGGATAAAATGAAACATCATATAAAAGGATTGGCGAGGTGCAGCGATATACATTTACACGTGGAAAAAAATATATATCTACTCGCCAAAATTAGATAATAAAAAACCCCGACTTATTAGGTCAGGGTTAGTTAATAATAAAATTCCTGTGGAATATATCACAAATATAACTCTCAATAACTTTTTTTTCAAGTTTTATTTATTTTATTTTTTAATGCTTTGATTTAATTCATATTGTATTGATGCGTAAAGTTTTTCTTTAATAAAAGATAAGCACCAATCAATTCGATCTCGGGATTGTTTTGCTGAAAAATTATAACTAGTTATTTTCAATAAATATTGTGATATTGCTCCGATGCTATATCCATAAACATAATAATAAGTCGCGATATTGATCAATGGATTATTTTTACCAAATGTCTTTATTAACATTCTATCAATAAAGCTAGCTTCTTCATCTGTACATTCTGAGTAGGGTTTATGCCTTAATGAAGCAATGATATCAGTTGCTTTCGTGATGAGTTCCTCACCCTCATATCCCTTAGCATGTAAATGTTCAAAAATCTCAATAACACCATGTCTTATGGAGCCGTACCCATCGGCGGACATCATTAATCTAGCTAAAGGACTAACACTTTGCCCATAGTTTTTTTTTAGTTCAGTATAAGCCCACGCCCCCCAACCACATAACATGGTTTCCATAAATATTTTTTGATATTTATTTAACGGTTCCGACTTCCCTAATTCAAGCTTTCTTTTTAATTGAGATAATGTTTTTATCCTATCATGTGGAAAAGCTCTTTTATTTATTGATTCAGAAAAGAAATCACCGTCTATTTTTTTCAAAAATTGATTTACGGCTTTTATTGCTTTTACCTTGTCAGTAAATCTTCCCAAATAAAAAGATTGTCCATATCTTTGAACTGATGCAACCCATTTTTGATCAGACTTTGCGAAATGTACGCATCTAGCTCCAGAAGTATTAACTTTACTTAATCTCAAATTATGTGAATTTTGAAATGGCAAAGCTTCTCTTAAGTTTGAAAATCGGTTATCAGCAGAGTTACCATTAATATGATCTATTTGTTTACGAGACCATTTCCCAGTCATATAAAACCAAGCTAATCGATGAGCTAAATATCTTCTCCCATTAACGCGAATAATCAAATAACCTTTATTATCAAAAGAGCCTTTGACATAATAATTAGAATTATAACGACTTGTAAAAACACCTGAGTCTGGATTGTATTTAATTACTTCTTTGATTCTTTTATGCTGAATAGCTGTTGGTGACATATCTTGAGTTGGGTACTCAAAAGACATGAGTGATTTTCTATAGATTTTTGACATATAGCGACATACTCCATTCCTAATTTTAGAAAGGATAATAACAACACACAGTCTGCACTCTGTTTATTGTTCTACTCCACGTTTAGACATATTACCATCTACACGTCTAGATGGCAATAATTAGGCTATAACCTTCATTCCAAAAACGCGATCTAGAAATTGGATTAGTAGTTCAATTTGGGTACCATAATTATTTTCCCATTCTTCGACATTTTGATGTAGTTCATTATGATGAATACGACAAAGTGGGATGGTAAAGATATCATGCGGTTTACCTCCCATTTTACCCTGCCCATAACCAATAATGTGATGCGGATCATCTGCTTGCTTACCACAACAAACGCATGGTTGAGTTTTTACCCATTGAGTGTATTTTTCACACTCCCAGCGCTTTAATTTTGGCCGTAACATAAATGATTCGGGTGATTCAGTATCAATTACTAGTTTCTTGATCGGCTTTGATACTTCCTGCAGGTGTTGTATTGCATCATTAGCTTGTCTATTCAATAGAATTGATGAACGGTCATCACTAGCAATTATCTCTGACTCTTTATAAACATGTTGATGCTGTTCGGCTACACGACCATATAATAATCTGGCCATACTTTCTGGAATCAATTCATGCTGTCGATTAATCATAGCCCACCAACCCAATTCTTGGAGTGATAATTTATGATTGGTACCAAGTTTTAAATCAAGTGAGATACTTTCAAGTAAGAACGTTTTTAAATTACGTTTTGCAATATCTTTTACTTTATCATCTATAACTAAGTCTTTATTGTGATGATAACAAACACGAATAGCACTATTTTCCACCTTTTCATTAACTGATTCATGGTAGCAATAATCACCATCCTCTAATTGACACTTATATCGACGTTCTAGCCACCACTCAAAATTAAATCCTTTATTTTTTATAATATCGATTATTTTGTCATTGAATAGAAATGGCTCAATAGGTTTATTGTTTAGTAATTGTGGTTCATCATCTAAAGCTCCAGACTTAAGCCCATTATGTGATTCATTGCTTGGTTCAATAACAATACGAGAACTGGTACCTATCTTTTTTAATAGTTCGGTACCAGGTTTAAGAATTATCAGCCCAAGTTCAGGCTGATAGTGTGGCGTAAGTAATGCTTTCATTAGGAAACAGAAACACAACCATTAAACGCATCTGATTTTAACTTCATATTCTCTGCTATCGCTTTCAGGATAATAGAAAATTTTCCGTCCCAAAAATATGGTACTGTTTCATTACATCCGTCATATAGTTCCACATTAATCCCAAACCAAGATGATTTTTTGGGAATAATAAATATTTTTCTAGAGCCATTCTTACTTTTTTTCTCATTTAAAAAACCTAAATTAACCATATGCTGAATGAGTTCATCTTTGCTAACAGGAGCTGCATAAAAATCAATTAAATAATCTAATGAACGAGCGGTACTATTTATTAATTGGTTATTATTTTTATCTTCTACATAACTTAAAAAATTAATTAGTTCTGGTAGTTCTAGTTCTTTTTGAATAATGTCATATATAGCTATTTGCTGGAACGAGTTTAAATTTAATCTCTTTATGACTTTTTCAGTAATATTTAAAACTGTTTTTACCGATTCTGTTGGGTTATACATATAGTCATTTGCTTTCATCATTATTCTCCTTGGTTAGTTATTTTGTTGTCTTGCATTAGAATTTTAGTTAGCCATATTCTCCCCTTCCCTGTTACTAAAGTTGTGTAATATGATCTAACTTCTCCCTTTGCTTCAAATTGCTTTTCAATAACATTAAAATAACCACGTTCTGTATACTGTTGATATGGAGTGTTATAACGACGACCGCTTGAAATAAGTATTCCTTTGTCTCTTAGGTAAGCAAATAATTTATTTGGGCCTATACCAATATTTTTTGCAAAGCTTGATATTAATTTGCCATCTTTATCATAGTGAGCCTTATCAGCATAAGCGACTTTTGGTGCATCTTCTTTTTGCTTTATTTCAAGCTGTTGAGACTTTTTATATTGTTCAGCCCAAGCAATTGCAGCTTCTGCTGGATCTGAAAAATTAGGTATAATTATGTGTTTCTGTTGTTCTAATTGATGTAATCTCTCAATAACACGCATTCTTAACGGAATACTGTAGCCTGTTAATAAACATTCAACATATTTTTTGGTCAATTGAATATTACTAATATAATTACGAGAATCATACTCATATGTAACAGATTGATTTAATTCATCATCCAAATTTGGATCATCTTTTAAAAGGTCTTCAAGCATGCTATTTATATCTCTAATAACATGTGCATGTAATTTATCTGTCAAATCCGCTATTTCACGACTAGACATGGTTAACTGATTACCTAACGGTATTATAGATGTGGCACTACTCGCCACCATAGATTGGCTTTGCATAATACGCTCCTATACTCCACTTTTTTAAAACTTAACCTCTGCACGGGTTAAGTACCTTTTCGCATTATGTCAGTCTGCACTCTGACATCTGTTAATATATACAACTATTCTAGTTATGTAAACCGTGACAAGTTTTGTTTTCCCTATTGATAAATTTTAACATTTAAAAAAAGTAGTTATTCTGTTAGTATAATTTAAGGAAACCCATCTTAAATAAAAAAATGAAAAATAATATAAATAGAATTAGAAATGATTTTAAACTTGTTCACGAACAGTTAAATTATTATATCTCTATGACGTTAGCATCCTTGTCTATCATCGCTCTTATTATATTAATTGTATCAAAAAAATCAGAGAATATAGACACCTTTGGGTTTACTTTATCTGTATTAATGATTTTAGGGTGCGGCTATTGGTTGATTCGTTCAATAATACAAGTTAGACAATTAATTCAGTTCAAAAATGAACTAATTGAAAACGCAAAACCCAATCGACTCACATCAATTAAACTTTACACTATTCCTAAAGCAACAATACTTTTTTTTATCTATTGTTTATTTTATTACTTTATTTAACACTTTCACAATAAGCAAATTTATTCTCATTAATGACAACAATAGGGCAACTTATCATATCGTTAGCATTTCTTATCTGGCTAGGATTTTTTAAAAATAACACAGCCTCTTCAGTTTTCTTATCAAAAATAAACGCATTATATAATTGTTTAGTTAATGCTCCGATCGTAAAACTATCAGCGATAACCTCTAATCCTAAGGCTGTTTTACTCATAAGTTGATAAGCCCTTACCATATCTTGTTGATTATGGTACCACAAAGAAAGATTCTTATTACCAAACTGATTAAGTTTTGATGTAAGGCCAAACATTGAATAAGCTGATAATCCTAAATCGACAGTATTATAAGCGATATCTCCATATATAGCTTCATACCCTAAAAACTCAGCAATTCCTCGATAACCTTTCTTTACAGGACCAATGTCATTAGTGATCCCTTCGTAAATATTATTCATTCCATGAGCCACACTCGGTAAACTATAAAATAAACAAGTAGCCCAGTTTTTACAAGAATTAGCACCTGATACAATTTGTGATGTACCAGCTAAAACTGAAATACCTCTTTGCATCCATTCAACACTTTCATCAAAAAGTTCTTTTTTTTGTTCAATTAGAGCAGCAGAACCATCTTCGTAAGATAAATTTCCATTTTCTACTTTGTCAGCAATATTATTTGCAAAATTAGAAACATCACTTTTGAATTCTTGTTTAGTTTGAGGGAAGTAAAATAAGTTGTTGCTCATTTGAGTCGTAGTAGTAATAAACTGATTCTTTTCAAAACGAATTCGTGTTCGTAGATCATTTTTCTCATGTGAATTTAATTTTGAAAAATCGGGTAAAACGTTATTATAAGCAGATGGTAAAATACCAAAACTTGGCGAGCTATTAGAACCGTCATCACAAAAAATGGTACTATTTGCAGCTATAACTCTATTTAGTCCAATGGGGCAACCGCAGGCCACAATATAACCGTCAAGGACAACTGGAATACTATCCACAATCATTTGTTGGCAGCCTTCAATTATTTTCCCTGAACCTTTATTACATCTTGGACAAGTTGCTATATCTCCCATTCTAGCTACAGGTTTATTCGAACCTAACATTCTACCACTTGCAGAAATAATGGAACCTCCAGTGGTTGTTGGATCACCCTGTAAAGCAATTCTTTTTGTCATAAAAAAACTCTAGCTTTCATAAATGAGCTTAAAATTATATAGATAATCAAAGCTGAGTAAATAAAAAATTCTATTAGTATATAACTAATACAGATTAGAATCATGCTTTAGCCTCCATTCTATCCACTAGATTTTGAGTGGCTATCACCATCTGATCATGAGGAAAACGGTCGATAATCATTTTGTTAATGCTTTGTTTAACTTTTAATTGAAGTACTGCGGGTAATGATTTAGCGCTCTCAATTAAATTAAAGATTGAATTAACTTCTTTTGGCCAGACTGCATTTAATGTCTTATCAGGGATTGAGTCCTTTATTTTTTCATAAGTGCTGAATATTTCATCCCGATCAACACATGAAACTTTACACTCACCAAATGAACGAGGATTAAATACAGCATATAAAGAACCTTTATTATTACCATTAACTTTTTTCTTTGTATCAGATCTAACAAATGAAATACGCCCACCGGTGATGAAGCAAATTTCTGATGCTGTATTTTTTAATGTTTTAAACCATTCAACAGATGTATCTACAGGCAAAAGCATCACGGTACCAACGCCTTGATCACTTGCTTCTTTTGCCTTTTTAACCCAAGGTAAAATTTTAGAATAAGGTGGATTACAAAATACATAACCACCTTTTAAGTGGCTCCATCCATTAATCAATGAATTATACGACTCAGTCAAATAATTAAGATGCAAATGATTGTGATCACTTGCTGCAACATCACAAACAAAACTAAACCGAGCATTTAAGAATTCGTAAACCTCAACCGGAGTCTGCCATAGGTCCTTGATATCAGAATTCGTTTTACTGGTTGAATGTTTATAATCTGATTTAGACATTTGTCGTTCTCCTCTTTGCCGCTTCAATCCTTTCTCTCATTTGTTTTATTAATGGGTGATCACATTGAAATGATGATATGTATGGCGTTGATACTTTATTTTCGATTTGCACCCTAATTTCAGGTACCTTTTCACCTCTACTCAATTTTTTTACCCATTGATTAAGTAGGTATTCGGCTCGTTTTTCAACTTCAAGATCAGACTGGTTATACTGCAGCATATTTTTTCTTAAATCTGTTACAATCCAGTACATGATAGGTTGAGACCACGGAAACAATTCCGCGCTTGGATAATCAAGTCTATTTGAATTGTATTTTCTAAATTGCTTCATAACTTCAATGACAGTAGGTAAGCCTAGCAAAGAATAACTACCCTCTTTGCACCAGGATATGAATTTTCCTACTGAGGGTAAAAAATCAGAATTTTGCTTACGGGCCATGACAAGACCAGCTTCAACTTGACTTAGGTTTAAACCGTTTTCTACAAATGCCGAGATCCACTCCCTGCGTAAGGTGTCGTATTCTTGCTGAGTTCTGATAATGTTGGACATAGACGGAAATATTCCCTTTAAGGACTTAAAAATTTCATTAAATTCCTTTTCGTAATATTCGTAATTTTTACCCGCCCCTCTTGCTCTTTGCTGAACTTGAGGTAATCCAGCTTGTACTGTGCTATAAACTTCATTTAATGGCTTAAGCATGTTGATTACCTCCGTTTAGATATCCCGTACTATCCCAATTAACTGAGTTATTATTTGGTTGTGGTAAAACATTAAAAAATCTATCCCAGTGCTTACGCAGTTTTGCTGGGCATTGAATGTTATCTTTCCAAAACCCATCAAGGTTTGCTATTTTGAATCGTCTACAAATCTCTTTATGCGGATTATCAAATCTATCACCAAGCACCTGAGTTCTTAATAATCGAATATCGTTAGCCCAATCAAACCAATTGGGGACCTGAGCTGTAGGATTAACATCAAGAATTTTTTTATAAATATAATCGGCAGCCTTGAGATCCTCTTCGGTACCCCATTTTTTACCAAGTGGAGAATAGATAAAAGCATCTGGATATTTTGATAAAAATTTATTTAACTTCTCTTCGTCTTTGGAATTTGAAAAATTCCGAGACATAGAAATTAGTATATGTATGTTAGTAATAGGATCTGTTATAGATTCGGGAATTTTACCGAATCCATGGTTTCGGGAATTTTCCCGAATCGAATCGGGAATTTTACCGAATGAGTGGGGTAACGGTTCCCCCTCTGATTCGGGAATTTTACCGAATCGAGATTGATCACTTTCATCACTTACAGGAAACAATAATTTAACTAGTTCATCTTCGTTAAATCTATAATGAGTCGTTGGCGTTCCGTATGCTTTTTTCTTACAAGTTTCAATACTTGCGCCAAGTAGTAATTTTAATTTTTTGATTGAATAGCGAACCTGATCAACGGTAAGCCCTAGTTCATCACCAAGCTCGTCGTTTTTCTTCCAGAACCAACCATCTTCACGCATCCCTTTCCCTGACAAAAAAACTAATTGTGCGAGAACTGCAGCAAGATTATAGTCTCCCTTACAAAAAGCGACATAAGGTCTTGGGATACTAATATTATTACGCTGGCCGCTCATTTGAGAGACCACATCAAATAGTCTACTCATGCATCCATCCTTTTGAACGACGCCCACAAGTATTTAACGATTTTGTGGGTTACAGGGTGCCATCGATTATTTATCATAGCTTCATATTGAAAACATGAATTGCCCGATTTTTTATAACGTAATTGCGTTATCGTGTTATTTAATGTTAAACTCTTCATTGCGACTAATACTCCACAGTGTTTTCGCATCGACCGATAGTGCTTCTGCAAAATTCGCTATCGGTCACCCTTTCCAAATATCAAATCAGTTATTACTAAAATTTCACTTAATCGGCACTGAATGTTATAAGACGTTAATTTTAATGCTTTCTTCTCTTTGCTATCCAACACACCATCAGATGTAAATTGGTTATGCTGCCGACAAAAATCACCAAGCCCAGACATTAATTCATTAAATTTTTTTAACAGTTCATCGTTGTCCAGATCTTCAAATTCTGGTAACTTCACAAACACACCACCTCGGTATTTTGCTATCGCTTCTGTAATAACATTAGAATTGGCTTCTGCTTCCATTTCTAATGCCATTCCAAGTGGTACCATCTGACCGTTTAACTGTCTGACGCGATTACGAAGTGCATTTTCGGTACCAGACTCTGGATCTAATCGACTAGCCATAGCCGGATATTTACCGTCAAACGATGTAATCAACTTATGAATAGCATCGGTTATTTCCGGCGGTGTAGGATAATTTCTATTGTCCACATGTACTCCCTATATTTGTGGTTGTTACTGAATTAATTACGATATAATTTAGGATCAACTTTTAATTCACCATTAGTCAGATCCTGAATACGATATGCGTTTTTTTCAGGAATTATTTCACCCCATTGTGATACGGCAGATGGACTTAATTTTAAAACGCTAGCAATATTTTTTTTGTGTTTGAAATAGTCTAGAACTGTTTTTTTTAACATTAAAATCACCTCATTAATTAAGAATACTTAAATTCTATACATAAAGGATTATTAAGTCAATATAAGTTAAGATAACTTAAATATCGTGGAGGAATTTATGGCATTGGAAACTATTGGCAGCAGAATTAAAAAAAGACGCAAAGAATTAAAAGTAACACAAAAAGACGTTGCCAAATCAATGAAAGGTGTCACTGATGCAGCTATATCTCAGTGGGAGTCAGATATAACGTCCCCTAGTGCTAAGAATTTATTTGATTTATCCATAGCCTTAGAATGCGATTTCGCATGGTTATTAAATGGAGGATCTGAATCAAATGTTGTTCCTGCAAAATTAAATTTACATAAAGTACCATTGATAAGCTATGTCCAAGCTGGCTTATGGACTGAAAGCTGTGAATTAAGAGACTCAACTGGGTTTGAGTATGTTATGGCGTCTTCGGATTTATCGGATCAAGCTTTTGCACTGACGATAAAGGGAGACTCAATGGAGCCGGAATTCAAAGAAGGTGACATTGTAATTATTGATCCAAATGTTCTCCCTCTTCCTGGTGAGTTCGTTGTTGCTATGAATGGAGAAGAAGAAGCTACATTCAAAAAATATAGGGAACTAGGGCATGATGAGTATGAACGATTACAATTTGAACTAATTCCATTGAATCCTGATTACACTACAATGAGCAGCTTAAAACAACAAATACGAATTGTCGGAACGATGATCGAACATCATATTTTTAGAAGAAAAAGATAAAATACTGTTTATTATTACAGTAATCATAATATATACTGGAATAGGAACCATTTTATGGGTACATCTGAAGAAATGAAATTTAGAATATTATACGACGGTCCAATATTAGATAATCATCAAATGGAGATAAGAGATCTGGCACCTGCTTTAATGTCTCTTTCGGATGCTATTGATATAACAGCTAAACATATATATGGACCAAAGACTAAAATGTCAATAAAAGTAAAGGCATCATTTCGAGAAGGCTCATTTGGTATAGACTTTTCGATTATGTCAGAAATTATTGGTGATATAGTACGCTTTTTAACTGGATCTGGAGTTACAGCAGCATTAAATGTTGTTGGGGTAATAGGAATTGGTAAATTAGGGCGAGATGGAATTATCCAACTGATTAAGTGGGTAAATGGTCGTTCAATTACAAAGATCGTTCCAACAGATAACGATAATGTAACCATCTATATCGGTGAAGATTATAGAAAATTTGAAATTGCTGTTGTTGAACTATATAAAAATTATAAACTGAGACAAGCTCTTGAAGGGTTCATAAAAAAGCCTTTAGAAAGAGAAGGAATAGACTCATTTGCTTCGACTATTGATGAAGGAAAAACGTTTATAGCAGTTAATAAAAAAGAATCTCAATTGTTTTATACCCCAAAAGAAGAAGAAAATATTATTACGGATGAAAATGTTGACATGGTTCTTTATTTAGATAGTATATCTTTTAAAGAAGATAGGCTATGGAGTTTTAGCACAGGCTCTTTTGTGATTAAAGCGACAATTGAAGATAAAGATTTTTTGAAAAAAATAGATAATAGACTCATTACTTTTGCAAAAGGTGATATTCTAAAAGTAACAGCTAATGTGTCTCAATGGTTTTCAGCCGGGAAATTGCATACATCGTATAAAATACTCAAAGTAAATGAAAAAATAGAGCCTCCAGAACAAATGAATTTACCTAGCTAATAAAAGTTCTAACTTTTTAAACTGCCTATAAGGCAGTTTTTTTATATCCACAAAATAAAATCAACTCCACTTAAAAAAAATTTGACAATTAACTTAAGATATCTTAAATTTAAGTTATATTAAATTGCTCTTTAAAAATCAGGAACAGCATTAACCAAATGTATTTTTATTAATATAGGAGGTTGTATGTCAGAAAAAAAAGAAACCCTTTCCTTTGATGACAAGGAAAAAATAAAGGAAGCAGTGTTGATGAGCATAGCCAAGCAAGATTTAAATGCAGAACAATTAGCAGAACAAGCTTGCAAGGCTATTGATTATATTAACTCTTATCCAAACAACCAGAGCTAACTCTACTGTCTAAATCTTTTTGAAAACGTTCAGATAACGTTTTAACAAAATCAGCTAATGAATTAGCTGCAGCATCAGGAGAGTGATTATTTATAACTATTTTAGGCTCTGTTAATATAATCTTTGCTGCTAGTTTTAATGCCAAAGTATCAGCAATTAGTTTTTCCATTTTAAATTCCTCATTTTATACGTGGTTATATATATATTAAATCCTTGTACGTGGTTGTCAAGGAACTTGAGCCTAGCAAGTATAAAGATAGGCAACTAGTACATTTGGTTAATGCTGTTCCTGATTACCTACTTATGAAGTGGAGTAACATCGTACGCTCTAGGAGTGCAGACCAGAGCGTTTTATTAATTAACACGTGGAGTATTAAGAATGAAATTCAATATTAAAGATCTAATTGTTTACCAATTTAATGATGATAGTAATATTTCTAACATCACTAATGAGTTATTACAAGATGCTGCTTTTATTGAGTGTGGCCCAACTGATTCAGTTAAAACAGGCTTCATTTCACCGTTCTCAAACGGAGACCTGCTATTAACAGTTAAAGAACATGCTCTCATTACCGTACAAACCGAAAGCAAAATATTACCAGCTGCAGTGGTCAATCGAGAACTTGCAAAAAAAGTAAAAGAAGTTGAGGAGCAAACTCAGCAAAAAGTTAAAAAAACGCAGCGACTAGCATTAAAAGATGAACTAATGATGGACTTATTACCTCGTGCTTTCACTAATATTAGTCAAACATACATCTGGATCAATTATCGAGATAAATTTATCGGTGTTGCAACATCCAGCTATAAAAAAGCAGAAGATTGCCTATCAGTATTAAGAAAATTACTTGGTACCTTAAAAATAACACCACTTGCAACTGATAATCCGGTTGAGCATGAGTTCACGAACTGGATCAAAGAAGATAAGGCGCCTAAATATTTTACTATCTTAAATACAGCCGTATTAGTTGACCCACTAGATAACGGAACAATCAAGGCCATAAATGAAGACTTAACATCAAGTAATCTTCATAGCTACATAGACGATGGTCGTACTGTAACACTCTTAACTATGTCATACAAAGAGCGAACAACATTCACAATTAATAAAAATCTTATTTTATCTAACATTAAATATAGTGATGAACTATGTGAGCATGTTGAGTACGAGGACCAAGATCAGGTTTTTGAAGCGACTTTTCTATTAATTGCGGAGGAGCTTTCCGAATTATTTAAAGAGTTAATGCCAAATTTTAAATAAACGCGCTATTAGTTCAATTGGATAGAGCAATACTCTTCTAAAGTATCAGTTACAGGTTCGAATCCTGTATAGCGCACCATATACCCAAAGAGAGAAGACCTGCAACTAGTTAGTAGTTGCGGCTTAAATAAATTGATAGCGACAATATATTTAAGGGGTCATTTAACGCACTTAATAGCGCTATCTATTAAGTGATCGGTACGCAAGCCGTGTTGTGTGTACTTAAATCAGAAGCGGAGCGGTCATTATCTTGTGAAAGTTGGTAAGTAGCAGTAATGACGCCGGATAAGCGTAACCGGCACAAACTAACGAGTGCAGACGTTAATAACAACATGTGGAGTATATATGACCTGGTTAACAACCTATTCGGGCAGTCATTTCGACTACTCAAAACCTAGTATTGAATCAATTAACATCACTGATATTGCAAAAGCATTATCACATGAATGTCGTTTCGCTGGTCAGTTAGAACGATTTTACAGTGTAGCTCAACATTGTGTTGAATGTAGCCATATTGTGCCGGCTAAATTCGCATTAGAAGCTCTATTACATGATGCTGTAGAAGCATATTGCAAAGATATCCCCTCCCCCCTTAAAAAGCTATTGCCTGATTATCAACAGATGGAAAAGAGTGTTGATTTAGTCGTTAGACAAAAATTTAACTTACCTTTAATCGAATCGCTAGAGGTTAAAAAAGCTGATCTTATCATGTTAGCAACAGAGCACCGAGATTTAGCCAATGACGGCAAAGATTGGCCCATTTTAAATGGCATACCACTACTTCAACGAAAAATTGAACCTCAACCATCAAATATTGCATTTAATCGATTTATTCGCCGTTACGAAGAATTAACTAATGTGGAGTGATTATGCAAGATATAGAATACAAAATTAAACATCCGGCGATTCGATATCATGGTGGTAAATGGAGAATAGCTCCTTGGATCATCGGTTTTTTTAAAGAACATACTTGTTATGTTGAACCGTTTGGAGGTGCTGCAGGTGTGTTATTACGCAAACCTCGCAGTTATGCTGAGGTTTATAATGATGTAGATGGTGAGATCGTTAATCTATTCCGAGTATTGCAAAATAAAGAACAAAGAGAACGCTTACAAGAACTGTGTATTTTAACGCCTTATCATCGCGATGAGTTCTGTCTAGCGTATAAACCAACAGATGATAATATCGAGTTGGCCAGACGAACAGTAATTAGAGCATGCATGGGATTTGGATCAGCGGGTGCAACAAAACAAACAACTGGATTCAGGATTGATAGTAAACGCGAATATTCGTTAGCCTCTCATTTATGGACAAGATTTCCAGCCAATATTGCATGTGTTGGTGAACACTTTGCTGGTGTTATTATTGAAAACAGACCGGCAATGACGGTTATGTTAAATCATGATACACCAACAACCTTGCATTATATTGATCCCCCCTATTTACACTCGACACGGAAAATGGGTGATAGAGCTTATTCATTTGAAATGAGTGAGCAAGATCATGTTGAACTTTTAACTTTTGTTCAAACTTTAAAAGGCCGAGTCGTTATATCTGGATATGACAGTGATCTATACAACGATTTATTAAAAGATTGGTCGAAACATACCAAGCAAGCGCAAATATCTGCAGGTCGTGGTACTGGATTGCGAACTGAATGTTTATGGATTAAGGAGTAATTATGAACAAAAAAGAAATTATTGAGGTGCTTGAGAATCTACCTCTTACCAATTTCAGATTATTCAATGGCGATAATGTTGTTTGTGTAAGTCATGCAAATATTGTTAAAGAAATAGACAAGCTCAAAACAATTAGATTATCAGATATTAAACCGTATCAATATTTCAAGCATAACAAACAAATATTACAGCTGATTCAAATCGACTATCTGGATCAAACTGCCTCTTGTTACAATCACATCAAAGGTGAAATACAGATCTTGGGTCAGTACCAGTTGGTTGAGCCAGTAAAAATTAAAGTAGTAGAAATTAGTAATTGTTAATTGCAGATAACAATTTTTTAGAAATTCTGTGGAGTATTTGGAGTAAGAATTATGATACGTTATTTACCTTTAAGCAAATATTGCAATGACTTTGGAGATACTGTTAACGCTGTTAATTTAAGGCTAAAACGGGGGATATGGGCGCAAGGAGTTCATGTTTTTAAAGTATCGGGGATCAAAGAGAGACAGGTTGATATTGTGGCGGTGGATGAATGGAAAGGCAAGGAAAAGCAAAAATGCCGCGTGGCGTAACAGTTCGTGAACATACGACAAGTAAAACGATAACGATCACCTTTACTTATAAAGGTGTTCTTTGTCGTGAGCCGTTAAAGGGCCTGCCAGTTACCGCATCAAATATAAAATATGCTGAACGTTTACGCGGTGAAATAATCAACAATATAGAGAGGAATACTTTCAACTATGCTGATTATTTCCCAACCTCTCAAAAATTAAAAACATTCGGTTACTCGAGTAAAGGATTAACAGTCCTAAATTCATTGAATAACTATATTGATCTATGTTGCAAAAGACAACTGTCACCATCAACAATTAATGGATATAAAAAATGTGTTAATGCACTTAGTTATTTGCATGATATTTTTGTTACTGAACTGACTGCAGGTATTATTAAAAACTGGATTCAAGAGCAAACATCATCATTAAAAACTAAGCGTAATATTTTATCTTTTCTAAAGTCCTCATTAGATGATGCGGTTATCGATGGCTTAATTCCGATTAATCCAGTTTCTTCAATATCGGTATCACGCTATCACAATGCTGAAAATGACAAAAACAAGGATGACTATGTTGTTGATCCGTTTTCACCTAATGAAATTGAATTAATATTGAACTCTTGCAACGATGAGCAGCATTATAATTTATTCAAATTTGCATTTGCTACCGGGCTAAGATCAAGTGAACTATGTGCAGTAAAATGGAAAGATATCGACTTTTCCAATGCAACAATTAATATCAATTCAGCTCGAGTAATCGGTATTGAGAAAACAACAAAAACAAAAGCAGGTACCAGGACTATAGAATTAAATACGCAAGCACTATCCGCTTTATCTAATCAAAAGAAATATCGAGTATTGGGCAATGAATACATCTTTTTGGATACAAAGACAAAAGCTGGATGGGCTAGCGCTGACGCGATCCGAAAAAAAGCATGGGTACCAACATTAAAACGTTCAGGTATTCGATACAGAAATCCATATCAAACGCGCCATACTTTTGCAACAAGTCACATAAGTCAAGGTGTAAACCTTTTCTGGCTGTCTAAACAAATGGGACACAAAGGACCTGAAATGCTGTTCCGACATTATGGCAGCTATTTAAAAGAATATGATGGAAATACTTCAATCAATAAATCGGCTAGTTAACTTCACGTGCACTACACGTGCACTTTTAAGACCACGTGAAGACCATTTTAAGACTATTTACTGTATTTTTAACCAGTAATTTTATTTTATAACTTGTTGATTTTACTACAAATTATTTTTTCAAAGTGGTGGAGCTGGCGGGAGTTGAACCCGCGTCCGAAATTTCTACATCCTCGGTACTACATGCGTAGTTTGTCTTTAAATTTCATCTACCCGCTGCGAACAAACACGCTACTGATAGACTAGCTTGATTAGTTTTAATGCTTCCGCCCCAAGCAAGGCTTCCACACGATCTCGTTTGGGTTTGACTCCCCTTGATCTCCGTTCTACGAGCTGAGGCTAGAGAGGGAAGGCTCTGAGCAGGTTATTAAGCTGCTAGTGCGTAGTTTTCGTCGTTTGCGACTATATTTTGCGGTTTATTTACGAGGCCTACCGCACCTCGGCATGCACCTTGGGTTTCGCAAATCCCGTCGAATCCAGAATCAGCCCCAAAATGAGTTACTATTATACTTAAAATAATTATATTTAACCAGCGCTATTATTTTTGTTTAAGTTTATTCAGTAAAAAGTCGCGCAACACTATCGCATGATTGTGTTTATCATCTTTGCTGCCGTAGAGCAATGTGATCGGTTGTTTATCAATTAACTTCTGATATAAAATATTAACTGCAGAATTATTTTCAAGCTCTTGTTGATGCTGTTGGTAAAAAATATCCCATTCATCTAAATGTTGGTGATACCATTGGCGAAGTGTATTCGATGGCGCAACATCTTTTAACCAAATAGCTTGAGTCAGTTTAGCTTTACTAATTCCTCTTGGCCATAAGCGATCAATAAGATAACAATCACCATGAAGGTTTAATTGTTTTTCATAAACCCTTTCAAGCAAAATATTTGATGTCATAGTTTATAAAATTAGAGTGGTAAATGAATAAAACTACATCACTACCCAAAGGTAATAATGTAGTTTTGGCAATTAAAAGATATTACTTAGTATTATCTTTTTGAGTCATTGGAAGTGCTTTTTGTTGATAAACTAAAGTATCAGTACCTGATGTAAGAATTAATTTGTCATCAGATTTTTGTACTTTAACACCTTTAGCAAACATTTGACTTACTTGCATATCTAAAGCATTTAATTCTGGTTCATTACAAAGTGCACGTGTCATCATAAAGTTGCCTTGTAACACACCATTTTGGTAGTTAGCATTGCCATTAAATAAATTACACATTTTACCTTTGATTTGAACTTCAGTTAAATCATCACTTACAGATAAATCAATAACGGGTGGGATTGATTGTGGTAATGTTTGATCATTAGCACTAATTAATACATAACTACCCTCAATTGTCTCAGCTTTATTTTGATTTGAACTAGAACAAGCAGCCAAAACAGATGAAAGACCTAAAATAGCAACTAAAGTTACGAACTTTTTCATTTATTATCTCCTAAACTTGCTAATAAATAATTAGTAATATAAAGCATTTACTAAACGATACTGCTTAATAAACTATCATAAATATTACTGATTGTAATTACTATAGTAACATAATTACACTTTCTTATAAAAAATAAAGCTAATATTTTTCATAGATACTTTATTTTCTTCGATAATACAGTGCAGATGATAAAATTAACCCACCTCTGGATTTACCCAATTTTGAGTTGGCTTTTCATCTTTTAATGCCGCAATAATATTATCAACAGCACATTTGGCCATCGCATAGCGGGTTTCTATTGTTGCTGAACCAACGTGTGGCGATAATAGGACATTATTGAGTTTTAAAAGGGGTGAATCCATCGGTAGTGGTTCAACTTCAAATACATCTAATCCAGCAGCTTTAATCACTTTATTTTGTAAAGCTTCAGCAAGCGCCTGTTGGTCGACAATCTTTCCTCTTGCCCCATTAATTAAAATGGCAGATGGTTTCATTAAAGATAATTTTTCTTTAGTAATTAAGCGATCGGTCTCTTTAGTTAATGGTAAAATAATCACAACAAAATCGGCCTGTTTAAGCAAGTCATCAAGTTCACAACGTTTTGCTTGATAGTCTTGTTCGACATCCTCATGTGCTGAGCGATTATAATATAAGATATTCATATCAAATCCACAGTGAGCTCGTTTAACAATCGCTTTAGCGATACGTCCCATACCGAGAATACCAAG
Organism: Orbaceae bacterium BiB; assembly: GCA_036251205.1. NCBI lineage: Bacteria > Pseudomonadati > Pseudomonadota > Gammaproteobacteria > Orbales > Orbaceae > Orbus > Orbus mooreae. Next base: position 2,784,928 of record CP133958.1, on the reverse strand, counting down.
AGTTTTACCATGAATATCGGTCCCATAGTATTCAGGCGTAATGCTCTTAGTCCATTTGCCATTATGAATAAATTGAGATAATTCTGCTGTGCGCCTTGCTGTAGCCATAAGTAAGGTAAAAATTAAATCTGCGGTTCCTTCGGTTAACACCGTTGGCGTATTCATTAAACGAATACCACGCTTTTTGAGTGCATCAAGATCATAATTATCAAAACCAACTGAAATAGTTGAAGCAGCTTTAAGTTTAGGTACTTTTACAAGAAACTGGTCATCAACACGAGATGCCATATTTGAGCCAATCATTCCGTCAGCGTTAGCTAATGCTTTAATAAAAGCATCTTTATTTGCATCAGGACTACTATCGAATACAGTTAAATTAAATTCATCAGCTAGTCTTTGTTGCTGATCATCAGGAATTTTACTATATAAAACAACATTCTTTTTCATAGATTCTCCTTAACATTACCTTAACTCTCTATTTAGTTTAGTCGTTATTACAAAAAATAAAAGGAGAAAGTTTATTTTCTCCTTTTGCAATTATTCGAGTTGTAATTAACGATTAGCTGACCTGTACATTAAACAAATTATACGCTGGTTTTTCATCTTTTAATGCCATAATAATATTATCAACAGCAGTCACCACCATATCATAACGCGTATCATACGTTGCAGAACCGATATGTGGCGTTAATACAACATTATCAAGCGTCATTAATGGTGAATCAATAGGTAATGGTTCAACCTTGAATACATCAAGACCTGCAGCCCTAATCGTTTTGTTTTGTAATGCTTCAGTCAAGGCTGCCTGATCAACAATTTTACCACGAGCACCATTAATTAAAATAGCGGATGGTTTCATCAAACTGAGCTTCTGCTTGTTAATGAGTTTTTCAGTCTCTTTTGTTAAAGGTAATGTAATCACCACAAAATCTGATTGTTTTAGTAAATCATCAAGTTCACATTTTTTAGCTTGATACTTCTGTTCAACGTCTTTATTAGCAAATTCATTAACATAAAGTACCTGCATATCAAAACCGGCAAAAGCACGTTTAGCAACGGCACTACCAATGCGGCCCATTCCTAAAATACCAATCGTCTTATGATGGACATTGACGCCATAATACTCTTCACCAATACTTTTATGCCATTTGCCAGCTCTTACCATCATTGATAGTTCAACCGCTCTACGCGCTGTTGCAAGCACTAAAGTGAAAATGGTATCAGCTGTTGTATCGGTTAATACGCTAGGAGTATGCATTAAGCGGATGTTACGCTTATTCAATTCATCAATATCAAATTGATCAACCCCCACTGAAATTGTCGATATTGCCTTCAATTTCGGAGCATAATTTAATAAATCTTGTCGTATCGGCATACTTGCCCCGATCAGTCCATCAGCCTCAGCTAATGCTTTTTCAACATCGTTACGATTTTGTTCGGTAATGCCATCAAAATAAGTGACATTAAAATGTTCCGATAATTTATCTCGTTGATCATCGGGAATCTTTTTATATAACACTACACTTTTTTTCATAGATTAATACTCTTCATTTATAAGACTAGTTTATGGCAATTTAAGCCAATCCGCCTTTACAATAATCCTGATAATAATAGAAATCAAACCGTGTCTTATAATCTTTAAAAATTACCTAATTGTTCACGATTTGGTAAACCTTCACTATCACCAATAACTTGAATAGCTAATGAACCGATGCGATTACCACGCATTAAAGCTTGCTCAAAACTTTTCCCTTCCAGCAAAGCACTAATCACACCGACAGCGAATCCATCCCCTGCGCCGACCGTATCAACAACATTATCGACTTTAAAAGCAGGTACAATACCGTGTTCATCTTGTGACGTTTTATAATAAGCACCCTCTCCACCCGTTTTAATAACGACTAATTTAGCACCCTGATTTAAATAAAAATCAGCAATAGCTTCGGGTTTATCTAAACCAGTTAAAATTTTTCCCTCATTAATTCCAGGTAATACCCAATCGGCTTTGAAGGCTAGTTGATTTAATTTTTTAACCATTTCTTGGCGACTTTTCCACAATGTTGGTCTTAAATTTGGATCAAATGAAATCGTTTTACCCGCTTTTCCCATAAAATCGGCTAAAAATGAGGATAACTCATATGAGGTGGGTGATAAAGCCGCAGCTACACCACTTAAATGTAAGTGTTTAGCATTTAAGAAATAGTCTTCATTAAAATCAGCTAATGACAGGTGGCTCGCAGCAGAACCTTTACGGAAATATTCAACAACAGGATCCGAACCGTCTGCAACTTTAGATTTTAGTTGAAATCCAGTTGGATAATGCTCATCAGTTATGACACAATCAGCATTAATTCCTTCTTGCTTTAACACCTGTTTAATAAAGCGACCATATGAATCATTACCAACACGGCTAAGCCAGCCAACATTTAAGCCAAGTCTAGCAAGACCTGTTGCGACATTAAGCTCAGCTCCAGCTGAACGTTTAACAAAAGTATTTACATTATGGAGTTCACCTAACTCATTGGCAACAAACATCGCCATCGCTTCACCATAAGTCACTACATCTAATTTTTTATTCATAACATTCTCTTTCTGTTAAATTAATTATTTAATAGCTGAATATATTTTATTGAAACCGATTCCAAATTGTCACCAATTAATACAAATTCAATCCCCCTGAATGCGGATTTAGGTAATAATGTATTAATTAACTGCATCCAATTATCATCATCTGTTGGTGGTAATGCGGCTATTTTTCCTTTAGTAATTAGCTTAGCTGCCTTTACGTGAATATACCCAACATGCATAGCTAAGCGTTTCGCGGCATCAATTGGATCAATATCTAGACAGAGCCAATTACCAGTATCAAATGTCATTTTAATCGGAAGAGATAATTGAGTTATTTGCGTAAAAAAAGCCTCGAATGGCTCAATAACACCACATTCGGTTTGATCATTTTCAACAACGAGCTGAATATCAGGATAGTTAGCTAATATATTTTTTAAACTCATTAAATATGGCACAGAGTAAAAACAAGCCAAATTATGACTAACAATATGTTGAGCTAGTTTAGGTAATTGCTGCAATTCAAGTTCGGATAATAGCTCTCTTCTAATTTCGACACCATAAGCATCTACAGCTTTAATTGTTGGAATGATATAGAACTAACCACCGATCTGATTAATATAATCAGCACCATAAGATGATGTCACAATAATCGTTTTTTGATTCATACGATACTACTCCTTATCACTATAATTATTATCATACCTCTCATGGGAACGGTTCCAAATTAATTTCATAAAAAAATATGATATAGATCACAAAAAAAATTACGAAGAGAAAATTATTTTGTTGAATTGCGAATAATTAATTCGCCGGAATATAGCAACTCTTGAGCGGGTGCTTTACTACCATTAATCCGACTAAGAAGAAGTTCGAAAGCTGAATAGCCGATTTGATAAGTTGGTTGTCGAATCGATGTAATACCATCACTAATAATAGCGGCCCACTGTGGATCATCAAAACTTAAAAAACCGATATCTTTACCACAAACTAAATTTAATCGTTTCAAAGCTAATACGGTATTTAATGTCACAGAACCATTGATTGATACAATTGCTTTCCGCATACCGCGATGCGTTTTACAAAAGTCATCAATATGCTGCTCAAGAGATAATTGATATGCAGGATCATGGCTATCTTCAGTAATTTCAATAACCTTGCCAACTCTATTTTTGTGAGCCCTAATTAATTTTTTGAACGTATTAACGCGATCAAGTCGCGTACTAATACCATTAATAGCCTCGCTGATAAAAAGAATGGCTTCAAAACCAGCATCAATCAAATAATTAGTGGCAATAGTGCTCGATTGTATATTATCTAAACCGACGATATCTGCATTAAAGTTCTTAACTCTCCTATCAATTAACACCATTGGGAAGGGGCAATGTTTTAAACTATTTGCACTGGCTTTGATTGTATGAAATAGAACGCCTTCGACATTATAGCTAACTAAAAGTTGTAAATAATACTGTTCGCGCTCACTACTTTTATTCGTATTACAAACAAGTAGCGTATACCCGTGATCTTGGCAAGCTTTTTCTAAACCTTGCATCACTTCAATTGAATAAGGGTTTGTAATATCTGGGATAACAAAAGCAATCAATTTGGAGCTTCCGCGCTTCAAACTTCTTGCCATCTGATTTGGACGGTAATCTAACGTTTTAATTGCATGACTAATCCGCTCTTTAATACTATCGGATAATGCATCAAAATCACCATTAAGGTACCTTGAAACACTGGTTTTTCCGACCTTAGCAAGATTTGCAACATCAATAATAGTGCTTTTTTTTACTGACATTGCATTAATCACCCATCAAGTAACTTACCAATTAACGATTGGCATTTTTCATAATTCGAGCTTTGTTAACTTGCCACTCACGATCTTTAATATCAGAGCGTTTATCAAACTCTTTCTTACCTTTCGCGACACCAATTTTAACTTTGACCCAAACATTTTTCCAGTAGAGTGAAAGTGCAACCGCAGTATACCCTTCTCGATTTACTCGGCCAAATAGTGAGTTAAGTTCGCGTTGATTTAATAACAGTTTACGAGTACGCGTAGGATCACATACCACATGAGTTGATGCGACACTTAATGGTGTAAATGTTGAGCCAAATAACCAGGCCTCACCATTTTTAAGCAACACATAACTATCGCTGATATTAACTTTACCTGCGCGTATTGATTTAACTTCCCACCCTTGTAAAGATAAACCAGCCTCGATCTCTTCTTCAATAAAGTATTCGTGACGTGCTCGTTTATTTAGGGCTATTGTAGCCGATCCCGGCTTATGTGATTTTTTCTTTGTCATAATATGCGATATTATAAATTTACATGATACTATATGCCACAACTTTATACTAAAATCTACAATTTAAATATTTATGACGCAAGTTTTTTATGAAATAAAAGAGCCTTATTCAGCACAACAGATGTTTGATCTAGTTAATGACATTGATGCCTACCCACAATTTGTACCTGATTGTGTAGGTGCCGGTATTACCGATAAACAAGATAATCTGGTCCGAGCTTACTTAGAAGTAGCAAAACTCGGTTTTCGTAAGCAATTTACGACCATTAATCGCTTAAATGCGCCAGATACCATTGAGATGGCATTAATTGAAGGGCCATTTAAGAAGCTAACGGGTAAATGGTCTTTTATTAGTTTATCTGAAAATGAGTGTATGATTCGTTTCAGTCTTGATTTTGAATTTAAAAGTAAAATCATGGATATCACTTTTACCCCTATTTTTAAAGAGGTAATGCAAAACATGGTAAAAGCCTTTAGTACTAGAGCAAAAAAAGTTTATGGCTATAAGGGTTAAATATGATTAATGTACAAATTGTCTATCCGTTACCAGAAAATCCAACCATTATTGACTGCCAAGTTACTGTGGGCAGCACTGTGGGACAGGCGATTGTACAATCAACAATTTTATCAAAATGCCAATTATCACTTGAACAGTTAAATGTTGGAATTTATGGTAAACTTGTCACATTAACACATCTTGTTAGTGATGGAGATCGGATTGAAATTTATCGACCTTTACTCAATGATCCGAAAGAGATCCGTCGTCAACGAGCAAAACTGAAAAGAAAGTAATGAGTAACCCTATGAAATCAGCTCAATATAATAAAAAAATCATTGATGATATTGAAGCGGTGTGCAAAAAACGTAATGTAAAATTGACTAATCAACGAAAAATTGTTTTAGAAATTATGTTAAAATCCGCAACTGCAATGAGTGCTTATGACCTATTAGATTTACTAAAGGAGCAAGAACCGCAGGCTAAACCACCAACTATTTATCGCGCATTAGAGTTTTTATTAGAGCAAGGTTTTATTCATAAAGTTGAATCCTCGAATAGCTATATTTTATGTCCTCATTTTAGTCATCCTAATCATGTGTCAATCTTGTTTATTTGTGATACTTGTAAACAGATTTTAGAAAAACATAATAATGAGATAGAGAATCATCTAGAATTATTAGCTAAACAAAATCAGTTTACAATTAAGCATAGTATTATTGAAATACATGGTACTTGTGCTACTTGTCATAATCTGAATCATTGAGATAATCACGAATTATGACACTGTTGATTTTTTGTTTATGGCTTGGCAACATTTGTTGTGATACCATTGGACAGATATCATTTAAATGTGCAGCTATTTCACCAAAAAATCGAGAAAATTGGCGTTATTGGTTAGATTTGTTGTGTAATTATTGGTTATGGCTGGGAGTATTATCTTATGGTGTTGGTTTTTTACTCTGGATTGCTTTTTTAACCCTACTTCCCCTATCACAAGCTATCTTATTAGGCTCCGCCAATATTATTGCAGTAATGATTATGGGACGCTTTATTTTTAAAGAACAATTAACCCCCTTTAGAATTATTGGAGTATCACTCATTACAGCGGGTGTGATATTAGTGGGGATTGGTTGATGAAACGTTTTTATCTGATTGGATTTGCGCTGTTACTCTTTTTTGATACGATGGGGCAAACTGGATTTAAGTTTTCAGCACTTAATGCACAACCTCTCGATTACTCGATTGAGTGGGTACTACGAATTCTAACCAATAAATGGATCTATATTACAACGTTAAGTTATATGGGTGCATTTTTCACTTGGATGGTTCTATTAAAAAAAGTGCCTGTTGGTCCAGCTTTTGCCGCATCACGTACTCAGATTGTAACGGTAATGCTTGTTTCAGTATATATCTTTAATGAACAGTTGACGGTAACGCGTTGCTTAGGTGCCCTATTGATTATTGCTGGCATTATTTTTTTAGCTTTCGCTGAAAAAAAATTGAATAAAAGATCAGTTAAACAACCAGATGAAAGTATTCAATAATAAAATTCAAAATACAATAGATCTACTCACTTAACAGATAAATACACATCAAATGCTGATTTATATTTGATAACTATGTTATGATGGCGGCTCATTTAGCCGCGAATAATGGTGAATGAAAAAAGTAAACTCTATTGACTTTTTAAAATGGTAATAAATTTAAAATGGCTTTAAAAATTACATCTAAATGTATCAACTGTGATATGTGTGAACCTGAATGCCCAAATGATGCAATATCGATGGGATTTGACACCTACCAAATTGACCCTGCAAAATGCACTGAGTGTGTTGGTTATTATGACCATTCAACTTGTCAGCGAGTGTGCCCAATTCAAAATGCGATTATTAGTGATCCAGAGTACATTGAAACACAAGATGAACTGATGGATAAATTTCGTCATTTAAAGCAGCAGGATTAATCCTGCTTAATATTGATACGTAGTTCTTTCGGGATCTCAAAAATAATATCTTCTAAAATACCATCCATCTCAACTAGATCATGACACCCCATTGTTTTAAGATGTTCCACAACTTCGGTGACAAGTATTTCCGGTGCTGAAGCCCCCGCTGTAACACCAATAACCTTAGCATTTTTTAACCAAGTTGCTTGAATGTCTGAGCTAAAATCAATTAAGTAGGCAGGTGTACCCTCACGTTGGGCAAGCTCAGCTAATCGATTAGAGTTAGATGAGTTTTTTGAACCAACAACTAAGACAACGTCAGACTTGTTTGCTAGTTCTCTTACAGCCATCTGTCGATTAGTTGTCGCATAACAGATATCATTTTTACGTGGTCCACGGATATTAGGGAAGCGTTGATATAATGCCTTAATTATGTCAGAGGTATCATCAACTGATAAGGTCGTTTGAGTTGTAAAGCAGAGAAAATCTTCATTTTTGACTACTAAATCATTCACATCTTCAACCGACTCAATAAGATAAATACCGCCACAAGCATTGCTGTATTGCCCCATTGTACCTTCTACTTCAATATGTCCTGCATGGCCAATTAAAATAACCTCTTCCCCTCGATTACTTGCTCTTGCAACTTCCATATGAACTTTAGTAACTAATGGGCAAGTGGCATCAAATATCTTTAATCCACGTTGTTTAGCTTGATTACGAACCTCTTTCGAAACACCATGAGCTGAAAAAATCAGTGTTGCATTTTCAGGAACATCTTCAAGATCTTCAATAAAAATCGCCCCCATCTCTTTGAGTCCATTGACTACATAACGATTATGTACAACTTCATGACGTACATATATAGGAACACCAAAGAGCTCAATTGCACTTTCTACAATACTAATAGCACGATCAACCCCAGCACAAAAACCGCGTGGATTTGCTAGAATAATTTTCATGACTTATCCCCTTTACGATTTTTGAAACTAGATAGAATAAATAAGAATATCCCAATACAGATAGCACAATCGGCAATATTAAAAGTAGGATAACGCCAGAAACCTAAATCAAAATCTAAAAAATCGACAACAAAACCATGATAGAGACGGTCAAATAAGTTACCTAACGCCCCACCTAAGATCAACGCTAATGAAAAGTTTTCTAACTTTTTATTACGACCATTTTTATACATCATATAGATGATAAATAGGCTAATAACAATCGCAACAATGGCGAGTAACCATCGTTGACCTTCTAAAATACTAAATGCAGCACCCGTATTACGAGCATAAGTAATAGCAAAAAAATCGCATAATCGAATTGATTCACCATAAGATAACGTATGATGAATAATAAATTTACTGATAATATCAATAAAAAAGACAACGACAGTGACAAGTAACCAGATAAGACCATTTGCTTTTTGAAAAATGTGTTTCATATTATGCGACTCTTTTAAGCAGTAAAGGCAAGATCGGTATATTGACCTTGCCTTTATAAAATAGATCCAAACCGTTATTTATGCAAAATGACGGATTTCGCCAGTACCATTGATATTGCTATCACAACGTTTACATAAATGCTTTGCAGGATCATTATCGACAGTATAATGCCAACAGCGAGGACATTTATCGCCTTGCGCTTTTTTAAGCTCAATTTTCAAACCTGTCATTTCAGTTGCAACCGCTTGCTGTGTTGCTTCTGATAACGGTTTAACACACGCTTGTGACGTTAATAATACAAAACGTAGCTCATTTTGTAATGCAGATAACGCAGTAAAAACTTTATCATCAGCAAACAGTGTAACGCTAGCTTCTAATGATCCACCAATAACTTTATCATTACGGCCTTGCTCTAAAACTTTATTCACTTCATCACGAATTTGTAGGATATTACTCCAGTATTCATTATTCATCTTTTCACTGTCTGCTAAGTTAAATAATGCCGGATACCATTCTTCAGTAAAAATAAATTCTGTCTTATTCGTGCTTGGTAAATATTGCCAAATTTCATCAGCAGTAAATGATAATACAGGAGCAATCCAACGTACAACAGCTTGAGCAATATGATATAACGCAGTTTGACAACTGTGACGAGCTACACTATCACTTTTCGCTGTATATTGACGATCTTTAATAATGTCTAAATAGAATGACCCCATTTCGATAGAACAGAAGTGCATAATACGTTGTACTACTTTATGGAAATCATAATTTTCGTAAGCTTCCATGATCTCAGTTTGTGCTTCTTGTGCAACGCCCACGGCCCAACGATCCAGTAATACCATATCTTCTGGTTTAACTAAATCGGTTTCAGGATTAAAACCGTTTAAGTTAGCAAGTAAAAAACGCGCTGTATTACGGATTCGACGGTAGCTATCTGCTGAACGTTTAATGATCTCGTCAGAATAACTGATTTCACCAGAATAATCTGTTGAAGCAATCCATAAACGTAGAATATCGGCACCTAATTTATTCATAACTTCTTGAGGTGTCACGATGTTACCAAGCGATTTAGACATTTTACGACCATGTCCATCAACCACAAAACCATGAGTTAATACTTGTTTATAAGGTGCTTTATTATCAATTGCTGTTGATAACATTAATGATGACATAAACCAACCACGGTGTTGATCTGATCCTTCTAAATACATGTCGGCTTCATGTCCATTAAACTCTGGTCGTGCTTGAACAACAGAATAAAACGTTGAACCAGAATCAAACCAAACATCTAAAGTATCAGGAATTTTACGGTATTGATCAGCATCAGGACCTAATAAGTCTTTAATATCAGCATCCCACCACGCTTGGATCCCTGATTTTTCAACTAATTTAGCTACTTTTTCAATTAACGCTAAAGTATCTGGATGTAACTCATCCGTCTCTTTGTTAACAAATAGCGTCATTGGCACGCCCCACGTGCGCTGACGAGAAATACACCAATCAGGACGGTTAGCGACCATTGCTTCAATACGAGCTTGACCCCAATCAGGAATCCAACGAACTTGTTTTATTTCACCTAATGATTGAGTGCGTAATCCCTCTTTATCCATACTGATAAACCACTGCGGAGTTGCTCGGTAAATCACTGGCGTCTTATGGCGCCAACAGCATGGATAGCTATGCTCAATATTTTCAAAGTGTAGCAGTGCAGAACGCTCTTTTAAGAGCTCAACAATAATTTTATTAGCTTTAAAGACAAAAACACCATCAAGGCCTAAACCTGTGCCTGGTAAATAACATCCATTACCACCAACAGGATTTGCCACTTCTAAACCATATTTTTGACCAACAATAAAGTCTTCTGCACCATGACCTGGCGCAGTATGAACAGCACCAGTACCCGCATCAGCAGTAACATGATCACCTAACACGATTGGCTCATCAAAATCAAACAGAGGATGTTTAAAACGTAATAATTCTAAATCACTACCTTTACAACGACCTAATGATCGCCACTGTGTAATACCGGCTCTTTGCATCACAGTTTCAACTAAATCTGTCGCTAAAATTAAACACTCCGCCCCGTTTATTTCAATCAATTGATATTCATACTCTGCATTTAGTGCAATACCACGGCTTGCAGGTAACGTCCAAGGTGTAGTAGTCCAAATGACAGCGTAGATAGGTAAAGCAGTTTCTACAGCGAATTTTGTCGCAACGGCATTACTATCAACAGCCTGAAACTTAACATCAATCGCAGGAGATGATTTATCATAGTATTCAACCTCTGCTTCAGCTAATGACGACATACAATCGGTACACCAATAAACAGGTTTCGCGCCTTTAACTAAATGATTGTTTTTGATCACTTTACCTAATGCGCGAATAATATTCGCTTCAGTATTAAAATTCATGGTCAAATAAGGATTATCCCAATCACCCATCACGCCCATACGAATAAAATCAGCTTTTTGAATCTCAATTTGTGATGCAGCATAATCACGACAGATTTGACGGAACTCAGCTGGTGAGATCTTCTCACCTGGTTTGCCAACTTGTTCTTCAACCTTCTGTTCAATAGGTAAGCCATGACAGTCCCAACCTGGAATATAAGGTGAATCATATCCAGATAGCGTTTTTGATTTCATGATAATATCTTTGATAATCTTATTAACGGCATGACCAATATGAAGTTTACCATTCGCATAAGGAGGACCATCATGCAAAATAAAACTCTTTTTACCTTTTCTCGCTGTACGGATATGGCGATATAACTCTTTATCGTACCAATTCTGTAACATTGCCGGTTCACGTTTGGCAAGATCGCCACGCATAGGAAAACCTGTTTCTGGTAAGTTTAATGTATCTTTATAGTCTGTCATGCTCTTTATTCCGCTTTAATATGACTCAATTAGTATCTGATTATTTTAAGCAAATTTATCCGTAAAATTTGCCAAATATCTTGTCATTAGCCTAAAATGGCTAAGGTTTTATAAAGTTGTCTGTAATTTTGCCCTAATCTGCTTTGCGATGCAAATATCTTGTTCAATTTGTGATTGCAGGGCAGCTAAAGACTCAAATTTTACTTCATTACGAATTTTTTCAACAAATTCTACTTCTAAATATTGTCCATAAATATTCTGATCGAAATCAAAAATATTGACCTCCAGTACTGCTGTTTTACCATTGATCGTTGGTCTCAGTCCAATATTTGCAATACCTTCATATTGTTGATTTTGACACTGATTTTTTACTCTAACAAAATAAACCCCATGTAATGCTGGCTGTTTACGATGTAAACGAATATTCGCGGTAGGAAAACCTAGCTGCCTTGCTAATTTATTACCGTGAATAACCCGGCCTTGAATTGTATAAGGTCGTCCTAATAGCATCGAAGCAAAAGGAAAATCATCATTAGATAGCGCTTGTCTAATCGCAGTGCTACTGACTCTCTGCCCATTAATAATATAAGTCGGTAAACTTTCTAATATAAAATGACCATGATCAGCATTATGCTGGAGTAATACCGCATCACCTTGTCGTTTCGCACCAAAACGAAAATCATCACCAATCACAATATATTGTGCTTGTAATTTTTCAATTAACCCATGTTCAATAAATTGTGCAGCACTAACATTAGCAAATGTTTGATTAAAGGGAATTGCTAATACATAATCAATACCTAGTTGTTGAATAAAATGACATTTTTCGTGGAAAGAAGTCAATCTAGCTTGTGCATTATTAGCACTAAAAAACTCTAATGGTTGAGGTTCAAATAACATTACAGCAGTTGGTAAATTTCGATTTTTACCGACGTCTTTTAAACGTTTGATCAGAGCTTGATGACCTAAATGGATACCATCAAAATTACCTAATGTGAGTACACACGATTTGAATTGAGCGGGTAAGTTATTAAGTCCACGAATAATTTCCATTAGTTTACGCTTTTTATATAGATATTTAAAACAATTAAATGATATTACGAATAGTTAGCGATTATATCAATAACGACAAATAAGTGATAGTTAATCAATAATGTTTTAGTGCCCGAAGAAATTCCTGCCGAGTACTTGGATTCGTTTTAAATCCGCCCCCTAACGATGTGGTTGTGGTAATACTTGTCGCATCTTTTATGCCTCGCGCTTTAACACAATAATGGGTTGCATCAATCGATACAGCCACACTCATCGTACCAAGTAGAGTTTGTAATGCGACTAAAATTTGTTGGGTTAAACGTTCTTGAACTTGCGGTCGTTGTGAAAAGAACTCTACAATACGATTAATTTTAGATAAGCCAATCACTGATGATTTAGGGATATAAGATACCGTTGCCTTACCATCAATCGTTACAAAATGATGCTCACACACACTAGTTAAGGTAATATCACGAACAGTAATCATCTCATCAACTTGCATTTTATTTTCGATCAAAGTGATTTTAGGGAAATTGTGATAATCTAGCCCCGAAAAGATTTCATCAACATACATTTTAGCAACTCGACGCGGTGTTTCGACCAAACTATCATCAGATAGATCGAGCTCCATTAGACGCATAATTTCACGAAAGTGAGTTTCAATTTTAGCCTTCCGATCACTGTTATCCATCTTCACTCGACAAAGAGGAGTTTCGAGCTTTTTTTCCTCTAGTGCTGCTTTAACCTTCTGCGCTTCAATACTTAACTCGTTCATGAAAAAAACCAATGCATAGTGTAATTTTGACCATTATATACCAATAATTATTCAAGATGCACGACTTACTTATTTGATGTATTTATCTTTTTACTATTCTTACTGACGATAAAGTATTTTATCGCGATACATAGAATATTATTTGTCATTACCTATTATCCGATTACTATTAACGACAGCATTATTAATAACCACAATATCTGCCTATATTCGTTAAAATATTGCTGTAAAGGGGTATTTTAGTGAAAAAATAGACTGAGAGTAGCAGCCTAAATTTATATATTAACTTTATAGTGGCTGAATTTAGAGAGATGATTTTTGGGATAGATATCAGCAGTTAATACCCTTAACTGCCGACTAGCTATAATCACCGTTAATGACATCATGGTTATCAAGCCTCTAAATAACGAGGCAACTTGTCAAAATTAGCAGTTATGATTGATTGGTTTTTAATTTTTTAGCCACTAAATATAAAAGAATAAAAATACCAATCGCATATAAACTTTTATAACCGATAACAAATAATAGTCCGACACAAATAATACTACAGATCATCGCCAGTATACGTAATTTACCTTTTAACAGTTTGGTAGCTGAAAGCATTGCTAAAAGATAAATCAATACAAATACACCATTCGCATATTCCAATAAACTGTGTAATGAAATGGTAAAAAAATGAATGGCTAATAAGAAAAACAGACTTAATAAAACAACTAATGTCAGTGCGCTAACTGGAGTGGATCGTTTGGATAAATTTGCTAAACGACTCTTAGGTGAATATGTACTTGCCTGATCCCAAACTAATCGCGCAAAACTTTGACAATAGATATTGATAGAAGCAAAACAGGCTAAATAACCAATAATACAAAAGACCCATAATACATTATCACCAAATAGCATCTCAATAATCTTAGGCAGAGCGCTGGTTGCGATTGAAGTATTTGGATTAAAAAAGATCACTGCTGCTGTACACGCCCAATAAATAAATCCAGCTAAAATTAAGCCAATAATCAGTGCTCTAGGAAAATCTTTTTCTGGTCGTTTAAATTCAGTCGATAAATGAACAAAAGCTTCTAAACCAACAAAACACCAGAACATCACAGCTAATGAATTGATGATCGGCGTTATTTTTATTTCTGTAATATTAGGCCATTCGACGGTTAGTACCGATGGAGATGAAGAGAAGCAAATAGCCATCACTAAGCCAATAATTAAAATTGCAATAATCGATTGAACCCAACCACTAGCGCCAGCACCAAATAAACCAATTCCCCAGATCAATAGCAACGTCGCAATTTGCAGTGCAAGTTCACCTTCTGGAGATAAATTAAATAATGAGCGCCAAAATCCAGATGCAATATAGAGAGCTGCAGGTAAACCAACGGGAATAACCGATAAAAAAGACCAAGCTGTCACCCGTCCTAAATTAGGTGTAAAAGCTTTAGCAACAAAATATGCAACACCACCCGCACTAGGATAATATTTACCAAGTTCAGCAAAAATAATAGCGATAGGAAACACTAAAATAAGTAATAACGGCCATGCCCATAAACCGTCGTGCCCTGCGATCTGAGCGGTAATTGCCGGTACGGCAAAAACCCCGGTCCCCAATAAAGAGGTGGAAAGAAGCCCTACGCCTTGTAAAAAACCTAACTCTTTTTTTAATTCACTCATGTGATATTATTCTAATTAA
Source organism: Orbaceae bacterium BiB (assembly GCA_036251205.1). Lineage (NCBI taxonomy): Bacteria > Pseudomonadati > Pseudomonadota > Gammaproteobacteria > Orbales > Orbaceae > Orbus > Orbus mooreae. The sequence continues at coordinate 2,769,777 of CP133958.1, read as the reverse complement.
TGGTTAGTTGTATAAAAACTATCGCCTTTATTATTACAATAAAAGCGATTTTTAGTGATGAGATAAAACTGTATTAATATTTCTTCTTAATAGCATTAATAATATTGGTCGTTGAGCAACCATCTTCAAAATTGAGTACCTTAACTTCTCCGCCAGCAGCAATAACCTCTTTGCCACCTGCAATATCTTCGGGTTTGTAATCGCCACCTTTAACTAATACATCAGGTAAAATATTAGCAATTAAGCGTTGTGGCGTCTCCTCTTCAAACGGAACCACCCAATCAACAGAATCCAATGCTCCCAATACAATCATTCGTTGCATTAACGGATTAATCGGTCTTGATTCGCCTTTTAGCTGTTTAACCGAATTATCACTATTAACGGCAACAATTAAACGGTCACCCAGTTTACGTGCATTCGCCAAATAGGAGACATGCCCTGCGTGCAGGATGTCAAAGCATCCATTAGTCATCACAATTTTTTCACCGCGCTGACGTGCTTTGGCAACTTCTAATTCTAAATCGTGTTCCGTCATCACCCCAAAGCCATTATCCGCTCTTGCTCGAATTGCATCTTCGAGTTCAACTTGTGATACGGTTGATGTACCTAATTTACCAACAACGACTCCAGCCGCCGCATTCGCTAAAAAGCAGCTCTCCTCAAGAGTACAACCGGCAGATAATGCCGCAGCTAAAGAGGCGATTACGGTATCGCCGGCACCAGTCACATCAAATACTTCTTTAGCTTGAGTCGGTAGATGATAAACAGGTTTACCAATTTGTAATAACGTCATGCCTTTTTCACTGCGAGTGACTAATAATGCTTGCAGATCATACTCTTTAATTAACTGATAACCCTTCTCAATAACATCATCTTCACTATCACACGTACCAACAACTGCTTCAAATTCTGACATATTAGGCGTTAATAAAGTTGCACCACGATAACGTTCAAAATCAGTCCCCTTCGGATCAACTAGTACCATCACATTCGCTTTATTAGCTAATTGAATCATTGATTGAACTGAGCTCAATACTCCTTTAGCGTAGTCAGATAGCACCATCACATTTGATTGAGGTAATGCTTGTTGAATACGATCATGTACCGCTTTTGGCTCAACATTATCAAAGCCTTCTTCAAAATCTAGGCGAATTAATTGCTGATTGCGCGATAAGACACGTAATTTAGTAATAGTGGGATGGGATGATAAGGGTACAAAATCACAGATTACTCGTTGTTTAGTTAGCTGTTCATCAAGAATTTTAGCAGCTTCATCAATACCGGTTAACCCAATCAAACGAGCCTGACCACCTAATGAAGTGATATTCATAGCAACGTTAGCTGCGCCACCTGGTCGCTCTTCAAGTGAATTGATTTTAACAACTGGAACGGGGGCTTCGGGAGAGATTCGATTTGTTGCACCATGCCAATAACGATCCAACATAATATCGCCGACAACTAAAATATTTGCTTTACTAAAATCAGGTAAAAAATTTTTCATTATGCATCCTAATCATCACAATAAATCGAGGTTATCTTAATCTGTTTGCTCGGACTGATCTTCATCATTACTTTGACGAGGTTTATAAAAACGGGCAAAAAAGAGTCCAATTTCAAATAGCAAACACATTGGAATGGCTAAAAGTGTTTGAGAAAATACATCAGGAGGAGTTAAAAACATCGCTACGGTAAAAACACCGACAATAATATATGGACGTTTCTTTTTTAAGCTGGCTGGAGAAGTAATTCCGGTCCAACACAGTAATATAATCGCCACGGGAACTTCGAATGCAAAGCCAAATACCACAAAAAGCGTCATCACAAAATCAAGGTATTTTGTAATATCCGTATTAATTGCAACATCAGCAGGAGCAGTATTAATAAAAAAATAGAACGCTAAGGGAAATACAACAAAATAGGCAAAAGCAAGTCCAATGTAAAATAATGTTGTACTTGAAATAACCAATGGTAATACTAAGCGCTTCTCTTTTTGATAGAGAGCCGGTGCAATAAATCCCCATACTTGATAAAGAATATACGGAATAGAGACAAATAACGCAACAATTGCCGTCAATTTAATCGGAGTAAAGAAAGGCGCAGCAATATCCGTTGCAATCATAACACTGCCTTCTGGCAACTGACGAACTAATGGATTTGCGACGATGGCGTAAATATCATTAGAGAAATAGAGTAATGCCAAAAATATAATGACAATGCAGATTAAACTACGCAATAATCGCGTACGCAGCTCAAGAAGATGCCCCATTAACGGTAGGGTATTATTGTTATCATCTGACATTATCGTCTTTTCCTACTTGAGTCGATGATGGGGAAGTTTTATTCGTCTGGTCGTCATCAGCATGTTCTGATTGTTTAGGAGCATTGATTTCATTAACAACTGATTTAACTTGATCTCCAGTATCATAAAACTCTTTTTGAATAGAGTCAGCAACACGCTTAAGATCATCAATCGATGCTTTGATCTCTGGAGTAATATTATCCAGCCCACTCTTTTGCGCTTTTTGCAAACTGTCTTGTAACTCCTGCAATTTTAACTCTTTATTGAGCTCTAATTGAACAGTGGCAGAAAGACGACGAAGCGCTTTAATCCAACTTGCAACAGTTTTAATTGCTTCAGGTAACCTTGCTGGCCCTAAGACAATTAGTGCAATAATAAAAATGAGTAGCAACTCACCAAAGCTAACATCAAACACAACTTACTCTTTTTTATCGCTATTTTGTTTGCTTTCTAAACCGTCTGATTTTTTTTCAAATGAAAAATCGGCATCATCACTCTTGTCGTCTTTTTTTTCATTCTCATCATCATTCATCGCTTTTTTGAAGCCTTTAATTGCTGATCCTAAATCAGAACCTAACGTACGTAATTTTTTGGTTCCAAATATTAATATAATCACCGCGAGCAGGATCAGTAACTTTGTCCAACTTGGCATCATGATAAGTACCTCATTAATTTCTAAAATTGTTTTTATTATACACTTTGTTTTTCGCAAGATGTATATTCGGGTTGTGATTATATCACTTTATCTAGAGCAAAATTAAGCTAACCAGTTAATTTCGTCTTAAATTCATTCAAAATTGCTAATAAATAGCACTAATACAAGCTACCACAACAATAACTGCAATGGTGCTAATCCATAACCGAGTCTGTTTTTGATTAGTCTCTTGCAACTGCTTCGTTAAGTGCTCTATTTGATTATTCAGCTGCTTATAATCTCGTTCATACTGTTTAATTCTAGCAGGTAAATCAGGTAGAACTTCTTGCCATTGTGGTAAAGTATCTACAAACTGTTTAGTAATATGCTTAATACTAATCTGTTCCTGATACCAAGACTCTAAAAATGGTTTTGCTGTCGACCATAAATCTAACTGAGGATAAAGCTGACGGCCTAATCCTTCAATATAGAATAGTGTTTTTTCGAGTAAAACCAATTGCGGTTGAATAACCATATTAAACTGTCTAGCGACTTGGAATAGCTGAAATAAAATCTGTGCAAAAGAGATTTCACCTAACGGCTTAGCAAAAATAGGCTCACATACATCACGCATCGCTAGCTCTAACGCTAAAACATCGGTATCTTGCGGTACCCATCCTGATTGCATATAAAGTTGCGCAATTTGGTGATAATCTCGATTAAAAAAAGCAATAAAGTTTTGTGCCAGAAAGCGCTGATCATATTTGCTTAATTCACCAACAATCGCGCAATCGATACCAATATAACGAGGGTTAATAGGTTCGCTAATATCAATAAAAATATTACCAGGATGCATATCTGCATGGAAAAAATTATCACGAAATACTTGCGTGAAAAAGACTTTTACACCACGTTCAGCAAGCAGTTTCAAATTAACGTCATAATCATTAAGCTGATCAATATCTGAAATTGGTATACCGGTAATACGCTCTTCTACCATAACATTTTTACGACACAATTCTCGATATACATAAGGAATATAGAGCATATCACTATTAATAAAATTATTACGTAAACGTTGAGTATTCTCCGCCTCTTGTAATAAATTCATCTCTTTTAAGATAGAAGATTGGTAATCTTTAACGATCTCAACCGCTCTTAATCGTCGACCATTTGGTAAATATTTTTCAACTTTTTCTGCTAGCCAAGACATAACCGAAATATCAGCTTCAATCACTGGCATAATGTTAGGTCTTAATACTTTAATGACAACCTGAGCACCGCTCTGTTTAAAAATAGCAGAATGTACCTGAGCAATCGATGCGGATGCGAGCGGAACGGGATCAAAATCGGAAAAGTAGTAATCAATTGGTGCATCTAAAGCCTGCTCAATAATTTGTTGAGCAACTTTACTATCAAATGGCTGAACACGATCTTGTAATTTAACTAATGGTACCGCAATGTGATCAGGTAATAGATCACGGCGCGTTGATAGCATCTGTCCAAATTTAACCCAAATCGGTCCAAGCTCTTGTAATGCTAAAGTTAAACGCTCTCCACTATTCTTATCTCGAGCTTTTTTTCTCACCCAAAATAGTAGCGCTAAGAGCCATTTAAATTTTGCTAAAAACTTATTTTCAGGTAGTAAATCGCCTAACTGATAAGCTTTAAAGGTAACTAAAATTTTATATAGTCTTGAATACTTCATCGTATCGCTTAATATTTAAAACCAATATGCAATGCAACAATACCACCTGTCATATTATGGTATTGCACATCTTTAAATCCGGCTTGCTCCATCATCTGCTTCAATTTAATCTGATTTGGATGCATACGAATTGACTCAGCTAAATAGCGATAGCTATCAGAATCATTAGCGACAATTTTGCCCATCAATGGCAACATTGTAAACGAATAGAGATCATAAGCTTTACTGAGTAATTTATATTCAGGTTTAGAGAATTCTAAAATTAATAAACGTCCGCCTGGTTTTAATACGCGCCACATAGAAGACAATGCTTGTTGTTTATTTGTGACATTACGTAAACCAAATGAGATAGTAATACAGTCAAAAGTATTATCAGCAAATGGTAGGGCTTCAGCATTCGCTTGAACATATTCAATGTTTTTGAATAGCCCTTTATCTCGTAGCTTATCACGGCCAACTTTTAGCATCGATTCATTAATATCAGCAAGTACAACTAACCCTTCATCGCCAACAAGTTGCGAAAACTTAGCGGTTAAATCACCCGTTCCACCAGCCAGATCGAGAACCGTTTGACCACGTCTAACACCACTGTACTCGATAGTTATTTTTTTCCAAAGACGATGGATACCTAATGACATTAAGTCATTCATCACATCGTATTTATCGGCAACAGAATGAAATACCTCAGCTACGCGTTTCTCTTTTTCTTGCTTAGGGATCTGTTTATAACCAAAATCAATCGTTTCTTGATTATTAACACTATTTTCTTCATCTAAACGTTTTGACATAATCGTACAACCACTAAAATTTTTGCTCATTCTATCACATAGTCTACATCTATACTATTTCTAGCGTAGATTATTAATCTAACTGTTTTTCAACTAGACTAATTACCTGCTCAAAAGTGGTTAAAGGTGAATTTGAGTGTTCAAGATCCGATTTATGGATAACAAGATCAAACGGATAATTATTTTCTAACTCTTGTAAAATAGGGTGAGTTTTTTTAAAAGTATTTTGATAGCATTGATGTAATGTTTTAAAATCAAGAGAAGTAAATAAAACGCGGTTAGCTATAAATGCTGATTGATCAATACGTTCAGCATGTAACATGGCAATACGAATATAATCAGCTTCACTTAATACCAATGCCGTCGTCTGATCTTTTACCTTATTATAGATATAATTAATATAACCGTTAGAAACATATTCAGTATTATAAATATTTGCCAACTGTTTAGGCAGACGATTAAGTTTATGATCACTAATTAACGCCATACGTTTGACAAAAAATGGTCTGGCCGCTTTGGCTATGTATTGCCAGTTTTGGTAGGGACTTTGACGAATTTTTGTAGCACTAATATTGATAAATTCACGATTTGCATCAATTAATTTAACTTCACAACCAAAATGTAGTGCATGATTATCGATATCTTGAGGTTCACTCGTAAAAATAACAGTCGGTATAACTTGATACTTTTGTAGAATCGCTTTCACACGATCGCTCCAATCTTTCCAGCCATTAGGATAAGATGCGATACCTGCCTCATCTAAAATATGGATATGAATATTGTGGCGATTTTTAAATGTTTTTTGCAACCAATAAAAACGGTCTTTAACTTGTGGCTGCCGAGGCATATGGCTCGTTTCAAATAATCTTAAATCTCGAGCTTGTTCACACCCTAAAATAATATGCAATTCATCAACCTGACTAGCTGCTTTTTCAATTAAATAAATATGCCCACAGTGTAGAGGATAAAATTTACCAAAAATTAAACCAATTTGGTGTGTAGAATGAGATGATGTATTCATGTCGTATCAGAAGTTATTTTAGTGAGTTTTGGTACACTCTATCCAAAATTTAATTTCTGTCTATTCAAAAGATGCTATTTACCATTTATTAGTAGAATACCTTCTTGTTAACCCAGTAACAAGAAGGTATATAGAAATGAGACTATTTACTATTTTTTTCTTGCCATTTTGCTAAGGCAATACCTGTTAATACCGAAATATTAAGTGCGGACATCGCTTCACTGCCAGGAAGGTAGACAACTTTGTCAGCCAAACCAGCAAGCTTCGTATTTATTTGTTGAAAAACAATAAACACAACTTTATTTTTTACAGCCATTTTCGCTAAAGTATCAGCTTTGATTGTATTAACCTTACAAGGTAGTAAAGCGACTACTTGATACCCTTGCTGCTTGAACTGATCAATTGAAGCAATAAAATCATCAGCTTTAATCAAGCTCAGTGATTCAACACCACCTTCAGCAACACGCATAGCAGCGCCGTTATCTAATATATCAGGTTGTCTTAATAATAAACCATTAACATTGAAAAAAGCCGCAGTCCTTGCTATGCCACCCAAATTGTGCGGATTATCTATATCATCAATCGCTAAAATACAGTTATGTTCTGATTTGCTGGCTACTAGTAAATAATCACCAACGGATTGTGCTTGGCGTTTTTTGACAATTAAACAGATACCACCGTGATGGGGAGTTTGCGCAACCTTAGCCATCTGTTCATCGCTAATCACATCATAACCGAGGCGATGCTCAACTAAATAAGCAATTAACGCTTTAAACTCGTATGTTTTCTCTTGCACAATAAACGCTTTAACAATCGCATCAGGGCGATTATCAAAGACAGATTTACAACTATTTTCGCTATAAATTAATGTTTCTTCTTTGCGTTGGCGCTTTATTTTATCATGATCAGTAAATTTAGACTCAGCTTCATAAGTCGGCAGCTGTTCTGTATTTTGAAAACGATTTTTCCATGGCGAGTCGTTCGTTTTCTCCGCAACAGGAGATGACTTACTACGTGGTTTAAACGTTTCAATACGGCTATCACTTGAACGCTTATCATTTGAATAGCGATTCTCTGAGCGAGGTCGTTCCGAACGGTTGTTATCTGACGATTGACCATATCCACCACGATTTGCAGGCTTACCTTTACCAAAATCACGTTTGCCTTCAGATCGTTTAGGTTTCTCATCTTTCGATTTTTGAGCATAAAAAACCGTAGGTTTTACTTTATCTTTACTTGATGACTCATTGTCACTCATTAGCTTCTCACTATTTATCGCGTTCGGATTGTTGGTGCCACTTTATCAAGCACACCATTAATAAATTTATGACTCTCTTCAGCACCAAAAGTTTTAGTTAAATCAATCGCTTCATTAATAACAACTTTATAAGGTACATCTTCACGCTTAAGTAATTCGTAAATAGCAATACGTAAAATGGCTCGCTCAACAAAACCTAATTCATCTAAAGAACGCTCGTTTAGGTAAGGCTCCATTTTTGTATCAATTTCTGCAGAATTAAGACCAACGCCATTTAATAATTCACGAAAATACTTTTTATCTACGCCTTTCATATCTTGATCAGTCATAAAACTAACTTCAACATCGGAGAGGTCATTTTTAGAAATTTGCCAAGAATAAATCGCTTGCACCGCGCATTCACGAGCTCTACGTCTTGGATTTATTGCTGTGCTCACGCCTTACCCCTTAATTGCTTTTAAGGTATTTAACATTTCAAGCACTGTTAACGCAGCTTCAGCACCTTTATTACCTGCTTTAGTACCTGCTCGCTCAATTGCTTGTTCAATATTTTCTGTTGTTAAAATACCAAATCCAACAGGAATTGTATGTTCTAAAGAAACAGATAATAAACCAGAACTCGATTCACCAGCGACATAATCAAAGTGCGCAGTGCTACCACGAATAACAGTACCTAAAGCAACAATTCCATCATATTTTTTACTTTGAGCGACTGCTTTTGCCGTTAACGGAATCTCATAAGCACCAGGAACTTTAATTACTGTAATATTTTTATCATCAACTTGCCCGATACGCTTTAGAGCGTCGATAGCACCTTCTACAAGGCTGTCGTTAATAAAATGGTTAAAACGAGCCGTAATTATGGCTATTTTTGCTTTTGGTGCAGCGACCTGACCTTCGATAGTTTGCATAATGATTCCTCTAACTCTAGCTAAATTTAACTTAGCCCTTTAATAATGGCGCAATTTTAGCACATATTTCAATTTTCGCTATGTTGATTTTGTGTAAAGCCATAGTAATAGATGAACAATAATTCGAATTCTAAAATAGCTCTTGCTGTACATGTAATATCTTGTCTAACACTTTAGCTATTATTGTGATAACACCGATTATAAAGAGATAGACTAGAATAGTCGCATACATAATTTGTGAGATATCATCGTAGGCTGATATTAAATAAAGGTGAACAACAGAGAAAAACTCAGGGACAACTAATATGCTAGCAATCGGGGTAATAGTAATAATCGTTGCCAGAAAACGTATGGCTTGAGGGATAGCAATCAAGAAATTAATGTTAGTGCTTGTTGCGGTTTGATGGCTAGCTCGATATATTCTACAACGATAAAAAATATCAGCCATACTCGCTATTGCCCAAAAACTCATCGCTGAACTCGACGCGACGAATGGAGTAGAGAATAATATGTATTGAGAATTATCATACGTCGCATAATAATCGTAATAGAAATAAAACATTAAAATAAATATCGGCACACTTTTAAACAACCACAATATAAAATTAATAATAAATCTTATGTTCTTCGGCAAAGCAAATTTAATTTCTGCCAATAAAAAGCCAATGATCAAGCCATTTATCCAGACAAATAACGCTAATGTTAAAGTTAACGCTAAACCATCAGCAAATCCATTACGCAAAAATAGTATATCGAAAAAAATTGACCCGGTAGTATCCAAATCCACAATAGTTGACCTCTATAATTTAACTTATGCTATTTTATAGCAGCTATGACACAATTATTGTTTATTAATCGAGGTTAAAATACCACGTAAAATATTCAACTCTTGCTGTTCAATCTGTGCTCGTGTAAATAGGCGACGTAACCGCCCCATAATTTGTCCAGGATGATTAGGATTAATAAAGCTGGTCTGTAAAAGCGTTTGTTCTAAATGCTGATAAAAACGTTCAATATCATCATTCTTAGGATAGTCAATAGGAGCAGAAACGATATTCGGTTTATCAATAGTTCGTAGCATCGCCATACGAATTTCATAGCATAGCACTTGCACTGACATTGCTAAATTCAGTGAACTATAATCGGGATTAGCGGGAATTGAAACATGATAGTGGCATTTTTGTAACTCTTCATTAGTCAATCCAACACGTTCCCGACCAAATACCAATGCAACTTGATGTCCTTGCTGCGCTTCCCTTACAATTTTATCACCACTTTCAAATGATTCTAAATGAGGCCACTGTAAATGACGCGATCGAGCACTTGTTCCAATCACTAATTGACAATCTGCAATAGCCTCTTCCATGGATGTCACAATCTGTGCATTTTTAACAATATCGCTCGCACCAGCCGCTAATGAAATCGCTTGTGAATCAGGCTTTACGATCGGATTAACTAAACAAAGTTGGGTAATTCCCATCGTTTTCATAGCGCGAGCGGCCGAACCAATATTACCGGTATGTGAGGTTTCAATTAGAACAATTTTAATCTGATTAAGTAATGACATTAAGATGATATCCAATAAAATTTTACCGCTATACTAACATAAACTAGAAAAACCGAAAAATACTGCTATACTGTCGGGCAAAATATTTACCGTTTGATTAGGTAAATTCATTTTCTGTTCTTTAACATCAATTGGAAGAAAAACACTATGCATCCGATGCTCAATATTGCTATTCGTGCTGCCCGTAAAGCAGGCAATGTAATCATTAAATCTTATGAAAATCCGGCTTCAATCACTGTCGATACTAAAGGCGAAAATGATTTCGCAACTAACGCTGACAGAGCCGCAGAAGCACTTATTATAGAAACAATCAAAAAAGCTTACCCAGATCATACTATTATCGCTGAAGAAGGTGGTCTAACAAAAGGCAGTGATAATGATGTACAGTGGATTATCGATCCAATTGATGGCACGACTAACTTTATCAAAGGCATCCCTCATTGCAGTATCTCTATTGCAGTCCGTTTAAAAGGTAAAACTGAAGTTGCTGTTGTGTATGATCCAATGGCTAATGAACTTTATACTGCAACACGTGGTCAAGGTGCTCAACTTAATGGCTATCGAATTCGAGTAAGTAATGCTAAAGATCTTAATACAACGGTACTTGCTATCGCATTCCCTTATAAAGCGAAACAGTATAGCGATTGTTATTTTGCCGTATTACAAAAGCTATTTACAAAATGTTCAGATTTTCGTCGTACGGGTTCCGCGGCATTAGATCTTGCATATGTAGCTTCTGGTCGCTTAGATGGATTTTTTGAAATCGGTTTAAAACCATGGGATATTGCAGCTGGTGAATTAATTTTACGAGAAGCTGGCGGCATCGTGACTGATTTTGTTGGTGGAAATAACTATATGGTATCTGGTAATATTGTTGCTGGAAATCCAAAAGTAGTAAAAGATTTTATTACTTTAACACAAGGTGATTGGCCTGATCGTCTCAAATGCTAATATGATTAGTGAAAATAACCCGCAATTCGCGGGTTATTTATTATTTATCGGAGTACCACTGTGAAAACGAAATTCGTTATCTTCCAGCATAATTAATTCTGCTTCAACGTTACCAAATAGCAATACTCGTTGCCCAATATCATCGCTGGCAATCTGCTGAGCTAATGTTAAATAATCTTGATAATGTCTTGCTTCAGAGCGTAACAAAGAGATATAAAAATTCGCTAATTCATCGTCAACATATGGCGCCAATTTAGCAAACCGTTCACACGATCTAGCTTCAATATAAGCACCACAAATTAGTTTATCGACTAAAGTAGCTGGTTCATGGGTTCTAACATACTTCATCAGCCCTTTAGCATAGCGCCCTGCCGAAATATTTTGATAATCAATATGTCGTTGTTGCATGATATCGAATACTTGATAAAAATGATGTAGCTCTTCTTTTATTAACATAACCATTTTATCAACTAAATCATAGCTATAAGGACAATTTTCTCGTAATGTTAACTTTTTAGAGATATCTTGATGGGAGTTCGCCAAATCTTGTAAGCACCCCTCTTTTCGATAGATAAGCTTTTCGTAAGGCGCTAACCAAGTTAATAGTATCTCACCACTCTGTTTATCAACCGCATATTTACGAATTAACCAAGCCGCAGTTTGAGCAGCTTTTAATTCACAAATCATATGATCGATTAATAGAATCGGTAAGTTATCCTCTTTACTTGCTTCTTGAATCCATGTGTTCGGTGTTGAACACAATAAAAACTGCTCAATAGGAGCAAGCAAAGATTGATATGCAGATAAATTAATCATACAAAAAAAGAGCTACAGTTTTAAGTTTTTCAACCAAGCTTTAACATTAGTCCCTAAGCTAGCATGACGCATTGCATACTCCACAAACGTTTGTACATAGCCCAATTTGTTACCGCAATCATGGCTACGCCCTTGAATACAGTATGCATCAACAGGTTCACTCTCAAGCAACATCGCAATAGCATCGGTTAATTGAATTTCGTCCCCTGCTCCTAGAGGCGTTTTTGCTAATAGCGGCCAAATTTGTTCAGATAGCACATAACGACCAACAATAGATTGATTTGATGGCGCATCTTCTTTAGCCGGTTTTTCAATAACACTATACATTTGTGCAATATTACCAGCCAAAAGTTCACTACCATGGCAATCAACAATCCCATACGATGAAACTAATTCTTGAGGAACGGGCTCAACCATAATTTGACTACGCTTAGTTTCATGATAATTAGTAATCATAGCGGCTAAGTTATCTTTTGTCAGATTACTATCATATTCATCAATAATCACATCGGGTAATACAACCGCAAAAGGTTCATCGCCGACTAACGGATAAGCACAAAGTACAGCATGACCTAAACCTTTTGCTAAACCTTGTCGCACACTGCTGATTGAAACATGTTTAGGTAAAATCGCTTTTACTTCAGCTAATAGCTGACGTTTAACACGAGCTTCAAGCATTGCTTCTAACTCAAAACTGGTATCAAAATGGTTTTCAATAGAGTTTTTAGATGAATGGGTTACAAAAATAATTTCGGTAATACCAGCAGCAATACACTCTTTGACAACGTATTGAATTAATGGTTTATCAACAACAGGAAGCATCTCTTTAGGAATTGCTTTAGTTGCTGGTAGCATTCGAGTACCAAGCCCAGCAACAGGAATAACCGCTTTAGTTACTTTACCTTTTACTGATGACGAAAAATTTGCAGACATATTGACTTCCTTTGCTTTGTAGGGAGAAAACAACATTAACTTACTAGACCTGATTGATTGGCAATTATATCACTATTTGATCGACCATTAATAAAAGTATTTTTTACTCTGACTGATATCAAAAAGTAAGGGATCCAAATACAACAGGCAATAAAACTTTTAACAATATCTTTTATTGTTTGAATATCCGCTTCGTAGTAATCAAATAAATGAGTACAAACGAGCGTATCGATAACCAGAAAAACTAAATATGCCGACTCATTAATAATAAAAATCTTGGGTGTTTTATAATTCTTTGTAAAAAATAGGTAAGCTAAATAGATACTCAATAATAAAAAGAAGATATTAATCGCTACTTCAATGAGATAAACCGGTAAAAAACCGCTTAAGTAATAAGGGGAATCCATTGATGATAGTTCTTGCAATAATCCACTAAATACAATCTCATTTAAACTAACTACGATGAAAAACAGTAATGATAATGGCGCCACTACAATTCGAATAGCAACAAGTATCAACCAACCACCAATACCTGTAAGATTATTTGTATTTGTCATTCCTTAACCTTTCCTTATTATTATAATTATCATTTATTAATAATTTTTAGCCCTGCTGCTTCAATTGCTGTCGTATTATTAATTGGTTGAATAACTGGGAAAATAGAGATATAAACAATTGCACAGTTTTGCAATATCGCTTGTTGGAAAACTGATTTTGTTTTCTGTTCACGCTCTTCTCGTTGCTTATTCGTTAGATAAAAATAGTCATCATTATCATAAAATCGCGGATGACGAAATGGACTTATACTACGCTGCCATAAATAAGCTTGAGAATAATTTCGTTCTATAATATTATCAGTTAGCTTACCTTTCATACCTTGATACTGATCAGACAGTGTTGCACTGCTCTTACTCTGAGCAACATAAATATTTTTATACCCATTTATCAATCCATCACCACTTAATGGACTCAAACGGAACTCAGTACCACTTAGCGTTTCATACTGACAATCAGGTTCGATCTTGGGCTCAGTTTGAAAATTCAGCGATTGACATCCAGTAAGAAGAAATAAACTAAAACACCAAATAAATCGCTTTTTCATCATCCATACAACTCACTTTGACTAAGAGAACTCATCGTTTAATCATAACGAGACGCAATAATTATTACGACCTCGTTGTTATCATTACAAAAAGAAAATTAAACGGCAGCAAACGCCTTAGCAACTTGATAAACATTATTATGATTAAGTCCAGCAACGCACATTCGACCACTGCCAACTAAATAAACGCCAAACTCAGTTTTCATTCGATTAACTTGCTGTTGACTAAAACCGGTATAACTAAACATACCCTGCTGTTGTAGTAAAAAGTCAAAATTACGATCGGGCGCACACTCTTTTAATGTATTCACCAATACGGTACGCATTTTAGTAATACGGGCGTTCATCTCATTAACTTCACTCACCCAAAGAGCGTTGAGTTCAGGGGTATTTAATACGTGAGAAACGATTTGTGCACCAGCATTAGCAGGACTTGAATAGTTACGACGGACAGTGAATTGTAATTGCCCCAAAACTTTGTTAGCAATTTGTTTATCATCACAAAGAACAGATAATCCGCCTACACGTTCACCATACAGTGAAAAAGTTTTTGAGAAAGAGTTACTTACCAAACCACACATATTTGCAGCAGCAAGAGCTCTAATAGCATAAACATCTTCAGTAATATTTTTACCGAATCCTTGATAAGCAATATCCATGAATGGAATTAAATCTTTTTCTTTTAATACAGTGATGACCTTATCCCATTGTGTTGGCGTCAAGTCAGCACCTGTTGGATTATGACAACATGGATGAAGTAAAACGATACTTTTAGCGGGTAATTCACTAATAGTTTGCAGCATAGCGTCAAAATTAACACCACCAGTGTTAGCATCAAAATATGGATAACGATTAACTTTAAAACCAGCACCATTAAAAATCGCGACATGGTTTTCCCATGTTGGATCACTCACCCAAACTTGTGAAGAAGGGAAATAGCGAAATAGAAAATCGGCACCCACTTTTAATGCGCCAGAACCACCTAAAGTTTGAATAGTAGCAATACGTCCGGCTTTAACCGACGGATTATTTTCACCAAATAACAAGGTTTGTATTGCACTACAGTAAGGCGGTAAACCACTCATTGGTAAATAAAGTGATGCGCCCTTTTTAGTTTGATAAAGAGTATCAATCGCTTTTTTTACACAACTTAACTGAGGAACAACACCTTGTTCATCATAATAGTAACCAATACTTAAATTAGTTTTATTTTCTCTAGTATCATTATTGAAATCAGCGACTAACGATAAAATCGGATCGCCGGCATATGGTTCAACTTTTTCAAACATAGATGTGCCTTATAGTATTAGATTGATAATCAAAATTAATTTTTTGATTATTGCACCAACTTTTTCAGCAAGCAATATCTAGATAAATATTTTTATTAATAACAAGTCACTAAAATAGTAATAAACCAGATCAAATACGCTATATCAGTACAAAAGAGTGATATAGCGTACAAGATGAAATAACTTAACTTAAATCAATATTTTTACTACCAAAAAAGAAAGTGAATAAAAAACCAGCAATATAAGTAATGAGTAAAGCGACAAGATAGACTAACATTGCCGGCATAACGCCTTCGTTAGATGTCATAAATGGGATCGCAATAATGCCAGATGGTCCAAAAACAGAGTTTAACCCCATTGGTAAGCCAAGCATTGCAACTAATCCAATAAAAAATCCACCTGCAGCGCCCCCCAGACATGCAGTGATAAAAGGCTTAATACGCGGTAACGTAACCCCATAAATCAGTGGTTCACCAATACCTAAAAAGCCTGGGATAATTGCTCCACTAATTTGCTTACGCAATAAGCTACCTTTTGGTGACCGAACAAATAGTGCTAATGCGGCTCCAACTTGCCCTCCTCCGGCCATTGCTAAAATAGGAAAGAGTGAATTAAATCCTTGATCAGCAACAAGTGCAATATAAACAGGTACAAAACCTTGATGAATACCAAACATAACTGCTATTAAAAATAGACCAGCAAGTACTGCGGCACCAATCGGATTGCTATTTAAATGTTTAAATAAAAATGACATACCATCAAATAAATAGACGCCAATTGGCATAATGACTAAGTAAGTCACCACTCCCATAATTAACAAGGTGATTGTTGAGGTAAGTAACATATCGAAATTATCGGGAACAAAGCGTCTAACACATCGTTCAACTTTTGCGCCTAAGATCGTTGCAATAAGAATACCAATGATATTGCCTCTGGCATCAATCGTAAACCCAAAGAACTCCGTCATACCAGAGTAATAACCCACCGTTCCCGTTGAATTATAAGTGAGTAAAAAGAGTGAAGCTAAAATTGCACCATTAACACCAGATCCACCAAACGCTTGTTGAGCATTATAACCCACTAAGATTCCTAGGAATGTGAACAAACCTTTACTAAAAATTTTAATATAGTTGATCATATCAACTAAAAACAGATTTGGATGTTCTACGCCTAATACAAAATTTTGTTCTAGTAACGTAGCAATCCCCAATAATAACCCTGCTGCAATAAATCCCGGAATTAGTGGGGTAAAGATAGTCGCAAACTTAGCTAGAAAACCTTGAATAAGACTATTTTGTTTAGATTTCAATTGATTTTTTTGGTTTTTAGCAATTTCTTGCAAACTTTGTGTGGATGACTCATTAACCGTATCAACATGTTGTAGCTGCTTATCCAATAGATCTTTTGCTGCTTGAGCTTTACCCGGTCCCAAAATAATTTGTAGTTGATCATCGCCTTCGATCACCCCCATGACACCATCAATCTGCTTAATTTTAGTATGATCAGCTAAACGGTTATCATGTAAACCGAGACGTAAGCGAGTCATACAATTGCCATTACGGGCAATATTGCTTGCCCCACCAACTGCTATAATAATTTTACTGATCATTGCTTGGTTTATTTTGGACATAATCACTCCAGATTAATGGTTATTGCTTAATGGCTTTTCGAATAAACCCATGATTCTTTATTAACAACTCTTTTGCTTCATTTGCACTTAGTTGAGTTAGAATCATGACAATAGCTGTTTTACAGTGACGATTGCATTCTGATAAAGCTGATTCAGCCTGTTCACGAGAACATCCTGTTGCTTCAATAACAATATTAACTTGACGCTCGATTAACTTTTTATTTGTCGCCTCAACATCAACCATTAAATTGCCATATACTTTACCAATTTTGATCATTGAGCCTGTTGTTAACATATTGAGTACTAATTTTTGAGCTGTACCGGCTTTCATACGAGATGAACCGGTTACTACTTCTGCTCCAACAACTGGGGTAATAGCAATTTTAGCGATTTTGGCAATAGTAGAATCAGGATTACAACTTAACGCAATGGTCGTTGCACCCAATTGATTCGCATATTCTAAGCCACCAATAACATAAGGTGTTCGCCCACTGGCGGCAATACCAACGAGGACATCGTGTTGATTAAATTCAATCGCTTTTAAATCGTTCATACCTAAAAGTGCATTATCTTCAGCATTTTCAACGGCTTTAAAAATTGCTGTATGCCCACCCGCAATTAGTCCCATCACCATTTCAGGCTTAGTTCCATACGTCGGCGGACATTCACTCGCATCCAAAATACCTAAACGCCCTGAAGTCCCTGCACCACTATAAATTAAGCGCCCGCCCTGCATAAAAGCCTGACTAATCGCGTCCACAGCTAAAGCAATATGATCAAGCTCTTTCTCAACGGCTAGTGCAACTTTTTTATCTTCATTGTTAATAACTTTTAACATATCGATTGTCGATAAATTATCAATATGTTCACTGTTAGGATTACGGCTTTCGGTTACCATCTTTTTTAGATCAATAGATTGATTCATAGATATAGAGACTCTCTTTATAAAACATAAGGAATAATATATTCCTTTAATGGTTAAATTTCAAAATAATATATCTTAAAATAAGTGATCTAAATCACATAATTGTCATTACATCAGCTTTAGTTGTCAGCTATTTTAATGTCAGGTATGATTTCCATTTAGTTAGCTAAAATAATTTATGTACTATCTTTCTTTTAGTTCTTGAAAAGGACTATTGATAAGAAAAACGAGGATCATTGTGAATATCATAGAAAACTTAAGGATAAATCTTGATCATTTATCAAGCGGGCAAAAAAAAATTGCAGAGTATATTTTACAATACAAAGAGACCATTCCTGAGTACTCCTCACAAGTTCTCGCGCAAAAAATTGGCGTTAGTCAATCAAGTATTATTAAATTTATTCAATCTTTAGGTTTTGATGGCTTTACTAAATTTAAATTACAGCTCGCGGCTGATATTTTACGTAGTAATCTTAATGATAAACAGCTCTTTCCACTACATAATCAAATTGAACGTAACGATTCACTAGAGCTTGTCGCTGAAAAATTATTACAAGAGAAACAACAAGCTTTACTACAAACAACAATGGGCGTTAATTTTGAAGTACTTTATAGTTTGATCAACAAAATTATTCAGGTACAGCGGATCCAGATTATAGGTATTGGTAACTCAGCTCTCACTGCGAAAGATTTAGCCTATAAATTACAAAAACTAGGTTTAGCTGTTACGGCTGAAACCGATACTCATATTCAGTTAGCCGTTGTTCAATCATTAAAAAAGACAGATTTGTTAATTGTGATCTCTTATACGGGTAATCATAAAGAGATCTGTTTGTCAGCCGAAACAGCCAAAAGTAATAATGTACCAATATATGCAATTACATCGTTACAACAGAGCTTACTACGTAAAATAGCTGATTATACTTTAGACACGATAGCCGACGAAGTTCACTGGCGTAGCTCTTCAATCTCATCACGTACAGCACAAAATACGATTAGTGATCTAATATTTATGGGTGTTGTACAATTATTAGGTGACAATGCTGAGAAAAGTATCAAAAATAGCGCAAATATGATTAAAAAATTACAAACTAAATAGTATATTTAAAACTAAATTGATGTATTAATCTTAATAAAATAATCACCTAATCTCATGGATATAGCCGATACTTATCACGAAGCTGGTAATAGTCGGCAAGCTCCAACTGCCAGCTCTGTTCAATCATACTAATGGTTTGCGTTCGATTTAATCCCTGTTCTGTTGCGAATAATAACTGTTGTAATAGTTTATTATCACCAGTTACTTTGGCTAGCCACTGTGGACGACTAATAAAACAGCACTGTTGATGAGTTAAATAATTCTTCTCTTCATCTGGACTAACAACTAATGTGTAACCATGCTCTTGAAATTTAAACCACCAATCAACAAAATACTTAACCGTTGGAGATTCTGCTGTTGAAATCTTCTCGCCATATACTGTTTTACCCGCTTGTGGCCACCCACCTTTTGAAATAGTATCGCTCACTGAATAAGTCGCATTGACATAAAAACGCGGATCACTAAAGCCTATTTGTTCAAAAGGATAATCACTTCCTCGTCCACTATTAACACTCGTTGCCTCGAAAAAACCTAAAGAGGGATAAAGAGAGATAGCCAAATCTGTTTTTAAATTAGGTGATGGTGCAATTGGTAATGAATAGACCATATCTTGTTGATAATTCTCCATTTTAATAATAAATAGAGCATCAGGAGGAAATTGATAACTTTTTTGTTGATGATATTGCCAGCTACGGTGATCAAAATTAGTTAACCAGCCCTCATTTACCATCATATTAGCAAATTCACCAGAGGTTAAACCATGAACCATTGGCACAGGATCAATACCGATCCCTGAGATATAAGGTTCTTTTAAGATCGGTCCATAAACATATTGCCCTAATGGGTTAGGTCGGTCAAAAATCATTAACTCTTTTTGGTACTTTTGTAAACTTTCTAACAAATAATGCATCGATACAGTGTATGTAAAATAGCGAACACCAACATCTTGTAAATCATAAATAACGATATCAATATTACTTAACTGCTCTTCTGTAGGATTTGCGCGTTCTCGTCCATGACTATCACGGCCATATAATGAAATAATAGGTAAACCAGTTTTTACATCCACACGATCATTGTCACCAAAGCCAGCCTCTTCATTACCTCTTAAACCATGTTCAACTGAAAAAAGTTTAATAATACGAAAATTATATTTTTGTTGCTCGGCAAGTAGCTTATCAATAGTATGAACCCCTTGTTCATTAATTGAACTTTGATTCACCATTAATGCCACATTCTTACCTGCTAATAATGGGCCATATACGGAATCTCGATCTACCCCCAATACAAGATTAGGGGTTGTTGCGATACAATTGAGCGAAAGCATTAAACTTAACGCGATTAATACTCTCCATTTTGTCAGGAAAAGCCACATTAAAATCAACCTCATTTTTAAAAATTGTATCGTAGTTCTAGTGCCATAAAAATAAAATGGCTCTTTGTCTTAGCGCCATTTTGCCAAGTTTTTCTGGGCGATAATAGAAATCGGTAAACAATAAAGCTTGTTTTGTAAATGGATAAATTGTTTGAAAACCATAGCGGCTACGATCTTTTTCTTTAAATGTTGTCTCAATATTATCGGCATTACGAAAACTCTGTTTACCGTGTTTTAATGAAAAACGCGTATAAGGCATTACAGTAAAACCATTATCAAACTTATAGCTATAAATACCCCATAAAAAGTGCTCTTTATTATATAAAGTATTGACTAGTTTTTCATCAACATAGAGATTGTAACGGTATACTTTTCTTGGAGACATACTTAGCGGTATGATAAACCATCAACTAAGGAGATTACCCCGTGACAAGACAACTAAGTAGTGAATTTAAACGAGAATGTGCAGAGCTCGTTCTTAATTATGGTTATGCACATAAAGATGCAGCAAAAACAATGAATGTGAGTATTTCATCAATTGGGCGTTGGGTAACACAATATAGAAAAGAACGACAAGGTATTACGCCTAAAAGTAGTGCGCTGACCGCTGAACAAAAACGAATACAAGCTTTAGAAAAACAAGTTAAGCAGTTACAAAGTGATAATCAGTTATTAAAAAAGGCTTCAGCCTTCTTCGCCATCGAAATGACAAGCAGCAACAAATAGCGTTAATACTGAAGAAGGCAGGAAATGAAACCGCTCAAATCTGTCGGTGTTTATCATTAGCACCGAGTACTTTTTATTATCGAATTAAACATCGCGCATGTAAATTAATGAATACTAGGCTTGAAATTGCCATAAAATCAATTCATAACGAAATGGACGGTATATATGGAAAAAGAAGAATGTTAGTTGAACTGGTTAAAAAAGGGTTTAAGCTTGGTTTAGATAAGGTCCGACGCTTAATGAGAAAATTAGGCCTAGTGGCTAAAAGGCCTAAACAGCATTCCTATCCTCGTGGCGGTAAATCATCGCTACTGGCACCCAATCATTTAAATCGACAATTTAATCCGGCAACGATTAATCGCTATTGGTCTGGCGATATTACCTATATTCGGACAAGGCAAGGTTGGCTCTATCTGGCTGTCGTGATGGACCTATGCTCTAGGCGTATTGTTGGATGGGCCTTTTCTGAAAAGCTAAACAGTTTACTGACGGTTAAGGCACTAAACATGGCGATACAGCGTCGAAAAGGAGAATGCCCTACGTTATTTCATTGTGATCAGGGGATTCAATATCGTAGTGAACAATTTCAACAGTTATTATCATATCATCAAATTACCTTTAGTATGAGTAGAGCTGGAAATTGTTTAGACAATGCCGTTACTGAACGATTTTTTAGATCATTAAAATCAGAAAGAATTAATTATCGAGATTATATAACAAGAGAGCAAGCGATGGTCGATATTATTGATTATATCGAACCGATTTATAATCAAAAAAGAAGACATTATAAACTTGGATTTATTTCACCAGCAGAATTTGAACATAATTTACTAAAAACTGCCTAAGAAGCTCTCCAATTTTTGTTGACCGTTACACATCGGTACATAGGAACAAAATAAACACGTTAGCAAAGCAATATATCTTTTCATATTATCTCCTTCGGTGCCTGATTAATATGTTAAACCATGCCCGTAAGCATAGATAACCTGTTGTAAATCAGCCGATTTAATATCAACCGGAAGCTTGCCATTAGGAGAGTTGAGAACATGACCTGAGGATGAAAATAGTGAGCGAATACCACTACGGATATTTGTTTCTAAACTATTACGAACGTTATTTGTTACATCAAATCCAGTAATACCATAAATTGCAATGTTTGCATCAACATGATTTAAATACGCAATATCATAAGGATTACGACTTGCAATAACCACTAGCGGTATATTTTGCTGCTTAGCTACGTCGATAATAGCTTGTGCATTATAGGGATTATTAGTTAAATTATAAGTTGTTAAAAGGATTAGATCTTGCCCTTCTATTTGCTGTAACAAGACATTTTTATCCTGATCATTAGCCATCATTTTTACTACGTGATCATCAATCTTAATATTGACATTAAAAATATCAGCAATATCTTGTAATTGATGGCGGATAAGGTTATTACGTGGTTGTTCGTCAGAAAAAATAACAATATTATTACTGTCTTTCAGCTTATAAGGTAACACTTGATTATTTTTAATTAATGTAATTGACGCTTCAGAAATTTCATTTTCAATACTTTTATTTAATGGAGAGGCAACTACTGCATTAGCCAGAGTTACATCGATATCATTAACTTGTAATTGTTTAATTAATTTCGTTTTAACAATACGAGTCGCCGATTGATTAATCTGTTGCATAAGTAACGAATCAGCCATTGCTTCTTTTTGTAGATATTGATAAAGATCAACAATTTTCTGTATATCACTTTGATTTTCAATAACTAATGGCATTAAAATAATATCATTACCAGCCATGATGGCTTGTTTAATAGACCAATTTTTATCAAAATTACTGGCAATTGCGCCCATATCCATCGCATCAGTCACAATGAATCCTTGATAACTTAATTCATTACGTAAAATATCAGTCAAAATTTTTCGAGATAAAGTAGCTGGCGTCCCCATCTCGGTATTATCTTTGGTTATTAATAAATGATTGTCTAAGGCAGGAACGACAACATGAGCAGTCATAATAGCATCAGAATCATCCATTAAAGCGACAAAAGGCGATAGTTCAACAGCGCGCCAAGTTTGCTCATCAATATTGATTGTTGGCAATGCGAAATGGGTATCTGTTGCTACATTGCCATGTCCAGGAAAATGTTTTAATGAGGTCATAATGCCATATTGGTGGATACCACTAATATAACTACGAGCAAGTTCAGTAACGAGTTCAGGGTGATCGGAGTAAGAGCGAACACCGATAACCGGATTATTCTGATTATTATTGATATCTACAACAGGACCAAAATTGAAGTTAAAGCCTAAATGCGCTAATTCATAACCATGAATCATACCCGAAATATTGGCTAATGCTGGGGAACGTGTCGCTCCTAAAGCCATATTACCTGGCATTTCAGTACCTTGTTGTAAGCGTGTTACATACCCACCTTCTTGGTCGGTACTGATAAATAGTGGTAAATTACTACGCGCTTGCTGTAAGCTAGTGATTAATGCCACCATTTGATCAACATTAACTAGATTTTCTCTAAATAAAATGACCGATCCTAAATGATATTGGTTAATGATTTGATTAATCTCGGGAGTTGGGTCAATAACCGATTTTTTATTCTGCTGCTCATCGACTCCCCATTTACGAAAGTCAAACATTAACATTTGCCCAACTTTCTCATCAAAGCTCATCTTTTCAACGATCTGTTGTGCTGATTT
The DNA here is from genome assembly GCA_036251205.1 of Orbaceae bacterium BiB. NCBI lineage: Bacteria > Pseudomonadati > Pseudomonadota > Gammaproteobacteria > Orbales > Orbaceae > Orbus > Orbus mooreae. The sequence goes on along the minus strand of CP133958.1, from coordinate 2,746,034 downwards.
TTCCGGTGATTGCCAGTACTGCTGTAGTTCATCATTACTAATTACGGCACCGTAAGATATATTTGATAATAAAATCAATGACAATAGTAATTTTTTCATTGCTACCCCTTATATGTAGTTTGCCACTTATTTTTTTGTAGATAATAAGTTTTTTTTCATGTTCGTGCTGTGAGCAATCTCTCATTTTTATATAAAGTGGAATAATTAATTCTTAAATTAACAAAATTAAATAATAAAAAATTAAAAATAATCAATAAAAATTTAACTACTGCTTTTTATCAATCGACTAGAAACAATAATATCATTCTGAATGATATAGTGAGATAAGTTTATTTGGACAAATTAGCAATATTTTAGCGGATATAAAAAAACGTAGTTGCCCTTTTAGCGACTACGTTTATGGTATGCTTTAATCGCGTGAAATAAAAAATAGATTTAGTGCAATAAAATAGCTTAAATCTCTTTTTCTAATTGCTGAACATTAACAACATGAGCAATATTTTTTAAAAATTCAATAGAGCTATCATGCTCCTGCTGAGTCGGAGCAGCACAAGCATCTTCGACAACAATAATCTCATAATCTCGATCATGGGCCTCACGTGAGGTGCTTTGTACCGTCATTGAGGTACTGACCCCAGCAATAATTAAGCGCTCTATTTTGTTAGCTCGCAAAGCAGCCTCTAGTTCCGTACAATAAAATGCACTTACTCGTGGCTTTATAATCACCATATCGGCTTTATCGGCATGTAAATCAGGATGAAAATCAGTACCTCGACCCACTAACGATAAAGCCCCTAACTGCTTCGCCTTTGCGAACATTGGTGAGTCTTTTGGCTGCTCAGTGTAGTTAGCTGAAAACCCAACTTTAACAAGTAACTTTAACCAATTATTTTTTTCTGCAATCGCCAATATTTTATTAGCATTAGCAATTACTTGACGACTAGCTGCTTGCTCAGCAGAACGTGCGATTTTACCTTCAGGATGCATAATATCAATAATATAATCAATACCAATAAATGCTGTTTTCATTTTACTCTCCAACCATTTGAATTAATTCATTAAGTTTTTCTTTTGTGTCCTGATAATGATTAGAACTATCTAAAATCAATTGATACTGATGATTAGCATAAATAGCAGGAACATACTTAAGATTATAATCTTTAGCTAATTCAATGGCCTGATTCATTTTATCTGTTACTTCATCTGAATAATAATATTCTTCAAGTAATTGTCGATCAATATTATGGTTTTCAGCCCAAGAAAAAATTTCATCCGGATTATCAAAATTCAGCTTTTGCTCATGAATAGCAAAATAGATCAGTGGTGAAATTCGTTTTTGTTCTTGAGGCGAGATCATTCCCAATGCATAAAAAAAACGAGCATATTCAGTCCATTTTCCTTTACGAGGAATCGCTATTTTTGTTATCTCAACATTCTCAGGTTTATCCGTTAACCAATCTGAAAGTTCAGACTCCATCATATAACAATATGGGCAACCATAATTAAAAAACTCAATCACCTCAATCTTCTCTTGCTCAGTCGATGTATCGGTCACTGAATTTTCTAAAACAATATAATCTTTATTTTCAACCAAAGTGGCAAAAGACAGACTACTTGTCCCTAATAATGAGACTATTAAGGCTACTTTTAAAAAATTGTTCATCAATACAACTCCTATGAAAAGATAATGGTTATTTTTTTAGCTATGTAACAGGTGAAAAAGATAGTAAGACTTTACTACGTAATATCATAGCATACTGTAATATGAATGGTATGTGGGTTACGAGCGATAAGAATAAAAAAATTTAGTTAGAAAATGGGCTTTATAAAAATCTATTTTTTAGTGAACAGAATGAGGATAAAAAATAATCAGATATTTACTACTTGTTGGAAATCCCATTACAAGTAGCAAATATTAATAGGTATTTATTTAGCGGCAATTACTTCAATTTCAACTTTTGCATCTTTCGGTATACGAGCAACTTGTACGCAAGAACGCGCAGGGAATGAAGCATTATTGTCTTTAAAAAATTGCTCATATGCAGAATTCACCGCAGCGAAATCATTCATATCAGCTAAAAATATTGTGGTTTTTACAATATTTGCGACCTGACAATTAGCGGCTGCTAATATCGCTTTAATATTGGCTAAACTCTGTTTAGCCTGAGCACTAACATCATCTGGCATAACATTTGTTTTAGGATCAAGAGGTAACTGACCAGAAACAAATAATAAGTTACCTACATCAACCGCTTGCACATAGGGCCCGATCGCAGCAGGTGCATGTTCTGAATTAATAATGTTTACCATTTACTTTACCTCATTTAATTTTTATCACACGTTATATCCAAGTAATATACTATACCTACAACAGGAAATGCAGTAAAAAATACAAATTTGCTCTTAAGCTGTCGTAAATCGCAATCTAAGTGACGATAGAATAGCGTATTCTATTTTTCGTTATAATATTGCTGTAACATGTTAATCTAGTATAAAAACCATACTTTAATTCAAGCTATAAATGACGATTGTTCCGCTATTAGTCATCTTAATACAATAATGTATACAGCTTACGTCGATAACTTGCCGCGATCGCATTACCAGACCCTAAAGCCGCTAGCATATCAAGTAAGGCTTTTTTCGCTTGTCCATCACCCGCATTTAAATCTTTGGTTAACGGTTTAAATACCAATTCCAGCGCCTCTTCATGACGTCCCACTTGCATTAGTTGTGAAGCAAGTTGAATTGCTAATGAGATATTATTTGGATCATTATTCAATGCTGATTGTAATTGCTGAATCTCCGGCGAATTAGCAGCTTGTTCAAGTAATTCAATTTCAGCATTTAAACCATGATAGGTTGAATCTTGATCCTGTAATGGAATCGTTGCTAAACAAGCTTTCGCGTCGTCAAGCAATTTAAGTTCAATTTGAGCCTTAGCTAGTAGGAAAGCAATATCGCTACGAGGTTTACCTAAGTGATCATGTAGATTCGTCCAAGCCTGTTTTAATAGTGGTAACGCTAGAGAATATTTTTCATCACTCATTAACTGCTGAGCTTCTTGTAATTTAAGCTCGTCTTCATTTGGTAATACTTTATCTAATAAAGCCTTGATAGCCTCAACGGGTTGTGGACCTTGAAAACCATCAACGGGTTGACTATTTTGAAATAGATAGACCGTTGGAATAGCGCGTAGACCAAACTGTGAAACAAGCATTTGCTGTTCGTCACAATTCATCTTAGCTAAAATAAATTTACCTTGGTACTCCTGCGCAATACGCTCCAATGTAGGTGTTAATTCCTGACAATGTGGGCTACGCTCTGACCAAAAGTAAAACATAACTGGAACTTTAGTCGATTCTTGCAATACTTGCTGAATATTTTGTTCATTTATATCAAAAATAAATGTATTTTGCATAGCGAATATCCTACTTTTACAATACTTAATTGGACAGTTTACTTACTAACAAGAATTTTATCCATTAGTTTGTCTGGTAGCAAGCGTTTACCTACTGCAGCAAGTTGTGTCACAAAAGTAACTCGGTAACGGACTTTCGGTGATTTACTCTCTAAAGCATGATAAAGTTTTGGCAAAATAGCTTCAGGCGGTAACGTAAAACGCTTAGCTATTGGTGGGTTTTTGACTACTCTATTTTTTTCTGTTTGTTCAACATTAGCAGAAAAATTAGTTTTTAGCGGTCCTGGTTCGATTAAACAGACTTTAATATTTGTTTTAGCCAGCTCTAATCGTAATACATCAGACCATGCCTCTAAAGCGTATTTACTCGCACTATAAGCCCCACGCCCTGGAGTAGCTATAATCCCGACAATTGAGCTCGTTTGTATAATTCGTCCTTCCCCTTGCTTTAACATAGCGGGTAACAGCAACTGGGTTAATTGGTGAATCGCAAAAAAATTCGTTGAAAACTGAGCTTCCATTTGCTGGCGACTAATACTATCTAATTTACCATACACACCAAACCCAGCATTATTAAAAAGCGCATATAGCTTATTATCAGTTAAAGATAAAACCTGCTCAGCGGCTTGTTGTACTGAATTAGGATCATCTAAATCGAGTAAGACAGCATCAAATCCTTGAGTAACTAATTGTTCCAAATCCTGTGGTTTTCGACATGATGTAATCACTCGATAACCTCTGTCCCGCAAGGATTTTGCTGCTAATAAGCCAATGCCACTTGAGCAGCCCGTTATGAATACTGATTTCATCTTATAACTCCATTTGCAAATAGACGACATAGTTATACTAAAAAAACCGTAATATGCAAGTACAAGACCTAATTTTAATTACGAGAATAATATTGTAATAACCCGTTATTAAACTTATCATATCCACCACCCGTGTGATTTTTTTATATCACCAATACATCAAATTTTTTAAGCTAGGTTATCATGAAAATTGCTATTATCGCTGCAATGGAAGAAGAAGTTTCCATCCTTAAAGACAAAATCACTAACTGTCAAATTGATAATTTTTTAGGTTTTGACTTTTATATCGGCCAAATTGAAGGTTGTGATATCGTATTACTAAAATCCGGTATTGGTAAAGTGGCTGCGGCTACAGCAACTACCTTACTTTTAAGTCGATTTGAAATTAATGCAGTTATCAACACTGGTTCAGCTGCCGGATTAGATACTCGATTGAATATTGGTGATGTCGTTATCTCAACAAGCACCATTTATCATGATGTTAATCTTACACCATTTGGTTATGAACTAGGTCAAATGGCAGGATGTCCTATCGCCTTTACTGCCGATGATAATTTGAAAAATATTGCTAAAAAAGCGATATTAAAACAAGGCGTTAATGCAGTTGAAGGGGTAATTACTAGCGGCGATAGTTTTATTAATAGTGAGCAAGCCTTACAAAAAATCAAACAAAACTTTACGGACGCGATAGCTGTTGAAATGGAAGCTACTGCTATTGCTCATGTTTGCTGGCTTTTTGCTATTCCATTTATTGTCGTACGTGCAATCTCAGATAATGGAGATCAAAAATCTGCGGTTAATTTTGATGAATTTTTACCACTAGCAGCAAAACAATCTTCGTTGATTGTCGAGTCAATGTTAAAACAAATGTAATCACTCAGGATTTATATGAATTATATATTTTGGTGTGATATTTTAGGTACCATTGTTTTCGCAATTTCAGGTGTGTTACTTGCTTCAAAAAAAGAGATGGATCCAATTGGCGCATTGGTTTTAGGGGTTATTACTGCCATTGGTGGCGGGACTATTCGCGATATTATCCTCAATAATGGCCCAATATTTTGGATTACAGATTCGACTGATCTTTGGGTTGCGATTATTACATCTCTTTTTACTATGTTAATCATTCGCTACTGTTCCATAGACATGTATCCTAAATGGTTACTGCCAATACTCGATGCAATTGGTCTAGCTGTCTTTGTAGGAATTGGTGTTAATAAAGCAGCAGCATGCGATGTCAATGGTTTAATTATGATCTGTATGGGAGTATTGACTGGTGTAGGAGGCGGAATTTTACGTGATGTTTTAGCTCGTGATATTCCAATGGTGTTTAGAACTGATATCTATGCAACAGCTTGTCTAATTGGTGGCGCAGTACATGTAACATGCTATTTATGTTTAGGTCTTGCATTAGAAACCGCAAATTTATTGGGAATTATCGTCACATTAACAATCCGTTTATTTGCGATTTATTTGCATCTAAAATTACCGACAGTACATACAAAAAAATAGGGATATCATTTAGATATCCCTTAAAGCAACAATAACAGATAACCTACTTTTTACTCGCTGGAACTAAGATAATAATTGAAATAAATGATAGTATACAAAAACCAACATTGACACCTAATCCAATTGTTGCTGCCGTATCAAGGCTTTGGCCTCTCGCAACAATTGCAGCATAAGTTGAAGCAGAAATCGCCACACCAAATGCACCACCTAACGAACTAGCCATCTTATAAATACCCGATGCAATCCCAACACGATCTTCAGGTGCATTAGAAATGGCAGTATCTGTTGACGGTGTTGCATAAAAACCTAAACCGAGACCAAATAAAATGTATCCGCCAAAAACCGCAACAATATAATGAGTATCCGATAAGAAAGTAAACATCATTAATGTGACACCTACACCGGTCATCAATGTACCTAATAACATCGGCTTTTTAGCACCAACTTTCTGTAGAATTTTTTCACCAACACGGATCATTCCTAATACGGCAACTAAGTAACCAATAGTTAATAATCCGGTTTGAAATGCAGTAAATACGCGACCTTGTTGTATATAGGTACTCGCAACAATCAGTGTACCGGCAACAGCATTCAACATAAAATTAGAAAATGTAGCGCCACTATAAGGCATATTTTTAAATAATGAGAAATCAATAAAAGCACCATTTGCTTTACGTTTTTCAATAATTAAAAATAAGATCAGAAATATGATACATATCGCAGCCATTGTTAATGTCGTCGTACTTGTCCAACCAAAAGTAGAACCTTTAGTAATCACCAGATTTAATGTTAGTAATGTAATGACAAACAGGAAAAGTCCAATATAATCAAATTTAGGTAAGCTTGATGGATCTTCAATCTTACTTTCAGGAGTTCCTTTAATCAATAACATACCTAACACAGCACAAATTATAGAGATAATAAAGATCCACTGCCAACCTAAATAAGTTGCAATTGCCCCCCCTGCAAGGATACAGATACCTGAGCCACCCCAAGAGCCTATTGATCAGAAGCTTAATGCTCTTTGACGCTCTTTTCCATCATAATATGTTTTCATTAATGCTAATGTTGAAGGCATAATACATGCAGCCGACAAGCCCTGAATGATAAGACCAATCGTAAATAAGATTTCACCTTTTGCAAAAATCAAACAAAGACAACCGATAATACTTAGAATAAAACCTAAATAGGTAAATCTAACTCGCCCAAAACGGTCAGCTAATCCACCCGCTACAACAATAAAACAACCTGAAAATAATGCAGTCAAACTTACGGCTAAATTGAATGCATCTGAAGTTAGTCCAACACTGGATTGAACATGTAACACAACACCAACAAGTGACTGTGCAAATAACCAGAATGTGATTACCCCTAATACAATCCCAAGTGTTAACTTATCATTACCTTTAAAGGGTACCGCTGGATTTTTTCTATTCGACATAGTAACTCCTTATTCTGATTATTTAGCTAAATATGTTTCAGTTAATGCCACCCAATAGGTCGCAGCCGGGACAATACATTTATCATTAAAATCATAACCAGGATTATGTACATTACAGAAGCCAGGTTCATCACCATTACCAATCATCATGTAACAACCATTAGGATTTTTTTCTAACATAAAAGCAAAATCTTCACTTCCCATAAATGGATGGCAATCATCATGAACGCGATCTTCACCGAATAAAGATGCCGCAACATCTAGCGCAAATTGTGTTGCATCAACGCCATTGATTAATACTGGACTACCGTTAACGTGTTCAATCTCAGCTGAGGCGCCAAAACTTTCCGCTTGTGTTTTTGCTATTTCGGAAATTCGTTTTAGAAGCAAAGCACGCACATCATTATCTAATGCTCTTACACTTAATTTCATGATTGCATCACCATTGACAACATTTGGTGCTTGACCAGATTGAATACTACCGATAGTGACAACAGATTGTGCAAATGGTGAAACATTACGAGAAACGATAGTCTGTAATGCCGTGCCGATATAACAGGCAACAACTGTTGCATCTATACCTTTCTCTGGCATTGCACCATGAGCCCCTTTACCTTTAATATGAATATGGATCGTATCTGAAGATGCCATGAATGCACCTTTTTTAAAATAGAAGTGCTGTTCTTTAAAACCTGGCATATTGTGAATTCCAAAAATAATATCACATGGGAATTTTTCAAATAATCCATCATCAACCATCACTTTTCCACCATATAATAACTCTTCTGCTGGCTGGAAAATAACATGTAACGTACCATCAAAATTACGCGTTTCAGCCAAATACTTAGCGGCACATAATAAAATTGTAGTATGTCCATCATGACCACAACCATGAAACTTCCCTTCTACTTGGCTGCTCCATGATTTGCCTGATGCTTCAACAATAGGTAATGCATCCATATCTGCTCTGATACCGATACGTTTATGACTAGTACCATTTTTAAGTACGCCAACCACGCCTGTTTTTGCTAAACCTCGATGTACTTCATAGCCCCATTGTGCTAATTTATTTGCCACAAGATCACTTGTATTAACTTCTTCAAATCCTAATTCGGGATGTTGGTGAATTTGATGTCTCAATTCAACAAAATCTGCTGCTGATTTTTCAATTGCCTGCTGTATGTGTTTCATTTTCGTACTCCTTATGAATATATATTTTTCTCTATTTATGATTATAAGATTTTGCTCAAGTAACAAAACCAGATTTTTCGATTAAAGATGAAGATATAGACATCACTAATTGGCAAATTTTAACTAAGTTGGGGATCAATGCGATTGATTTTTATGAATTAAATTACATTAAAACCAAAGAATCTTAGACAAGATAGTCATACTGATTCTAGGATAAATAAGCACATCTACGGTAATTGAATTAATCTGTTACTGTATTGGTTTATTCTTAGATTTAAAACAGATTTTTGGTTCTTCACCTTTAAATAACCGCTGAATATTACTGCTATGGCGCACAATAATAAGACAGGATAACATCGCAACTGGCATTGTCATCTCTGGGCGAATAAACCAAACATATAGCGGAGCCAATAAAAAAGTAATAATAGCACCAACAGAAGAGTAACGGGTGACTAAAACAGCGATCACCCAAGTAGCAAGAAGTAATCCAGAAAAATCATAGCCAAGCATAATGACAGATCCCATTGCTGTTGCAACGCCTTTGCCACCATGGAAATGAAAAAAACAGGGGAAAATATGCCCAAGACAGGCGGCAATGGCAATTACTCCTAAGAAAAACGGGGCAATACCAAGCCGATAAGAGATATAAACAGGTAATAATCCTTTTAACATATCAAATAGTAAGACACAAAATGCGGGAAATTTACCATTAACCCGCAACATATTAGTCGCACCAGGATTATGGGAACCAAACTCACTAGGATTACGCAGGTGCATTATCTTACTAAAAATCAATCCACCTGATAATGAGCCGCATAAGTATGCGACTATCAACATAATAACAATTAGCAGCAAGAATTATCCCTTAAATGTTCTAGCTATTTTTTAGCTAGTATAGGTTTTAAATACATTCCTGTATATGAGTGTTTGCATTTTGCGACATCTTCTGGAGTACCTTCGGCAATAATTTCACCGCCCCCACTACCACCTTCTGGCCCTAAATCGACGATCCAATCAGCTGTTTTCACAACATCCAAATTATGTTCAATCACGACAATCGTATTACCTCGATCACGCAGTTGATGAAGTTGATTCAATAATTGTTTAACATCAGCAAAATGTAGACCTGTTGTTGGTTCATCAAGAATATATAATGTTTTACCAGTATCACGTTTTGATAACTCTTTCGCCAGCTTAACACGTTGAGCTTCACCACCAGATAGCGTCGTCGCAGATTGACCTATCTTAATATAGGATAAACCGACATCAACTAAGGTTTGTAATTTTCGTGCGATCATTGGCACTGCATCGAAGAAATCTCGTCCTTCCTCGACAGTCATATCCAAAACTTGATTAATTGACTTGCCTTTATATTTAATATCAAGAGTTTCACGATTATAACGTTTACCTTGACAGACATCACAGGGAACATAGACATCAGGTAGAAAGTGCATCTCAACTTTAATCAAGCCATCACCTTGGCAAGCTTCACATCGTCCACCTTTAACATTAAAACTAAAACGTCCTGGATTGTATCCTCTCGCTCTTGCTTCAGGCACACCAGAATATAACTCACGTATTGAAGTAAAAAAGCCAGTATAGGTTGCCGGATTTGAGCGAGGAGTACGGCCTATTGGACTTTGATCAATAGCAATAACTTTATCAAAATAGTCTAACCCTTTAATCTCTTTATAAGGAGAAATATCACTTTTTTCAGCTCTATTTAGCTCATTTTGTGCTAATGGATACAGAGTATCATTTATCAGCGTTGATTTACCTGATCCCGAAACGCCTGTAATACAAGTAAATAAACCAACTGGAATATTTAATGTCACATTTTTAAGGTTATTACCGGTCGCACCAATTAATGATAGTAATTTCTTTTTATCCATTTTGGTTCGTTTTTCAGGAATTTCTATTTTCTCTTTACCAGATAAATATTGACCCGTTAATGAATTTTTATTTTTCATAACATCGTTAGGTGTTCCTTGAGCCACGATTTCACCACCATGAACTCCAGCACCTGGACCAATATCAATCAAATAGTCAGCGGCTAAAATAGCCTCTTCATCATGTTCAACAACAATAACTGAATTACCCAGATCTCTTAAATGGATTAAGGTATCAATTAATTTTGTATTATCTCGTTGATGTAATCCAATCGAAGGTTCATCGAGAACATACATTACACCGACAAGCCCTGCCCCAATTTGACTTGCAAGTCGTATGCGCTGCGCTTCACCGCCAGATAACGTCTCCGCAGAGCGAGATAGTGTCAAATAATTAAGCCCAACATTAATTAAAAACTGTAAACGCTCATTAATCTCTTTTAGAATTTTTTCGGCAATTTTTGCACGTTGACCAGATAATGATAATGCACCAAAAAAGGCTTTAGCATTATGGATACTCAATTCGCTAATTGCAGGAAGATTCGTATCATCAATAAAAACATTACGCGCTTCAACACGCAGTCTTGATCCCTGACAACTTGGACAAGCTCGATTACTAATATATTTAGCTAACTCTTCACGAATCGTTTGTGAGTCAGTCTCTTTATAGCGACGACTTAAGTTATTCAAAATACCTTCGAATGGATGCGTACGCTTAACAGAATCACCACGATCATTCGTATAGACAAAAACAATTTCTTCATCACCCGAACCGTGTAAGATAATATTTTTTATCTTCTCAGGAAGCTGTTCAAACGGTAAATCAATATCAAATTTATAATGTTCTGCTAATGATTTTAGCATTTGAAAATAGTAGAAATTACGACGATCCCATCCTTTAACTGCTCCAGCAGCAAGAGAAACATCTGGCATCTGTACAATACGCTTTTCATCAAAATATTGTTGTACGCCAAGCCCATCACAATCAGGACAGGCACCCGCAGGATTATTAAATGAAAATAATCTAGGCTCTAACTCTGATATACTATAACCACAAATTGGACAGGCAAAATTAGCAGAAAAAATAACCTCTTCATTATTAGGATCATCTAAGTTGGCAACCTTAACAATACCGTTAGTAATTGATAATGCAGTCTCTATCGACTCTGCAAGTCGCAATTTTAGATCATCACGAATACGAAAACGATCAACAACAACTTCGATCGTATGTTTTTTCTGTAATTCTAATACTGGTGGATCAGATAAGTCATAAATATCACCATCAACTCGAACGCGAATATAACCACTAGCTGACAATTGCTCAAATAATTTAACAAACTCACCTTTACGCTCAGTAACAACAGGAGCAAGTAGCATGTAGCGATTTTCAACGGATAAGGCCATAATTGCATCAACCATCTGCGATACAGTTTGTGCCGCTAATGGTAAATGATGAGTTGGACAACGCGGTTCACCAATACGTGCATAGAGCAAACGTAAGTAGTCGTATATTTCAGTAATCGTTCCGACAGTTGAACGAGGATTATGTGAGGTCGATTTTTGTTCAATAGATATAGCAGGAGATAGACCCTCGATATGATCGACATCGGGTTTTTCCATCAGTGATAAAAATTGACGAGCATACGCAGACAACGATTCAACATAACGACGTTGTCCCTCTGCATATAGGGTATCGAATGCTAGAGAAGATTTACCCGATCCAGAAAGTCCTGTAATCACAACCAACTTATCACGAGGAATAACTACATTAATATTTTTAAGATTATGAGTACGTGCACCACGAATTTCGATATTTTTAATTGACATATCTATCTTCTTTTATTGCTTTAAATTGGACTAGTTGAGTAAAAACTCAGTAATAGACTGTATATTATATCAGTATTTATTATCTAAATATATAACTAGTGAAGATTAAAATAATGAATAAAGTGATTTAAACTGAATAAAAATTGATTATATAAATAGTGAAATAGAACAGATAAACGATAACCAAGATTGTATTATCAGCAAGCCGCAGGAAAAAGTAGACTTATAAATCTATTTTTCCCCGCGTCCTGATGACTCTGTTTGCTATGTTTTACTTTACGACTATAACTACCTTTACCTTTTAAATTTTTCTCAATACGCTGTTTAAATAAAGGATCTCGAATTAATGCAGCTAAAGCATTACTTTTAATCGCACCCTTTTTATGTAAATATTTGGTCATAAAATAGTCCTCAATATATAAAAATCTAGAGCATTATACTCAGCTAAATGTAAAGCTCAATAATCTCTTAATTAATATTTATCTTCTTAATAAAAAAACGGATACCCAATGGTATCCGTTTTCGTTTCGTTAGATAAACCTTAAAATTAATCGGTTTTCTTTTCATCAATCTTACGATCGATCCACAACCCGACAACAGCCGAAAGTAAACATGCCATTAGGGTTATTACAATCCAGAAAAAATACATTTCTTGTTCCTTCTCTATTAGTCGAATTAATAAAGCGTATGATCGTTTTGTTCAATGAAGCTTTTATTTAAACGACCAAACATTTTGATATAAGACCAAATGGTATATAACAATACAATTGGTAAAAAGATAGCAACAACCCAGAACATTACTGTTAGAGTCAACTGGCTAGATGTCGCATCCCAAATAGTTAAACTCATATCCGGCATAATACTTGACGGAATAATGAATGGGAAGGTTGTTATCCCAAATGTCATCAATACACATACTATCGTTAATGATGAAGTTAAAAATACTAATGCATTTCTATTTAAACCAGAAAGTATAATAGTCAAAATAGGGAATACAATACCAAGTAAAGGAACTGCCCATAAAATTGGTAACGCATTATAGTTTGCTAACCAGCTTACATCCGTAGTTACAGTCTTCGTTAATGGATTAGCGTCAGCTCTATAATCTATAGCACTAGTTATTTCATAGCCATGCATGCCCCAAATAACCCATACACCCGCTATAACAAATGCAATAATCATAATAAGTGCTGAAATTTGTGTTGCTTTACGAGCTCTTAAGTAAAGATCACCGGTTGTTTTTAATTGTAACCAAGCACCGCCTTGGGTCACGATTAGCATTAAACTCACAACACCAGCAACAATAGCAAATGGATTTAATAAACCGAAGAAATTACCTTCATAACTAACTCTTAAGAAGTTATCTAAAGTAAATGGAACGCCTTCAAGTAAATTACCAAATGCCACACCAAAAACTAAAGCTGGAACAAAGCTACCAATAAAGATACCTGCATCCCATAAGCTACGCCATTTAGAGTGTTCTAATTTATTACGGTAATCAAAACCAAGCGGTCTAAAGAACAATGCACACAATACCAAAATCATGGCAATATAAAACCCAGAAAACGAGGTTGCATATACCATTGGCCATGCTGCAAATAAACCAGCACCAGCGGTGATTAACCAAACTTGGTTACCATCCCAATGTGGCGCAATTGAGTTAATCATAATTCTGCGTTCATTATTGGTCTTACCGATAATAGGCAACAGAATACCGACACCCATATCAAAACCATCAGTAATAGTAAAACCAATCAGTACAGCGGCAATGATACCCCACCAGATAACACGTAAAACTTCGTAATCAAACATAGTGTATTCTCCCCTGCCCTATTCTTTCACATCTTGTGGTTTAATATTCTCATAATGGTATCGACCAGTTGCTAATGAACTTGGGCCCAAACGAGCATATTTAAACATTAAGAACATTTCAGCTACCAAAAATAACGTATATAAGCCACAAATTAATAACAGAGTAAATAATACTTCCCCAGCTGTTAAAGAAGAGTGGGCTACACTTGTTGGTAATACATCCTGAATCGCCCAAGGTTGACGACCATATTCATTAACAAACCAACCACATTCAACCGCAATCCATGGAAACGGAATACTAAATAGTAAGAAACGGTGGAACCAACGTTTTTCACCAATTTTATTTTTAAGTGTTAACCAAACTGCAATAGCAAAACTTAATAACATTAAGAAACCTAAACCAACCATGATTCTAAATGCCCAGAATAAAGGAGCAACAGCCGGAATTGAATCCTCTACCGCCGCTTTAATATGCACATCAGTTGCATCAGCTAAGTTAATATTATCTTTATCGGTAAAACGTTTAGCTAAATAGCCATAACCTAAATCAGCTTTATATTTATCAAAAGTTTGTTGGACTTCTGGAGAGGTATTTCCTGATTTAATTTGTTCTAAACTTTGATAAGCTAAGATACCATCACGAATTCTGACTTCATTTTCAGCCATAATCTCCTTCAATCCTTTTACCTGAGTATCCAGTGAACGTGTTGTAATAATACCCATCACGTAAGGAATTTCGATAGCAAAAAGATTCTCTTCTTTAGATTGAGAAGGGAAAGCAATTAAGTTAAATGATGCCGGTGCTGGGTGAGTTTCCCATTCAGCTTCAATTGCCGCTAATTTCGTTGGCTGAACCGTTGTCATTTCATGACCTGCGTCATCCCCGACAAGAATCAGGTTAACAGACATGACTAAACCAAATACAGCTGCGACAGCAAAAGAACGTTTAGCAAAATCAACATCACGTTTTTTTAATAAATAGTAAGAGCTGATACCTAAAACAAAGACGGCGCCAGTCACATAACCCGCCGAAACGGTATGTAAGAATTTAAACTGAGCAACAGAGCTTGTAATCAGATCAAAGAAATTGGTCATTTCCATACGTGAGTTGATAGCATTGAATTCAGATCCAACAGGGAACTGCATCCAACCATTAGCAACTAATATCCATAAAGCAGAAAGGTTCGAACCAATAGCAACTAACCACGTTACCATTAAGTGTTTACCTTTACTCATTCGATCCCAGCCGAAGAAGAAGAGACCAACCATGGTTGATTCTAAAAAGAATGCCATTAAGCCTTCAATTGCTAATGGGGCACCAAAAATATCCCCAACATAATGGGCATAGTAAGACCAGTTAGTCCCGAATTGAAACTCCATAGTTAACCCAGTTGCCACACCTAGTGCAAAATTAATACCAAATAATTTGCCCCAGAATTTTGTCATATCTTTCCAGATTTGCTTACCACTAACAACGTAAACGGTTTCCATAATAGCAAGTAAAAATGCTAGACCCAGTGTTAATGGGACAAATATGAAATGATACATTGCTGTAAGTGCAAACTGGAGTCTTGATAGTTCAACGATATCCATTTTAGCTCCCTAAAACTGCTAATAAAACGACAATTAATCACACAATAAAAAAATTGTGTACTATTCTACACTAAAATTAATTAATTAAAATTGACAAAAATCAAAAAAAATTAGTTAAATTCGTCAAATCACTGTTTTCACCGCCTTGCCGATATCAATTAAACTTGATACGACAATGACTCCTGCAGCCTCTAAAGATTTAGTTTTTTCAGCCACAGTACCTTTTCCTCCAGAAATAATAGCACCCGCATGTCCCATTCTCTTACCTACTGGAGCGGTAACACCGGCAATATAGCCAACAACCGGTTTAGTCACATGTTTTTTGATATATTCAGCAGCAGCTTCTTCTGCGGTTCCACCGATTTCACCGATCATAACAATGACTTCAGTATTAGGATCGTCTTGAAGTAAACTAAGAATAGAAATAAAATCACTACCAGGTATCGGATCGCCCCCGATACCAACACAGACCGATTGGCCAACACCAATATCTGTGGTCTGTTTAACGGCTTCATAAGTTAATGTCCCTGAACGAGAGACAATACCTACTTTACCGGCAAGGTGAATATGGCCAGGCATAATTCCAATCTTACATTGGTCAGGCACAATAATACCAGGACAATTAGGACCAATCATAATAGCATCGCTATGCCGTAATTTTTCTTTAACAATCAGCATATCGAGTGTTGGGATACCTTCAGTAATACAGACAATTAATTTAATACCTGCATCAATTGCTTCTAAAATAGAATCTTTACCAAAAGCAGCTGGAACATAAATCATTGTTGCAGTAGCACCCGTTGCTGCAACAGCTTCTTTTACAGTATTAAAAACAGGCAAATCTAAATGTGTAGTTCCACCCTTACCTGGCGTTACACCACCAACTAATTTTGTACCATATTCAAGAGCTTGCTTAGAATGGAATGTCCCTTGACTACCAGTAAATCCCTGACAAATAACTTTGGTATCTTTATTAATTAAAATTGACATTTTTACTCCGTATCTATTATTTAGCAACAGCAGAAATTTTTTCTGCAGCGTCAGCTAAACTCTCAGCACTGATAATATTAAGTTGGCTATCGGCTAAAATTTTTCTAGCAATATCCGCATTATTCCCTTCTAAACGAACAACAACTGGCACATTCAACTCGATCTCTTTAATTGCAGCAATAACACCATCAGCAATTAAATCACAGCGAACAATACCACCGAAAATATTCACTAAAATTGCTTTTACGTTTTTATCAGATAAAATTAACTTAAAGGCTTCACATACTCTTTCTTTTGTTGTTCCACCACCGACATCCAGAAAATTAGCAGGCTCACCACCATACAATTTTATAATGTCCATTGTCGCCATTGCGAGACCGGCGCCATTAACCATACAACCAATATTACCCGCTAATGAAACATAACTAATCCCCTGCTTAGTCGCTATAGACTCTCGTTCATCTTCTTGAGTAATATCTCTTAATATGCTTAAGGATGGATGACGATAAAGCGCATTATCATCTAATACTATTTTTGCATCTAAGCACAGTAGCTCTTCTGTTGTAGTGATAACTAACGGATTGATTTCTGCTAGTGATAAATCATTTTCAATAAATAACTTTGATAAATTTATAAAAATTTTAGCAAATTGATTAATCAATTTACCACTTAAACCTAATTTAAAGGCTAATTCTCGACCTTGATAAGCATTCGGTCCTGTTAGCGGATCAATTTCTGTCTTAAATATCAATTCAGGTGTTTTAGTCGCAACGGTTTCAATATCCATACCACCTTCGGTTGAAGCCATAATGACAATACGTTGTGATGCTCTATCAACAATTGCGCCTAAATAAAACTCTTTTTGAATATCGGATGCTTGTTCAATTAAAATTTTACTAACTGGCTGCCCTTTACTATCCGTTTGATAAGTTACTAAATGTTGTCCAAACCAGTGAGCCGCAAATTTTTTTATATCTTGAAAGTTATCAGTACAAATAACACCACCAGCTTTACCCCGTCCCCCTGCATGAACCTGACATTTTGCGACCCACTTGCCTTGCAAATTTTGAGCGGCAATCTCAGCGAGTGTTTCCGAAACTTCTTCAACTGAATGGCAAACATACCCAACCGGTACAGGTAAATCATATTTTTTAAATAAAAGTTTTGATTGATATTCATGCAGATTCATAAAAGATCCCAAGGAGATTGATAAAAAATACTACCAATAAATATAGCGTTAATTTTCTGTAAGTGTAATCCAATATTCGATAATTGTGTAGCCTTGTCACAGCTTAATAAAAAAAATCTATAATAAATGAAGCATTATTGCTGTTTTTTTATTGCTAGATGCTATAATTCTCATTTTAAGTAACAATGAATGTAGGGTAAAACTATGGCTAAAGTGGGAATTTTTTTCGGTAGTGATACTGGAAATACTGAAAAAGTTGCAGAGCAAATTCAGAATTTATTAGGTAATGATCTCGCAGATATCTATGATATAGCGAAAAGTACTAAGGAACAGATTGAAGAGTATAGCTATCTATTTTTAGGTATTCCGACTTGGTATTATGGAGAGTCTCAATGCGATTGGGATGACTTTTTTCCTAATTTAGAACAGATTGATTTTTCTAATAAAACAGTTGCAATCTTTGGTTGTGGTGACCAAGAAGACTATACCGAATATTTCTGTGATGCTATGGGTACACTGAGAGATATTATTGAACCTAAAGGTGCAAAAATTGTAGGTCATTGGCCGACTGAAGGATACTATTTTGAATCATCAAAAAGCCTAGTTGATGATAAACATTTTGTTGGGTTAGCCATCGATGAAGATCGACAAGCGGACTTAACACAAGAGCGTATTGTGAAATGGGTTGAACAAGTTAAAAAAGAGATGGCAATTTAATCCATTATTTATTTCACGAAGTTGTATAATAATTCCAGTCTACAGAAGAGTAAATCCTTGCTCCCTATCGATTGATGTAGATTGGAATGTCCTTTCAAAATGATTGCTTTATTTTTGCTAAATATTTTTTATAATGACTGCGAAAGAAAACGATACGAAACTGGGATTCAATATGGTAACTCAAGAAAACAATACCGCATTAAAAAATGCTGGATTAAAAATAACACTACCACGGTTAAAAATTTTAGAACTGTTACGAGACCCACAATATCAACATGTTACTGCGGAAGATCTTTATAAAAAATTGTTAGAGTTGGGTGAAGAGATCGGACTTGCGACAGTATATCGTGTTTTAAATCAGTTTGATGATGCCGGTATCGTAACACGACATAATTTTGAAGGTGGTAAAGCAGTTTTTGAACTAGCTTCTCAAAATCATCATGATCATTTAATTTGTTTAGACTGTGGTGACGTTTTTGAATTCAGAGATGAACTGATTAATCAAAGACAAAAAGAGATTGCAGAACAGCATGGCATTGAACTAACTTATCATAGTTTATACTTATATGGTCACTGTGCTAGCAAAAATTGTAAACAAAATCCATCCCTCCATAATAAAAAATAGCCCAACACATTGCCTAACAGATATTAGCCTGATAAAACCTTATCAGGTTTTAATACTTAATAAGTCACTAATCTCTCAATTTTATATAGGTTTACTTTAGTATGAAACAACTGCTCAATTTTATACCATTAATATGTTTTTTTGTGTTTCTCACTGTTTATGATATCTTTGCCGGAGTAAAAGCCTTAATGATTTCGGCAACCATCGTCTTTTTTATCATTTATGTAGTTTATAAAAGAATTGAAAAAATAGAGCTATTCTCTTATCTGATGATCATCATTTTTGGAGCACTTACACTCTATTTGCATAATGAAAATTTTATCAAATGGAAAGTAACCTTAATTAACTTTTTATTTGCTATCATTTTATTGGTTAGCCAAATTGGTTTTAAAAAGAACTTAATTCAAAAAATCTTAGGTAAAGAGATACAATTAGCAGCTGAGGTATGGAACAAGCTTAATATGTTATGGGCTTTTTTCTTTATTCTTTGTGGTTTAGTTAGCTTGTATGTAACTTACAATATGTCTACTGAATTTTTTGGAATCTTTAAGACATTTATTTTACCGGGCGCCTCTTTACTTGTCACCGTAATATCAGGTATATATATCTATAGTAAAGTGGATAAAACAGATAAAACCAAAGAATAAATAGTAATATGGAAACATTTAGCATGAAAAAAGAATCAGAACATCCAAAAGGACAACTTGTTTTAAGAACATTAGCAATGCCAAGTGATACTAATCCACACGGACATATTTTTGGTGGTTGGATTATGTCACAAATGGATCTTGGTGGTAGCATATTAGCACAAGAAATTGCACGCGGCAGAATTGTCACAGTTAATGCTAGTAGTATCTCATTTCATAAACCCGCTTTAGTGGGTGATGTTGTTTGTTGTTATGCAAATTGTCTAAAAACGGGCACCTCATCAATAACAATTTCAATAGAGATTTGGGTTAAGAAAATAACCGATAATGGTAGTGCCGTTGGCGAACGCTACTGTATTACTGAAGCAATTTATACTTACGTATCTGTCGATAAACATAATAAACCAAGACCATTACCAGAACAATTTCAACATTATAACTGTGAAACTGATGATATCAGTAAATTAGGGTTAAGTAATACTTAATGAAAATAACCTTAATATCGGTTTATGACTGGATAAGTTGGCTAACTTTTTTTGGTTATTGGTTTTTAGTCGTTGCAACAGCGCTAAGAATTATTACTAAAAGAAGGCCAACAACCTTCGTAGTAGCTTGGATGTTAATTATATATATGCTACCGGTTGTTGGTATCATCCTTTATTTCCTATTAGGTGAAACACATCTAGGACAACGTAGGGTAAAGCGAGCGCAAGAAATGCGTCCAATTATTAATGCGTTTACCCAAAAGCTACATGATTTTCCATTCATTTTTACTAAAGGGGTCAGCAACGTTGCTAAACCACTCTTTCAATTATGTGAAAATCAAACTGGACTTGGCGGCATAAAAGGTAATCATATTGATTTAATCAGTACGACTGATGAGATTTTTGATCATCTAATAAAAGATATCGATCAAGCCTCTTCAAATATTGAAATGGTTTTTTATATTTGGTACAAAGGTGGCAGAGCCAATCAAGTTGAAGAAGCTTTAATTCGAGCGGCTAAACGGGGAGTTGTTTGTCGATTAATTTTAGATTCAGCTGGTAGCCGGCAATTTATTAAAACCGGTGAAAGCCAAAAAATGAAGGATGCTGGCATTCAAATTGTTGAATCATTGAAGGTAAACCTATTCCGTTTTATGTTCCGCAGACTCGACCTTCGCCAGCACCGCAAAATAGCCATCATTGATAATCATATCGCTTACACGGGTAGTATGAATATTGTTGATCCTAATTTTTTTAAACAGGATAAACATGTTGGTAAATGGGTTGACATAATGATCCGCATGCATGGCCCAATCACAACGTTAATGAGTACTATTTTTGCCAGCGATTGGGAGATGGAGACAGGTAAAAAAATATCGTTACCTAAAGTGACTGATTTTGCAGAAACTCCAGAAGAAAAAAAGCATATTATGCAGCTTATTCCTTCAGGGCCTGGTTATACTGAGAACATGATCCATCAAGCGCTTTTGACAGCGATTTATTCAGCCCAAGAAGAGATTATATTTACTACCCCTTATTTAGTCCCTAGCGATGACTTATTACACGCTATCTGTACTGCAGCGCAAAGAGGTGTAAAAGTATCGATAATAATCCCTAAAAAAAATGACTCAATGATGGTGAACTGGGCTAGTCGAGCTTTTTTTAGTGACTTATTAGAAAGCGGAGTAAAACTCTACCAATTCGAAAATAACTTACTGCATACAAAGAGCGTATTAATTGATAAACAATTAAGTTTAGTTGGTACAGTGAATCTCGATATGCGTAGCTTATGGCTAAACTTCGAAGTTACTGCCGTTATTGATGATACCGAGTTTGCAGAGAAATTAAATAGTTTATTACAAAGTTACCTAAATCAGTCAATCCAAATATTACCTGAAGAGTGGCGAAAAAGACCATTCTGGCAACATATTACTGAACGACTATTCTATTTCTTTGCTCCACTATTATAACTTTTATACATCAAACCAGACTATTAATTCTCTTAGAAAATAAAAAGTTAATAACCGTTCATGGTTGTATCGGGTTCGAATAAATTATCGCTCAAACAATGGGTAGTTGTTGTCACTTCACCATTAGAATTTAGTTCAATAAATCGCCAACTTGGCGGTTCATTGGACACCGCAAAATTATTAGACAAAGATTTAAACTGGACACAAGTTGATGGTGTAGAAAAGACTCGGCAATGATGCCAAACTTTATCAGTCTTTTGATGAATATGTCCCCAAGCAATCGATTTAATATTCTTATGTTGCTTAACCAATTCACCAAACTCTTTACTATTTTTTAAACAGTGCTGATCTAACCATTGGCAATTCGACATAACGGGATGATGGTGTAAAAAGAGTGCAATATCTCTGTTAGGATAGGCCATAAGTGTAGTTTCTAAAAAAGATAGCTCATCATCAGACAATAGACCATATGCCTTACCAGGAACTTGACTGTTAAGCATTACAATTAGCCAGTTTTCACCTAGTAAAACAACTTTCGTCTCCGGAAGCCCTTGCTGTTCAAAAACTTCCTTCATATTATCATAAACATCGTGATTACCGGGTAACCAAAAACAGGGAATTGATAGTTGCTTAATCTTTTTGGCAAAACGTCGATAAGCCTCTTTACTACCATCTTGTACAAAATCACCCGTTGCTACAACTAAGTCAAAATCACATACTTGCTGATTAATTTCATCGATAACCGCATAGAAACTGGTATTAGTATCAATACCTAATAGACACTCATTATCTTCAGCAAAAAGATGGGTGTCAGTAAGATGTAATATCTTACCTTTAGTTCCATTCAGCGGTAAATAAACAGTTTTTTTCAAAACCGACCTCAAATCATAAACTGTAAAACTATTAGTCTAAAAATAAGCATATAACCATTTCTATCGAATGGCACATATTTTTTTTAATATTACTAGTATAAGTAACTAAATTGTACAAAAAATGTGAATTTTATCACATTAAAATTTAAGATTTAGTTATGCTTTCCATTCTAACTGCAATTTTTGATAATTTAGCTGTAACCACTGTAATGCGATAATAGAAGCCGCATTATTAATTAGCCCACTTTCAACCCATTGATAAGCTTGTTCACGCCTAACAACATGAACTTTAATATCTTCATTCTCTTCTGGTAAGCCATGAATTCCTTTAGCAGTCGATGCATCAACCTCACCAACTAAAATATGCAGTTTCTCTGTTAACCCACCCGGACTTGCTAAATAACTTACTATCGGTTTACAACGGCCAATAGTTATACCCGCCTCTTCTATCGCTTCTCGTCTAGCAACATCTTCAATATACTCACCTTGATGATCAATCATTCCTGCAATAAGTTCTAATAGCCATGGAGAATCTTGTGTTTCAATTGCGGCAATACGGATTTGCTCAATAAGGATCACCTGATCAGAATTAGCATCATAAGCAAGTAATACTACGGCATTGCCTCGTTCTAAAATTTCCCGAGTTACCGTTTCACTGATTGAGCCATCAAATTTACGATATTGAAATTTATACTCTAGAAATGAAAAAAAACCCTTATATAACACTTTTTTTGTTAGACCAAATACATCTTTTTTAGTAAAAATGACTGGACTGTGCTGTTGATTTTTCATATATCCACCCGCATTGAGTTATTTTTTAATAAAAAGTGCTAATCATAAAAAACTAGCTCTTATGTATATACTAATTATCTGTTAAAATTACGCAATCTATTTTATCGAATAATATATTGAATTATTAGGAAATCCCATGAAAAAAGTATTGCCATTACTGATGAGTTTGATTATTGCACCTTCTGCTTTTGCTGAAAATTTGATTCAGGTGTATGAGCAAACCCGTCAGACTAACCCAGAATTAAAGAGTTCTCTTGCCAATAAAGAAAAAGCTTATTCTGCAATTTCTGGTCAACGTGCAAGCTTATTACCACAATTAGGCTTATCTGCATCATATGGCTTGGCTTATGGTTATCGTGAAGCAGATGATCAAAATAAAAAAAGTGGTAGTTTAGGACTTAATCTTACCCAAACATTATTCGACTATTCTCAATGGAAGAATCTTGATATCACTAAGCAACAAGCTGCAGTATATGACATTGCTTATCAATCACAAGAACAAGCATTAATTTTAAATACCTCAACATACTACTTTAATGTATTAAAAGCACTTGATACATTAAGCTATACTGAAGCTCAAAAGAAAGCAATTTATCGTCAACTTGAACAGACTAAGCAGAAACATAAAGTCGGTTTAGTTGCGATTACCGATGTACAAAATGCGCAAGCTAACTACGATTTAACGATTGCGCAAGAAGTGACTGCATCAAATAATTTAAATAATGCTCTTGAAAACTTACGACAAATCAGTGGACGGTTCTATACAACTTTAGCGGCTATCGATACTAAAGAGTTCTCAACCCAACCGCCAATTACTGTCACAAAATTATTGCAACAATCTGAAAATACTAATTTAGACCTATTAACAGCGCGTCTCAGTCGAGATGTAGCAAAAGAACAAATCCGTTTAGCACAAGCTGGATATATGCCGACTATTACGCTAAATGCTTCAACAGCACTTAGCAAAAGTGAACCGTATGGTGAAAAAGTAAATCCTGGACCAAGCTACGGTCACAGCAATACTATAAGCGGTCAGAACTCAATTGGTATTTCATTTAATATGCCGATTTTTTCTGGTGGTGCAACCATGTCAGCTGTTGAACAAGCACAGTATAATTATGTGAGTTTCAGTGAACAACTTGAAACACAAAATCGTCAAGTAATTAACTCAGTTCGTTCAGCGTATAATAATATTTCCGCATCAATTAGCTCAATTAAAGCTTATGAACAAAGTGTAATATCTGCTCAAAGTTCACTAAATGCGACAGAGTCAGGATATGAAGTAGGTACTCGTACAATTGTAGATGTACTTAATGCAACTACTCAGTTATATGATGCAAAACAACAATTATCTGATGCTAAATATGATTATTTAACTAATTTATTAAAATTGAAAAGTGCGATTGGTACATTAAATGCTGATGATTTAATTCAATTAAACAATATGTTAGGTAAAGAAGCTAGCACAATAGTAAAATATTAATATCATTCTAGCCTATCATTGATAATCAATAAGATTTCCATGAGATAACTTAGATAAGATAAAAATAGAGCCGGCGATAAGCTGGCTTTATTTTTTATAGATAAAAAGTTTTATTCTATTACGGCTGATTTAACCTCATTCGTTGCAGACCAAATACGATATTTTACCTTTAGATCGCTTGGTGCATACACAACAATAGGTAAGCGACTATTATAGTTAATTAAGTCTAAATTATTATTAATCGTAACAAACTCCATCTTTTCTTTTACATCCAATGGACATGCCATCAAAGTGGAAATACCATTATTATTACTATTTACCACATAATATTGATAGCCCCAACCTTTTAACTCTTGCTGACTGATTGAACCTGATAAACGATGAAGGTTACAATCAACCAACATATCTTTACCTATCATTAGCTCGACTTTAGCATTTTGTTCATTTTTTAATTCAGGTAAATAAATAATCGAACGAGTATACCCTTCCTCAGCCTGAGGATATGGTGCTATTTCATTAATACTTTTCACTGTAACCACTGTTTTATCATTATTTGCACTACAACCCGCAAGCATCACTGCAAACACGCTTAATGCTACTGTTGACATTATTTTATTCATGATTCATCTCCTATCGTCGATTACTTGTCGCCAATTTGTAATAGAATAACACATAAATATGCTAAACATGACAGAGAATAATAAATAGCGACTTCATTGTTTATAGTATATTATATAAATAATATAACCACTTGTAATTCAATTAGCCTATGCCTGCAGAAAAAAATACCTACGACCTATTAAAGCTGACATTAAATCTTTTAATTATTGGTCTATTTATTATCGTCACATACCGGATTGTTGAACCTTTCCTATTTGGTTTCTTTTGGGCGGTCATGGTAGTAATAAGTACATGGCCTCTAATGATTAAAATACAAAATAAACTATTTCATAAACGGATATTATCCGTTTTGGTGATGACATTAATTTTATCACTTTTTTTTATTATTCCATTTATGCTGATCATCATTAGCATAACTAAAAATGCAGGTTTTTTAATTGAGTGGGGAAGTAATTTTTCTCAACAATCTTTACCTACCTTAGATTGGTTAAAAAGTATTCCTATTGTTGGCCTAGAAGCTCACCAAAAATGGGCAGAATTAATCGCTCACAACGGTGCTGAACTTATTAAAGAGATGCAGCCTTACATTGGTACTATGGTATCATGGCTACTCGATCAGATGACAAATATTGGCTTTTTCTTATTTCATTGTGGTGTAATGGTGGTGTTCAGTGCTTTACTTTATTTAAAAGGTGAAGATGTCAAAAAATATATCTACCATCTTGCTCATCGACTGTCAAAACAACATGGCGAAAATACCATCACCCTTGCAGGAAAATCAATTAGAGCGGTGGCATTAGGTGTTGTAGTGACGGCGATCACCTTAGCTATTTTGGGCGGCTTAAGTTTTATCTTAACCGATGTCCCATTCCCAGGTGTATTAACCTTATTAATGTTTATTTGTTGTGTAGCCCAAATTGGACCTGTAATAGTAATGATAGGTGCAATTATCTGGCAATTTTGGAATGATAATATTATTGCAGGTATTATCTTAATTATTGTTGCCGCGATATTAACGACATTAGATAGTTTGATGCGTGCTTATTTAATCAAAAAAGGGGCTGATTTACCGTTTTTACTAATTCTATTTGGCGTTATTGGTGGTTTACTCGCTTTTGGCGCGATGGGATTATTTATAGGCCCGGTAATATTAGCACTTTCTTATAATATTATTTGTGCTTGGATTGAAGAACAAGATTAATTCGGACAACTAACTGTCCGAATTACTATAACATGGCTTAACGAACAAGCCCTTGATTTTTGTTAGACTCAGATAAATAAGTCCCATTACGCAGTGCTTCGATACGTTTATCTAATGACGGATGGGACATAAATAGCTCAGAAAATTTCACTTTTTTAGCGCCGTTAATACAAAATGCCATAATAGAGGTATCTTCCCTCGGCTCATAACTGCCTTTTAAACGTTCTAGTGCAGCAATCATTTTATGTGTGCCAACAATTTTTGCAGATCCTGCATCAGCATAAAATTCACGACGACGAGAAAACCACATCGTAATAATGCTGGCTAAAATACCAAAAACAAACTCAAATAACATAATAATCACGTAATACGCGATGGTTGACATTTCACGATTACGTTCTGATAGTGCTTGCGATACAATCTGAGCCAGAAAACGGGAAATAAAAATAACAAACGTATTCAATATACCTTGTAGTAAGGTCATCGTCACCATATCACCATTAGCAACATGACTAATTTCATGAGCGATAACAGCTTCAGCCTCATCACGAGTCATCGTTTCTAATAAAGCAGTACTTACCGCAATCAATGAATTATCGCGTCTAGCCCCTGTTGCAAAGGCATTCATATCTGCAGCCTTATAGATCACAACTTCTGGCATTTTAATATTGGCTTGTTCCGATTGACGACGAACAACATCAAATAGCCACTGCTCTTGAGCATTACGAGGCTGTTTAATTACTTGGCCACCTACGGCACGTAGTGCCATACTTTTAGATAATAACAGTGAAACAAACGAACCGCCAAAACCAAAAAGTGCAGCAAAAATTAATAAACCAGTAATGCTTCGACCATCAACACCGAAAATACTTAAGACGATACCAAATATAAACATAACCGCTAAGTTAGTGAGAATAAAAAGACCGATGCGCATCATAGAACGTTATTCCTATAAAAAATATATTTAACTGACATTATACTATATAGATAAATTAGCAAATTTAAAGTAATTGAACACAAAAATATAAAGGAGGCTATCATTGATTAAGTATAAAGAGTGAGGATGTATTCAAATTCGTTATTTTTTTGTTGTAATATATGAATATAGTGTAAAAATTGGAGGAGATCCTATCAGCCACATCTCACACACACATAACCTACTTTGGCTGCTTCCTTCCGGACCTGACCTGATGAGCAAGCAAATGTTGCAAGAGGACCCATAGAATCTCCATAGAGGTTGAACATTATCCATTAAATAAACTTAAAATCAACCATAAATTGATTATGGTTGAAAATATTTTAGCATTAGTACTAATATCGACCAATATAAATTATATGATATACCATATCTATCAATGATAGCGATCTCTTTACCCAAGATTAATTCTCATTATTTAATAAAATTTCACTCAAAAATGAACTAATTTCTGATACTATAGCAAACCATAACTAGCTATAACATATAGCTATTTCGTTCCAAATATGGAGACAAAATGAATATTCTTGTTACTGGTGGACTCGGTTATATTGGCAGTCATACTTGTGTTAAACTTATTGAAGCTGGATATAATCCCATTATTATCGATAATTTATACAATAGTAAGAAAAGCGTATTACAGCGTATAAAACAAATTACTAGTTTTACACCGCAATTCTACTACGGTGATATTTGTGATAAACCGTTTGTTGACTCCATTTTTAAAAAACATGACTTTACGGCAGTTATTCATTTTGCTGGTTTAAAGGCTGTTGGCGAATCCGTAATAAAACCACTCGAGTATTATGAAAAGAATGTTTATGGTTCAATCTGTTTAGCGCAAGTCATGCGAGATAACAATGTAAAAAACTTAATTTTTAGTTCATCAGCGACAGTCTATGGTGAAAAAAATCCTGTCCCTTACGTAGAAAGCTATCCGACGGGAAATATCACTAATCCGTATGGCTGGAGTAAATTTATGGTCGAGCAGAGCTATATCGATCTATCAAATGCTGAAAAAGAGTGGAGTATTTCGTTATTACGCTACTTCAACCCTGTTGGCGCTCATCCATCTGGACTAATGGGAGAAGACCCTCAAGGTATTCCAAATAATTTAATGCCTTATATTTCACAAGTAGCAATAGGTAAACGAGAAAAGTTATCTGTATATGGTAATGACTACCCAACTAAAGATGGCACTGGTGTAAGAGATTATATTCGCGTTGAGGACTTAGCAATTGGTCATGTTGCAGCCTTAAAACAGATCAATAAATCAGGTATACATATTTATAATTTAGGTTCAGGCATAGGTAACAGTGTGCTTGAAGTTATTGCTGCTTATGAAAAAGCGTGTGGTCATAAACTCGCCTATCAAATTGTCGAACGACGAGCCGGAGATATTGCTGCATTTTGGGCCGATGCGTCAAGAGCCAAACAGGAACTCGATTGGCAAACCCAATATACGCTAGATGAGATGGCTAAAGATAGTTGGAATTGGCAAATGAAAAATCCGAATGGGTATCCAAATGAATAAAATAATCTATCGTGCAGATATAAAACCGCAATTAGAAGAAACATTAAACTTATATAGTCATTGTTCATTGGGGGAAAGACGCCCTCTTAGCGATAAAACTCGCTTCCAAGCTATGTTAGATAATGCTAACCTGATTATTACAGCTTGGGATAATACTCGATTAGTCGGTATTGCTCGTTGTTTAACAGATTTTGTATATACCACTTATTTGGCTGATTTAGCTGTTGATGAGCACTACCAAAAACAAGGGATTGGTAAACATCTTATTGAAGAAGTACAAAACAACACCACCCCCGAATGTAGGATTGTTTTACTATCTGCACCACAAGCAGTTAACTACTATCCACTCCTTGGTTTTAGTGCTCACCCTTCGGCATGGACATTAATGAATACTTAATATGAAACTTATTTTAGCCTCAACATCTGAATCACGTAAAAAGATTCTTAAAAAACTAGCGATTCCCTTTGATTGCATAGCTCCAGAATGCGATGAAACACCGTTATTAAATGAAAATGCAAAAGATTTAGTTTTACGCCTATCGTATATAAAAGCACAATCGGTGGCAAAAAATTATATTGGTACCGAAACTATTATTATCGGTTCTGATCAAGTTGGCGTGTTAGATGGACAAATAGTCGGTAAACCGCATACCGTCGAAAATGCTAAATTACAATTATCAAAAAGTAGTGGTAAAACTTTTTCATTTTATACTGGATTATCGGTTATTAATGCTCAAACTCAACAAAGTGTTACGATTTTTGAACCTTTTCAAGTTACATTTAGACCCCTAAGCGAAGCGGAAATTGCCTCTTATATTGCAAAAGAGATGCCTCTCCAATGTGCGGGTAGTTTTAAATGTGATGAACTGGGAATCACATTATTTGAAAAATTTGAAGGGAATGATATTAATGCATTAGTAGGCCTACCACTCATCAAATTAACTAAAATTATGACTGAAATGGGTTACAATCCATTGCTGATAACGCCATAATATTGATATCTCTGCTTACACTTCAAGTCTAGTTCGTTTAATTAACTAGACTTGAAAGTAATTGATTTAAATAATCATGATGACTATATTTCTATTATACAATATTTGGGCATTTATCACCCTTCATCACTAATTGAATATTACTCAACGTAGTATCAGAAATATTCAATAAGGCTTCTTGGGTTAAAAATGCTTGATGTCCTGTAAAAAGAACATTATGACAAGCAGATAAACGGCGGAATACATCATCTTGAATAACATCATTTGATTTATCTTCAAAAAATAGATCCCGTTCATTTTCATAAACATCCATACCAAGAGCACCTATTTTTGATTGTTTCAGTGCGTCAATCGCAGCCGCTGAATCAAGTAATGCACCTCGGCTAGTATTAATAATCATCACGCCATCTTTCATTTGGCTAAATGATTGTGCATTTAATAAATGGTAGTTTTCGGGTGTCATTGGACAATGCAAAGTAATAACATCGGATTTAGAATAAAGCTCATTCAAGTCTACATAAGTAGCCCCTAATTCCTCAGCAACTTTAGAAGGATAAGGATCATAGGCTAGAATACTCATACCAAATCCTTTTAAAATTCGTATCACAGCTTGACCAATTTTACCAGTACCAATCACGCCAGCAACACGTCCATGCATATTAAAACCTGTTAAACCGTCGAGAGAGAAATTCGCATCACGAGTACGTTGATAAGCTTTATGAGTTCGACGATTAAGCGTCATCATTAACGCAACAGCATGTTCTGCAACAGCTTCCGGAGAATACGCCGGAACACGTACAACAGAAATACCTAATTTGTGGGCAACATCTAAATCAACATTATCAAAACCTGCACAACGTAAAGCTAAAATTTTGATACCTAATGATGCTAGTACTTCTAATGTCTTTTTATCTGCGACATCATTAACAAAAAGGCAAACAGCGTCAAACCCTTTTGCGGTAATCGCCGTAGTACTATTTAACTTATATTCATAATATTCAATATCAAAATTAAAACGTTTATTAGCTATTTCTAAGTGTTCACGATCATAATGTTTACTACTAAAGACTGCGACTCTAATTTTGTTTTGCATATCATCCACCTTTTGTAAAAATAAACTTCATATCTATTAATAACACGAGCCACCCTAAAGGTAAATCGATAATAATGATAGTCAATAAAATACAACGAAAAACATAAAATTATATTAACCATATATCAGGGGAAAGAACCTATGATATACTTAATAAAAATCAGTAATAACCCAACTAAAAATATACCCTAATTCAATGAATGACCAGTCGAATAAACAATCAATAATCAGTGTTGATTTTATAACAAAAATGCTTATTTGCATATTCACTGGCTTTGCTTCAGGATTACCACTTTATATCCTTTTACAATTAATGCCCGCTTGGCTTGCGAGTGAAGGCGTAAGCATTAAAACTATCGGTATTTTTACGCTAACTCAAGTTCCTTATGTGTGGAAATTTGTCTGGTCACCTTTTATGGATAATATTTCACCATTTAATCTAGGTAGACGTAAAGGATGGATGTTATTAACACAGTTAATTTTATTCGTCATTATTGCAAGTATGGGATTTTTATCTCCACAACTCAATATTGTCCTTATTGCCTCACTTAGCTTTGCGATTGCTTTTTTTTCAGCAACACAAGATATAGCTTTAGATGCATTTAGGCGTGAACTACTTACCGATCAGGAGTTGGGGTTAGGTAATAGTATTCATATTAATAGTTATCGAATAGCCGGTTTAGTTCCAGGCTCACTATCTTTGATACTGTCAAATTACTATGCATGGGATATTGTTTTTATTATTACCGCCTGTTTCATGTTTCCTGCAATCATCGTGACACTATTAGTGAAAGAACCGATTAATCGACTACCATCGAAACAGCGTATTGAAGATATCTTTATTAAACCATTTGTAGAGTTTATAAATCGTAGTGGCTTAAAGTCTGCGCTCCTAATTTTGGCCTTCATTTTTCTCTATAAACTTGGCGATAGTATGGCAACGGCGCTTGCCACCCCTTTCTATTTAGAAATGGGATATAGTAAAATTGATATTGGCTTAATAGCTAAAAATGCGGGACTATGGCCAAGTGTTATTGGCGCCTTAATGGGTGGAATATTAATGCTCAAAATCGGGATTAATCGAGCATTATGGTTATTTGGAGCTGTTCAGTTACTTTCAATATTAGGCTTTGTATGGCTATCGATTGAAGGCCCTTTTGAGGAAATAAAATCGCATCAACTCTTGTTATTAGCTTTTGTAATTAGCTTTGAAGCTCTCGGCGTTGGTTTAGGAACAGCCGCTTTTGTCTCTTTTATTGCAAAAACTACCAACCCACTTTATACAGCAACACAATTTGCTTTATTTACCAGCTTCGCCTCTATTCCAAGAACATTAATTAATGCTTCAACCGGATTTATAGTAGATAGCGTAGGTTGGACAAATTTCTTTTGGTTGTGTACCATACTTGCCATCCCTGGAATGTTACTACTCTTTAAAGTAGCACCATGGCAA
Organism: Orbaceae bacterium BiB; assembly: GCA_036251205.1. Classification (NCBI taxonomy): domain Bacteria; kingdom Pseudomonadati; phylum Pseudomonadota; class Gammaproteobacteria; order Orbales; family Orbaceae; genus Orbus; species Orbus mooreae. Next base: position 2,713,403 of record CP133958.1, on the reverse strand, counting down.
GAAAAAATATAATTTATACTGGAGAAAATATGAACAAACTTTCCCAAGCTTTTGATTTTCGTCATGCCTGCAAAGTTTTTGATGAAACTAAAAAAATTGCACCAAACGATCTTGATGCGATTTTGGATGCAGGCCGAAAATCGCCATCCTCTTTTGGTATGGAACCTTGGCACTTTGTGGTAATTAGCGATGCAGATATTAAACAAAAATTGAGTTCAGCATGTTATAACCAACCACAAATAATGAGTTGTTCACATTTAGTTATTGTGCTTTATCGTAAAGCAGTACAATTCACCATGCAGAGCGAATATCTAAGACAAACCGTTCGTCGAAATTTGCCAACAGAAGGTGTATCTTTTGAACTTGATGCCGCATGTCAATATTTCATTAATTACTGTACTAATGGTTTACCTGAAGGTGTCAGTATTGATAACTGGGCTGAAATGCAATGCTATATTCCAAGCGCAAATATGATGACAGCCGCAGCATATTATGGAATTGATTCATGTGCAATTGGTGGTTTCGAACATAATAAAGTTATGGCAATACTAGAAGCGATCAAACCACAATTTAGCATTAATAACTTTGACGTTGCATTATGTCTACCATTTGGATATCGTAAAAATCCACAATCGCCACAAATACGCTGGAAAAAAGAAGAAGTTGTTACTTTTTTATAAAAAAACCCGCTAAAAAGCGGGAAAGGATACAATGAACAAAAACTTGTCTACTGAACTATCGTATTGAGCGGTACAACTTTTCAATATCATTTGACGCAGAGTTAATAATAAATGAAATACCTGATAAGATATCAACTATACGGGTATCTTCACTTGTTTCTTGCGCCGAATTCAGAATTTCTTGTGCCCAATTAATTTTACGGAGCACGACTTCAATTTGCTCTAAAACTATCTCATTACTCATTCTTCTCTCCTACTGAATATACATAGTATTAAAATAAGGTTATCGTTTTAGCTTATTATGAAGATATAATTCACGTTTTCAACACCTGAAAAACCAAAATTTAACTTTTTTACAAAAAAATAAAAGTTTTAACGTTTTTTTTAACATAAAAAACATTTTACAATAAAAAAAACAAAACAGCAAAAATAATATTTACGATAAAATATTGCTATTCCAAACTAATGTCATTTCAGTAAATAAATAGTATAATTTGTCATAAGATGAACTAAGGAATACGTTATGTCAGGAAAGTTTATTGTTATTGAAGGCTTAGAAGGTGCAGGTAAGACAACTGCAATTACAACAATTAGTCATATTTTGAATAAAAAAAATATTACTGACTTAGTTTATACACGGGAACCTGGTGGAACTCCAATTGCAGAAACATTGCGTAACATCATCAAACATGGGCTTGCTGATGAACCGCTTACAAACAAAGCAGAACTTTTAATGTTTTATGCAGCAAGAATTCAACTCATCGAAAATGTGATCAAACCTGCATTACAAGCCAATAAATGGGTAATTGGAGATCGTCATGATCTATCTACACAAGCTTATCAAGGTGCCGGTAGACAAAATGACCTTATGTTTATATCGACATTAAAGCAATCGGTACTAGATGGATTTAAGCCTGATTTAACAATTTATATGGATATTTCACCTGAGCTAGGATTAAAGCGAGTTAAGGCTAGGGGCGAATTTGATCGTATAGAGCAAGAGTCACTAACGTTTTTTGAACGTATCCGGGAACGTTATCTTGAACTAGCCAGTCAAGACTCTAGCATAATTACAATTGATGCATCACAACCTCTTGAATCCGTAAAGCTTTCAATTGAAAAGGCATTAAATACCTGGTTAATGGAAAATGGAATTGCATAATTATCAGCTCAATAACTATCCTTGGTTAGCTAAATCTTACCAAGATTTAGTGTTACCATTCATAAGTAATAGAGCTCATCATGCCTTATTACTAAAATATATTATTGGTAGTGGCGAAGATAAACTAATTCATAAATTAGCTAACCGCTTATTATGTCTTACGCCAAATGATAGTGAACCTTGTTTACAGTGCCATAGCTGCCAGCTATTTTTAGCGGAAAACCATCCGGATAACTACATAATTGAAGCTGAAAAAAATAAACTATCGATTGGTGTAGATCAGATTAGGCAGATATCGAACAAAATATATGAACGGGCACAACAAGGTGGCAATAAAGTTATTCGGATAAAAAATGCCTCTTTAATGACTGAAGCCGCTGCAAATGCGTTACTAAAAACCTTAGAAGAACCACCTAAAAATACCTATTTTATTATTTCTGATATCCATAATGGTCAGTTATTACCAACTATTCGTAGCCGCTGCCAGTTCTATTTTTTACCTGTTCCGGAACTTGATATTTCAATGGCATGGTTAAAATCGTATCAAAATATCGCTCACTATAATGATAATGAACTCGCTTCGGCATTGTTACTTAATGGTAATGCCCCTCTAGCAGCATTAACTTTATTAGAGGACGAAAGATGGCAAAAAAGGGTTACCTTTAATCAAAATTTGCAAACACATTTAGCTGAACAAGATTTTTGGGCATTACGAGAGAGCTTTATTAATCAAGATGATACATTGATGCGATTACATTGGTTTTGCACACTACTAAGTGATGCACTTAAAGCTACCCAAAAATCAGGACGCTTTATCATTAACCGAGATCAAGTTTCACTTGTCAGATTAATCGCTCAATTAGAATCAATCAAAATTATACAATTATATCAACTTTGGCATGATGTTAGAGAACAACTTGTCACAATCAGTAGCCTTAATCAGGAGCTGATTATCAGCAATCTACTCGCTCAATCTGAAATAATAATACATTCTTCTGCTAATTAACTTCAAAATAGCGCCATACTCTTGCTATAATAAGTAGCAAGAGAATTTTATAATTCATGATTACAAATACAATATTTTATACAAGGGAAAGACAACCATGCCATCTCCAATTATTGTTGCAGTAGATTTTGCTGATGTTAAATCAGCATGGAATTTCATTGATCGCATCGAACCAACAGATTGTCGTCTAAAAATAGGTAAAGAATTATTTACTATTGCGGGTCCTGACTTTATTAGACAAATCCACAATAAAGGGTTTGAGATCTTTCTTGATTTGAAATTTCATGATATTCCAAATACAGTAGCAAAAGCAGTTACTGCCGCTGCTGATTTAGGTGTTTGGATGACGAATGTTCATGCTAGTGGTGGCTCGCGTATGATGCAAGCAGCAAAAGATGCCTTATATTCATATGGTAAAGATGCACCTATGTTGATCGCGGTAACAGTATTAACCAGTATGGAAACTCAAGACTTAGCAGAAATAGGTATTAATGTATCACCGTTAGAACAAGCGACAAGACTAGCTGTTTTGGCTAAAAACTGTGGCTTAGATGGTGTTGTCTGTTCGGCAAAAGAAGTACAAAGTTTTAGAACGCGTTTAGGTAGTGATTTCAAACTAGTAACCCCTGGTATACGTCCAGTTGGAACCGATCCTGATGACCAACGTCGAATCATGACACCACAACGTGCGCAAGCTGCGGGATCTGATTATCTAGTGATTGGTCGTCCAATTACACAAGCAGAAAAACCGGAAGTTGCGTTAAAAGAGATCTTATCTACACTTGATTTAAGTTAAGGCTGAGGATATGTCCGATAATCCACTAGTTTACTCAACTGATTCAGGAAGAATTAAACCTGAACAGTCAAAAGTCGTTCGTCCGAAAGGTGATGGTATTGTACGTATCCAAAAGCAAACCGCCGGGCGAAAAGGTAAAGGTGTTTGTGTTATTACCGGCCTTGATTTAGATGATGCTGAACTGGCTAAATTAGCTGCAGAACTAAAAAAACGTTGTGGCTGTGGTGGCAGTATAAAAGAGGATACAATCGAAATCCAAGGCGATAAACGCGATTTACTTAAAGAGATGCTAGAACAAAAAGGCTTTAAAGTAAAATTAGCTGGTGGCTGATTCTATATACCATCACTAGAATTATCGATACAAAAAAACCAAGACGGATGTCTTGGTTTTTTATTAAATAACGAATATTAGTTACTACTCATTACACGCATTTTTGACGATATTTCACGACGCTCTTTTGATATTTCAGCATTTTTGATAATAAAATCATCAACGCGATCTTCATAGTCAAGTTTCATATTAGCGATAATTGCTTGGACTTCATCATAAGTCATATTTGGCTTAATATAATCACTTAAATTTTCAAGCAGTAACACACGTTTTTGATTGTCACGGATTTTCTTCTCATTGTCAGTAATTTCACGTTTCAGTTTATTTAATCGACGAGATAAACGGACATACTCTAATACGTTTTGGAATGAAGGTTTTGTTACTTTTTCCTTTTCCATGAATAACCCCTTATATCAAAATGTTAATATACAAAAAATCCTCGGATATCAATAAGTATATACTAGTTATTGAGTAAAGTAGACAAAATTTAGTAGTGAATAACCATTTTTGTCTTATTTTAAGTGCTCTGGAGTCAATTCAAGTAATGAAGTTAATTGATAATCAGCTAAACACCATTGTGGCAGCTTTCTATCACTAATAGCAGGAATAACAATAGAACTCATTCTTGCCGCCTTTGTCGCAATCATCCCAGGTAATGAGTCTTCGATCGTTATACATTGTAATGGTGATTCACCAATTTTATCCGCAGCACATAAATAAACTGCTGGATGGGGTTTACCATGACTTAATGCTTCAGCAGACACCCGAACATCAAAACAATTAGTAATATTTAAACAATCAGTAATCGCATCAATAACTCGCATTGGTGATGATGAAGCCAAGCCAACTTTTAAACCTAATTCACGACATAATTTTAGCGACTCATGAACACCAGGTAAAATCGGCTTAGCAATAGAAACTTTATCAATAACCACTTCAATAATTTTATTAACCATCACGGATGACGGAATCTTTTTTTGTGGTAGTAATTGGCAATAAAGATCAACTACCTGATCAATTCTAACGCCAGTAGTCGATAAGTCATACTGTTGGTGTAACTGATCATAATCAACATCATAAAATGCTAACGTTTCCTTAACTGACTCTTCCCAGAGTGGTTCTGAATCAAGTAAAACACCATCCATATCAAACAGAACTGCTTTCGTTGCAAATAATTTACTCATGTTATGTTGCCTCAATTGACAATGTATCGCTAGTGAAGGAACTGCTAACATTGGGCTGGTTATTATTCGTTTTTTAATTTATTTTAAATAGCAATTAACGAATTTAATTAGTTAGCAAGCAAATTATACAGTATATTAACCTTACCGTTAAAAGGAATTGTTGATATTTTATATTTTAATTAGTATAGATAAGAATTATCATAAATATATAAAATAAAAAATGAGTTGATGATAAATCTTAACGCGTTATAAGTCTGGATTGATGAGATAGCAATAGATAAAAATAGCCCATAATATGATTTATGGGCTATTTAATTAGCAAGTCTCTTTATGCAAGAAAAGTAGGGATTTTTTTCTCAAAAGCACTGATCGCATCTTCATGCTGTAGTGTTAAGCCGATATTATCTAAACCATTTAACAAACAATGACGCTTAAAGGCATCAATTTTAAATGAATATTTTTTATCACCCGCGATAACCACTTCATTTTCAAGATCAACAGTAAATTCAGTACCTTCATTAGCTTCAACGATTTTAAATAACTCATCAACGTCTTCTTCTGAAAGATTAACTAATAATAATTGATTATTAAATGAGTTATTATAAAAAATATCAGCAAAACTTGAGCCAATAATCGCTTTAAAACCATAATCAGCTAATGCCCAAGGAGCATGTTCTCGAGAGGATCCACAACCAAAATTTTCTCGAGCTAACAAAATGCTCGCCCCTTTATAGCGAGGTTTATTTAAAGTAAATTCTGGATTTGGTTGTTTACCTGCATCATCTAGAAAACGCCATTCGTGAAAAGCGTGTTGTCCAAATCCTGTACGAGTTACTTTTTGTAAAAACTGTTTTGGAATAATTGCATCAGTATCAACATTAGCAGCATCTAAAGGAACTACTAACCCGGTATGTTTAACAAATTTAGCCATGATTATACTCCTTAAAATGGTTGACGAATATCAGTAAAATGACCCGTAATTGCTGCTGCTGCGGCCATTGCTGGACTCACTAAATGTGTTCTAGCATCACGACCTTGACGACCTTCAAAATTACGGTTACTTGTTGATGCACAACGATCGCCAGGCGCTAATTTATCGTCATTCATGGCAAGGCACATTGAACAACCTGGTAAACGCCATTCAAAACCAGCATCAATAAAGATTTTATCTAACCCTTCAGCCTCTGCTTGTGCTTTTACAGGACCTGATCCAGGTACAACTAATGCCTGAACACCAGCTGCAACTTTACGTCCCTTCGTAATTGCGGCTGCGGCACGCAAATCTTCAATTCGAGAATTAGTACATGAACCAATAAATACTTTATTGATTTTGACATCAGTCATTTTAGTACCTGCACTTAATCCCATATAGGTTAATGCTCGCTCTGCTGAATTACGTTCAATAGGATCACTAAAATCAGTAGGATTCGGCACTACACCATCAATTGATGTTACTTGACCTGGATTAGTACCCCAAGTTAATTGCGGAGCAATATCTTTAGCATCTAGTGTAACCACTTTATCAAAGTGTGCGCCATTATCCGTTTTTAGCGTTTGCCAATATTCAACCGCTTTAACAAAATCATCGCCTTTTGGAGCAAATTGACGCCCCTTAATATATTCGAAGGTAACCTCGTCAGGAGCAACAATCCCCGCTTTAGCCCCCATCTCGATAGCCATATTACATAATGTCATACGGCCTTCCATTGAAAGATCTTTTATCGCTTCACCACAAAACTCAACCACATAACCAGTACCACCGGCGCTAGTTGTTTTACCAATAATGGCTAAGATAATATCTTTAGCTGTGATACCGGCGGCAACATGGCCTTTAACTTCAATTTTCATCGTTTTAGCGCGACCTTGTTTTAAGGTTTGCGTTGCCAAAACATGTTCAACTTCAGATGTACCAATACCAAATGCTAATGCACCAAATGCACCATGTGTTGCAGTATGGGAATCACCACAAACAATTGTCATACCAGGTAAAGTCATACCTTGTTCTGGTCCAATAACATGCACAATCCCTCGTAATGGACTTTGAATATCATATAACGAGATACCAAATTCTTTAGTATTTTTAGCTAGTTCAGTTAACTGGATTCTTGCCATTTCACTACATGCACTTAACTCATTACTTTTTGTTGAAGTATTATGATCCATAGTAGCAAAAGTTTTGTGCGGTTGACGAACTTTACGATTCATCGCACGTAAACCATCAAATGCTTGAGGAGATGTAACCTCATGTACTAGATGACGGTCAATATATAAAATCGGAGTCTCATTTGGAGCTTCATAAACGACGTGCGCATCATATAATTTTTGATACAACGTTTTTGGATTTGCTTGTGACATTGCTGTGTCCTTTTTATTATATCGATAAGGATTGAAGAATGAATACCTCAATCCAATCTAAATTAACAATCTTAAATCAAACGACAAATAACATCGCCCATTTCATCGGTAGAAATATGTTTGCCACCACGTGCCAGATCAATAGTACGGTAGCCTTTCTCTAATGCTTTATTGACAGCTTCTTCGATAGCTTTAGCAATATCATCACGCTTAAAGCTATAGCGAACTAATAATGCTAATGACAAAATTTGTGCCGCAGGATTTGCGATATTTTTACCGGCAATATCAGGTGCACTACCACCTGCAGGTTCATATAGACCAAAGCCATCTTCATTTAAACTTGCTGATGGCAACATCCCCATTGAACCGGTGATCATGGCACACTCATCAGATAAAATGTCACCAAATAAATTAGAGCACAATACCACATCAAACTGTGATGGATCTTTAATTAACTGCATCGTAGCATTATCGATATACATATGTTCAAGAGCTACATCAGGATACTCTTTAGCGACTTCGCTTACAACTTCACGCCATAAAATTGATGTTTGTAATACATTAGCTTTATCAATTGAAGTGACTTTTTTACTACGAATTTTAGCTGCTTCAAAGCCCATTCGAGCAATCCGTTCAATTTCAAAACGGTGATAAACTTCAGTATCAAATGCGCGTTCTTGTGCACCACTACCTTCACGGCCTTTTGGTAGACCGAAATAAATACCACCAGTAAGTTCACGCATACATAAGATATCAAAACCACGTTTAGCAATATCTTCACGCAAAGGACAAAGTTCTTCTAATCCTTGATAAAGACTTGCTGGACGCATATTAGCAAATAACTTAAAGTGCTTACGTAATGGTAATAGTGCACCACGTTCTGGCTGAGAATCAGGTGGTAGATTAGTCCACTTAGGGCCACCAACAGAACCAAATAAAATCGCATCTGCTTTTTCACACCCAGCTAATGTCTCTGCAGGTAGTGGGCAACCATGAATATCAATTGCAGCCCCTCCCACATCATATTGACTTGTCGTAATTGATAGCTGATATTTTTCGCGTATAACATCAAGCACTTTATAAGCTTGTTTCATCACTTCTGGACCAATTCCGTCCCCCGGTAATACTGCAATATGATATGACTGTGACATAATTATCCTCAAATTTTATTATCTTATTAATCAGTTCTTGATGCTTAGCTATGTAAACGTTGTTTCTCTTCTGCAACAATCGTTGCACGATAAATATTATTTAATGCATTAATTAGTGCTTTAGCTGAAGCTTCAACAATATCGGTTGCAAGACCAACTCCATGGAATCGACGTCCATTATGTTCAACAACAATATCAACTTGCCCCAAGGCATTTTCACCTTGGCCCTTCGCAGCTAATTGGTATTTAACAATAGAAACAGGCATATTGGTAATACGGTTAATTGCTTGATAAACGGCATCAACAGGACCATTACCAGTCGCAGCATCGGACTTTTTCTCTTTGCCTACTGTTAAACTGACAGATGCTGTAGACACAACCGTCGTACCTGATTGAACATTAAAATAGTCTAAAGAAAAATGCTCTTCATCATTTTTTAATTTATCCATAAAGATCAATGCTTCTAAATCATAATCAAACACTTGACCTTTTTTATCCGCTAAGGCTAAGAATGCTTCATAAATAGTGTCCAAATTATAATCTTCATCACGGTAGCCTAACTCATGTAAACGGTGTTTCACGGCAGCACGACCCGAACGGGAAGTTAAATTTAATTGTATTTGATTTAAGCCAATTGATTCTGGGGTCATAATCTCGTAAGTTTCACGATTTTTTAATACCCCATCTTGATGGATACCCGATGAATGAGCAAATGCATTGCTCCCAACAATCGCTTTATTAGCTGGGATTGGTGTGCTGGTTAATTGACTTACGATTTGACTGGTGCGGTAGATTTCTTGATGATTAATATTGGTATGAACATTTAAAATATTTTGACGAACTTTGATTGCCATAATCACTTCTTCTAAGGCTGTATTCCCGGCTCGTTCCCCTAAGCCATTCATCGCCCCTTCGATTTGGCGAGCGCCCTCTTGTACCGCACTAATTGAGTTAGCAACTGACATCCCTAAGTCATCATGACAATGTACCGAAATAATCGCTTTATCAATATTAGGTACTCGCTCAAATAAAGTCCGAATAATACCACCAAACTGATAAGGAACAGTATAACCGACAGTGTCAGGAATATTAATTGTTCTAGCACCTGCCGCAATTGCCGCTTCAACAATTCGACATAAATTATCAATAGGTGTACGCCCTGCATCTTCACACGAAAACTCAACATCATCAGTATAATTACGAGCACGTTTAACACTATGAACCGCTCTAGCAACAACATCATCAAATGACATTCTTAATTTATCTTGCACATGCAAAGTCGAAGTTGCCATAAAAGTATGAATACGGAATTGTTCAGCCACTTTTAATGCTTCTGCGGCGACATCAATATCTTTATCAACACAACGAGCTAACGCACAAACGCGGCTGTTTTTAATTGTTTTAGCAATTGTTTGTACTGATTCAAAATCACCTGGTGATGAAACCGGGAAACCAACTTCCATCACATCAACTCGCATTCTTTCTAATGCTAATGCTATTTGTAGTTTTTCTTTAACACTTAAACTCGCCTGTAATGCCTGCTCACCATCACGTAATGTGGTATCAAAAATAATGACTTGATTGCTCATCTGTTGTTTCCTTTTATGTTAGGCACTAAATTATTAGTTCAATTGCGGAGCTAAATGCTAAAAAAAAACCCGCAATTTAGTGCGGGTTTCTGTTAATTATAGAGTGAGAGATTAAATCGGTCTACTCCGAACACAGACAATCCGCGCAAAAAGATGCGAGGAGCAGACTGAGGAGGAGGTTCATCGATTTAAACATTAAATTCACTTTATTTATAAAATAATATATGGTGATATTTCTATCAAATATCAAACAAACTGTCAAGCAAGAATTATATATTGCGTTATTTTTATACTAATCATTATGTTAATTTATCTTAACAAAATGTCAAAAATAATATCTTACAAAACCAATTTCACTCTAACTTATTTATTAAAATGAAAAAAATAAAATTAGCGACACCAATAATAACTAAGATACACCAAATGATTAATAATTTTATAGCAATCAATTCAGCGGAAAAAATTAATAAAATAATTGCCGAAAATAGCGAGTAAATAGTAACAATAAAGAAAATTAACGAGAGATTTACACCAATATAATTTAAGAAATTAAACCCTTTTCTAGCAGATAGATTATTTAATTTCGTTAATAGACAAAAAAGAATAAAACTACCAATAATAGTTAATCCAGCCGAGAATAGTGGATTAGCATGAATGAGTGGTTGTAAAAATGTAGGAAAACTAATAGAGAAGCTCAATTTATCACTAAATACTTGAACAAAATTACCCAAAAATAGCTGATTTAAATCATAAAAAAACATAATCTTACTATCGCTATACCACATACCATTTGCCATAATAATCAAAGATACCATAATCGCAGAAATGAAAATACTAAGATTCAACAATCGTTGAGGCTTTCGTTCTATCTCATTCAACAACGACATATCTTCACTTTTCATGATCATCATCGTTTTATGCTTTGTTGTGTACTGAAGTTTATAACTCTTATTGCTATCCATAACAGCATCAGCTACAACAACAACTTCATCATTTGGATATAAAGTATGTTGAATATGATTTTGATTATTGATAATTTTTTCAACACAGTTATCACTCAACATCACAAACTCAATGTTATAAGTATCAACATAAACACGATGTCCATCAGCTGATAAAGTAAAATTCTTACAAACTACTTCACTAGTTACAGGAGGATGTTGCTCCTCACCATGCTCATTGAGATCATAAATTTGATAGCTATAACCAACACATAGACGCTCATCTAATGGTGCCTTTACTGTCTCTTTAGCTTCAACCATCCCTTTGATTTTACAAAACCCCACTTTAAGCCGATCTAAAGGCGTTATAGGCATATCGACCTTTCTCGCATCAGTAATTTTAGCGATCTTATGAATCCAAAGCAGTATCACCAACATAATAACGACAAGAACTAAGGAAAAAGACCATGCCATTGAGAGTAGCAAATAAATAGCAATAAATTTCGTGATACCTAAAATGATACGATACAGTCGATCAATAAAATTAAACTTTGTTTTGTTATTGTTGATTATCATTCAAACTATTCCTTTATATCTTCATATACTAACTCGCTGTTTCTAATATGAAACGCGGTAAAGTCATTTTTTATTTATTTTCTCAAAATCGATCTGATATTAGAAAACTATAGAATAACCGAATATACCAATCATATTTTGAGCACTATTTTAGAGGCTATTTTAACAAACAAACCTATTAACGTATTACGTTTACTAAACAAATATTTGTATAAAAAAATAATCTCTTAACTATTTTTTCATAAAATATTGAAATCACATAATCCGATAACAGAAAATATATAAAAATATTAAATATGTGCAATACTGACTATAACAGATAGTCATTTTGTAAATATTTAGTGATAGGGTAAGTGAATAGTAAAGCAAGGCTGATCAATGGCACCCTCATCTATATAAGCTAACTTATCTTTTGATACATCCTCCAATCTTAGTATAAAACAGAAATAACAGAGCGCTTTATCAATAATTCAGTAAGCTAGCCCTTTTATTTTAATGCAATTTCATGAATAATAACCGCAACGCAATTAATGAAAAAAATGTTATGTATACAGGAACCCTCTTTATCCTTTCGGCACCAAGTGGTGCTGGCAAATCAAGCTTAATAAACGCTTATTTAAAACAGCAAGATCAGCAGCTTGCAAATATATCGATATCTCATACTACGCGCTCACCAAGACCGGGTGAAAAGCATGGTGAACACTATTATTTTGTTGATCATAATGAGTTTGAATTATTAATTAAACAAGACGCTTTTATCGAATATGCCAAAGTTTTTGACCATTACTATGGGACGACCAAAGCAGCAATTAATCAGCACTTAGCTAATGGTATTAATGTTTTTTTAGATATCGATTGGCAAGGCGCAAGACAAGTGAGAGATAAGATGCCAAACGCGAAAAGCATTTTTATCATTCCTCCTTCTCTAGCAGAGCTAGAAAAACGCTTAATTAAGCGAGAACAAGATTCGGCTGAAGTTATCGCTAAACGTATGCAAAAAGCGAAGTCTGAAATATCTCATTATAACGAGTACGACTATTTAATTATCAATGACGATTTTAATTATGCATTAAATTGTTTATCAGCTATTATTAAAGCAGAAACGCTCAATACCAGTAAGCAAATATTAATAAATAAAGATATCTTGGAACAATTTATTGATCAAAATAAGGGTTAATTTGGATTTAATAGCCAAATTAACCGAAGATTTTACTTATACAGTGCAAATAACCGTAGCAATCCCGCGTAAATTTCAGTAAAATTAGCGATTGATTTAAAAAAATTTTCAGTACTTAATAAAAAATGAGGTAAAACATGGCTCGCGTAACGGTTCAAGATGCAGTTGATAAAATTGGTAATCGATTCGATTTAGTATTAGTTGCAGCAAGGCGTGCACATCAATTGCAATCTGAAGGTAAAGCGCCTTTAGTTGCCGAAGAAAACGACAAAGAGACAGTTATTGCATTGCGTGAAATTGAAGAAGGTTTAGTCAATAAAAAAATTCTTGATACCGCTGATTTCCAAGCACGCCAAGAAGAAGACGCTGAAGCTCGTTCAATTCTCCATGAAACAGTTCTTTTTGAAAATACACCATCATACGAATAATCTATAGACAAGCATCATAAGTATGTCAGCTAATATGCAATATTTTGCACCGTTAGAAAAATTAGTAAAACACTACCTTCCGGATAATCAAGTTAAAAAAATTCGGGAGGCTTATGTCTTTGCTTATGATGCCCATGATGGTCAATTTCGCTCTAGTGGTGAACCTTATATCACCCACCCTGTTGCTGTAGCTTGTATACTCGCTGATATGCAGCTTGATTTTGAAGCGATTGCAGCTGCACTACTGCATGATACCATTGAGGATACACCTGTCACCTACCAAGATGTTGTTGATCAATTTGGCGAAGATGTTGCACAGCTAGTGGACGGTGTCTCAAAACTCGACAAACTTAAATTTCGTAATCGACAAGAAGCTCAAGCAGAAAATTTCCGTAAAATGGTTCTAGCGATGGCAAAAGATGTTCGAGTCATTTTAATCAAGCTCGCAGATCGCACACATAATATGCGTACGCTTGACTCGCTAAGACCCGATAAACGTCGCCGAATTGCGAAAGAAACTCTTGAAATTTTTGCCCCGCTTGCGCATCGTCTAGGTATTCATCACATCAAAACAGAGCTTGAAGTACTCGGTTTTACGGCAATGCATCCTAATCGAGCTCATGTACTTGAAAAAGTCGTTGAATCAGCAAGACAGACGCGAAAAGACTTAATTGAACGTATTTTATCTGACATTAAAGAACGCTTAGTTAAAGCTGGAATCAAAGCTAGAGTAGAGGGGATTGAAAAAAATATTTATACCATCTACCAAAAAATGCAACTGCGCGAACAGCGTTTTCGTTCAATTATGGATATTTATATTTTCCGTATTATTGTTGAAGATGTCGATAGCTGCTACCGCGTATTAGGTTTAGTTCATAATCTCTATAAACCACGGCCTAATCGATTTAAAGATCATATCGCTATACCTAAGTTGAACGGTTATCAATCATTACACTCTTCATTAATTGGTCCTCATGGTACACCGGTTGAAGTACAAATTCGTACAATAGACATGGATCAGATGGCTGAAATGGGTGTGGCAGCACACTGGATGTACAAAAAAAATGAAGAGTTTAATAGCACGACAACACAGATAAAAGCACAGCGTTGGATGCAAAACATTCTTGAGTTACAACAGAGTGTCGGTAACTCATTTGAATTTATTGAAAATATAAAATCAGATCTCTTTCCAAAAGAGATTTATGTTTTCACACCAAAAGGGCGTATTGTTGAATTACCAAAAGGTGCAACTCCCGTTGATCTAGCCTATGCGGTACATACCGATATTGGTCATCAATGCATTGGCGCAATTGTTGATCGCAAACCATCGGCACTATCACAACCGCTATCAAGTGGACAAACTGTTGAGATATTGACCTCACCAAATAGTAGACCAAGTGCTGGCTGGCTAAATTTTGTAGTGAGTGCTAAAGCTAGAGCTCGTATTCGCCAAGCACTAAAAAATTTAGAACATACTGATGCCGTTGCTTTAGGCAAACGCTTATTAGAGTGCGCACTTATTGATAGTGGAGGAATAGCAGCAATTCCACAACAAAAAATTGATAAGTTAGTCAGCTTTACTAAATTAAATTCATTTGATGAATTACTTGCTGAAATTGGCCTAGGTAATATTATGAGTCAATTTGTTGTCAAAGGGATTGAACATAGTCATGTTAATAACCATTCATTGGAAATTAATAAAAAGCTAAAAATTACTGGTGATGAAGGATCATTAGTCTCGTTTGCTAAATGTTGTCATCCTATTCCCGAAGATCCGATTATTGGTCGAGTTAGCCCAGAAAAAGGATTGTCGATTCACCACGAATCTTGTCGTAATATAATCGGTTACCAAAATCAGCCAGATAAGTATGTGCCATTAGAATGGGCACCTACACCAGATAAAATGTTTACTGCAGAAGTTTGGATTGATATTACTAATAATGCAGCATCGGCACTAGCCAATATTATCTCAACAATTAATGCTGAATCCGCCAATGTACAGTGGCTTAATACCGAAGAAAAAGATTCCCGAATTTATACTGTCATCTTGCATCTTGAAGTTAAAAATGCAACTCAACTTAACGATATTATCCGTAAAATAAAACACCAACCAGACGTTGTTAACATTATTCGCAACATCAATTAACCTATGCTAAATAAACGATTACTCAGCCACCTAACTATTAGTCATTTGCCGGGGCTAGGGGATGTTTTAGCAAAAAAATTTAATCAGTTGGGTATTTATACCATTCGTGATTTATTGTTACATTTACCCATGCGTTATGAAGACCGCTCAGCATCTAGTGCAATATCTGCATTATCGATCGGTGAACATACGACGATTCAGGGGCAAATTGTCAAAGCTGAAATTATGATGGCAAAAAAGCGTATGCTAATTTGTACCATAAAAGATTCAACAGGTATTGCTAATTTACGTTTTATGAATTTTTATCCAGCCATGAAACAGAGTATGGTTACAGGAAAATGGATTAAAGCTTACGGTGAAGTGAGAAAAGGTAAGATCTATTTTGAAATGATTCATCCACAGATCCAAATCCGTGATAGCGAACAAAGTTTTGACAATATTGAAGGAGAACGCTATACACCAATTTATGCAGCGACCTTTGGTTTAACTCAAAATATGCTACGTAAATTTATTCATTTAGCTTTGGTATTACTTGAGCGAAATCCTTCGGCAGAAGTTATTCCTGCGCAATATATTACTCGTTTTCCCACATTAGAAGATGCGTTAAGAACACTTCATGAGCCGCCTTTAGATATCAATATTACCGAATTAGAAGATGGTAGTCATCCAGCTAAAAAACGTCTCATATTTGAAGAACTACTTGCCTATCATTTGAGTATGCAAATAACTAAATCACATACACAAAAACAACAAGCAACCCCATTACACGTTAATAATCAATATATTACCCCTTTTTTGCAGTCACTCCCCTTTTCACCTACTAATGCTCAACATCGGGTAGTGCATGAAATCTGGCAAGATATGGCCAAAAATATCCCAATGATGCGTTTAGTTCAGGGTGATGTAGGTTCGGGTAAAACCTTAGTCGCGGCTTTAGCTGCGCTTAATGCTCTAGAAAATAATAAACAAGTTGTATTGATGGCACCTACTGAAATTTTAGCAGAACAGCATGCAATTAATTTTACCAACTGGTTAACGCCACTAGGCCTAACAGTTAGTCTTCTTTCTGGAAAACTGACTGCAAAGAAAAAAAGAGAATGTTATGAAGCTCTTGCTGCTGGCGACATTGATATATTAATCGGAACTCATGCCGTATTCGTTGATAAGGTGGAATTTGCTAATTTAGGTTTAGTAATTATTGATGAGCAACACCGCTTTGGCGTTGATCAACGTCTAACGTTATGGGAAAAAGGTATTAAAGATAACTGTTACCCTCATCAACTCATTATGACAGCAACACCTATCCCAAGAACACTTGCCATGACAGTCTATGCTGATCTTGATGTCTCAACAATTGATGAACTTCCCCCTGGGCGAACACCGGTAACTACTGTTGTATTACCCAATACTCGCCGCCATGAAATTATTGAGCGCATAGAACAAGCTTGTCTAACAGGTAAACAAGCCTATTGGGTTTGTACGCTAGTTGAAGAGTCAGAAATATTAGAGGCTCAAGCTGCTGAGGTTGCTTTTGCCGAATTACAAGAACTATTACCGACAATCACTGTTGGATTAATTCATGGCAAAATGAAACCATCCCAAAAGCAAGAAGTAATGCAATCTTTTAAAAAAGGGGAAATTCAATTACTAATTGCAACAACCGTGATAGAAGTAGGTGTAGATGTACCTAATGCCAGTTTAATGGTAATTGAAAATGCAGAACGATTAGGTTTATCACAACTGCATCAGTTACGTGGCAGGGTTGGTCGAGGTAGCGCGGCATCACACTGTGTATTAATGTATCAAATGCCATTAAGCCGAGTGACTAAAGAGCGTTTAAATGTCATGCGTGATAGTAATGATGGCTTTGTTATTGCCCAAAAAGATTTAGAAATTAGAGGCAGTGGCGAAATATTAGGGACCCGCCAAGTTGGTATTGCAAACTTTAAGATTGTTGATTTAATTCGCGATCAACACCTAATCAGTACTATTCAGCAAGCATCAAACTATCTGCTTAGTGATGATCCGCAATCAGCTTATGCTATTGTTAATAGCTGGTTACCTGATCGAAGTAAATATATTAATGCCTAATACATCACGTCATTAAGGATCTTCATGCCAGGTTTCTGGTAAGTTTTTCCAAAAACGCACAGGCATAGATTTTTTCTGTAATTTAGGATTTACCCGCTCTTTAATTGTTGTTGCCTGACAATAGCGATGCCACATTTTTTGAAAACGTCGCTCATCCTCATTCAAGTAATTATCGTTAATTTGTCCATTTATCATAAAATCATCATGTTCATCCAGATGAATGATCTGTACATGTTTTAAATCATAAAAATATCCATACTGCCTAACTGAGTCAAAAAGAACCCATTTTTGATCAGCAAAACGATCCTTAAAAAAGTCCAACACAAATGGTAATATGTTATATCTTGGTTCGACCGATGCAAAATAGATTTTTTCACCCTGATTATTGATAGCATTAAAACGGACAAACATCATTAAATAGTGTCTTTCATGAGCAACTTTTTTTGCAAGATTTCTTATTGCCAAAATATCCGGATCGGCAAAGTTATGACTAATATCATGCTTCACTTTAAAGACTTTAACTAAATAATTAAAAATTAATATAGCTCGTTCTGGCTGTTGTGAAAACCAAACATAACTAATCTGATTAAGCGCGATTGATGGTAATCGTTTCGTCATTGCCTGACTGACGCGATTAAATTTTTCGTCAGTAGTCTGAACATAAAATTCTTCGGTACAAAATAATGGTAATATATCACTTGAAGTGAGTATATGTTGCGGCCATTTTTTAAGATTAAAAGCATCAAATACAGCCGATAACACTCCTTCAAACGTATCATCATAACGGAAAACAATCATTTTATGCTCACTCGAGTCCTATCGATAATTGTTGCGGTACAGCCATAATAGGCAGAGATGGTTCTTTAAGTGACAAACGAATATACTCTGGTGATGAATTTTGTAATTTAAATGATTGCATCTCATGACAAATAATAAAAAATTGTGCACGCTTGAGGACAACACCAATACGTTTTAATGCAGCTAAATTGAGTCGACCATGTTGTCGCGCAGAAACAATTAGCTTTGCTGAACGAACACCAATCCCAGGCACTCGTAAGATTTGTGCATAACTGGCACGATTAATATCAATCGGAAAATAGTGTGGATTACGAATCGCCCAACTAAGCTTTGGATCCATATCCAAATCTAATGTTTGATGTTGATCATTGACGATCTCATTGACATCAAATTTATAAAAACGTAGTAACCAATCTGCTTGGTAGAGCCTATTTTCTCGAATCCTAGGTACATCTTTAACCACCGGTAAACGTTTATCATAGCCATTAACGGGAATAAACCCAGAATAATAGACTCGCTTCATACTAGGCCGTTTATAGAGTTTAGCTGTAAGCTGTAAAATTTGCTGATCAGTTTCATCCGTTGCTCCTACAATTAGTTGTGTACTCTGCCCTGCTGCGGAAAACTTAGGGGCATGTCTAAATTTACTACGCTCCTCTTTATTTTCCAGCAAGTGCTGCTGGATATGGCGCATGGGTAAAAAGATACTTTGATGATCTTTCTCTGGTGCTAAACGTTTTAAATTATCTTCAGTAGGAATTTCTAGATTAACACTTAATCGATCAGCATATAATCCAGCTTGATACACCAACTCACGACTTGCTCCTGGAATTGCTTTCATATGGATATAACCATTAAAATTATGCACAGTACGTAAATCTTTAATAACCCTAAGCATTCTTTCCATGGTATGGTCAGCATTTTTAATAATCCCGGAGCTTAAAAAAAGCCCTTCAATATAGTTACGACGATAAAATTCAATTGTTAGTTCTGCTAACTCTTTAGGTGAAAATGCAGCACGGCGAATATCATTACTACGGCGATTAATACAGTAAGCACAATCATATAAGCAGAAATTAGTCAGCATAATTTTTAGCAATGAAACGCAGCGACCATCTGCAGTAAAAGTATGACAGATCCCCCAACCATGGGCACTACCAATTCCCCCTTGTTGATTTTTACGAGTCGTACCACTCGATGCACATGACACATCATATTTCGCTGATTCGGCAAGGATCTCCAATTTTTTGATTGTACTATCTTTAATCATATAAATCCCAATACAACTGTGTATAAACACAGTATATAAAATATTATGCTGAAAGTCACTGCTTAGAAAACATTTTTGTTTTTCTTAGCTCTCTGGGGGTTAAACCAAAACGTTGCTTAAAATTTTCAGTAAATCGCGAATGCGTTTGGTAACCACATAATTCGACAATATGCTGTATTGATTTTTTAGTTGTTTGCAGTAAATGGAGCCCATAGCCTAATTGTGCATTACGCTTTATAGCACTAATCGATTGATTTTCATCTCGTAACTTTCTACGCAAAGTAGATTCACTCATAAATAGTGCCTGACAAATTTGTTGCACTGTTAAATTCTGAAATCTATTTTGTATAAACATGTGATGTATTTTACTACTTAAAGAAGACTGATGACCTAAAGCAGCAATATTTTTATAACCAAGGTAATTAAGTAGTAGTAAAATTTCACGTCGTCTATGCGCTAATATATGTTCTGGCGCCCATGCTGATATGGTGACTAATTGTTCTAATGCATTTTGTAACTCGGCACCAACATATCCCCGAGTATAAGCTATACCGTTGATTTTAGCAGCGAGAAGATCGATGAAATCATGATGTTCAAACTCAAGAATAAATGCCATATATCCATTTTGTTGAAAAATATTTCTAACAGTCGTCAATTTATGGTCGGCTAAAAAAATGAATTCTCCACTATGACAGGTGATAGTCTCTTCTGAACGAATTTCTTTATATCCGTTAACAATAAAAATAAGCAGTGGCTT
This sequence comes from Orbaceae bacterium BiB, assembly GCA_036251205.1. Lineage (NCBI taxonomy): Bacteria > Pseudomonadati > Pseudomonadota > Gammaproteobacteria > Orbales > Orbaceae > Orbus > Orbus mooreae. Next base: position 2,692,965 of record CP133958.1, on the reverse strand, counting down.
GATAAATTCAATATTTTTTAAATGCTGTTCACTATTGGCAGAGTAAAGATAAAACGGTAACTATTTATCTTGCAATAACATCTGTTGAGTAATTTGAATAAAGGAATTAACCATATTAATTATTGACCGAATAGTGCTAATAAATGATTGTTTGCGGACAGTATGACATAAGCCAATTAAATATAATACTTGCTCTATTTTACGAAGGTTTAATTAAGGAGTAGTAATATGAAAATGTATAAAATAATCTTTGCTTCAATGCTGTTAATCTCACCCGTATTTGCTTATTCATTAGTATTAACTAGCAACGATATTGCATAAGGTAAAGGTTTTTCTACCCTGCATGAATTTAACGGTTTTGGTTGTCACGGTGAAAATCGGTCGCCAATGTTAGCTTGGCAAGATATCCCCGCTGGCACTGAATATTTTGCCATTACCGTCTATGATCCTGATGCTCCAACTGGAAGTGGTTGGTGGCACTGGCAAATAATCAATATTCCTAAAGATGTGCTACAGATCGCACAAGATGCAGGTAATTCAGATCAAAGCCAACAACCAAAAGGTGCAATACAAATACGTAATGATTATGGTATCTATGGCTTTGGCGGAGCTTGCCCACCAGTAGGTGATGGTAAACACCGTTATCAATTTACGGTATATGCATTACCCAATAAATTAGATATATCAAAAGATACTTCAGCGGCGATGGTTGGGTTTATGTTAAAGGCTAATGCCATCGCATCTAGTACTATTGAAGCATTGTATGGACGCAATCAATAAATCACAATTATTCGAGAATGGGGAAGTAGAATACTTCCCGTTTAAAAAATAACTACCTTTAATCTAAACAGATTTTTATACTAGATTAATACATTCCATCAAAATTATAACGAAATATTAATTAATAGTAATATCCTCATCAAGCACATCTAACCAAATATTTGGGGCTATTAATGGTTGTTTAGTTAAATAGCGTCTTAAGGCATCTAAGCCAATAGCTGAAAAAATTTCTTGTTCAGTCTGCTTAGTATGCCGCCGACTATTATATTTCAGCTTATAACAGAAGATCTTTTGAGACGTCATTAAACATAAATGGAAGATATCTTCACTAAAATCACCTAAAAATAGTATCAAAGCATTAGGATATTGGCTCTGTAAATTTTTAGCGGCTTCACGGATATTAGAATTTTGACTTAACACTTCTGATTTTATGACAGGTGCATTATTATCATATAACTGATAAGCCATTAATCCTGCCGTTTTCTGTTCTAAAATAATAAGTTGTTGTGATTGCTGTTGAGCAAGCTCACTCACAACTCCGGCTAAACCTATTGTTCCTTCATACACAAGATTATCTTTAACAATCGCTTTTAACTGAGTCCAGATCTGATCCATCTGAGGTCGCATAGATTCATCTGCTGTCAATTTTAATTCAATAATCGGCATAGCAGAGCGATAACCAACACTAATGTTAGCAGGAATCGCAAGTTTGCTATCAATTTCAGTTGCGAGATCACTTTCACTACGACCTATCGTTGTCAATCGATAACAGAGTGGTTTAATAATTTGTGGATACTGATTTTTTATGTCGGGCAAAATTTGTGACTTAACCATCTCTTTAAATTCAGAAGGTACTCCAGGAGTAAAATAGATCACACAATCATTGATCACCATCCTAAAGCCACATGCAGTTCCAACAGGATTATCTATAATTGTGGCACTTTTCGGTAGCATGGCCTGTTTAATATTAGCAGGAGACATCTCTTTTCCCCGACTGATAAAGTAGTTTTCCATCACGGATAACCACTCTTGATGTAAAACCAGCTCCTCATTATTAGCTTTAGCTGCTGCTAAAGCACTTAAATCGTCACTGGTTGGGCCAAGTCCACCATTAATAATAAGGATATCATTTTCTATACTGCGTTTTTGTAGTGCATTAATAAGCTGAACTAAATCATCACCAACAGTAAAACGTGAGGTGATTAGAAAACCTTGTTGAAATAGAAAATCAGCTAACCATGCCGCATTAGTATCAACAATCTGCCCATATAGCACTTCATCACCCGTGCTCACCATTTCAATACGAACTGTGCTATTCATTGATCACCTCTATGTCGGTCATATGTTCTTTACTTTGTACCATTTTTACCGCAAAGTAGAGATCATAAGCAAATTCGATATAATCTTTATCCATATCGATCTTCATATCTTTAAACCAGTGTTTTAACGTTTTACGCCGGCCAGCTAAAATCAATACGGTATTACGTATTTTTAGTGCCCGTACTAACTCTTCAATACCGAGTAAAACACTCACATCTTGATAGGTAAAACAGGGGATAGTATCAACAATAATATAATTAACCTTATCTGGAGATTCATCAACTAACGTTATTAAACGCTTTTTAAAGTAAGCGATATTAAAATAGGTTAACGGTGAGTTGAACCGATACATAATCACATTATCTAATGCCGAAACATTATCACTTAACGAATGAATTCGACCATCATCATCAATACCAAGTAGCTGATCTGTCGGTCTAAATACGCGTCTTAAAAATAGAAATAAACCCAGTAATACCGATAGTGCCATTCCTGGAATAATACCAATCAATAAGACCGCAATTAATGTTAAAAGACTTAAATAAAATGCATCTCGATTTAACTTAAAAAAGCGAATAATACTTTTGATATCAATTAATGACCAAGATGAGTAAATCAGAATAACCCCTAACACAGCAGTAGGAATAAATTGTAGTGGTGATAATAAAAAGAATACGACTAAAGCGATAACACCAGCAGCAATAATCGATACCAGTTGAGTTTTACCTCCACTCACATCGTTAACCGCCGTGCGTGATGATGTACCACTAACCACAAAGCCATTAGATAATCCGGCAACAATATTCGCAATTCCTAGCGCTTTAAACTCGGTATCAGCATCCGTGTCATAATTATTTTTAGCGGCAAAGCTACGCACCGTAATCATCATACTAATAAAACAGATCACAGCAATATTCAATGATGGTACAACTAGTTCACGCATTAATCCCGGATCAAAATTACCCCATGAAGATAATGAAATCATTTCATTACTAAATTGTCCGATAATTTTAACGCCATATTGATCAAAACCAACTAACCATGAACAAAATGTCATTAAAATCACCACAATTAATGGCGCAGGCCAACGAGGACGGAATTTTTTAAGAACAATTAATAGTGTTAATGAGATAAGAGAAATACACATCGTTATGATGTGCATGTCCAATACCTTAAAAGGCATATCGATAATTCGTTCAAATAAATTATCATAGTCATACTTAAAACCACAAATTTTGGCAAACTGATCAACAATAATGGTAATTGAAATACCATTAAGTAACCCAAGCAAAATGGGACGGCTTAATAGATCAGCAAAGGTTCCAAGCCTTAATTTACCGGCAATCAAGCACCAGATACCGATCATTATCGTCATGATAATCACCAGCTGCCATCTTAATACTGGATTATCAAGGGTTAATGGAATAACAACTGCGGCAACTACCGCACAAGTTGCGGTATCAGGACCGACAATCAGTTGCCTTGATGAACCAAATAAAGCATAAGCAACTAAAGGTAAAATTGTTGAATATAATCCAGCTATAGCCCCAACGCCTGTTAAATCTGCATAAGCAATCGAAACAGGTAAAGCAACTGCTGCAACAGATAAACCAGCACGAATATCAGAACTTAAATACTCTTTACGATAAGTAAAGAAATTCTCAAGTCCGGGGATCCAACGGAATAATTTTTGAAAAAATAGACTATTTTTCACCTGCTCCATGTTGAACTCACTATTTTCCTGCAATGCTCATACGTTCAATTAAAATTGAACCACATTGAATATTCGTTCTCTGTTCAATATCGCTACCGATAGCGACAATATTTTGATACATATCGACTAAATTACCAGCAATAGTAAATTCATTAATTGGGTATTGAATTTCACCATTTTCGATCCAAAAACCACTCGCACCACGAGAGTAATCACCTGTAATCGAATTAACACCTTGTCCCATCAACGATGTTACCAAAACACCTTTATCCATCATTTTTAATAATTGTTGAAAATCAGCGCTAGCATTATCAGTGTGTAAACGCCAGTTATAAATACCACTGGCATTACCGGTACTTTTTAGTGGTTTCTCTGGTGTTGATAATTTTCTAGCCGAATAACTACTGAGCAGATAAGTTTGTAATACGCCATTAGTAATAATATCTTTGTTAAAGGTAATGATCCCATCACTATCAAAAGGGGTTGAACCAATACCTTTTAATAAATGTGGAAACTCTTTAATTGTTAACCAATTAGGGAAAATTGATTGTCCTAACTTATCAAGTAAAAAAGAGGATTTTTTATAAATAGCTCTACCACTGATCGCTGAAGCTAAATGACCAATTAATCCCGTTGCCACTTCTGGACTAAACAATACAGGAACTTGCATTGTCGCAATTTGTCTTGCACCTAAAATAGCAACCGTTCTTTGTGCTGCTTCTAATCCGACATATTCAGCCGATCGTAATTCACTAATATCACGAGATGAGGAATAAGCATAATTCCGCTCCATATTGCCATTACGTTCACCGATAACACAACACGATAAGGAGTGATTACTGGCACGATACCCTTGCAACATACCTTCACTATTGCCATACACACGAATACCATAACCACTATTGAAATATCCCCCATCACTTGAGGTTATTTCCGCCTGCTGTAACGCGATTTTCTCAGCTTGAGCGGCTAACTTGATTCCTTGATCAACATTGAGTTCACTTGGATAAAACAGATCTAAATCAGGACAAGTAAAAGCCAACTGTGATTTATCACCTAATCCAGAATAAGGATCAGGTGATGTATATTTCATAATCTCAATTGCCATATTAATAGTTTGTTCTATCGCTGCAGGCGAGAGATCATTGGTCGAAGCGGTACCTTTCTTATAATCTTGATAAACAGTAATACCTAATACGCCATCATTATTAAACTCAACATTTTCTGTTTCACCTAACCGAGTACTAACATTGATGCCTGTCGATTTGTTAATGGCAATTTCTACCGTATCTACTCGTTTTTTTGCAATATCAATCGCATTTGCTACAACAGATTCGAGGTATCTTTGCTCTTTAGATGATTCTTCTTTTATTTGTATTGTCTGCATACTTATCCGAATTTACTGTGGGTGTATATAAAATAAAGATTATTTAATATGACATTAAATAAAAATAATGCAAAATATATCAGAGTATCTGATTTAATTTCTGTTATTACGTTTATGATACGTTATAATACCTCAGATTAGTATTTGTCAGCTGCATATTTTTGATAAAATTTATTTAAAGACACTTTATGACACTATTTGAAAACGAAGATAACAATTTACTTGATGAAGATGACGAGATCATCTATGTCAGTAAAAGTGAAATTAAACGCGATGCTGAAGCATTAAAAAAGCTCGGTGTTGAATTAGTTCAACTTAGTAAAAATGAGTTGGAAAAAATCCCACTAGATGATGCTTTAAGCCGAGCGATTGAGCTTGCTCAAAAAATAAAGAAAGAGGGTTATCGACGACAGATCCAATATATTGGTAAATTATTGCGTAGCCGTGATGTAGAGCCAATCACACAAGCACTAGATAAATTAAAAAATCGCCACAATCAACAGATTGCTCTTTTTCACAGAATTGAAAAACTACGTGATGATTTAATTAGCACTGGTGATGCAGAAGCTATTTTAACGCAATATCCACTGGCCGACCGTCAGCAGCTACGAAATTTAGCCAGACTAGCTAAAAAAGAGCAAGAAGAGAACAAACCGAATAAATCTGCTAAGCAGATTTTTCAGTATTTAAAAGAATTGAGCGAAATAGAATAAGCTTTATAATAGATGTACTTTTTAACACAAATTAGACCTAAATTTGAGGAACACTAAATGGGACTTTTAAATGTACCAGCAGGTAAATCACTACCTGACGATATTTATGTTGTAATTGAAATTCCAGCGAACGCTGATCCGATTAAATATGAAGTTGACAAAGAGTCAGGTTCACTTTTTGTTGATCGTTTTATGTCAACAGCAATGTTCTACCCATGTAACTATGGTTATATCAATCACACGTTATCGCTAGATGGTGATCCTGTTGATGTATTAGTACCAACACCATATCCTTTACAACCAGGTTCCGTCATTCGTTGTCGTCCAGTTGGTGTATTAAAAATGACTGATGAATCAGGCCAAGATGCTAAACTTGTTGCGGTACCACATACTAAATTATCTAAAGAGTATGATCACATTAAAGATGTTGGTGATTTACCAGAATTACTTAAAGCACAAATCAAACACTTCTTTGAACATTACAAAGATCTTGAAGCGGGTAAATGGGTTAAAGTTGATGGTTGGGAAAATGCCGACGCTGCACGTCAAGAAATTTTAGAGTCATTTGAACGCGCAAAAAAATAGTTCTAGCCACTTAATAGTAAAGTGCTATCACACAATGTGATGGCATTTTACTTGTTCTAAATCGTTACTCTACGCCTTGTTTCTTTAGCAATTCCCGATGATACATGTAATAAGCACCTCGAGATAGCATACGTAACTGAAATATAAGATTATCGATCAGTTTCTGCTTTTGTTCTACTGCAAAATCTATTGCTTCAGCTCCGGAATTAAACACAATCGTCACCATAGCTTCAGCTTGAGCTTCATTATAACGTTGCGGCATATTATTAGCGTGATCAAGGTAATCGGCAAGCTCTACAATAAAATGCTGTATCTCTCGGGCAATAGCTGAACGAAATTCAGCAGAGGTTCCAGCTCTTTCACGAAGTAATAGTAGAAATATTTTAGGATTATTTTCAATAAATTCAATAAATGTTGTAACAGAGGTTTGAATAACACTACCGCCCTTTTCAATACGTTTACGGGCTTGACGCATTAATTGGCGCAAAATTAAACCACTCTCATCAACCATTGCCAGCCCTAATTCATCCATATCGCGAAAGTGGCGATAAAATGAAGTCGGCGCAATACCTGCTTCTCTGGCAACTTCACGTAAACTCAGACTGGTAAATCCTTGCTCAGCATTTAATTGATTGAAAGCAGCATCAATCAAAGAGCGTCTTGTACGCTCTTTTTGGATGGCTCGAATACCAGATGATTGATAACACTTATTGTTTTTCATGCTGAAAGCATTTTCTTTTTCTTAGCGATAACATCAGGCATATAAGATTGGATCTTTTTAGCTAATTGCTCATAACGTGTACGCAATGGTGATCCAGGGCGGTAGACTAATTCAATCGAACGAATAGGACCAGGATCTGAACAAGGAACATAACAAATATTATCACGCACTTTCTCATTTGGAACCGCAAGTGCTGGGAATAATGTAATTCCACGTCCAGAAGAGATCATACTACGTAATGTTTCTAGACTGGTCGCTTTAAATGTTTTATCTTCTTCAATACCTGCTCTAAAACAGTAGCCCATGGCGTGTTCTCGTAAACAGTGGCCATCTTCTAGCATTAAAAATTTTTCTCCATTTAAAGACGGTAAACTAATAACTTTCTTTTTCGCTAATACGTTATTTGATGGTATAGCTAATGCGAGAGGTTCGTCGAATAATGGAATTTCAATAAATGGGCTGGTTTCTTTAACTTTAGCTAAAATGACACAATCTAAACGTCCCTGCTCAAGATTACTTAACAATACACTCGTTTGAGCTTCGTGTAAGTAGAGTTCCAAATCAGGATACTCATCATTTAATAACGTCACAATATAAGGTAGCAGGTAAGGGGCAAGTGTCGGTATTAGACCAATATGTATTGGCCCTGACATATCTTCGCCCTGCTTAGTCGCCATCTCTTTAAAAATTTGAACATTACGTAAAATTTCTCGTGCTTGTTCAACTAACATTAATCCAGTTTGAGTAAATAAGACTTTTCGACTGGTTCTTTCGAGCAACATAACCCCTAATTCATCTTCTACTTTACGAATCTGTCCACTCAACGTTGGTTGACTGACATTACACGCCTCTGCTGCCCGACGAAAATGACGATGATCTGCTAATGCGATAAAATATTCCAAATCGCGAATATTCATAATATGCTCCCACTGGACCTATTTTTGTAAAAAGAAAGCTCTTCAATGCTTACTAAAGTATAACTTTTTTTTATAACTTCATCATTATATTTATAATTAAATTTTATGTTACATGATTTCGCATAATAAATTAAACATTAATTGTGAATATTTAAAAAAAATTTATAATTACGGTAATATTTTATTCATTAACTCAATTCTTTATACAATTTTTTGCATTGACGATCGCTGCTGAAACCTGCTTAGGAGAGACGCCACCCTTAGCACTACGTTTATTCAAACATGACTCAATTGATAAAATATCATACACATCTTGTTTAATGACTGAGCTGAAAAGTTTGAATTCATCCAGTGTTAACTCTTCTAAAGCTTTTTGTTTAGCAATAGCTGCGACCACAACTTCACCGACAATATGATGAGCTTCTCTAAATGGTACACCTTTAGCAACCAAATAATCTGCAAGTTCAGTTGCATTAGAATAGCCCTGTTTTGCAGCTTCTAAACATCTTGGATAATTGATTTTTATATCTTCGAGAACTAAAGCGGCCATATTTAAACAGTCATGCCATGTATCAAGTGCGTCAAATAGACCTTCTTTATCTTCTTGCATATCTTTGTTATAAGCTAAAGGCAAACCTTTAAAAGTCATCATCGCACCGGTTAATGCACCGATAACGCGTCCTGATTTACCGCGGATTAGCTCTAATGCGTCAGGATTTTTCTTTTGTGGCATCAGTGAAGAACCAGAAGTCACTCGATCAGATAACTCAACAAAATTAGCTTCACCACTATTAAAAATAATGAGATCTTCTGCAAATCGAGACAGATGATTCATACTAATTGATGCAATTGATAATAGCTCCATCACATGGTCACGATCAGAGACTGAATCTAAGCTATTATTCGTTGCACGAGTAAAACCTAAGTTTTTAGCAAGTTCATCACGATCAATTGGATAAGCCGTACCAGCTAATGCCCCTGAGCCTAATGGACTGACATCAAAACGTACTAAAGCATCATGTAAACGACTTTTATCTCTTGTTAGCATTTCAAAATAAGCTAGGCACCAATGGGCAAAAGTCACTGGTTGGGCACGTTGTAAATGTGTATAACCCGGCATCACCGCATCTTGGTATTTTTCAGCCGTATTCACAAGTTGCTGTTGTAAATGAGTAATCGCTGTGATTAATGTCATTACCTCGGTTTTACACCATAATTTAAGATCGGTTGCGACCTGATCATTACGACTACGACCTGTATGCAATTTTTTACCCAAATCTCCAACTTTTTCAATCAGTCTTTGTTCAACCCAACTATGAATATCTTCAGCATCACTTTGTAAAATCTGTTGTGGATCATTTTGTACTGAGATAAGTAGTTCATTTAAGGCTATTTCTAAACGTTTTTGTTCATCAACAGATAATACGCTAACAGTGACTAATGCTTTTGACCAACCAATTGAGCCAACAATATCCTGTTCAGCTAAACGATAATCAAAACGCAATGAATCATTAAAATATTTAAAGCGTTGATCCGCTGCTTGGCTAAAACGCCCGCCCCATAATGCCATAATTACCTCAGTTTAATATTTAATTTGCTTGTTAAAAAATTTAAAGGCGACTTTAACATCGCCTTGATTCACTGTAATGTTTAACTATTTTACAATAGTTAAGTTATTTTTTCTTAGTTGCAGTTTTAGTTGCTGCTTTTTTAGCTGGAGCTTTTTTATTGGCTTCACTATTTAATGCACGAATACGTGATGATAATGAGAACAATCTAATAAATCCACCGGCATGGCTATGATCATAAACATCATCTTCACCAAACGTCGCAAAGTCTTCGTTATATAAGCTATTTGGTGATTTTTTCTGAATTGCGGTTGCATTACCTTTATATAATTTAACCACAACTTCGCCATTCATATCTTCAGCTAACACTTCGGCAGAAGCTTGTAGAGAACGACGATAAGGAGCAAACCAACGTCCATCATAAACCACATACGCCATTTCGAGACCTAATTGTTCACGCCATTTAAAACTATCGCGATCTAGAACCAGTTGTTCAAGACCACGTAATGCCGTCATGATGATAGTACCACCAGGGGTTTCATAACAACCTCGTGATTTAATACCCACTAAACGGTTTTCAATAATATCAACGCGACCAACACCATGTTTAGCCCCGATTTTATTTAATGTAGCAACACAGTTATAAGGTGAAAGTTTTTTACCATTAACAGAAACAACTTCACCTTTTTCAATACCGATTGTAACAAGTTCTGCTTTATTTGGTGCATCTTCAGGAGATACTGTCCATGCCCAACAATCCGCATTCGCTTCATTCCAAGTACTTTCAAGTACCCCACCCTCTGTTGAAATGTGCCATGCATTTTCATCACGGCTATAAATTTTTTCAACAGTTGCCGTAGTTGGAATTTTTCGTTGTTTAAGATAGTCAATTAGCGCTTCACGTGAACGAAGATCCCATTCGCGCCAAGGTGCAATTACTTTTAATTGTGGAGCTAACGCAGTATAAGTCGTTTCAAAACGAACCTGATCATTACCTTTACCCGTTGCGCCGTGACACAAAGAGTCAGCTCCGACTTCTAAGGCATATTCAACTTGTGCTTTAGCAATAATAGGACGAGCCATTGAAGTACCTAAATAATAAGTTCCCTCATAAAGTGCACCAGTTTTAAGAACCGGGTAAACATAGTCTTTGACAAATTCTTCACGTAAATCAACAACACGACAAGCGACTGCACCAGATGCTTTAGCTTTCTTCTCAACGTCGATTAACTCTTTTGGATCTTGACCAACATTAGCAACAAAAGCATAAACTTCACAACCTGCATAATTTTCTTTAAGCCAAGGAATAATTGCTGATGTATCTAAACCACCTGAATAGGCTAAAACGACTTTTTTGATTCCACTTTGTTTCATGTTACGCCCTTTATAAATATATACGTTTAATTAAAAGTAATTCACAAATTAACGCACTCTTAACCAAATAATTGGAAAATTATGCTTAATATACTTGTTCAAAAACCATTAGGCAATTATTCTTGTGCCTGTTGGTATGCCATTAAATAAGTCGACTAATTTTTCACTGTCTTTCCAGCTGGCAATATCAATTGGTCTGTCTAACATTTTAGCCGCTTCAAAAGCTGATTGAACCTTAACAACCATGCCATCAGTAATGACACCTTGAGCAATCAATTCATCAGCTTGTTGCTGTGTAAGCGATTCAATACGTTGTTTATTCTGATCCAATACACCGGCAACATCAGACAATAAAACTAAGTCAGCATAGATCGTTTTAGCAATAGCAACAGCTGCATGGTCAGCATTCACATTCATTGGTTTACCATCTTGAGTAATACCAATTGAACTAATAATCGGTAAATAACCGGCAGTTAACAAGGTATTTAATAATGCAGGGTTCCCTGAAGAGGGTTCACCTACACAGCCAAGTTTTTCAGAAATCTGTTTAACATTAACCGAACCACCATCTGCCAATGATAACCCCACAGAAGGTAGTTGATGTTTAATCGCTTCCGATAGTAGCGTTTTATTCGCACTACCCGCTAGGGCTCCAACAATGATATCAATTTGATCTTCTGGTGTAACTCGCAATCCATCAATACGTACCACTGGCAATGATAGTTTCTTCATCAACTCATCAACCACACAGCCACCACCATGCACAATCACTAATGGTCGTTGAAACTGTTTTTTATAATCATGAATAACGGCAAATAATTTATTTAAGGCATCTTTTGTATCCAGTAAAACACCGCCTAATTTAATCACTAATGGATTCATACGATTTCCTTACCCTTACAGTAACGATGTGGTTTCATCGAAACCAAAACGAATATTCATACATTGTACGGCTTGAGCTGCTGCACCTTTTAATAAATTATCCTCAACTGAGATCATAATTAAATGACGATCTTTCAATTTAAAACCAATATCACAATAAGGTAGACCGACTACTGATTTTAATGCGGGCCAATCTTGTTGATAAACTCGTACTAATGGTTTATGAGCATAATATTTGTTTAATGCAGTTAAAATCGCATCAGCAGTAACCCCTTCATTAACTCGACAGGTGATCGTTGCATGAATACCTTGTTTAAAACTACCTAAATGTGGAGTGAAGATCACTTCTTGACCTAAATGAGTTGCAATTTCAGGTTGATGACGATGAGTGAATAAGCCATAAGCATGCAAACTCACTTCACAAAAATGATTTTTTAATGAGGCTTTACGACCTGCGCCACTCACACCACTCACTGCATTGATAACAGGCCATTGTGTTGAGTCCAGTAACCCCTCTTCAATAAGAGGTTTCAATGGCAACTGAGATGCTGTTGGGTAACAACCAGGTACGGCAATTAATTGCGCTTGTTTAATTTGAGCATCATTCCATTCAGCTAAACCATATACCGCTTTATCAAGCCACTCTTGATGTTGATGACTAAAACCGTAAAATTCAGTATAAAAATCAGCTGAGTTAACCCTAAAAGCGCCCGATAAATCAAAAACGGTACAACCATGCTGTAAAAAATAGGGTGCAATATCATGACTAACTGAATGTTCTGTTGCTAAAAAGACGATATCAATATCATTAATAATTGATGAATAATCTGATGTACCAATCAATGGTAAATCAACTTGGCTTTTTAATTGTGGATGCAAATCGAAATCTGAAATGAGCTTACCAGCATCAGCACTTTTTTCTGAAACGGTTAAACCCGCGATAGTAATATGAGGATGTCGATTGAGATAATACGCAAGTTGCGCACCTGCATAACCACTCGCTCCAACAATTAACGCTTTTAACATAATTATTCCTATTATTTCATGACGATAATTGGATGCTATCATAATAGATTTTATTCACTAACTCAACTTAAAATTGAATTTTTATTCACATAAAGTGAATTTTTATTTAACTTTCATAAATAGCCTATATTGATTTACATTTGACTTAAAAGTTTATTAGGTTAGGGAAATAAAATTAGAAAATTAATATGCAATATTTTTCTATCACGCTTAAAAGAACATAGCATTACCAGTGTTCCCTTCAAAAGCCACACCATTTAACGTTAATGACTAATTAATTTTAAAATCGACAGCCCTCTATAATGCAATATATTGCATTATTTTAAATTTAAAATTGCAAAAAACCGCAATAAAAATTAATATAGAGGAAAAGTTATATTGAGACGACCCTAATGTTAATTGCTGAACGCTTAAATAAAATTAAAAAAATTATTCAAGAGTACAAAAGTATTTCGATAGAAACCCTAGCTTCGATGACGGGAGTATCAAAAGATACCATTCGACGGGATCTGATTAAATTAGAACAAGAGAATAAAATTAAACGTACGCACGGTGGTGCGGTGATCTTAAATCGTGATGCGCTCATTTTTAATTATCAACAGCGATCAATACTTCTCAATCCAGTTAAAGAAAGCATTGCAATGAAAGCCGCTGAAATGATTAAAGACCATGCAAGTATTCTTTTTGATGCATCAACAACAGTAGAAGCCGTGATCCCCTACCTTGCCGATAAACAGATTCTTGCCATTACTAATTCATTAACCAATGCCAATCAGCTTGCCAATAATAAATTAAGTGAAGTGAAATTATTACCCGGTACACTACATAAAGAGCAACTATTTTTATTTGGTAGTGAGACTATTTTAAAACTAGCGGAATATCATGTTGATTATCTACTTCTTGGTATTTTTAGTATTACCGCTGAAGGTATTTTTATTCATACCGAGGAAGAGGGATTAGTTAAAAGGCAAATGATTCGCCAGAGTACAAAAGTCATTGCCCTTACCGATCACACAAAAATTAATAAAACTGGTTTTTTTAAAGTGTGTGATCTTGCTTCTATTGATTACTTAATAACGGATGTGAAACCTGATGAGCAATTTATTCAGGCATTAGCAGAACAGAACGTTAAACTCATCATTACGACAATGCAAAATGAGGCTCATCATGCATAAACCTATTATCCAGCTCCAAAAGACTGTCGCACCAACTTTATTTTCAGATGTAAATTGCGTATTTTTGACTGACGAAACGATGGTCGAACGTAAAAATAAAATCCTAACAAGAATGAATGACGAAGGATTTGATGCCATTATGATTTACACTGATCTTGAGCATGGTAGCAACTTTGAATATTTGACAGGATTTGTTCCCCGCTTTGAAGAAGGATTATTAATTTTAACAAAACAGGGACAAGCAACGCTAATTTTAGGTAATGAAAATCTTAAAATGGCAAACCACTCTCGTCTTGCTGTGACATTAAAACATTGTGCCTACTTTTCTTTACCTAATCAGCCAATGGATAATGCTCAATCACTTGAAGATATCTTTGCTGAAATCGATCTCTGTCGCCTATCAAAAATTGGATTAGTCGGCTGGAAAATGTTTACATCTCCTTCAGCCAATAATCGTCTCTTATTTGATATGCCTTACTTTATTGTTGATGCCGTCAAAAAGAGTATCTCAGCACATACTATCCTTGAAAATGCAGCCGACCTATTTATTAGTGGTAATAAAGGTGCTAGAACAACCAATAATGAGAATGAAATAGCTCATTATGAATACGCGGCAAATTTAGCATCAAACTGTATGATAAATGCCATGAACGCCATTGAACCAGGGATACCTGAAACGGCTTTAGGCTCGCTTTTATCAGCGGAAGGGCAGCGTCATAATGTAGTGACCATTGCAGCATCTGGACAACGATTTGAAAAAGCTAATTTTTTCCCGACAAATAAAAAAGTGGCACGCGGTTTACCACTCTGTTTAACAACCGGTTTTAAAGGGGGGTTATCAAGTCGAACTGGTTTTGTTATTGCCGATGAAAGTGAGCTACCCGAGACACAAAAAGACTATTTAGATCGTGTAGCAAAACCCTATTTTGCAGCAGTAGTTACTTGGTTAGAACAAATTAAAATTGGTATGCTCGGTGGTGACATGTACGATCTAATTGAACATATCCTACCAAAAGAGAAATATGGTTGGCATCTTAATCCCGGTCATCTTACTGCAGAAGAAGAGTGGATGTCCTCCCCCATTTATAAACAATCCTCTGAAACCTTGCAAAGTGGTATGATTTTGCAAATTGATATTATTCCTTCTGTCTCAGGATATACTGGCGTAAGCGCAGAAGAGTGTGTTGCACTCGCTGATAAAGAACTACAAGCTAAAATTGCTGCCTCTTACCCTGAACTATGGCAACGTATTATCAAACGCCGTACCTATATTCAAACAGTATTAAAAATTAAACTAGCAGATGAGGTATTACCCTTATCTAATACTGTTGCATACTTGCGTCCATTTCTACTAGCAAAAGAGTTGTCTTTTACCTGCTAATTAGCAGATAAAACAAAACTTCAAATCTGATTATAAAAAAACCCACTAATCAGTGGGTTTAAATTTAATTATAACTATTTTTTATCAGGTAGAGCATAAGCAATTACATAATCACCTCTTTCTGGTGATTGTCTTGCCCCGCCAGCTGAAATAACAATATATTGTTTACCTGTTTTAGGTGAAATATAAGTCATTGGCGTACCTTGACTACCAACTGGCAAGCGAGCTTTCCAAATCTCTTCACCTGTTGCACTATCAAATGCTCTCAAATAGAAGTCTTGAGTCGCAGCAAAAAATAGTAAGCCTGATTTAGTCGTCATTGGGCCACCAATTGTAGGCATACCAATTGGTATAGGCATGCGCATTGGAATACCAAACATTCCCGTATCCATCACTGTACCTAGTGGTTTTTGCCATACGATTTGTTTAGATTTTAAATCAACAGCAGTCATTGTACCATAAGGTGGTTTTTGGCAAGGAACACCAACAGGAGACATAAATCGAAGTCTCATTGCACCAAATGGAGTCCCTTCTTGTGGAACAATCCCCATCTCAATACCACTTGCATTAGCTGGAATATCCGCTCGAGGGATCATCCAGTTCGTCAAACCAATACGCATGTCATTAACATACATAATATTAGTTTGAGGATCCACCGCAACGCTTCCCCAGTTCATGCCACCTAATGACCCAGGATATTGTAATGTTTTATTCATTCCAGGAGGCGTAAATAAGCCTCTATAATCTGAACCAACAAAATCAATACGGCAAAGCAATTGATCAAATGGTGTTGCTCCCCACATATCGGCTTCAGTTAATGTTTCGTTACCAATAGATGGCATACCAACTGAAACTGGTTGAGTTGGTGAATAATATTCGCCAGGTACATTACCTTGTGGAGCTGGACGTTCTTCAACTTTAGCAAGCGGTTCGCCTGTTGCTCGATCTAGTACAAAAATTTGACCCGATTTCGTCGTTTGAATAAGGGCTTTTTGAACATGACCATTACCATCAGGAATATCATAAAGTAGAGGTTGTGATGGTAAATCATAGTCCCATAAATCATGATGTGCCGTTCTGAATGACCAACGGATCTTACCCGTTTTTCTCTCTAAAGCGACAATTGAAGAGTTAAACTCATCATCATATTGAGTCCGTAGACCACCAAAGAAGTCAGGAGTAGCATTACCCGTTGGAGCATAAATTAAATCAAGTTCAGGATCATACGCCATAGTGGTCCATACATTAACGGTTCCTCGTGTATAGGCTTCCCCTTGAGGAGGCACATTAGTTGTACTAGGATTACCGGGATCCCAAGCCCAAACTAATTTACCAGAATGGACATCAAAAGCACGAATCACACCACTTGGCTCACCCACTGAAAAGTTATCAGCGACTCGACCACCAATCACAATCACATCATTTGCCACTAATGGAGCTGAAGTAATCGTATAGTAACCTGGTGGAATATCCCCCATGTTCTTTTTCAAATCGACGACACCATTGTCACCAAAATCATCACATAATTTACCTGTTTGTGAATCAATTGCCATCAAACGTGCATCTAGCGTATTCATAATAATTCGACTAGAACATGCCGCAGTTTGAGTTTGAGTTGATTCAACGTGATCAGATGTTGATATATTTTGATTAGCGACATCTGTATAGTAAGCAAGACCACGACAACGCTGCCAATTTGGTACAGAGGTTTGTGGATCATATTTCCATTTTTCTGTTCCTTTATCTGCATCAATAGCAATAACAACGTTATTAGCAGTACAAAGATAAACAGTATCATTAATTTGTAATGGTGTATTTTGATCTTCAGCACCAGATCCTGAACTTTCAGGTAAATATCCTGTACGGTAAGTCCAGGCAACTTCAAGTTCATTAATATTATCTTTAGTAATTTGGTCAGCCCCTGAGAAACGCGTTCCCATCGTCGTATTGGCATATTGTTGCCAATCTATCGGAGCATCTTTGTCTGCTAAGGTATTTTTCTGAATTTGGACAGAATTATAAATTGTATTATGTTCTACAAACATCAAACCTAATGATATCAAAAGAAGTATGGCAATAACGCCACCTAATTTATATCCACCTGCCGATTTTTTATGACGTGAGGCGAAAATTAATGATGGATAAGCGAATGCAACCAACATTGCAAATCCGCCAAATACAGCTAGTCTAGAGAATAATGGCCAAAACTGAAGACCTACGTCCATCAATGCCCAAATAATTGTCAATACATAGGCAATTCCATAAATAATCGCACCGATTGGTTTAAATCTAAAAAGTGCAATTGAGGAGATAAACATGGCAAGCCCCATTAAAGCAAAATACCAGCTGCCACCAACCATAATTAATTTAATACCGTTAAAGACTAAAAATATTCCACTGGCCAGTAAAATAAAAGCGACAAGCCAAATGAAATACTTACTAAAACCTGTAGGTTTATTTTGTATACCCATTCTCAAATTCCTTAATTTTAAACATCAACAGACTCGGATTGTGTAAAATTCGTATAATATAGATAAGTACGCGGCATTATCTATTGTCCATATTGCACTGTAAGTGTAAAAAAATCTAATTAAAATAACCCATTAAAGAACTAAATAAAACCTAATACCATAAACCCATCATTGGGTTATTTTCTTCAATTGATAAAATCGATAACAATACTATTTTCCTAAGTTTTTTACTTTATAGAATATTCACACGCGAATAACGCTAAGCGTGCAATAAGACTAAGTATGACTATGAAGTGTTTTGTTATTAATTTTATGATGATAACTCTTTACTACCGAACTTTATGAAGGAAGTACACGATGATAACTATTATCAAAAAGCATTTTACAGCTCTCATTTTCCTCAATGAACATAATAAAGTGTTAATATCGGTTCATTAAAAGTGAAAATCGTTAATAAGATAAAAGATTAATAGGATTATTTTTGTACTATCTTTGATAAGATTCCTGCTCATTCTTTTTAGGGACGGACTTATATGGATAAGCTAAGTATCAACTCTTGAGAGTATTATCAAACATAAAAAGATCAACACCATCCCTAACCAACCAATAAATGTCAATTGTTCCCCAACCAAAAAAATCGCCAATAGTGCAGCAATAACCGGTTCAAATAGCGTCAGTGTAATCGCTTTACTAGCAGAAATTGTTTTTAGTCCATAGCCAAATAGCACATATCCCAAAAACATCGGAATAAGAGCCATATAGCTAAGAACATAAAAATGGCTAGCTGCATCAAAAATATTTGTTCCAGTATAAAAAACGGTAGGCAGTAATAAGAGTGCACCAATACCAAAAATAAGCCCCATCGATGCTTTAGCATCCAAACCATTACCCATCATTTTTTTTGCAGCCCAGGAGTATAAGGAATAGGTTAGGCCAGCAATAACCCCTAGAATAATACCGACTATTTTAAAATATCGATTCGTTTCGGCAATAGAATCAGGATGAGATTCCCCCATCGATAAGAAAATAACGCCAAGGACGCCTAAAATAAAACAAATAAACCAGGTCATAGACAGCGTTTTTTTATCAAAAAACTTTTCTAATAAGGCAGTAAATAATGGTGCAGAACCAATAGAAACAACGGTACCAATGGTAATTCCAGCTAAATACATTGATGAATAGAATGCTAAAGGATAAATCGCGACAGATAACGCGCCGAGCAGCAGATAACGTAAACTACCATTAAGATGATTTAAACCACAAAGAATATTTTTCCGAGCTAGTAAAGCTTGTAATAAACCACCACAACCCATTGCAACAGCGCCGACGGTTAAAGGGCTCAAATCAGGAGCAAAAGAAGCTGCAGTGCCAGTTGTTCCCCAAAGAAAAGCAGCAAGTAACACTGCAATAAAGCCATAAGCCGAATTCATATTGATGGCGGATTTCATTATTTAACTCCTTTTTCAATAATTGACTTGGCGATTGCTTTAGCTACCTGAATTTTAGCACTTGAACACTCTAAGCCGGCTCGCACCATTGATCCTTCTAACAAAAAGGTCAACAATAAAGTTAATTCATAACAGCGTTCATGATTAGGGATTATTGTCGATAAATGTGTTGAGATAATATTTTCGACCTCATCCTTATGCCGTTTTACCGCTAAACGCTCTGGACTACGGGCAGGGAATTCTGCTGCGGCATTAAGTAACCCACATCCTCTAAATCCTTTTTCGTAAGCAAACTCAGCATGATCTTGGTAAGCATCAAATACCGCTAGAATGGCTTCGACTGGCGTCGAGGTATGTATAAGACGTTTTTCATACAACGATAACCACTCTTGATGTCTTTCATAAATATATGAAGAAATAAGTACCGATTTGGTCGCAAAATTATTATATAACGACATTTTTGCCACACCGGCTTTGTCGGTAATAGCGTTAATACCAGTGTTTTGAATGCCATCATTATAGAAAAGCGCTGCTGCCGCAGCTAAAATTTTTTGTTTAGCTGATTGATTGTTCATTATCTCAAATAAGTAGACCGACCTACCTATTATTATGCATAAAGTCTCATCAAAGTACAATATAAAAATAGCATATATAAATAATGATCAAAATAAATGTTAATAAGTCATGCGTTAGATATAAAAAAACCGACCATTAAGGTCGGTTTATTACTACATATGCTATATTATTGTTTAGCAACAATACGGTCATCAGCTAAATCAAGATGAACGGTTTTACCTGGAATAAGCTGACCAGATAAAATCTGTTGCGCTAATGGATTTTCGATCTCTTGTTGGATTGCTCGTTTTAATGGTCTTGCGCCATATAACGGATCGAAACCAACTTTCGCTAACTGATCCAATGCCGCATCGGATATATCCATAGTATAACCTCGTTCTTCAAGACGTTTTTCCACTCTTGCTAATTGGATCTTAGCAATCGCTTTAATATTCTCTTGCGCCAGTGGATGGAATACCACTGTTTCATCAATACGGTTAATAAATTCAGGCCTAAAGTGTTTTGTTACCACTGTCATAACTAATGCTTTCATTTCATCATAAGTTAATGAAACTTGACCTTGAATTAAGTCAGAACCTAAGTTTGAAGTCATAATAATAACGGTATTACGGAAATCAACAGTTCTACCTTGACCATCAGTTAATCGACCATCATCAAGCACCTGTAGTAAAATATTAAACACATCAGGATGCGCTTTTTCCACTTCATCAAGTAAGATCACAGAATAAGGTCTACGTCTTACCGCTTCGGTCAAATAACCTCCCTCTTCATAGCCAACATATCCTGGAGGAGCACCAATCAAACGCGCCACAGAGTGTTTTTCCATAAACTCAGACATATCGATTCGTACCATCGCATCTTCACTATCAAACATAAAGTTTGCAAGCGATTTACAAAGTTCTGTTTTACCGACCCCAGTTGGCCCTAAGAATAAGAATGAGCCAATCGGTTTATTCGGATCAGACAGTCCTGCACGACTACGACGAATCGCATTAGCAACCGCAACAACGGCTTCATTTTGTCCAATAACACGTTGATGTAATGCCTCTTCCATATGCAGTAATTTATCTTTTTCACTCTCAAGCATTCTTGAAACAGGAATACCCGTTGCTTTAGCAAGTACTTCAGCAATTTCATGGTCAGTTACTTTATTACGCAGTAACTTCATGGTTTTACCTTCAAGCTGAGTTGCTGAAGCCAGTTTCTTTTCTAGCTCTGGAATTTTACCGTATTGTAATTCGGACATTTTGTTCAAATCACCGGCACGGCGAGCCTGTTCCATCTCAGTTCGTGCTTTTTCTAAATCGGCTTTAATATTTTGTGTCCCAGAAACAGCAGCCTTTTCAGACTTCCATTCTTCTTCAAGAGATGCGTACTCTTTCTCTTTCTCAGCAAGCTCCTCATTAAGCATTTCAAGACGTTTTTTACTCGCATCATCCGTCTCTTTTTTCAGTGCTTGTTGCTCTAATTTTAACTGAATGATACGACGTTCAAGCCGATCCAATGATTCAGGTTTAGAATCCATTTGCATACGAATACTTGATGCAGCTTCATCAATTAAATCGATCGCTTTATCTGGCAACATACGATCAGAAATATAACGATGCGATAATGTTGCAGCCGCTACAATCGCTGGATCAGTAATCTGTACATGGTGATGCAGTTCATAACGCTCTTTTAATCCACGTAAAATCGCAATCGTATCCTCAACGGTTGGCTCTGCTACATATACCTTTTGGAAACGACGTTCTAACGCAGGATCTTTTTCAATATACTGTCGGTATTCATCTAACGTTGTTGCACCGACGCAGTGTAACTCACCACGCGCTAATGCTGGTTTTAACATATTACCCGCATCCATTGCCCCATCACTTTTACCCGCACCAACCATAGTATGGATTTCGTCAATAAATAAGATAACGTTACCTTCTTCTTTCGCGATATCTTTTAATACCGCTTTTAAACGCTCTTCAAATTCACCACGATATTTAGCCCCCGCAATCAATGCGCCCATATCTAATGATAATACGCGTTTATGACGTAAGCCTTCTGGTACTTCACGGTTGACAATACGCTGTGCAAGTCCTTCAACAATCGCTGTTTTACCAACACCAGGCTCCCCAATAAGTACCGGGTTATTTTTAGTTCGGCGCTGTAATACTTGAATCGTACGACGAATCTCTTCATCACGGCCAATAACGGGGTCAAGTTTACCTTGTTCTGCTCGTTCAGTCAGATCAATAGTATATTTTTTCAACGCATCACGTTGATCTTCTGCATTAGCATCATTCACGTTATCATTCCCCCTAACTTGGTTAACTGCTTGTGTAAATCGTTCTTTAGTAATACCTGATTTTTTCAATATATCAGCTAATGTGCCTTTATCCTCTAAAGCAGCTAAAATAAATAGCTCTGATGAAATATAGCTATCACCGCCTTTTTGAGCTAGTTTATCGCATAAGTTTAATACACGAATAAACTCTTGAGATGGAATGATATCCCCACCCACACCTTGTACCTGTGGTAACTTATCAATAGTCTGAGTCAATTCACGTTGTAATAAACTCAGATTTGCCCCTGCTGAAGATAATAAAGGTTTTACACTACTACCTTCTTGATTAAGCATGGCTGCCAGTACATGAACGGGCTCAATATATTGGTTATCTTTACCTAAAGCCATCGACTGTGCATCAGCCAATGCCTGTTGAAACTTGTTAGTTAATTTATCTAATCTCATCTAAATATCTCCTTGGCAATCATTTTGTTTAACAAAACGATGTTGCTAAACTATTGCATGGTTAATAAATATGTTCGGTTAAAAAAATTTCAAGTATTTGTCAATAATTTTTTTGTAAATAATTTGGTGGGTATTGTGTAATCGACAAGATATAACGAAAAAAAGTATTGAACCATGCGTTACTCGCTTCTTATCTGACAATACGCAACAGCATTTCGTTAAAAAGTTATTGTAAGGTGTCAATATAGTATAAAATAGTCTATATTCAATCTCTAATGAGTAATTTAGTTTGATAAGCTCGCTTGATAAATATTAACTTTGTGTTTAATTGCCTGCATAATTTGATCGGTTGAATGTTGGCGAGAACGCCCACAAACTTTAGCCAAATTTTGACAAACCAAACATTGTCTTGGTTTATGTAAAAAAGTGTTTCGTGATAAGCTCATTTGTGTTGTTGGATCAAGAACATCAATATCCCATAAACGACCTAAAGGGTGAGACTCTTCGATCGTAATACAGTGCTGTTTCAACTCTACGACCTCACAATTGTAAACAATAATGGCTTCATCGCCAGTAATAGCATGATCTTGGTACAAAGCAACTTGCTGTATATTATATTGTTCAAAATAACGCTCAACCATTGCCATCGCCTCAGCAAATAGATATTTTGTGCCACTACTTGCTTTAATCGCACCGGGAATAACTAATGTCAGAGAGATAATCGGTAATTGATATTGCGCCAAATACTGTAATTGTCGCTGCACTCGTCGTTCTTTAGCTACAAGCATCTGTTCTAGAGTAATAGTGACACCATCTTCAAATGATAACTTCATCTTATTGCCCGTTATTTATGTTAATGATAAAGTAACCTGATAATGAGTACCACCATAAACGATGGCACTCAACTTATCATATAATACTCAATCTTTTACTTGGCGTACCACATCAATAATACTACCATCGCGATAACGAACTACACCGACGATTTTATCCAAAAATTGTATCGGCTCCGCGTCACCAACTAATGAAACAGCACGCTCATACAACTGTTCAATCGTGAATATCGGTAATCCAGCTTCTTTTAATCGTAAAGCAATCTCTGGACGATTCGGGTTAACTGCAATACCATGATCGGTGACTAAAACACCGATACTTTCTCCTGGGGTCACAATTGTCGTCACCGTTTTGATCACAGTAGGAATACGACTACGAATTAAAGGGGCTACAACAATGGTTAAATTCGCACCAGCCGCTGTATCGCAATGACCTCCTGAAGCGCCACGCATTACACCATCAGAGCCCGTTAAGACATTGATATTAAAGTTGAGATCAACTTCTAATGCACTCAAAATAACAATATCCAGCTCATCACAACTAGCCCCTTTTGATGCAGGATTAGCATAATAATTGGTAGAAATTTCATGATGCTGTCTATTTTTAGCTAAAGATTGCCCCGCTACCCCATCAAAACTTTGGGTATCGAGTAATTTATGAATTAATCCCTTTTCATGCAAATCAACAATACTGGCAGTGATCCCACCTAAAGCAAAGCTAGCAGTAATATTTTTAGCTCTCATCTTAGTTTCTAAAAAACGTGTTGCCGCAGTTGATGATGCACCAGATCCTGTTTGCATCGAGAATCCATCGACAAAATAGCCAGAATGTTCTATGACATCTGCCGCATAGCGAGCGATCATGAGTTCACGTGGATTACTGGTAATACGCGCAGCGCCAACGCTAATTTTAGTTGGATCACCCACTTCATCCACTTTGATAATATAATCAACCTGATCCTGACGAATGCTCGCAGGACTATTAGGATAAGCAACAATATCTTCCGTTAATAGCACGACATGTTTAGCAAATTGAGCATCAACCATCGCATACCCCAGTGAACCACATTGAGATTTACCAGATACACCGTTAGCATTACCTAGTTCGTCAGCCGTTGATACAGCTAAGAAAGCGATATCAATGTTGATTTCCCCTGACTGAATCAATTTCACGCGTCCACCATGAGAATGGATATGTACTGGTTTTTTCATTAAACCATGAGAAATGGCGTCAGCAAGTTTACCACGCATACCTGAAGTATAAATTTGAGTAATTACGCCTGATTTAATGTGTTCGATCAATGGTGTATTACAAGACAATAATGAACTTGAAGCGAGCGTTAAATCTTTAATACCCATTTTACTGATCGTCTCAACCACATGATTGATGACTTTATCACCTTCACGAAAGGCATGATGGAAAGAGATTGTCATACCATCACGTAATTCACACTTTTTAATCGCTTCCGAAATCGATTGGCAGAGTTTTCGCGTATACTTAGCATGATTATCGGCTAAATAAGGCGTAGTGGTATTTGCCCCAGTGAAGGGTACCATATTAGTTAATTGCGGTTGCTGTACTAATAAATCGTTAATATGGTTTTCAGTAGTTAGAATCATGTTAATTGTCCTATTAAATTTCGCAACGAACGCCAGAACGATTGGCAAGTTCAATAGTAGTGATAGCGCGAGCAATTATCGGTGCATCAATCATCTTGCCATTTAATGACACAACACCTAATCCGGCCTTTTCCCCCTCTTCAGCAGCTTCAACCACGCTTTTCGCATAATCGACCTCGGTTTGGGTTGGTGCATAAGCGTTATGCAATAAATCAATTTGTCGTGGATTAATTAACGATTTACCATTAAAACCAAGCTTTTTAATCAGATTTACCTCTTTTAAAAAGCCCACTTCATCATTAACATTAGAGTAAACAGCATCAAAAGCATCGATTTTTGCCACTCGGGCAGCGTGCAATACTGCACAACGAGCATAAAATAACTCGGTACCATCACCACGTTCAGCTTGCATATCGACTAAATAGTCAAATGCGGCTAAGGCGATACCAATTAGACGGGGAGAAGATTGTGCAATAGAAACGGCATTCACGACTGCTTGTGCAGATTCAATCGCTGCCATTAATTTAGTACTACCAACTGGACGTCCACACTCTTTTTCTATCCGTTCAACTTCCCTTTCGAGTTGATGAATATCTTCGGCACAATTGGTCATTGGTAATCGAACGACTTCAACACCCGCTCTCACAACTGCTTCTAAATCCTGCAAACCAAATGGGGTATCCAAAGCATTAATTCGGACTACAGTTTCAATACCACTTTCTTTATAAATCGGTAGTTGTAATGTTTGCGCAACTAATAATCGAGCTGAATCTTTCTCTTTAATAGAGACAGCATCTTCCAAATCAAACATAATTGAGTCCGGTTTATACACAAATGCTGTAGATAACATCGCAGCATTAGCACCGGGTAAAAACAGCATACTTCTACGTAACTTTTTCATAAAATATGACTCCAATTTAATGTCGACTGTTGTGCACCCCGTAAAACAGCACACTGAACTCTAGCTTTTATTGCACAATCAAGCGCACCTTTATCATCAATAATGATTAAGCCATCAGTCAGTTGTAAATTATTGAGTGTATTTTTAACAACTAATGCAATCTGTCTACCAAACTGTTTATTAACTTCACTATTTATCACAATTTCAAGTCCCTGATGTGGACAGACTTTTACGAGTAAATCACTTGATTCAAGTGTTCCAGCTATAGCTTCTTGTTGTATTTTCATCGTGTTACCTTAAATTAATGACTAAATTGACTAAGATTCTTTTCGAGATACGCCCAAGTCGACATTGGAACCAGTTTCTTAAGTTGGTCATACTGCTGTGTTTTTAATAATTGTCGGATTAAAGAAGCAGAAATAACCACATCACCAGCAACTAGTCGTTCAATTTCGACTAAATTAATCGGTGGTAATTGACTAACACAGGGATCTTTCAACCAGTAACTCATTGATATGTTGTATATATTGGTGATCTCACTAAATGGTTCACTTCCCACAAACCGATGAGTAATATTTAGCGATGGCGCAATGTAATTACGGAAAATAAGCAGATCAATTCCCATGTAAGCGCGATCAACATTGATATGATCTTTCAAAAAATAGGTTGGAAATGTTGCTTTGGATATAATATATTCAGAGCTTGGGTGAATAGTGATATTGTTTATATGAACCGTTCCGTCTTTAACTAATTGCAAGCGTTCTGTAAATGAAAATAACGATGCATTTTCATTTACCACAAACACATGTAACCAATCACACTGCCGGGCTGCATACTCAATAAGGTATAAATGACCATTTGTAAAAGGGTTTGCATTCATAACAATGCTCCCCACTTTGTTACCCTCTTTTTTATATGACTGGAGATGCCGGCAATATTGTCTTATTCCAATTGGCGTATTCTCCATTAAAACAACTAAATCTGTGATTTCAACAATAGAATAAAAACCACACCCCTTAAAATAATCTTTATTTTCAGGTTTAGTGTACAAAAATAGATGAAAGTGACCTTGATCATTAGCATATTTCATCGTATGTTCTAATAAGGTCAAATTGATACTATTGCCTCGATAATCAGGATCAATCGCAACGCATTTAATAATATTATTATCAATACCTGCACAAGCAATAATCTGCTGATCAACTCTGGCAACCATAAAGCGTTTCACCTGTTTATCGAAGTCCAAATCAGCTTGTTTGAGTAATTTTACGATTGCGGGCAAATCACGCTGGCTCTTATCAAGATCAACAATGTCATAATCGGCTAAATTATACATAAGATGGCCTTTTTTCTGACACAATCGTATTACATAAACGGCCTATATGATTAATTTCCACCTCAATTTTATCGCCTTCTTGCATAAATAACGGTGGATTACGCTTTTTCCCTACTCCGCCAGGAGAACCCGTAATGATCACATCTCCTGGAGATAAATAAGTAAACGAGCTAATATACGCGATCAATTCTGGTATGCTATGAATCAGATGACTCACCGTATCACATTGTACTTGTTGACCATTCAAATAAGTGGCAACGGATAATACGGTTGGATCTGGAATCTCGTCCGCCGTTGTTAAGCAAGGACCAAATGCTCCAGTATTTGGCCAATTTTTACCTGCTGTATACCATGTATACTGCCAATCGCGAATTGAACCATCCATATAACAACTATAACCGGCAATATGTTCTAGTGCTTTTTCTTTACTAATATAAGAACCACCCTTACCAATAATAACGGCAAGTTCACCTTCGTAATCCAATTCATTAGACACAAGCGGTTTAATAATGGGTGTCTGATGTCCTGTTTGTGAATCAGCAAAACGAACAAAAATAGTCGGAGCAGTGCTAGTTTCATTAAATTCAGCTCTTTTTTCCGCATAATTCATCCCAACACATAAAATCTTATTTGGATTAGGGATAACGGGTAAAAAAGTAATCTCATTTTCGGTTAAATCAGGTGGACAATTCATATATGTTTTAATCGTTTGCAAGCCATGTTCACTGACGAGTACCGCTTTCAAATCAACAAATTGCTTGCCAACTCGACGGCTTAAATCAATAATACCGTCGTCGGTTAGGATCCCAAAAGCGGGAACGTTGTTTAATAAATAACTAATAAGTTTCATAACTCTTCCTTCATAAAAATCGCAAGTGTAAAATAATGTTTGATCTCTAATAACGTTATAGAAATGGCTTTAACCGTGATTAAAGCCTTGTTCATCCAATTACACTAAAAAATTACCAAGAATTAATAAGGAAACTGAAACATTAATAGCTCCACCAATACGTGTCGCAATTTGAGCAAAAGGCATTAATTCCATACGTTCTGCCGCTGTTAATATCGCTACATCGCCGGTTCCACCTTGGCCACTTTGACAACATGAAATAACCGCCGCATCAATAGGATACATACCTAATTTTTTCGATACAAAAAAACCAGTTGTAACTAAACTAACAACGGTACAAACAATCACAATAAGGTTTGTTAATGTGAATGCCTCAACAATTCTATGCCATGGCGTAATGGCAACACCAACCGCAAATAGAATCGGATAAGTTACTGAAGTTTGGAAAAATTTATAAACGACTTGTGAACCACTTAAGACTTTAGGAGATACCCCAGAGGTCAATTTAACAATAACCGCCGCGAACAGCATCCCTACAGGAGCTGGAATCCCTGTCACTTTATGACCGATCATTCCCACCATATAAAGTAGTGCAGCTAATAGCACACCCGAGGCAAAGGTGGTGACATCCATTTTTGATTCTACTTTTTCTGTTTTTGCCTCTTCTAACTGGTCTTTATCAGAAGGCGGCATTAATCGACCATTGCCGGTTAAATGTGGGTACATTTTACCTAAACGGTTTAAAATACCACCACAGATGATCCCTGTTAATCCTCCTAACATAACAATTGGAAGAACTCGGCCTAATGCATCACCTTGCTCCATACCTAAAATTGCCGCATAACCTATAGATAAAGGAATTGCACCTTCACCTACACCACCAGCCATAATCGGTAATACTAAAAAGAAAAATGTTTCAAAAGGTGTTAGACCTAATAACACGCCCATTCCAACGCCCACTAACATACCGACAATTTCACCACAAGCCATTGGTACAAAAATTCTTAAAAAACCCTGAATTAGCGTTCTGCGATCCATATTCATAATACTGCCGACAATGATGCAGCAAATATAGAGATAGAGAATATGGGTATCTTTATAAAATTTAGTGGTCGCTTCAACAATCGGTGAAGGTAAAATGCCATAATAGACTAGTGCTGAAGGAATAAAGGTAGCACAGATTGCCGCCGCCCCCATTTTCCCTACAATCGGTAACCGTTTACCTATCTCACCACATAAAAAACCAAAAAAGGCACAGGTTACAACCATCACAACAATTTCACTTGGTAACTTCCCAGTGACGATCACCTCAGTAAAAATAAGAATTCCAGCAATAATAAAAAGGGGTAATGGAATGACTCCAATTTTATAATCATCCATTAATTTCCACCAGCCGTAGGGCCAGAATTTAGTTTTGCTCGCCACATCATGATTACTGTCCTTTTCCGTTTTGGGGACAGAAGTTAAATCAGTCATATTTCATCTCCAGTTATGATTATTAAAACTGCCCTAATAATGACAAAAGATGAATCCTAATTTTGTGATATAAATCATGATTTAAACGTGGTTTTTATGGAGTTAAAGGCTCTATGTTTTTTAATGCTATGCTAAACTTTTTCACAATAAAAATTATCAACAGATAGCATAATGCAAATTAAAAAAAATGTGTCATTTACTAATAAATTATTTTTATCCTTGTGTCTATTCTCGATTATTTTTTTACTGCTATTACAAAGTTATATATGGAATGTCACTGAGGCTATTTTGTATAAAAATTTAGGAATTAAAGCCCAAATACAGGCAAAGGAGTTGTCGGTATTACCGACGTTAATTAAATATGTAAAAGAGAAAAATACGGAGGAGATAGCAGAATTAGTCACTTTCATTTTTAAACAGAGCGATGCTAACTACATTGTCATTGGTGATAACCAAGCTCGTCGTTTATTCCATACCGCCAATGGCTCTTTATATAAACCGATGGTAGGTGATGATAATCATGAAGTACTAAATGGCAATAGTATTATTACTATTCGAGAGGGTTCCTTAGGAACCTCACTAAGAGGAAAGGCGCCGATTCTTGACGATAATAAAAATGTGATCGGGATTGTCTCAGTGGGATATATGATTGATGATATCAGCGAGATGCATAAAAAACAGTTTTCACCCTTCATTCTAGTCTGTGTGATCCTGTTCTTCGCTCTATTTCTCTTTTCTTGGTTATTCTCTCGCTCGATTAAAAAACAGATGTTTAATCTAGAACCCAAAGAGATTGCGCTACTATTTAAAAGTCAGAAATCGATTATGGAATCAATCTTTGAAGGAATCATCGCGATTGATTTGGACTATAACATTATCAATATCAATCAATCGGCCAGAAATATGTTATCCCTAAATGTTGAAGATAAACACTTACTTAATCACAATATTTCAAACTTTATCAAATCAATCGATTTGATTTATGGCGTGAATAATCAGATAGAAGATGTTCATGATCATATCTGCTATTTTAACGATATCATTGTCATCGCAAGCCGGATTAGAATCATTATTGATCAAGAGATCCAAGGATGGGTCATTACTTTTCGCAATTATAATGATATTAATTTATTAAGTATGCAATTAACGCAAGTCACACAATATGTCGATAATTTACGAACCTTAAGACATGAACACTTAAACTGGATGGCTACATTATCTGGTTTAATTTATATGAAACGTTATAAAGAAGCCGAGGATTTTATCACTTTACACTCATCAGATAATCAAAAAAATCTCGATTTTATTACTCAACATTTTAAGGTACCTTCAATCTGTGGTCTATTAATTGGTAAATATGCTAAATCTCACGAAATAGGCCTAAAACTGAACTTTGATGCAGCATGCCAATTAAATGCTTTACCGCCTTCCATTACCGAAACGGAGTTTATGTCTATTTTGGGCAATCTACTGGATAATGCTTTTAATGCTTGCTTAAAAAACCCAATCGGCACAAAAACAATTCACCTCTATCTTAGTGATGCCACCGATGAAATTGTATTAGAAATCAGTGATCAAGGCTGTGGTATTGATGCAAATATTCGAGAATCAATATTTGAACCCGGCGTTACCTCACAAAGCCCAAAAGAACATGGTATTGGTTTACATCTGGTTGCGACTTATACCAAAAAAGCGAAAGGTTACATTTTGTTTGATGACAATCAACCCAACGGTGCAATCTTTTCCGTTTTTATACCTAAATAATAAAAAGAGAAATCACTATGAATAAGAAAAACGACCATACGATTGAAGTACTCATCGTTGAAGATGAACCTATTTTAGCCGAATTAAATGCAGAGTTTATTCAACGCGATACCAAAGTTAAAGCATTAGGCATTGCCTCTACTTTAGCTGAAGCGAAGTTAATGGTAGAAAAGTTACAACCCACATTAATTTTACTTGATAATTACCTCCCTGATGGTAGAGGAATTGAGTTATTTGAACATATTATCAATAATAACCTCGCTTGCTATGTCATCTTTATTACTGCCGCTAGCGATATGGAAACCTGCAGCAAAGCGATCCGTTACGGTGCCTTTGACTATTTAATAAAACCGGTCTCCTATCAACGCTTAAAACACTCGTTAGAACGTTTTGAACTGTTTCTTTATCGGCAAAGTATCCAACAACATGTTAACCAACGTAAAATTGACGAATTATTTAACCTACAAACTAAAGATTTTATCGATATTAATCGTCATTCCAAAGGAATTGAAGAGATTACTTTACAAAAAGTCAAAGATCTATTTGCCCAAGTACTCCATCCACTAACTGTTGAAGATGTTGTCAATCAGACAGAAATCAGCAAAACAACCGCTAGACGTTACCTCGAATATTGTGTTCAGATCAAATTACTAACGATTGAAATAAACTATGGCAAGATCGGTCGACCAGAAAGACTCTATAAACGCTTAGATGCGCAGAAATCCGCATCTTATAGCGACAATAAGGATTAATTAAATTGACTTAAAAACCAAGTAATAGCAATTAAATCGGCGGTACCACCAGGACTTAAATTACGTTTGATCAATTGTTGATCCAATTCCAGTAATTTTTGCTTTCCCCCTTGCTGAATCATACCGCCGATAGCAATAATGGATTTAGCTGCATCTTGTACATATTGTAAACCAGCCATTCCACCCCGAGAAACAAGATTAGTGTCATCATTATAAGCTAACAGATATAGCATTGCCTGTAATAAACTTGTCTCCTCGTCGTGACCGGTTATCATCATCTCTTTAAATATCGGTAATGAAATATTTCGAACAGTTAAATAGCCCGACTCTGCTTCGCCTCTCGCACCAGTTAAACGATGTTGTTTAAACAATTTTTCGCCAACAGTCGTCGCTGAGTTGCGCGTTTCAAGCTCTTGTTGAACGAGTCCCTGACAAGCTTTTGCCACTTCATCACAAATGGCTTGATAAGAAAGTGCTATTTGATCATTATCCAGTTTACCAATCGCCGCTAACAATAAACCAAAGGCAAATACGCCACCTTTATGAGTATTAACATTATTGGTAGCTTTAAACATAGACTGCTCACATTGAATACCTAATGGTCGTAAATTAGGTAAAAATTTCCCCGCCACCGTTATAGATTTTCCATACAGATAGAATTGATCCAACCAAGGTGAAATCGCCGAAATACTACGCATAAACGTATTCAAATCCATATCACGGTGGGAACCACAATTATTGATATCAACCAATCCCGGTTTAGGCGATAAACAGACTTCTTTTAATAACGCCATTTGAGCTGCCTTAGCAGCAGCATATTGACATGCATATATATCATCAGAGTCGAAAAAAGTTTGCTGCGCTAAATTATAATTCATAGATTTAATATCACTATTATTTTGACTAGCATAAACGTTCAAAAATATAACAGATAAAGATTGATAAAGACAAGTATTTAGCAATTAAACCAATGACTATTTTAACTCTCCAAATGTGTTCAAAATTAAAATCCAAGATGTAAAAAAATGAAGATCATTAAATAGGTATTAGTTATCTCATAAATATCTTTCAGAAAAGAATACATTGCAATAAAATAGCGAGAATTTGATGACTAATGTGAGTAATACTAATGTTAAAAAAATTGATTCTCTCTTTTGTTGCCTTACCATTTTTTGTATTTGCTAATGAAGGCGCTGAAAGTACCTCAAAAAACGATGAGAATACAGGTATTTGGCAGGGAATTAAAAACACCCTTTCAGAAACGTGGAATTCAGATAAATATGAACTCTATATTCCGGCAAACACTTGGCATAACCGGGCTACCTATGATAGAGATAAGATTGATAGTTATAATGAGAGACCTTGGGGTATCGGGGCTGGCGTTTATCGATTCGATAAAGATGGTGACTGGCATGCGCTATATATTATGGAATTCCAAGATTCACATAATGTGATTGAGCCAATTGGTGGGTATGCTTACCAGACTTACTGGCGACCGGGTAATAGTGATAAATGGCGAATTGGTATTGGTTATACATTAAGCATCACTGCGCGTAAAGATTATAACTGGATTCCGTTTCCTGCACCATTGCCACTATTTTCTATCGAATATGACCGTTTATCTATACAAAGTACTTATGTACCCGGTGTAAAACGTAATACCGGTAATATTTTATTTACTTGGCTTAGGTGGCAATTGTAATCATTTTGGCGTAGTTTGATGAAAAACCACATTAAGCTTGAAGAACAATATAGCGTTTAGTATCAAACTAAACGCTATATTTATTTTGTTATCTTACTGCGCTCAAATTGCAATAATATAACCACTTCATTTATTCATGTTATCCTGTCAAAAAAGGCCTATTTTTATAAATCAGTTTCCTCAACGACTTCGTTAACTGGCATTTCTAAACGTATATCAATCCAACGTTCAGCAGTAATATCAATCGGTTTTCCGGCAATGACTTCACATTGCTCAGTATCAAATTTACGAGTGAACGTTTTAACGGTAATGATATGATTATCATCAGTGGAATACTCGGCAAAAATCTTTTTATTCCCATTCGCATCTTCGGGTAACGTGATATACCACCCTTCTTTGGCAAAGCCCAATGAGCCGTGAATTTCATAATGACCGACATCAATACGCTTAGCTATCACCCCATCCGCTTCACTATTTACTAATCCACAACCCGCAATATTGAAACCTTCAATCTCAGTGAGATTATCATCCCCAAATAATCGACAAATGGGTGAGGCTTTTTTGTAGAAGCCATTTGAATCGATAGTGGAGTTGGCGGTTGTTATTGCTGTATCCCACGTCCAATTACCACCATCAAACACTCCAAATTTAACATTATTAGCATCATAGTTAAATGCGATTGCAGTTTGTTTTGTTGCATTTCTTCTATGTACAATTAAATTACAATTAATAAATGGAGTGTTACCTGTTGTTGCGCCTGTTGCAACAATATAAAATCCTGTATTAAATAAGTTTGATATATTACCTGATATTACGTTAGATGTTATTGATGCACCCAGACCATAATCCCCTTTTTGTAAAATATTATTTTGGGATATATTGGAACTAGTAATAATTTTTTGCCATCTAAAATAATTTGCAGAACTAGGACCGTCAAAAGATAACCCAATATATGAGTCAGTAAAACCATTTTTAGAAAGGTAATAACGTCCATCATAACTGAAATTACCATCTCGTTTACCCAATACCTTAAAGTACCACCATGAATCAACACCATTTATAGAACCTGGAAATGTATCTGTTGGTAAATTTTTTGCATTAACAAATAGAATTGAACCGGTTTCCTTTATTAGTAGATCCTCAATAGAGTTAGGATGGAATGTTGAGGTATTTTTTAATCCTAAACCATAATCACCTTGTTTCATGGCTACTTGATTATTGATCTTGACCGAACTATTTTCAAAATTCCATGTATTATTTTCTTGGATAAATCTTAATCTAGTTTTAGGGAATGTAGAGTCACTTCCAGAAAAACCAATTCCCCCATTATCATTATTTATAAATAATCTCATCGCCTTATTTGAGCTTTCTATCAAGTCAAAATAGGAGTTGTTATTTGTATCAATTAACAGAGGCCCACTCATCGTATCCCCTGTCTTTTTCACCACATTAGCTAATGTAGACGAGGCATCGGTAACTGATTTTTCTGCGGCTTGAGCCGCATCTTGCGCTTTTTGGCGTTCGTCGGTAACTTGTGCTAATAGTGCTGGAGTAATTTCACTTTCATCAAGACTTAATAAAAAATCATTCAATGTTCCGGACTTAGCGTCGCTATAAATTTTAATATCACCAATATAATTTGGTGGACAACCATCAGCAATTAATCTAACAGCATAAAAACCCGGTTGAACATTCATCGAATAATTACCTGCGCCATCAGGACTGCTCGTGGCAGATGTTCGTACTAATACTACTGAGCCATTTTTTTGGGTAATTAACTCAATCTGGCAATCCGGAATAGCGTTACCTAAAGGATCTTCAAGACGACCCGCAATTGTAACCATAATTTTTACTCTCCAATAAATTTACAAATAAAAAAACCGCGATCAACGCGGTCTATATAATTCAGTTTTTATTTTTTAATCGGTTGATATTTCGGGCATTGATAGTCTAAGATCTATCCAACGGCCATCAGGAATATCCATCGGTTCGCCAGCAACAAAGCGACCATTTTCAAAACAGTTTTGATAAGTTCTAACGGTGATGACATTATTCTGATCCGTAGTATATTCAACAAATAGCTTTTTATTGCCGTTAGCATCTTGTGGTGTTTCAATATACCAACCTGATTTTGCAAAACCTAAGCTACCATGCACTTCATAATGCCCTACCGCCAAATATTTGACTTGCGCGCTGCTTGCTTGATCATTAGCAAAACCATCTCCAACTTTTTGTAGGTTATCTTCAATACAAGTATCAATAGCCGTTTGGCTAGTAGGATTCACTAATCTCACAATAGGAGAGGCTTTTTTATAAAATCCATTGACGTCAATGGTAGAGTTACCTGTGGTGATCACTTCACTCCATTTCATCTCACTTCCAATATAATATTGTCCAATCCATTTTTTCGGACTTTTTACCTGATTTTCAATAACCTCATAATGAGCAACCTTCCCATTACTTCTAGCAGTCACGGTTAACGTTGAATTAGTAGAATCAGGGGGACAGTTTGTTGTTGGTGATGTAGTCTTCGCACCCCAAGCTTGATAAAATCCAGTGTTATTAGTAAGTGATTTAAAATCATTTAAAGATGGTAATGATATGCTACCAAACCCACCATCTCCTTGCTTAAGTGTAACTTCAGATGTAGCGTAAGTAATGTTATCTGGTTCACTATCTTGAAGTAGAGGTTCATTAACTATATCTATTATTGAATTACTTGATTCTCCAGATATTTTAGCGATCCCCACACTCGCTGTATAAGGCCCAGTTTTCATCCATAATTTGAATTTATTATCTACAGTTTTTTCAATACCATACTTAGTATTAGAACGATCACTTTGCACTAAATTAGTTATTTTTAAATTACCGCCATTGCGAGTACTAAATGACACGATATCTGTTTGTTGAATACTTCCACCATAATCACCAGAACCCGAAACAAGTAACGTTATATTTCCAGGATTACTACCTGCTATACGGCCCTCTGCTAATAAAATATATTTAATAACATTAAGGATATTTCCAACATTTTTTTTAATGTACGTTTCGTTCTTATTGGGAAGTTTCATATTATTTTCATAAACTCCCCCTAATGCATTTATCGTTCCACTTCTCGTATTAATAACTACCGTATTATTGGTGTTCTTAGTCCCCGATGAATATAATGGAGCAAAACCTACTCCATTCCATGAAACCAGAGTCATATTGGCTGTAGTACCTAATTCAGCTTTATCACTACCATTAAAAATCCCCCAACGATAATTTTGAGATAAAACGGCTTCACTTAATGGTGTTGCCGAGGCAAAATTGGGAGCAGATCTGATGTCTGCCAACGGAACTATATCTGCTGAAATACATCCTGTAATCGTTGATGTGCTCCTAGTTTAGTGGAGACTTTTTAGTAACAAAAAAGGAGTCTCAAATGAGTAAAAAATACGATCCCCAATTTAAACAAGAAGCGATCAATTTAGCCCTAAATAGCGAACAAACTTATCGACAAACAGCCAATGATTTAGGTATAAATTACAAAACATTTTGTAATTGGATGTACCAAACGATGAATAAACCAACCCATCAAGCGATAAAATCAAATAAAAAACCAGACTATCACGAACTTGAGCGTCAAAATAAAGCGATGAAAAAAGAGCTTGAGCTACGTAAAAAGGAGATCGATATCCTAAAAAAGGCCGCTCAGTACTTTGCGAGCCTGAAATAGCAAGGTACGAATTTATTAAAAAGCAAAACACGCTATCTAAGCGTCGTTTATTTCATCTATTTGACGTGTCAAGTAGTGGTTACTATGCCTATTTAAAGCGATTACCGTCTCAGAGAACAGTGTTTAATCAGCAGCTTGACAAAAAGATTGAAACACTATTTGAAGATCATCGGCATCTCTATGGTTATCGGCGTTTACATGTCGAACTTTTGGAGGAAGGCTATTGTTTATCACGTGAACGAGTTCGTCGACGAATGCACAAGCTTCACCTTAAAGCAAAACAACGCAAAAAGTATAAACAAACAACGCACAGTAACCACAACAAACCGGTCGCTGAAAATATTTTAGATAGGCACTTTACCATGGACACACCTAATCAAGCTTGGGTATGCGATATAACTTATATTAAAGTGAACGGACAGTGGTTATACCTCGCGATTGTACTTGATCTCTACTCTCGTAAAATCATAGGCTGGGCGATGGATACGCATATGGAAAGCTCGCTAGTTTGTCAAGCCTTAACTATGGCTTTGCTTCATCGGGGCTATCCAAGTAAAGTGATTGTTCATAGTGACCGTGGTGGCCAGTATTGTTCCGATGATTACCAAGCTATATTAACGGCTTATGGCTTAACGTGTAGTATGAGTCGCAAAGGTAACTGTTGGGATAATGCGGTGGCTGAAAGCTTTTTCCATACCTTAAAAACAGAATGGATTTACCGACACAAACTAGAAAATATGGCACAAGCTAAATCGATGATCTTGTGGTACATTGAGGTTTACTATAACCGAGTAAGAAAACATTCATATTTAAACTATTTATCACCTGTTCAATTTGAAGAAAAAATGATTTAATAATTTGAAAATAACTCTCCACTAAAATGTGGGCAGATCACCATTGAATGCGTCTCATCAATGGAGGATTTTTCCATAATTTGTACTTTACGATTTACATCTTGTACTGAATCATCAAGATTAATATCATCTTGTAAAAAGGCGGTCGTTAATCTTTTTGGTGAAGAAGCGATTAAATCAATTTTAAAATCGCTAAAACCACGATAACCAAGTTTATTACATAAACGTAAAATCGTACTGGTACTAACGTGGTTAATTTCAGCTAATGCTTGAATACTGATATTTTTTAGTTCTTGTGTATGAGCAAGAATATACTCTGCAACATCTAACTCTTTAGCAGAGAGATCCTTCTTAACTTCCCTAAGCTTCAAATGAATCACACTTTCACCTTTGTATATCTTTTTATACCACATGTGTTAATAACTTTATCATAGTTGATGATGATACAAAAATCAAAATTACACGGTTTTATGTTTTTTCACAAAAAATGCGTTTTTAAAATTATATTTTATGGAAAAAAATATGTACACTTTATTTCCACAATAAATATGTTATTATTGACGAATAATATGTTTATCATATTATTTTTCCTTTCTTATTCCTTATTATTTTGCCCAATATTTAGTTGGGCTTTTTTTATTTAATCGTCAGTACAGCTTACTTCTGCGGAATTATTTATCCTAATTGATATCTAAAAAGTTCGAGAAAGAGTCAAAATATGAATATACTTACGGTAATATCTACATTTTTAACCATTATAGATACAAAAAATACTGCGTAATTAAGGTTTATATCGTAATAAAATGACTTGAGGTAGAACTATAACTTGTGACTTTTTAATAAACGTGGTCAACCATTAAAAGTAAACAATCATTTTATTAATTAAGCCCCAATACACATGCTTGAAAGAGATAATGTCAGCTGATGTTTCGTTATAATCTTGCTGTAATATATAAATATAGTATAAAAATGTTACTCTGTTTTACTGAGTAACATTTTTAATGTCATGAATGATAAAAATTTAAAGTGCTTTAAATGAGATATCAGGCAAAATGACTTTACCTTGGAAATAAAGTTCTGCGGCAACACGATCCGCTAATTCACAATAAATTTGACTAAATGGACTATCGACTTGGCTCACAACCGTCGGTTTACCACTATCAAGATCTTGTCGCAGCGACCGATGTAAAGGGATCTGTGCTAACAATTTTGTGTGATACTGTGTTGCTAACTGCTTCGCGCCACCTTCTCCAAAAATAGCCTCATGATGCCCACAATTTTCACAAATGTGATAGCTCATATTTTCAATAATTCCCAGTGTTGGAATATTCACTTTATTAAACATCGTGATACCTTTTTTAGCATCAATCAAGGCAATATCCTGTGGTGTCGTGACAATGACACTTCCTGTTACGGGTATGCTTTGAGCCAGAGTTAACTGGATATCGCCCGTGCCAGGAGGCATATCAATCACAAGATAATCTAAATCAGGCCATAATGTATCTTGTAACATTTGTAACAGGGCCTTACTGGCCATCGGTCCACGCCATACCATGGCATTATCTTGTTCAACCAGATAACCAATAGAGTTGGTGGCAAGCCCATAAGCCATAATGGGGGTCATATGTTTATTATCTGGCGTAAGTGGATGCTCATGCTGCGTACCTAACATTGTTGGTACAGAGGGACCATAAATATCAGCATCAAGTAATCCAACTTTTGCCCCCTCTTTATGTAAAGCTAATGCAAGATTAACAGCCGTCGATGATTTACCAACCCCACCTTTACCTGAACTGACTACAATAATATTTTTGACATTATTAATTGCATGCTGTTCATTAGCTCGTTTCAACGTAGCAATATCATATTCAATTGCCCAATTAATACTTTTAGCCTGGGTTTCTTTAAGCAATTTGCCACTTACTTGCTGCTGCAATTGTAGATAAGCAGATTCCCATACAAAAGGCATCACTAATTTAATAGATAAAACATCACTCTCTAACTCACATTTTTTGAGTGCATCAAGTTCAATTAAATTTTTATACAATGTTGGGTGAGTAAACTCAGATAATATAGATTTAACAATAGATAAATCCTGCACAGCCATTTTATATAACCTTGGAGACGAAATAATTTAGGTTAAATTATGGCACAAATCTGGCGATAATCCTATGTTTGATGTAGTATTTAACGTTTAATCAATAAAATTTTCCTTGCGCGGCTATTTACCAAGGAATAATATCGACAGCTGTAATTAATCTTATTAGATAATAAAACAAAAGGTAAAAAAATGACGAATAAACGCAGAATATTGGTAACATGCGCCCTTCCTTACGCAAATGGCTCAATTCACTTAGGCCACATGCTTGAACATATTCAAGCTGACGTTTGGGTACGTTATCAGCGAATGCGTGGTCATGAAATATACTTTATTTGTGCCGATGATGCCCATGGTACGCCAATCATGCTAAAAGCTCAGCAAATGGGAATTACACCAGAAGAGCTTATCGCGAAGGTAAAACAAGAGCATCAACGCGATTTTGCTGGCTTTAATATTAGTTTCGATAATTATCACTCAACTCATAGCCCTGAAAATCGTCAATTATCTGAA
Source organism: Orbaceae bacterium BiB (assembly GCA_036251205.1). Lineage (NCBI taxonomy): Bacteria > Pseudomonadati > Pseudomonadota > Gammaproteobacteria > Orbales > Orbaceae > Orbus > Orbus mooreae. Next base: position 2,651,773 of record CP133958.1, on the reverse strand, counting down.
CTCATTTATACAAGATTAAAAACGAATGGTTATATTAAGACTAAAATTATTTCACAGCTCTATGATCCTGAAAAAGAGATGTTTTTACCCGATCGTTTTGTTAAAGGTACTTGCCCTGTATGTAAAGCACCAGACCAATATGGTGATAACTGTGAAGTGTGTAGCGCAACCTATAATCCGATTGATTTAATTAATCCTAAATCAGTCATCTCTGGCGCCACACCTATTATTAAAGAATCAGAGCACTATTTCTTTGATTTACCAGAATTTAAGACAATGCTACAGGAGTGGATCCGTTCAGGTACTTTACAAGAACAGGTCGCGAATAAAATGCAAGAGTGGTTTGAATCCGGTTTACAACCTTGGGATATCAGCCGAGATGCCCCTTATTTTGGTTTTGAAATTCCAAATGCACCTGGTAAGTATTTCTATGTTTGGCTTGATGCGCCAATTGGTTATATGGGTTCATTTAAGAACTATTGCGATCGAATGGGAAATATCAATTTTGACGATTTTTGGAAAAAAGAGTCAACCACTGAATTATACCATTTTATAGGTAAAGATATCGTTTACTTCCATAGTTTATTCTGGCCTGCAATGCTTGATGGTAGTGAGCACCGTAAACCAAATAATATTTTTGTACACGGTTATGTCACTGTTGATGGCGCCAAGATGTCGAAATCACGTGGCACCTTTATTCAAGCAGATACGTATCTAAAACATCTCGATCCGGATTGTTTACGTTATTATTATGCAGCAAAATCATCCGCAACTATTGATGATATTGATTTAAGCCTCGAAGATTTTGTCCAACGTGTGAATAGCGATATTGTTAATAAATTAGTCAACTTAGCCTCCCGCTGTGCTGGTTTTATTAATAAGCGATTTGATGGTCAGTTATCTAGTCATATTGAAGATCAGCCATTATATGATCACTTTACTCAGAAAGCAGAAGTGATTGCTACTTATTTTGAAGCTCGTGAATTAGGTAAAGCAATTCGAGAAATTATGACGCTTGCAGATGAAGCCAATAAATATATTGATGAAAAAGCACCTTGGGTTGTTGCAAAACAAGAAGGACAAGATCAGCTATTACAAGATATCTGTTCAATGGGAATTAATCTATTTAAAGTATTAATGACCTATTTAAAACCTGTTGTACCAAATTTAGCACAACGTAGTGAAGAGTTTTTAAATACATCATTACAATGGAATTCACTCGCGTTACCATTAACTAATCATACCGTGAATAAGTTTAAAGCCCTATTTACACGTATTGAAATGAATAACATCGATAAAGTAATTGAGGAAACTAAAACACTATTAGCACCAGCTGTTGTAGCTTCTAATACTGATGTCGTACCGTTCGAAGAGACGATTAATTTTGATGATTTTGCTAAAATAGATCTACGCGTTGCTCTTATTAAAGATGCGCAATTTGTTGATGGATCAGATAAACTGCTACAACTCACTTTAGACATCGACAGCGAAATACGTAATGTATTTTCTGGTATTCGTAGTGCATATCCCGATCCACAAGCATTAGTTGGTAGACTAACCGTTATGGTAGCTAATTTAGCTCCGCGTAAAATGCGTTTTGGTATTTCACAAGGTATGGTACTTTGTGCTAGTGGTAAAGATGATAAAAGTGGTTTATATCTTTTATCTCCAGATAGCGGCGCGACACCAGGTATGAAAATTAGCTAAAAATAGACTATTTTTCAGTTTAAATTAAGATAATATCGTCCTATTAAAATCTAAACTAGGCATCTGAAAATAAGATGCTTAGTTTAAATCAAAATATCTATTTTTTGTCATTCGTCATCCTATTCCAAAATAATTCATTTACTGTCATACTAAGCAAGCCTAATAAATAATAAAAGAGAAAAATATGGCAGGAATAATTCTTCTTATTGCCCTTGTTGTATTTGTTATTGCTTGGATTGCTTTTGCCAATTTACAAGCTCGCGTTACCGGGTTACAACTACAAATTCAAGCCTTAAAAAAGCGTATTGATACGCTCTCCCCGTTGCAAAATAGTGAAACGGTGAAAAATCAGTCAACACAGACAGCTGTCGAATCCGTTGCCCACGTTCAACACGATATAGCTAAGCAACAAAATGCAATGGCGCCCAGTGTTATACAACCCACTTTAGCACCGCAAACACCTATTTCATCAGCTGAACTTGTTACTCAAACGACGCCTAAAGTGATCCCTAACATCATATCAACAAAGACTCAACAATATACTGAACAAAAACAGATTGATAAAAATAGCTTGAGTTATCGTTTCACTCAATGGCTAATCAAAGGTAATCCCGTCGCGAAAGTTGCCATCATTATTCTATTCTTTGGTCTATCTTATTTATTAAAATACAGTATTGATCATGGTTTATTATCACCAGAAATAAGAATATTAGGCTCATTATGCTTAGGACTAGTCTTATTAACCATTGGTTGGCGTCTACGCAAGAAAAAAGAGCTGTATGCCTTAATTTTACAAGGTGGTGCGATTGGCGTTCTCTACTTTACCTTATTTGCGGCGTTTAAACTCTACGCTTTAGTACCGATGTTACTGACATTTGCCCTGCTCGTCATTGTTTGTTCGACAAGCGTGATGTTCGCCGTGTTACAACGAGCGATTAGTTTAGCGATTATTGCTTGTGTTGGTGGCTATTTAGCACCGATTTTATTATCAACGGGTAGTGGCAACCATATTGCTTTATTTAGCTACTATTTACTTATTTCTTGCGCAATTTTAGTTATTAGTTTTTGGCAATCTTGGCGGGTATTAAATCTTATCGGTTTTATATTTACCTATGTCGTTGCGCTCCTTTGGGGAATGAGTAATTTTAAAGCCGAGTTTTATTTAGAGTGCCAGATATTTATCATCGCTAATATGTTAATTTATGGTGTTCTAGCGGTGTTGCTTTCAGTACGTAATACAACCAAAGAACCTAATCAAAATGCTTTCGATCTATTTTTATTACTTTCAGTGCCACTGCTCGCATTTTGTTTGCAATATTCGATTACCGTACAGTTTGATTATGCTCCGGCGTTTTCGGCACTCGGTTTTGGATTATTCTACCTCGTCGGCGCCTTCATCACGCTACGTCGCTGGAAAAACCAAGCTAAACAACTGGCATTATATGGACTGGCAATCGGACTAGGGTTTACTACACTTGCGGTTCCTCTTGCCTTAACGGCCCAAAGTACCGCATTAGTTTGGTTACTCGAGGGAACGGCAATCAGCTATGTAACATTATCGCAAAAACAGTATCGTTTTAGCTGGGCCGGTGTCATTATCGTCTTATTAGGAACAATAAGTTCGAGCGTTGCAGCAAACGATTCATTTAGCAATAGTAGCTTTATTCTATTGTATGGAGTAACTAGCGCCATACTGCTATTTAATGCCTGTTTATGGCACTATTATCGAGCCCTACACTCTAGCTCAGAGCCACTAAAAATACTATTTATTATTCTAGCTGCATTAGCTTGGTCAGTATGGATTATTGGTAGTATTGAACGTTTATCAACATCATCCAATTATATTGTTCAGCCTATTATCGCGTGTTATGTAGCTGCGGTATGGTTGTGGTTTATGATTGGGCGAAAAATAGAATGGTCGGTAATGCGTTATGCAGTAATCGCTCTATGGCCAGTATTATTCCTATCTCTAGCTAATAATATGCTATTTTATATCCATGATTACTACGCTGGATTATGGGGTCTTAGTTGGTTGTTCGCATTCTTGAGTGGCTATATTTATCTCTATCTGGATCGAGATAATTTAGCAAAATGTAATACGATGCTCGTTTCAACATTACATATTAGCTTACTGTGGATAGTATTAGCTTGGTTATACTATAATATCAGCTGGTTATTATCATTTTTACCTTGGGGCTTTGAAGTCGTCAAAGCATCAATATTAATGATATTTACCTGTATCGTCATATTAGTCTGCTTTGTATTAAAGCAATATCGTCGATATCCATTACAAATGTATCAAAAACAGTATTGGTTAATTGGTCTGTTACCCGTTGCACTCTATTTATTGTTCTCACTTATTACAGGTTTATATAGCAGCGGACAAATCGTCTACTGGACATATATTCCATTTATCAATCCACTTGAAGAGAGTGCAGGTTTTACATTAATGATGTTAGCTGTCTGGTTACATCAGGTAAGTAAATTACTTGTTGTACAAAATAGAGTCCAGACAAATATTATTACACCGTCATTATTAATATCTTTATTTATAATAAGTCTAATATTTTTATGGGGTAATAGTATTATTCTACGAACGATAAGCCAATTATTAGATTTGTCGTGGTCATTTTATGTCTTATGGCACAACAATATTGTACAAGTCGTATTATCATTAGTCTGGACATTAAGCGCCTTAATTCTTATTGTGATAGCTCACCGCTATGTATTACGTAATCTGTGGTTTGTGGGTGCAATATTACAAGTAATAGTGGTGCTTAAACTCGTATTCGTTGATAGTGTCGAACTTGATGGTTTAATGAGAGCATTTGTATTTATTGGCGTCGCGTTACTTATGTTAGTAATTGGTTACTTAGCACCAATTCCACCTAGAGCAAAACACGAAACACCATAAATATAAAATTAAGTAATAAAGAACAAGTAACAAGCAGTGCGCTGTAAGCAGTGCTTAGGATGTCAAAGATTAGGATAAGAATATGATAATTAACAAATATACGACCGTATGTTTATCATTAATGATAAGTTTTAATGCACTATCAGCAGAAGTTGACTCAACAAACAATTATGCATTCGGGGCTGAGTTGAATCTAACTGATACAGAAAGTATGTTTAGTCGAGTCGAGTTAGATAAACAGATCTACACCCAAACTCAATCACCAAAATTGGATGACTTACGCGTTTTTAATCGCAATGGTCAAACAGTACCATTTTCTTTAATTAATGTTTATAACAAAAAACAGAATAAACAGCAATTTGATATGGTAATGTATCCCCTTGAGTTAGATAATCGAAGTAATAACTCAACTAGTAATAATTATTCAATCGCAATTGATGGGCAGAAAGTTAATATTAATCTGGATAAATCAGACCATGACTCAAATGGGTATACTCGCTCTTACCTATTACAAGTTCCTAATGATATAAAAGTAACGCAGCCCATTGCCAATATTAAACTCTCTTTTGCCGACCAAGCTGAAAATTGGCAAGCAACGGCAGATATAGCATATAGTTCAGATTTAAGATATTGGAATAATACTGTAAGTGATGTTCCTATCATGCGATTAACAAATAACGATAATAGTCAATTATCGCTATTGGATATTTCTTTCCCCTCTTATTCCAATACTAAAAATCGTAATTGGTTAATTACTCTATATTCACAAAAACCAATTCCTGAACTTAATAACGTCACCGCCTCAACAGATGAAGCGACGCGAAATAATACATTATATGGAATTGATTTTTCGTTGGATAGTTCAGACTTACAAAATGCAATCTATACGCTACCTTCACCGCAACCAGTGAAAACGATGACTATCGAATTAAATAATTCTCGTAGCGTACTTCCTGTAAGTATTTTTTATAAAACCGATAATAAAGATCAAAATTGGGTTAAATTAGAAGATCGTATTCTTCGCAAAACTGACTATAACGATGAACCAACTCGTATTGAATTTGATGGTACACTTATTGCTGCAGTAAAATTAACAACAATTAATAGCTATTTTGATCAACCACCTAAGTTAATCGCTTATCGTAATAAAGTCGACTTAGTATTTAATAGTGCCAATAATGCACCGTTTATTCTAGCATGGGGATCTGCGCAATCGAAGGCGGTAGCATTACCAAGTTCAACATTACTATCAGCAACGGATTCGCCAGATTCATTACCGTTAGCTTTTATTGGTGATCCCGTTAAATTAGCCGGCGAGAAAGCGCTAATCACTGCTGAGAAAACACAATCATCTGGCTTTCCACAATGGATTATTTGGTTGGGTTTAATTATTGGAGCTGCTGTACTGGTAGCACTTGCATTAAAACTATTGAAAGAGATAAAGAAACAGAACTAAGTTTCTTTATTAGTGAATAAATTAGTTCCTATAACAAGACAATCACATCCATCATATAATCGATAACTCGTATAAAATTACATGAGTTATCGATTATGATTGGTCTTATTTTTTAATAAAATTATCTTTAATTAAATCAATAAAATCATGTCCCTTACCTTCTAAGGTTGCTTTAGCACTATACAATGCCATGCCTTTAACCTCATCAATACCAACAGCTGGTGGCATAATTAACTCATTAGAACTAGTATGAACGTCTAATAACGCTGGGCCATTATGTGCTAAAAACTCTTGAACAGCTTGCTCTAATTCATCAGCATTAGTGACTTTTCGTCCATAGAATCCAATACTTTCAGCCAATTTAGCTAAGTCTGGGTTACTTAAATCAGTGTAACGCTCAACTAATCCCTCACCTTTTTGTTCTAATTCAACAAAATTAAGTGATCGGTTGTTTAATACTGCAATTTTTATTGGCAATTTTTCCTGTACAGCAGTAAGTAAATCGCCTAATAACATCGATAAACCACCGTCACCAGAGATAGAGATAACTTGTCTTGTTGGATAGGCCTTTTGTAATCCTAGAGCTTGTGGCATTGCATTGGCCATTGAGCCATGTTTTAAGCTACTTAACGTACGACGTTTACCATTAACATGAATATGTCTAGATAACCATACCATTGCAGAACCGACATCAGCAGTAAAAATAGCATCTTCAGACGCATATCGATCAAGTAAATCGACTAAATATTGAGGATGAATTAACGAATCCGATGAAGCGACGAGTTTTTTATCCAATTTAGCAACAGCTTTGCGATATAACTCAACATATTTATCCAAAAATAGCGTATCTTGTCGAGGCATTAATAATGGAATTAAAGCTTGTAAAGTGGACTTCACATCAGCAACTAAACCAAAATTAACTGGATGACGTAAACCAATACGGGTCGCATCATGATCAACTTGAATCACTGTAGCATTATCTGGATAAAATTGTGACCAAGCAAACCCACAACCAAGTAACAACAAAGTATCACATGACTTGATCATATCAAAGCCACCTTTGGTACCAAACATCCCCGTCATTCCGACATTATAGGGATTATCGTACTCAATAAAATCTTTCGCTCTTGAAGTATGAGCAATAGGTGCTTTCAAAATTTCAGCTAACTGAATTAATTCATCATGAGCATACCGACAACCAATTCCAGCATAAATACCGATATTGCTCCCCTTCTCTAACAATATGGCTAACTGCTTTAATTCGTTCAAATTAGGAGATAAAGATGATTGAGATTGTTGAGGTTGATAAGTAACAACGTCCTCAATTTCAGCTTTACTCACATCAACCGGTAAAATAATCACGGCAACACCGCGCTGATTAATTGCAGCCTGAGCCGCTTCAGTAAATACTCGGCGAGCATTTTTCGGATTAATTAATTGTTGGCAAAAGACTGAACAACTTTTATAAACACTGACAAAATCGACTTCTTGCGGGAAATCAGAACCTAAGGTATCCGTCGCTAATTGACTCGCAATTAATACTACGGGAGCACCATTGCGCTGTGCTTCATAAATACCATTAATAAAATGTAAACTACCAGGACCACAAGATCCAGCACAGACCGTTAAACGATCTGACACGAAGGCTTCTGCGCCAGCCGCGAATGCTCCCGCTTCCTCATGCCGTACATGGATCCATTCCATATCACTATTATGAATAGCTTCGGTAACATAATTTAATGTATCACCAACAACACCATAGCAGTGTTTAGCACCAGCTTCTGATAAAACATCAATCAAAATATCTGCAACTCGTTTCTTTGTAGTCATATCCTATCCCCTGATAACCCTTTTAGCTCATGAATAAATAGTAATAACCATTTAATCCTATTATTATCAGTTACGCAATAGTCAGCTTACTACTTATTACAATTTATTAAATAGCTAAAATTAAAAAATATTTAATTACTTCAATGGTGAAGATAAATAACTATTAGGGGGTGGTGTAATTAACCACACTCGACCATAATGGTTATAGTAACCAGCTTGATGCCCGGCTTCATCACCAATTCCTTGGTAAATATCAAGGTGTTGCCCTTTGATTGCACCACCAATATCTAGCGCGATCATCAATCGTAGCTCTCGTTGTCCATCGTAAATACCGTTTTCATCCAACAAAGGAACATCAACCAACATGACTGAACCAGCAGGAATAATAGATTGATCAGAAGCAACAGAGGCTTTAGCAATTAATGGAATTCCAGTTGATCCGACTACCTTAGCGTTATATTGTGGTTTAAAAAAAACAGCAGAGGCATTTTGTTGTAATAAGTTAATGATCGTCGCTTCATCTTGCTTATCTGCCCAAGCTTTAATTGCTTGCATTGAGATTTTATCGCGATCTATTTCACCTTTTTCAATAAGTAATCGACCAATACTTTGGTAAGGATGACCATTTTTACCGCTATAACCTAAAAATACTAACGGTTCACCATTTTCAAAATCAATATAACCACTGCCTTGAACCTCCATAATGAAGTTATCCATTAACGAGCGAGTATAAGCAATCTCTAGTTGCTGATTGCTCAACGCTCCGTTATAAATATCCTGTCTTGTAGGTAGTTTTCCTCGCCAATGTTCAGGTTTAGCATAAAGAGGATAACGAAATTGCTCATCGGCTTGATGTCTGGCTTGAAGTACTGGCGTATAGTACCCAGTAAGATGGACATTTCCCCAATTATCTTGCCCTGCGAGCTGATAACTACTTAAACCGACCTTATTAAATTCGTTAGTTGTAAAATGAGATGCTATCCATTGATTAATAGCTTGATATGTAGCTATATTTTTCTTATATAGCGATGGGGACACCTGTTCGATCATTTTTACTTGCTGCAAATAATCATCAATATTAATCGGAGTACCTAAAGTTGGCTGAGATAAATTTAAAACAGTTGGTAACTGACCATTTAAATATTGTTGACCTTGTTCTGTTGGATAATTTTTACAACTTGTTAACATTGTTATCGCTAATACCCATCCCAAACAGCCAATAATCCGTTTATTGTTGAACTTTTTAATCATTTATTATTCTCGCTAAATTGGTGCAAAAAGACTCAAAACAGTTCATTATAAGCACGTTACTATAATTATTTTTATATCATAAAAATATTTAATGATGATTCCCAATAAAAATATTGATATCACTATATAGAGTCTTTAATATCATGGAGCTGTTTATCATTTAAAATTATTCAAGGGATCAAGATACCATGAATTCAGTTAATAATACTGAGTCTTCACAAGAAAATAAACTGAAACGTAATTTATCTAATAGACATATTCAGTTAATAGCTATTAGCGGTGCAATAGGTACTGGCTTATTTATGGGTTCAGGTAAAACAATTAGTCTTGCTGGCCCCTCTATTATTTTTGTCTATATGATAATTGGTTTTGTTCTATTCTTCGTCATGCGAGCAATGGGCGAAATTTTACTATCCAATCTCAATTATAAATCATTTAGTGATTTTGCTGCCGATTTACTCGGGCCTTGGGCAGGATTTTTTACAGGTTGGACTTATTGGTTCTGCTGGGTTGTGACAGGGATTGCTGATGTTGTAGCCATTGCCGGATATGCCCAACATTGGTGGCCTACTCTGCAAGCCTGGATCCCAATGCTCATTTGTATTGTTGTTCTATTATCGCTCAACTTATTAACAGTTAAAATGTTTGGAGAGACCGAATTCTGGTTTTCAATGATCAAAATTGTCGCGATTTTAGCACTGATTGTTATTGGTATTGTACTAATCGCAACATCCTATCACTCAGAACAGACAAACACATCTGCTGCACTGAGTAATTTATGGCAATATGGTGGCATGTTTCCTAAAGGATTGATGGGCTTTTTTGCTGGCTTCCAAATTGCTATTTTTGCTTTTGTCGGAATTGAGTTAGTCGGTACAACAGCGGCTGAAACTAAAGATCCAACTAAAAATTTACCAAGGGCAATTAATTCCGTTCCTGTGCGTATCATTTTCTTTTATGTTTTTTCGTTAATAATCATTATGAGTGTTACGCCATGGATCTTTATCTCACCTAATAAAAGTCCATTTGTTGAACTATTTACACTAATTGGTTTACCTGCAGCTGCTAGCCTAATTAATTTTGTAGTCTTAACGTCAGCGGCATCATCAGCCAACAGTGGTATTTATTCGACGAGTAGAATGCTATTTGGTTTAGCAAAAAAACACGATGCACCATCTATGTTTGGTCGACTATCAAGTAGAGCCGTTCCTGCTAATGGATTAATGTTTTCATGCATTTGTTTACTTGGTGGCGTAGTATTAATCTATATGGTTCCTGATGTCATGACGGCATTCACGATTGTAACAACCATATCAGCAATTTTATTTATGTTTATTTGGTCGATGATTCTATTATCGTATATAGTTTATCGAACTAAACACTCAGAGAGACATGAGCAATCATTATTTAAAATGCCTGGCGGCACATTTATGTGTATTATTTGCCTAGCTTTTTTTGCTTTTGTTTTAGTCTTATTAAGATTTGAAACAGATACTCTCAATGCACTTATTGCAACGCCAATTTGGTTTTATATCTTAGTTGTTGGTTATATCGCTCGTAAGTTACCACTCACCTATAGAATTATTTTTATTATTTTAGCTATAGTTGCATTAATCTATGTATTTCCTAAATTACCATTTCAATTTGGATAATATCGAATAGAGATATTCTATCAATAACAGGGATATTAAGGACTTAGTTCCTTATATTCCTGCTAACTTTTTAATAACAATATATTCGCGTTCATACTAAAAACTTACCTTTGTTATAATACCCTGAACTTAATGAGTAATTAGCCAATTTTACTACCATTATTTCTGAGTAAAATTACAGCAATTATAACGCTGTCCTAACTAATTATTTGTAACGTCTATTTATCGCTTATGTTATGATAATTCACCTTTGATTCTCGTTTAATAAATAACAAAAGCTCGCTATGGGAAATACATTATATTTTAATGATCTATCAGAAAATATCGACAGTTGGCAAGGATTACCTCTTTCACTTAATGGCTGTGAGGTTGTGCCATTAGATTATAATGCAGGTAAAACTGGTTGGATTATTTACGGTAAAAAGCTAAATAAGACGTTATTATCGCAATTTCAAAGTAAACTCGCTATGCCAATAGTAATCGTATCATCTTGGAAGATTAAGAACTACCAAGTAGTACGTATTGCGGGCGTCATGCCTAAAAAATCCCAAGAGATTGCGAATGAATTAGAAATTGATGTTTCAATTATTGATAATCTACCTTCATTACATTCAGAGGGGTTGTTAATAATGGATATGGACTCGACAGCAATTGAAATTGAATGTATTGATGAAATCGCTAAACGACATGGCTCCGGAGAGTTAGTCTCAAAAATTACCGAGAAAGCAATGCGCGGTGAAATGGACTTTTCAACTAGTCTACGTAAACGCGTTGCAACACTAAAAGGTGCTGATATTACAATTTTAGAATCAATTAGAGATAAATTACCGATTACACAGGGCTTAAGTTTTCTAGTTAGAGAACTGCATAAACGTAAGTGGAAAATAGCCATAGTATCGGGCGGTTTTACCTATTTTGCCGATCATCTAAAAGAGAAATTTAAATTAGCAGAGGTTTATGCTAACCAGCTTGATATAAATAATAGTCAAAGACTAACCGGTAAAATAAAAGGTCAAATTGTTGACGCAAAATTTAAAGCGAAGACACTACAAAATTTGGCTAGCCAATTTAACATCCCAATAGAGCAAACAGTGGCAATTGGTGATGGCGCAAATGATCTAATGATGATTCGTATTGCGGGGCTTGGCGTCTCTTACCATGGCAAACCGAAAGTAGTACAAAAAGCCAAAATTGGGATTAATTATGCCGATTTAACAGGCCTTATTTGTATTTTGTCTGCAAGCCTTGATAGTGAAGGTTAATTGAATTCTGTATTGGAGTAAATATTTTGGCAAAAGCGGCTAAACGAGCGTATGTTTGTAATGATTGTGGAGCTGATTATCCACGCTGGCAAGGGCAATGTAGTGAATGCCATGCATGGAATACGATTACTGAGGTTAGACTCGCAGCAGCGACCAATCGTAACGATCGTTTTACAGGGTATGCTGGTGATACAGGTACAGCAAAAATACAAAAATTATCCGAAATTAGCCTAGAAGAGTTACCGCGCTTTTCAACTAGCTTTTCCGAATTTGATCGTGTCTTGGGTGGTGGTGTTGTACCGGGCAGTGCAATCCTTATCGGCGGTAACCCTGGTGCAGGTAAAAGTACATTGTTATTACAAACAATGTGTCGCCTTTCAACCCAAATAAAAACCTTATATGTCACTGGCGAAGAATCTTTACAACAAGTGGCAATGCGAGCCAACCGATTAGGCTTACCCACTGATCAGATCAATATGCTATCAGAAACAAGCATTGAACAAATTTGTTTGCTTGCCGAAAAAGAGCAGCCTAAATTGATGGTAATAGATTCAATTCAAGTTATGCATATTGCCGATGTACAATCTTCACCAGGAAGTGTAGCTCAAGTACGAGAAACTGCGGCTTATTTGACTAGATTTGCAAAAACTAAAGGCATCGCTATTATTATGGTTGGTCATGTTACAAAAGATGGATCACTAGCGGGACCAAAGGTACTTGAACATTGTATTGACTGTTCTGTATTACTTGATGGTGATGCTGATTCTCGTTTTAGAACCTTACGTAGCCATAAAAATCGCTTTGGAGCAGTCAATGAATTAGGGGTCTTTGCAATGACAGAGCAAGGACTAAAAGAAGTAAGTAATCCCTCCGCAATTTTTTTAAGCCGCGGTGATGAGATGCTACCAGGGAGTTCAGTAATGGTTTTATGGGAAGGAACCCGGCCATTACTCGTCGAAATTCAAGCTCTCGTTGATCACTCAATGTATGGTAATCCACGCCGAGTCACTGTCGGTCTTGAACAAAATAGATTAGCCCTATTACTTGCTGTTTTGCATCGACATGGCGGTTTACAAATGGCCGATCAAGATGTCTTTGTTAATGTAGTGGGCGGCGTTAAAGTGACTGAAACTAGTGCAGATCTGGCTTTAATCTCGGCATTGGTATCGAGTTTTCGTAATCGACCACTACCACAAGATCTAGTTATTTTTGGAGAAATAGGTCTCGGTGGCGAAATTCGACCAGTACCTAGTGGACAAGAGAGAATTTACGAAGCAGCCAAACATGGTTTTAAACGAGCAATTGTACCAATCAGTAATATCCCGAAGAAAAAACCTGTTGATATACAAATCTATGGGGTTAAAAAATTATCAGATGCTCTTGATATTCTAAGTAATTTAGATATCTAATCGCTATTTTTCGGTAACAATTCTGAACTGTAAGAATGCTAAAAGGTCTATAACGAGGTAATCAGTTATACAACCTTTTAGTTTAACTGTAAAAACTAAAATAATTTATAATAAAGTGAACAAAAACAACCTAATAAGCCAGTAACAGCAGTACACATAAAATTAAAAATCACAAATCGCCCATCAACAGCTTGTGTCAAAAATAAAAACAGACCAGCCATTATTACAAAATAAATTGCAATAAGAATCATACCGCCCGTTCTTTTTTTATTACTCACTGGTATCATAAATATCGTTATTTTACTTATAAATAACCACAGTGCAAAAGATTGAATACTTAAAATAAGTACCGCTAAATGACTAAAATTGACTAATAGAACATTAAAAATAAGACCAATACTAAAATTAAAAATAACAGCACTAATAATGATGGTGGGAATGACTAAAAGCCATCTAACCATTTTTGGCCATGTAGCACAAAAACGGTAATCAAGTTCTGGAGTGATAAAAGATTTTTTATCGGAGAGCTCGGTATTCATCATAATTCCTTATTATATTTATTTTTTTAACTAATTTTACAATAAAATGTGCAATCACTAAAATGAATAATCATTCCGTATAATTTAATTATTGTATATACTATTCATCTGGTTAACTATTTCGATCCTACATTCAAGGCCAATATTCTCTATGTATAAAACAATCAATGATGAGTTAAAAAATCAACAAATAGGATTAACTGCGGCTGAATTGCATGGTTTTCTTTCTGGTATATTAGCAGGGGGAAACAGTGATGAAAGTTGGAAAGTATTACTTAATGATATGGTAAATGATGGAAAGCCTATCGCGGATTCATTGTTGACACTTATTTGCAAACTTTATGATCAAATAAAAACCCAATTGAATGATGATAATTTTGAATTTCAACTCTTACTCAATGAACAAGATCTATTTAGCCAAATTAATGATCTCGTTGGTTGGGTTAACCATTTTTTACTTGGTTTAGGACTCGCTCAGCCACAATTGGCTAAAGTTAAAGGTGACGTAGGGGAAGCTATCTATGATCTAAGACAGATCACTCAGTTAGGCTATGATGAAGAAGAAAATCAAGAAGAACTTGCTTTTGCCTTTGAAGAGATCTTAGAGTATGTGCGTATGACTGTGATTCTATGTCATGATGAATTTAGTGAATATCATCAGTCTACAACGGTACACTAGTCTATACTTTTTCTATCTGAAGTCTTAAATGCAGCTTAAACAAGATAAGTCATCCCAATTATATCCGACTTATCTAAAAGCACTTAAGAGCAAAATATTACCAATTCAAAAAGAACGATATTGTACAAAATCATTTACCGTTCATTACAGATGAATATTATTAATTAAAAATAGGTTATAACATGATCAATGAACTTATTTCTCGTCGGCGTAATGTTTTAAATAAAATGGTTGAGAATAGCGTCGCCATTTTTTTTGCTGCACCGGAAGCCGTTAGAAGCAACGATACACATTACCCTTATCGACAAAACAGTGACTTTTGGTACCTTACTGGATTTAATGAAGCTGAAGCAGTATTTGTATTAGTAAAAGAAGCCAATCATGACTATCAAACAATCGTATTTAATCGTACCAAGGATCCATTAGCCGAAACGTGGACAGGGTATCGATTAGGGCAACAAGCTGCATTATCCACTCTCCATGTCGATCAAGCCTATCCTTTTGATCAGATTAGTGAAATTTTGCCAAGCATTGTTACTGGGAAGCAAGCTTTATACCATGCAAGCCAACAATATCGATATGCAGAAAAAATCGTTAATCAGCTAATGTCTACACTAAGGAATGGTTTAAGACAAGGTTTAAATGCTCCAGACACTATTATCGACTGGCGACCCATATTGCATGAAATGCGACTATTTAAGTCTGAATATGAAATATCAATCATGCGTCAGGCTGGTAAAATTACGGCGAAAGGTCATATTCGAGCCATGCAATCCTGTAAACCCGATATGTATGAATATCAACTAGAAGCAGAAATATTACACGAGTTCGCACAACATGGAGCAAGAAATCCATCTTATAATACTATTGTAGGGGGTGGTAATAATGGGTGCATTTTACATTATGAAAATAATGATCAATTACTCAAAGATGGCGATCTCGTTCTGATAGATGCTGGTTGTGAGTTCCAATACTATGCAGGAGATATTACTCGTACCTTCCCTATTAATGGCAAATTTAGTCAAGCCCAAAAAGAAATTTATGATATTGTACTCCAATCACAATACCGAGCGATTGAGCTATTTAAACCTGGTATTTCGATAAAAGAGGTGAATGATCAAGTTATCACTATTATGGTTGAAGGCTTAGTTCGCTTAGGAATAATGCAAGGTGATATTAAACAATTAATTGCAGAAAAAACCTATACTAAGTTTTATATGCACGGACTAGGTCACTGGTTAGGAATCGATGTTCACGATGTTGGTGACTATAAAACACCTAGTAGAGATCGTATTTTAGCCCCCGGTATGGTACTTACAATTGAGCCTGGTCTATACATAAATAAAGATGCAGATGTTCCGGAGCAATATAAAGGCATTGGTATCCGTATTGAAGATAATATTCTCATAACTAAAGATGGTAATGAGATATTAACCAGTGATGTACCTAAAGAACCGCTTGAAATTGAAATGCTGATGAGCCAACTACATAACTATCGCTAATCACTATTTAATTAACTTGCTATTAACTTAATATAAACAATGAATATATTAAGTTAATAATGAGTCCAAAGACTAAGATCTTAATTGCTTTAAGCTTTATCAATATTAATCGATTTATTTCGATTAAACACAATCTTAACAGTAAGATCTTTTGCTTTAATCGGTTGGTACTTCCACTGTTTCATTGCCTGAATAACTGAACGATTAAAAATACTATTCGGCTTAGACTCTAAAATACGGATATTTTCAACATTACCATGGATACCGATATCAAATAACACAATGACATGCCCTTCAATACGCATATCAAGGGCTTTACGTGGATACTCAGGGAACTTGCGATTAATCGCAGTTGGAGTAGCTGCAAACTGGGTATTAGAAGAGATGGTTGGAGCTACTGCAGTCTCTGCAATTTTATCTGTTTTTACTTCTTGTTTAACTTGTGCAACTGAAGATTTTTTTACAGGTGGTGGTGATTTTTGCTCTTTTTCTGGCAATTTTTCAGCGACAACCAACTGAGCATCCTTCACAGGAGCTAACTTTTCAATAACTTCTTTTTCTACAATAATATCAGGGGTAACATCCGGCTTAGTATTATTATCTTGGACAATTTCAGTTACTTCATTATCAACCTCAACTTCGGGTTCTTGCGGACTGTTTAGTTGAGGTGAATCTTCGACAAGTGATTGTTCGGGAGCGGCCATCATTGATAAGTCAATCATAACTGCTTTTATTGAGTTATCACCATCTGCGGCTAATATAGCTCTTTCAGAAAAAAAACTCCCTCCTAATAACAGGCCTAACACACATAAATGCGCTACAGCAGAAATAGGTGTATAAAAATTAGAAGTCTTCTTTTTGGGTTTACAGAGCTTTTCCATCATCAGCTTATATTTAAAAAATTAAGTTATCAACCCCTGTATTTTAAATGAAAATAGTTATCATTTCCAATTTTTTAATTTATATTTTATCTTTTTATTAATAAAATAGTCAGAGTCATCTTGTTGTAAGTGGTGTTTTAACGGATAATAGTAATTTGGATATCTGCTATAAAAGTAGCGAGTTAAAGGTCAAATTTTAATGCAACAAATTATCAATCTAATTAAAGATGATCTACAGAAAGTTAATAATACAATACAAAATCAGTTGTCATCAGATGTTGTTCTAATCAATCAATTGGGTAATTATATTATCAGTAGTGGTGGTAAACGTATCCGACCAATTATTATGCTTCTAGCTGCTAGAGCCTTATCCTACAAAGGTGATAAGCATATTATGGCGGCAGCATTCGTTGAGTTTATTCATACAGCAACACTCTTACATGATGATGTTGTTGATGAATCCGATTTAAGAAGAGGTCGTTCAACTGCTAATGCATTATATGGTAATGCAGCAAGTGTTTTAGTTGGCGATTATATTTATACTCGTTCATTTCAAATGATGGTAAGTATTAATTCATTACCGGTCCTTAAAGTAATGTCTGAAGCCACGAATGTGATAGCAGAAGGCGAAGTACAGCAATTAATTAATTGTAACGATCCGGATATCACTACAGAGCAATATTTGGATGTGATTTATCGTAAAACAGCTAGATTATTTGAAGCAACGTCTCATAGTGCTGCATTGATCAGTGAAACGTCCGAAGAGTTGGAATTAGCCTTACAAAACTACGGTCGCTATTTAGGAACGGCTTTTCAATTAATTGATGACTTACTTGATTACAGCGCTGAAGATGCAGCAATATTAGGTAAGAACCTTGGTGATGACTTAAATGAAGGTAAACCAACTCTTCCTCTATTACATGCAATGAATCACACAAAAAATGCCGAGGATGCGGCGATAATAAGAAAAGCGATTGAAGACGGTAATGGCCGACACCTTTTAAAGAAAGTATTAAACGTAATGAGTGAATGTGGTTCATTAGAGTTTACTTACCAAGCCGCTCAAAAAGAAGCTGAGAAAGCAGCAAAAGTGATTGAAATACTGCCAGATTCTCCTTATAAAGATGCGTTACAAAGACTGACTCTATTAGCTGTAGAACGTAAGCACTAATCCTCGCTCATCAATGATGAATCTCGTTTACCTAAATGATCTATTTTAGAGAGTTTTCTGGTAAATGAGATAATTTATTTTATACATTAATATAATGGTAATCCCCCCTAAAAATAATAGAAGTCAAAAGTAGAATTTTCTCTTACTATAATGTTCGGAGAAAAACATGAAAAAAACAACGTTTACAGACAATCAAATACTCAATATATTAAAACAAGCCGAAAATGGTATTCCCGTACCCGAGTTATGCCCAGAGCATGGAATGGCAAATTCAACATTCTATAAATGGCGAGCCAAATACGGTGGCATGGATACATCGCTAATGGCTAGAATGAAAGAACTAGAAGATGAAAATCGTCGACTCAAAAAAATGTATGCAGAAGAAAGGCTTAAAGCCGAAGTCATACAGGAAGCCATGACAAAAAAGTGGTGAAGGCTTCTGAGCGAAAAATGTTAGCGAAAGAGGTCGTCAAACAAAATAGAATGGCTGTTTCACAAGCATGTCGAACATTTTGTGTGAGTGAAACCTGCTATCGTTATGAGCCGATATTAATAAGCGAAAACCAAATCATTGCTGCTCATTTAATTGAATTAACAGAGCAACAACGAAATTGGGGATTTGGCTTGTGTTTTTTATATTTACGCAATGTAAAAGGTTATACATGGAATCATAAGCGAGTTTATCGCATTTACTGCGAACTATCACTTAACTTACGTATCAAGCCTCATAAGCGTTTAAAAAGAGAAAAGCCAGAGCCTTTAGCGGTTCCTCAAAACATTAACGAATGTTGGTCAATGGATTTTATGCATGACCAGTTAGCCGATGGTAGGTGTTGCCGCTTATTCAATGTCATTGATGATTTTAACCGAGAAGGCTTAACGATTGACGTTGATTTTTCGTTGCCAGCAGAGCGTGTCATTAGGTCATTAAATCAAATTATTGAATGGCGAGGAAAACCAAAATCGATTCGCTGTGATAATGGGCCCGAATATATCAGCCATCTTTTAGCGAGTTGGGCTAAAAAGCACAAAATAACATTATGCTTTATCCAGCCGGGTAATCCTCAGCAAAATGCCTATATTGAACGTTTTAATCGCACGGTTCGTTATGATTGGCTAAGTCATTATATTTACAACGAGATTAGTGAATTACAAGGTAAAGCAACGGATTGGTTATGGACATATAATCATGAAAGACCTAATATGGGAATTGGTGGGATCACACCGATGCAAAAACTTAAATTAATACAACAGCAAAATTCTACGCCTAACTTCCATTAAAAATGGGAGGATTACCTAATCTCTGGCATATCATTAGCTTTTCTATACAATCCTTTTTCACATCTAAAAAATGACTATCCAATGAGTAACTTATTCTATTTCTATAACCAAAAGCGATAATATTAGTTTAACGATAGCTCTATCAATATCAAATTATTTGTAACACTGAAAAAACGTATATTGACTACTACAATAATCTATAACCTGTATTTTATATACAAAAAAACCCGCATTAAGCGGGTTCTACTTGATTAAATAGTCTGACGGTGACCTACTCTCACATGGGGGGACCCCACACTACCATCGGCTTCACGGCGTTTCACTTCTGAGTTCGGCATGGATCAGGTGGTTCCACCACAACATCGCCGTCAGGCATAACTCTGTCTCGCTTCTTTAATAACTATATTAATAACTATAACAAGCGATAATACTTTTTAAATTAACGTTATCTAATCATAACGTTACTAAAATATACAATTAAAATTAGTTAGTATTTCTAACTTAATATTAAATTTTTGGCAACAAAAAACCCGAACGTAGTCGGGTTTCTGTTTTATTTAATAGTCTGGCGGTGACCTACTCTCACATGGGGGGACCCCACACTACCATCGGCTTCACGGCGTTTCACTTCTGAGTTCGGCATGGATCAGGTGGGTCCACCGCAACATCGCCGCCAGACATAACTCTGTCTCGCTTTCTAACAACTAGAACAAGCTTTTTCTCTCAACTCGCGATTTTAAATCCAAAACAACTCTAAGTTGTAAGGTTAAGACTCTCGGTTCATTAGTATCAGTTAGCTCAATGTATCGCTACACTTACACACCTGACCTATCTACGTCCTAGTCTCGAACGGACCTTACAAACATATAGTCTGGGAAAACTCATCTCAAGGCTAGTTTCGTGCTTAGATGCTTTCAGCACTTATCTATTCCGCACGTAGCTACCGGGCAATGCAATTGGCATCACAACCCGAACACCAGCGGTGCGTTCACTTCGGTCCTCTCGTACTAGAAGCAAACCCTCTCAATTTTCCTACGCCCATGGCAGATAGGGACCGAACTGTCTCACGACGTTCTAAACCCAGCTCGCGTACCACTTTAAACGGCGAACAGCCGTACCCTTGGGACCTACTTCAGCCCCAGGATGTGATGAGCCGACATCGAGGTGCCAAACACCGCCGTCGATATGAACTCTTGGGCGGTATCAGCCTGTTATCCCCGGAGTACCTTTTATCCGTTGAGCGATGGCCCTTCCATTCAGAACCACCGGATCACTATGACCTACTTTCGTACCTGCTCGAGCCGTCACTCTCGCAGTCAAGCTAGCTTATGCCATTGCACTAACCTCCTGATGTCCGACCAGGATTAGCTAACCTTCGTGCTCCTCCGTTACTCTTTGGGAGGAGACCGCCCCAGTCAAACTACCCACCAGACAGTGTCCGCAAGCCCGATTCAGGGCCCTACGTTAGAACATCAAACATTAAAGGGTGGTATTTCAAGGTCGACTCCATGCAAACTAGCGTCCACACTTCTTCGTCTCCCACCTATCCTACACATTAAGGCTCAATGTTCACTGTCAAGCTATAGTAAAGGTTCACGGGGTCTTTCCGTCTTGCCACGGGTACACCGCATCTTCACGGCAAATTCAATTTCACTGAGTCTCGGGTGGAGACAGCCTGGCCATCATTACGCCATTCGTGCAGGTCGGAACTTACCCGACAAGGAATTTCGCTACCTTAGGACCGTTATAGTTACGGCCGCCGTTTACTGGGGCTTCGATCAAGAGCTTCTCCTTACGGATAACCCCATCAATTAACCTTCCAGCACCGGGCAGGCGTCACACCGTATACGTCCACTTTCGTGTTTGCACAGTGCTGTGTTTTTATTAAACAGTTGCAGCCAGCTGGTATCTTCGACTGACTTCACCTACGTCCGCGTGGGATTTCAATTACCATCAGCGTGCCTTCTCCCGAAGTTACGGCACCATTTTGCCTAGTTCCTTCACCCGAGTTCTCTCAAGCGCCTGAGTATTCTCTACCTGACCACCTGTGTCGGTTTCGGGTACGATTGCATGTAACCTGAAGCTTAGAGGCTTTTCCTGGAAGCAGGGCATCAATTACTTCAGCACCTTAGTGCCTCGTCATCGCATCTCAGAGTTTTAGTGACCGGATTTGCCTAATCACACCCCTACTTGCTTAACCCGGGCTCCTTGCGGACCTATCCCGGTAAACCTAGCCTTCTCCGTCACCCCATCGCAGTCACATCCAGTACGGGAATATTAACCCGTTTCCCATTAGCTACGCATCTCTGCCTCGCCTTAGGGGTCGACTCACCCTGCCCCGATTAACGTTGGACAGGAACCCTTGGTCTTCCGGCGTGCGGGCTTTTCACCCGCATTATCGTTACTTATGTCAGCATTCGCACTTCTGATACCTCCAGCATCCCTCACAAGACACCTTCTACGGCTTACAGAACGCTCCCCTACCCAATATGTTATTTACACACTGCCGCAGCTTCGGTGCATAGTTTTAGCCCCGTTACATCTTCCGCGCAGGCCGACTCGACTAGTGAGCTATTACGCTTTCTTTAAATGATGGCTGCTTCTAAGCCAACATCCTAGCTGTCTAAGCCTTCCCACTTCGTTTCCCACTTAACTATGACTTTGGGACCTTAGCTGGCGGTCTGGGTTGTTTCCCTCTTCACGACGAACGTTAGCACCCGCCGTGTGTCTCCCATGCTCAACTTGTCAGTATTCGGAGTTTGCATCGGGTTGGTAAGCCGGGATGGCCCCCTAGCCGAAACAGTGCTCTACCCCCAACAGTTATACATGAGGCGCTACCTAAATAGCTTTCGGGGAGAACCAGCTATCTCCCGGTTTGATTGGCCTTTCACCCCCAGCCACAGGTCATCCGCTAATTTTTCAACATTAGTCGGTTCGGTCCTCCAGTTAGTGTTAACCAACCTTCAACCTGCCCATGGCTAGATCACCGGGTTTCGGGTCTATACCCTGCAACTTAACGCCCAGTTAAGACTCGGTTTCCCTTCGGCTCCCCTATTCGGTTAACCTTGCTACAGAATATAAGTCGCTGACCCATTATACAAAAGGTACGCAGTCACACCATAAAGATGCTCCCACTGATTGTACGTACACGGTTTCAGGTTCTATTTCACTCCCCTCGCCGGGGTTCTTTTCGCCTTTCCTTCACAGTACTAGTTCACTATCGGTCAATCAGGAGTATTTAGCCTTGGAGGATGGTCCCCCCATATTCAGACAGGATACCACGTGTCCCGCCCTACTCTTCAAGCTTCCACTTCATGCATATTCATGTACGGGACTATCACCCTCTATCGTGTACCTTTCCAGATACTTCCATTTACACATCAAGCTACCCGCTTTGGGCTCCTCCCATTTCGCTCGCCGCTACTTTGGGAATCTCGGTTGATTTCTTTTCCTCGGGGTACTGAGATGTTTCAGTTCTCCCGGTTCGCCTCATTAATCTATTTTATTCAACTAATGATAGTGCATTATTGCACTGGGTTTCCCCATTCGGACATCGACGGCTATAACGCTCTTTACCAGCTCACCGTCGCTTTTCGCAGATTAACACGTCCTTCTTCGCCTCTGATTGCCTAGGCATCCACCGTGTACGCTTAATTTCTTAACCTTACAACTTACAGTTGTCTTGGCTTTTTCAATTTCGCTTGTTTTTTTCTCTTTCTATTTCAACATCAACGTGAAATCATTCACATCAACGCCTCCATAAAACGAGAACTCGTTTCTTTTCAGCTTGTTCCATTTTGTTAAAGAGCTATATTAATCAATGCACTAATTAGTACACTTATCAATATATTATTCGTTGCATTCAATCATCCGTCTTTAAATGGCGTCCCCTAGGGGATTCGAACCCCTGTTACCGCCGTGAAAGGGCGATGTCCTAGGCCTCTAGACGAAGGGGACTAAATGATCTTTTACAACTTCAAACAAACAATCTATGTGAACACTGTCAGGAACTTCGTAAGGAGGTGATCCAACCGCAGGTTCCCCTACGGTTACCTTGTTACGACTTCACCCCAGTCATGAATCACACCGTGGTAAACGCCCTCCTTTCGGTTAAGCTATCTACTTCTGGTGCAACCCACTCCCATGGTGTGACGGGCGGTGTGTACAAGGCCCGGGAACGTATTCACCGTGACATTCTGATTCACGATTACTAGCGATTCCGACTTCATGGAGTCGAGTTGCAGACTCCAATCCGGACTTAGACGTACTTTAGGAGGTCCGCTCCAGATCGCTCCTTCGCTTCCCTTTGTATACGCCATTGTAGCACGTGTGTAGCCCTGGTCGTAAGGGCCATGATGACTTGACGTCGTCCCCACCTTCCTCCGCTTTATCAACGGCAGTCTCCTTTGAGTTCCCGGCCAAACCGCTGGCAACAAAGGATAAGGGTTGCGCTCGTTGCGGGACTTAACCCAACATTTCACAACACGAGCTGACGACAGCCATGCAGCACCTGTCTCATAGCTCCCGAAGGCACTCTCTCATCTCTGAAAGATTCTATGGATGTCAAGACCAGGTAAGGTTCTTCGCGTTGCATCGAATTAAACCACATGCTCCACCGCTTGTGCGGGCCCCCGTCAATTCATTTGAGTTTTAACCTTGCGGCCGTACTCCCCAGGCGGTCGATTTAACGCGTTAGCTCCGGAGCCCAAGGGACATGCCCCCAAACTCCAAATCGACATCGTTTACAGCGTGGACTACCAGGGTATCTAATCCTGTTTGCTCCCCACGCTTTCGCATCTCAGCGTCAGTATCTGTCCAGAAGGCCGCCTTCGCCACCGGTATTCCTCCACATCTCTACGCATTTCACCGCTACACGTGGAATTCTACCTTCCTCTACAATACTCTAGACGACCAGTTTTAAATGCAATTCCCAAGTTGAGCTCGGGGATTTCACACCTAACTTAATCATCCGCCTACATGCCCTTTACGCCCAGTCATTCCGATTAACGCTCGCACCCTCCGTATTACCGCGGCTGCTGGCACGGAGTTAGCCGGTGCTTCTTCTGTAATTAACGTCAATTACTTGGCCTATTAGACCAAGTACCTTCCTCATCACCGAAAGTACTTTACAACCCTAAGGCCTTCTTCATACACGCGGCATGGCTGCATCAGGGTTCCCCCCATTGTGCAATATTCCCCACTGCTGCCTCCCGTAGGAGTCTGGACCGTGTCTCAGTTCCAGTGTGGCTGGTCATCCTCTCAGACCAGCTAGAGATCGTCGCCTAGGTGAGCCATTACCCCACCTACTAGCTAATCCCATATGGGTTCATCAAATGGCATGTGGCCCGAAAGTCCCACACTTTGGTCTCGCGACATTATACGGTATTAGCAGTCGTTTCCAACTGTTGTCCCATTCCATTCGGCAGATCCCCATACATTACTCACCCGTCCGCCACTCGTCATCAGGTGCAAGCACCCATGTTACCGTTCGACTTGCATGTGTTAAGCCTGCCGCCAGCGTTCAATCTGAGCCATGATCAAACTCTTCAATTTAAAGTTTGATGCTCAATAACTGTTTCTGACATATTCAAATGAATCTTCAGTGTCACTTATTAAGACTTGATTTTTTTAAGTCCGTAGACTTTAATTTCTTTGTCCTAACAGTGCCCACACAGATTGTCTGTTCTTAATTTTTAAAGAGCTGACAGCGTTTCGTTTTGCTGTCTCAAGGGTTGCGTATACTACGCTTTCCTTTTTAATCTGTCAATAACTTTTTTCATCCTTTTTTTCAAATTCTGAAAATCGTTTCAACCGATTCACTAACTTTTCCAACTTAACCAACCGCCTTGCTTTAAGGCTTTGCGTTACGTCAGTGGATGCGCATTATAGACATCTTCTCGTTTAGATCAAGCTAAAAAATGCAATTTTCAACTCAACTGAATAACCTTTAATCACACAAAATACTAATTGATTGATATTTATTGAAATTATATTTAGATAAAATTGGAATGATTTTCTCGACACTTTCATTATATTGCGTGCTACAGACTAAATGATCAGCTTTTTCTGCTGGCTGACTAATATTAGTCAGCTCAAAATTGCACTGTTCTAATAAATTATATACTCGTGTAGCGATAGCATAACCAGAATCTATAAAAGTAGCTAAAGGAAAAGTTTTAGCTAACTCAGGTTTAATAAAAGGATAATGAGTACAACCTAACACAATAGTGTCAGGAATAACATTCAACGTTAACCATGGCTGCATTAATAAAGTAAGCTGTTGCTGATTAACCGCAATACCCTGTAATTTTTGCTCAGCAATCAACGCTAACTCTGATAAACCTAATAATTCTATATTATAGCCTTGAGCGAATTCATTAATTAAATTACGTGTATATTCCCGTTGTACTGTTGCTTTAGTGGCGAGTAAACCTATACATTTATTCTTAGTTACTTTAGTTGCTGGTTTAATCGCAGGTACAACACCGACAATTGGAATTTGCAAAGACTCTCGTAATGAAGGTAAGCAGATAGTACTAGCTGTATTACATGCAATAACAATAATATCGATAGAAAATAGAGAGATTGCTTTATGAATAACGGATTTTACCCGTCCAATCAAATAATCTATTGATTTATCACCATAAGGAAAAGCTTCATTATCAAATAAATAGATATAATTAGCATTTGGTATTTTTTGACGGATTTCGTCATAAACAGATATCCCACCAATACCAGAATCAAATACTAATATATTAGGTGCTCGATTTATCATAACCCCTTCATTACCTGTGACATAATCTTAAAGTGATATGCCATATGCTAGGGTAAATTAAATTTTATGCAAGATGACTAGAAAATATTTTCACGATAATTGAGCTTGCTGAACTAGATTTTTATCAATTTGTTGATTAGAATAGACGTCTAGATGGTAAAACTGCTAAATAGATATGAATCTCAGTTTAACGCTTATTTGAATATAAAGGTATTAATTATGTCAGAATTTCTCTTCACTTCAGAATCTGTTTCTGAAGGACACCCAGATAAAATAGCGGATCAAATCTCCGATGCAGTCCTTGATGCAATTTTAAAACAAGATCCTAAAGCACGAGTTGCTTGTGAAACTTATGTTAAAACAGGTATGGCATTAGTTGGTGGTGAAATTACCACGTCAGCTTGGGTTGATATTGAAGAATTAACTAGACAAACCATTAAAAATATTGGTTATACCAGTTCAGAAATGGGATTCGATGCAAATTCATGTGCGGTACTTAATGCAATTGGTAAACAATCATCGGACATCAACCAAGGTGTTGATAGAAGCGATCCTTTTGCACAAGGTGCAGGAGATCAAGGTATTATGTTTGGTTATGCAACTAATGAAATGCCTAATTTAATGCCAGCAGCTATTACTTATGCTCATGAGTTAATGAAAAAACAAGCTACTGTTAGAAAAAATGGAACACTTCCTTGGTTAAGACCAGATGCTAAAAGCCAAATTACACTTATTTATGAAGATAATAAAATTAAAGGTGTAGATGCCGTTGTGTTATCCACACAACATGCTGAAGATATTAGCCATTCAGCATTACAAGAAGCCATCATGGAAGAGATTATAAAACCAATATTACCCGCAGAATGGTTAACATCTCGTACTAAATATTTTATCAACCCAACGGGTAGATTTGTTATCGGCGGACCAATGGGTGATTGTGGTTTAACAGGTAGAAAAATTATCGTTGATACTTATGGTGGTGCAGCTCATCATGGTGGCGGTGCATTTTCAGGTAAAGATCCATCTAAAGTGGATCGCTCAGCCGCTTATGCAGCAAGATACGTAGCAAAAAATATTGTAGCGGCAGGACTTGCTGATAAATGTGAGTTACAAATATCTTATGCTATTGGTGTTGCAGAACCTACTTCGATTTATGTTAATACTTTTGGTACAGAAAAAGTCTCACATGATAAAATCATTGCATTAGTCAAACAACATTTTGATCTGCGTCCTTATGGCTTAATTCAAATGTTAGATCTAATTCAACCGATCTATCAACAAACAGCGACATATGGTCATTTTGGTCGAGATATTTTCCCTTGGGAAAAAACGGACAAAGCCGAACTATTACGTGATGCAGCCAATCTAAAATAATTAAGACCTTTCTTCACGGAATCTTTCCGTGAAGAAACTTTCTATAATGAATAATTCAAGAGTCCCCATTTTATTACATAACAAAGTGATGAGCTGTTTACGATCACACTTATTAATAGCAAATCAATTCTTTCATTGCACGTTTGATGAACCACAAATCTTCTATCGTCAAAAAGGGAGCATTGCTGGCTGTGCATTATTAAATAAGTGGCAAATTCAGATCAATCTTAATATGCTTTTAGAGAATAGTGATGATTTTATTAATGAAGTCATTCCTCATGAATTAGCACACCTCATTACTTATAAACAATTTGGACGTGTAAAACCGCATGGTAAAGAGTGGCAATCAGTTATGACTCAAGTTTTTCGACTTGACGCGAAACGAACTCACTCCTTTTCATTACCCAAACCTACCCAACAAAATCGCTATCATTATCATTGCCAGTGTCAAGAACATCTATTAACTAAAATAAGACATAATAAAATCCAACATAAACAGATCCAATATTGCTGTAAGCGTTGTGGTGAAGTTTTAAAGCAAATTTCTTCATCATAAAACGCAGCCTATTTATACTTATTGTCCTAGCTATTTTTATACTACAATCATAGTTTACAGCAATAATTTAACGAAAATTTAGGCAAATCTAGCTAAAGATAAGTAATACCGATTCCTTCAATTAAGGATTCAATCTACATTGATATTTAGATTGACAATCAGTAAACTAGATCTCTAATTAATGAAAGAGTCCCATTATGAAAAAGATTTCTGACCTGATTGCACGCAACCATGCGTGGTCTCAAAAAGTTGCTCAAGAAGACCCTGAGTTTTTTAAAGGCCTTGCAATAGCTCAAAACCCTAAGTTTTTATGGATTGGTTGTTCTGATAGTCGAGTTCCGGCCGAAAGATTAGCTGAATTACAACCAGGTGAATTATTTGTACACCGTAATGTAGCCAACCTTGTGATTCATACAGATCTAAACTGTTTATCAGTGGTTCAATATGCTATTGATGTGCTAGGTATTGAAGATATTATCATTTGTGGCCACTTAGATTGCGGTGGAATTCGAGCAGCAGTAGAGAATCCGGATCTTGGTTTAATTAATAACTGGTTACTACATATTAGAGATATTTGGTTCCGCTACAGTTCCTTACTTGGTGAATTCCCTGCCGAAAAAAGAATGGATATTTTGTGTGAATTAAATGTAATTGAACAAGTTTACAACTTAGGACATTCCACTATTTTGCAATCAGCATGGCAGCGTGGACAGAAAGTAAATATCCATGGTTGGGTCTATGGAATTGATAATGGTCGAATTACAGATTTAAAAATTAGCTCGTCAAGTAGAGAAAACTTAGAAATTCACTATCGAGAAGCGATTTCGAATCTACTAAATCAACATGATTTATATGCAGAAAATAAAATCTAATATAAATTATCGAATCTAACTCATATTATGAAAAAACGATAAGAAATATTCTTACAGTATCAAGGCTTAACCTTGTCAGTAAGCTTATTTCTTATGTAACTGATGAACAATTTGATTACTACTACCCCGCCACAGCAGTTTAGGATCAGCTAATTCCTGAATAAACTTACCATCAATAAGTACGTCAATATAGGGTAAAACTGCTTGTTGAGTCACCGTTAACTCAGCTAATTTATATCCGGTCCATAACCAAATATCTTTATTATCACATTCAGTTTTTACCCGTTTTACTAATTTTAAGATCGCAGGTACATTTTGGGGATGTAATGGATCACCACCAGAGAGCGATAATCCCTGACGTCGAATTTCAGGATCTTGTAGATCTTTAATAATCAGATCTTCTAATTCTTGAGTAAAAGGTAAACCTGAATCCAGCGACCACGTACTTTTATTATAACAACCACGGCATTGGTGCACACAACCTGCAACAAATAAAGTACATCTTGTTCCAACACCGTTGACGACATCAACCGGATAATAACGATGATAATTCATAATAATAACCAGCTTTCACAAAATAGTGATAGATATTCTAAAATAGTAGTTAACCCTAAAAAAATATAACCGCTAAAGTTTAGTTTTCTAAAGCGGCATAATTATAAGATAGTTACAATGTTAACCGATTTGTCCGTTATCCAAGTGTTTAACACGGCGCTTAACTTCTTCCTGTTTTCCTGCATTAAATGGTCTTGAATCAGGACTACCCAAATAGCCACAAACTCGTCGGATAACCGATACTTTAGCCGAATCATGATTACCGCAACTAGGACAAGCAAATCCTTTACTGGTACAAGAAAATTCACCAGCATAACCACATTCATAGCATTCATCAATCGGTGTATTAGTACCATAATAAGGTACTCGGCTATAACTATAATCCCATACATCCTCTAATGCTTGAACATTATTAATCATATTAGGATATTCGCCATAACAAATAAATCCACCATTTGCCAGTTCAGGATACGGTTTCTCAAACTCGATTTTTTCATATGGATTAACTTTTTTCTCAACATCCAAATGGAAGCTATTTGTATAGTAACCTTTATCCGTCACCCCAGGAATTACACCAAATTCAGCGGTATCTAAACGACAAAATCTGTCACATAAATTTTCGCTAGGAGTGCTATACAAGCTAAAACCGTATCCAGTCTCTTTTTTCCACTGTTCAACCGCTTCGCGCAACTTAGCGACAATCTCAACGCCTTTTTGACGTAACTCTTCACTATCAAATGGATGGACTTTATTACCAAATAAGGCATTTAATGTTTCATGTAAACCAATATAACCTAAAGAGATTGATGCGCGACCATTTTTAAAAATCTCAGCAACATTATCATCTTCTTTTAACCGTACGCCACAAGCCCCTTCCATATATAAAATTGGAGCGACTCGAGCTTTCACACCTTCAAGTCTAGCAATTCGGGTCATTAGCGCCCTTTTACATAACTCTAAGCGACTAGTCAACAGCTGCCAAAATTTTGCTTCATCACCTTTCGCTTCAATGGCAATACGTGGTAGATTAAGACTAATAACACCAATGTTATTTCTACCATCATGAATTTGTTGACCCTCTTCTTCGTAAACACCCAGAAAACTACGGCATCCCATCGGTGTTTTAAACGAACCAGTCACTTCGACGACCTTATCATAATTTAAAATATCAGGGTACATTCGTTTAGAAGCACACTCTAACGCCAATTGCTTAATATCGTAATTGATATCTCCAGCCTTATGATTAATACCATCTTTGATTGCAAACACTAATTTAGGGAATACCGCTGTTTTATGATTTTTACCCAATCCCTGAATTCGAACTTGCAAAATGGATTGTTGAATTAATCTTGATTCCCAGCTAGTACCTAATCCGAAACCAAAGGTTACAAATGGAGTTTGTCCATTAGCGGTATGTAAAGTATTCACTTCATACTCTAATGATTGAAATGCGTCATAACACTCTTTTGCCGTACGATTTTGAGCATAGTTAGCCGCATCTGGAATATTCCATTCTTCAGCAATTTTTTTATGTTTTTCAAAACTAAGAGTAACAAATTTTGCAAGAATTTCATCAATACGATTAATGGTTGTACCACCATAAATATGGCTGGCAACTTGCGCAATGATTTGTGCTGTTACCGCTGTTGCTGTCGCAATTGATTTTGGAGGCTCAATCTCAGCATTACCCATTTTAAAGCCTTTTGTTAACATGCCATTTAGATCAATTAGCATACAGTTAAACATAGGGAAAAATGGTGAGTAATCAAGATCATGATAATGAATTTGGCCAATATCATGAGCTCGAGAAATCTCTTTCGGTAATAGATATTGCTTAGCATAATGGCGAGCAACAATCCCCGCTAATAAATCTCGTTGAGTTGGGATAACTTTACTATCTTTATTCGCATTCTCATTGAGTATTGCAACATTACTTTGTTCAATCAGTCCTTTGATATCTTGATTTAAACGACTACGCTCTTCTCTGGCACGATCGCGATCATGACGATATTCGATATACTTACGCGCTAATTTTTTATAAGGACCGGCCATTAGTTGATTTTCGACCGAGTTTTGAATCTCGTTAATATCAACAACTTCACGATCAGTCATCTGGTTAGTTACAACTCGAGCTACTGATATACAATAATCAGTATCATTAACATTCGCAGCTACAGCTGCTTTTAAAATAGCATCACGAATTCGGCCTTCATTAAAAGCAGTCTGGCACCCATCACGTTTAAGTACTACTGGCATTATCTATTCCTCGACGGTAAAAACTATATATTGATATTTTTTTGAGATTATACACTATATGCTGTGTTTTTCTACTTGATATATTCAGCGCATTAAATTGATAGGAAAAAGCTTTTTAGTTATTCTAATAAAAAAATAATTACTCAAGATAAATAGAAAAAAGAGCATTGATTAAATGCTCTTTTTTTATGATAGACCGTATTTACCAATTAACACCAACACCGATATTATAGTTGGTGTTACTCGAATCACCATCCTTCGTTGTGCTTTTGTCTCTTGTTAAACTCGTGTTAATGGATAGCCAATCAGTTAAACGATAAGCTAAGCCCGCTGTTGCCGATAAATCTAAATCAACATCATTATTAAAACTTCGACCAATTTCACCGGTTGTAAAAAATTTTAATGACTTCCCTGCAAAAAATTGATAATAATTCCATTTTACAGATCCCAATGGATGTACAGAATCATTGCCATCTCGATAATCAATTTTTTGGTAACTAATTAAACCTGTAAACGATAAAGCAGATAATTCATTTTCCCAAACTTGCCAACCAGGTCCAGTACCGACACTTGTCTTGGTTTTGATATCTTCAATCCAATCATGCTTATACTGTACGTTACCTTGCCAAAAGAAAGATGGTGTAAAAAATCGGTCTACATCATATTGGGTCGTATAGTAATAGTTACTAGTATCCTGATCATCTTTAGCTCTGAATACGGCAGCTTTAACGCCATGTCGCCACAAATCATACTTGGCAGTCATATTACCATTTAATGAATACTGTTCAGACTTAGATGACCCCTTATTATAATAGGCTCCAGCATTAAGAGAGCCATTAACAATGACGTCGCTACCAACCAATGATGACTGTTTATCATTTGTAATAGTAAGATCATCACTAATGGATATCGTTTGAGTTTGATCGCCTTTTACCAAAATAATCTTATTATCCTGAGCCGTTTTAATTGCATCAGCATATTGTGGCTCTGAAAATAGGCCTTGTTTGATTCTTACGGACTCATCAATAGAAAATGTTGCAATTTTACTACTATTGACGGTAATGACACCGCTATATTCAGTTTCAATTAATACTTTATCATCGTCAACAAGCTTAATTTTTCCTGACAAATTATCACCATTTTTTAAGTGAATAGTATCACCCCAACAGAAAAAAGATGTACACAAACTAATAATTGCAGTAGTAAATAGCTTATATTGCATATAATGAACCCCTATATATTGATAATAATAATACCGTATCAAGTTAACTCGAAAGGTTCAAATCTATTTTATCTATGAATTATATAGAGGGATAAAGACCATATCGTACTAATGAGATAAAAATGTGTATCTCTTAAGTAGAAAGAGATACACAAAATAAGTTATTTGGCGGAATTGAGCTGCTGTGCAATCTGTTTAGCGAAATAAGTTAATACGCCATCGGCTCCTGCACGTTTAAAACATAATAATGACTCCATAATAGCCGACTCTTGCAACCAACCATTATTAATCGCAGCCATTAACATCGCATATTCACCAGATACTTGATAAGCAAAGGTTGGTACAGCGAATGTATCTTTTACCTGCCGCAAAATATCGAGATAAGGCATACCAGGTTTTACCATTACCATATCAGCGCCCTCTTGCAGATCTTGATACACTTCTTGCAATGCTTCATTACTATTAGCAGGATCAAGTTGATACGTTTTTTTATTGCCACTCTTAATATTAGATGCAGATCCAACCGCATCTCGGAACGGACCATAAAAACTAGAAGCATATTTTGCTGAATATGCCATTATTTGAGTATTCACAAAATTTTTATTCTCTAGTTCAGTACGAATTGCCCCAATACGCCCATCCATCATATCGCTAGGAGCAATAATATCAACACCAGCTTCAGCTTGCGCCATTGCCTGTTTCATTAATGTTTTAACTGTAATATCATTTTGTACATAACCATTATCATCAATAATACCATCTTGACCATGTACAGTATAAGGATCCAGTGCAACATCAGTTAAAATACCAAGCTCTGGGATCTCTTTTTTTAGTGCTCGCACAGCTCTTACAACTAAACCATTTTCGTTATATGCTTCTTCAGCTAATAATGATTTTTTATTACTTTCTATTGCAGGGAAAAGTGATAACACAGGAATACCTAACTTAGCAACCTGCTCTGCCTCTTTCAATAGAACATCGATACTCATACGATTAACATTAGGCATTGATGCTACTGGTTGTGTAATATTATTACCTTCAACAATAAATACAGGATAAATAAGATCATTTACAGTTAACTGATTTTCCGCAACTAATCGACGACTAAAATCATGTGCACGTAGACGACGCAATCTTCTTTCAGGAAACTGACTGGCAATAATTGGCGACATAAATAATAACTCCTAGTTTTTATCAAACATCTATTTCTCTATACTATTATCGGACTGTAATTGATCATAATCAAATATATTTAGCCAAATAAATAAGCTTATACAATAAATATTATAAAATGCTTTACAAATAGTAGTCATTGGCAGTACAATTCAGCACTAATTTTTTAACGCTAACCATTTTTGATTCTGGTTGGTAAAAATCCAAATTAATTTTGAGGTGAGAGGCACATGCCAGTAATTAAAGTACGTGAAAATGAACCTTTCGATGTTGCATTACGTCGTTTTAAACGTTCTTGTGAAAAAGCAGGAATCTTAGCTGAAGTTCGTAACCGTGAGTTTTATGAAAAACCAACAACTATTCGTAAACGTGCTAAAGCTGCAGCGGTAAAACGTCATGCTAAAAAACTAGAAAGAGAAAATGCGCGTCGTATTCGTTTATACTAATTGTTAGTCGTAAATCAACACCTTATACTACAAATTAGTCCCGATACATAGATAAACCGTACTATATGTACGGTTTATTGTCTTTATAGTATAGATAATTGGATAGAGTCATTTATGAAGCGAATTCCTCAAGACTTTATTGTTGATCTGATTGCTAGAATCAATATCGTTGATATTGTTGGACATCGAATCAAAATAAAAAAGCGAGGAAAGGACTATTGGGGAAATTGCCCATTTCATAATGAAAAAACACCGTCTTTTTCTGTCAGTGAGAAAAAACAGATGTATTACTGTTTTGGTTGCGGTGCAGGAGGTTCGGCGATTGATTTCTTGATGAACTATGACCGTTTATCTTATCCTGAAGCGATTGAAGAGTTAGCAAATCTTCAAGGTATTACGGTACCTCATGTTGAAACATCAACTGAAACGAATCGAACACAAAATCAGATATCAGGTCAGAATATTAGGCGTGATCTATATGGTTTGATGGATAAATTGGCCCAATTTTATCAAGTACAATTATCAACCCCCGAAGCAGAGACAGCAAGAGAGTATCTAACACGTCGTGGACTAGATAAAACGACTATTGAGCACTATAAAATAGGTTATTCGCCGGATAATTGGCATTTAACACTCAATTATATTGCTAAAACACCACAAGATAAAAAGCTCTATGATCAAGCTGGCATGCTTGTCAGTAATGATAATGGCAATCAGTATGACCGTTTTCGTGGTCGGATCATGTTTCCTATCCGCGATCGCCAAGGTAATATTATTGCTTTTGGTGGCAGAACTATCAAAGCGAATGACTCAGCAAAATATATTAACTCACCTGAAACAACGATTTTCCATAAAGGTTATCAACTCTATGGTCTGTATGAAAGTCAGCAGATCAATCGAAACCCAGAAAAACTTGTTGTAGTTGAAGGATATATGGATGTTGTTTCACTTGCGCAGTTTGGCATTAATTATGCTGTTGCTGCATTGGGAACTGCAACCACAGAAGATCATATTAAATTACTATTTAGAGCTACCGATAATATTATATTTTGTTTTGATGGTGATACCGCTGGACGTAGGGCTGCTTGGCGCGCACTAAATGTATTATTACCAACACTTATTGATGGTAAACAGATTAAGTTTGTTTTTCTGCCTGAAGCCGAAGATCCTGATAGTCTTGTCCGTAAAGAAGGTAAAACTCAATTTGAACAGCGCTTAGATAATGGCATAACACTATCACAGTTTTTATTTGATGAATTATTAGTACAGGTTGATTTAAAAACACCTGAAGGTAAAGCAAAACTAAGTTCATTATCACTACCACTAATTGCTCAGATCAAAGCGCAATCTTTTGCGCTGAATTTAAAACAGCAATTAGGGGATTACCTTGGCTTTCTAGATATTACTCAAATAGATAAGCTTTTACAGCAATATGATAGTAACGAGTCAGCAACACCCTCAGTGGATGATAAGATACCGCCAATTAAAATGAAATTGACGACTATGCGTATTTTAATTGGTTTACTCATACAATACCCAGAATTAGCCAAATTAGTACCCGATATCAATAGCTTAAAGCAGGTTAAATTAGCAGGGATTGAGATTTTTATTGAATTACTAAATATTTGTCACGAGCGACCAAATATCATTACAGCGCAAATTTTAGCAGAATATACGGGTAAACCAATTGCTAAACAGCTAAATACCCTAGCTATTTGGGAACACCGATATGCGGAAGACGATATCTCAGCCATTTTTTCTCATACTTTAAAGGAGTTATATGATAATATATTGGCCCAAAGACAAGATGAGTTAATTGCTAAAGATAGAGTCACTAAGCTGACTGAGGCAGAAAAAAAAGAATTAGCGACCCTAATACTTGTTTTATCGAAAAAAGACTAAATATAGATAATAACGCAGCTTAATTGCTGAGAAAAAGAAAAAACCTCAATAAGATATTGAGATGATTATTTCAGTTAACTAGTTTAACAAATAGTCAAGAACTTGCAGTAAGACAATAATTGAACAATATATACTTTTCATAAAATCAATTATGAACATAAGTAGATAAATACAGATATAGCTAATCTAAATTAGCTCATACTATTATATTATAGTAATAATTTATTACTTTAGTTTATTGATATTAAAAAGTATTTAGTCTGAGTAAATAATTTTACTCTATTACTAAACAATAAAAAGTGGATATTTTGATATGGAGCAAAACTCTCAATCACAGCTAAAGCATCTTATTATTCGAGGTAAAGAACTCGGGTATTTAACATATGCTGACGTTAATGATCATTTACCTGAAGAAATTATCGATTCGGATCAAATTGAAGATATCATTCAGATGATAAATGATATGGGGATTCAAGTTCTCGAAGAAGCGCCTGATACCGATGAAATGCTTTTATCAGACAATGTCCCTGATGAAGAAGCCGTTGAAGCTGCAACTGCACTCGTCTTATCTAATGTGGAATCAGAAATTGGTCGTACAACTGATCCTGTGCGCATGTATATGCGTGAAATGGGTGCGGTTGAATTATTAACTCGTGAAGGTGAAATTGATATCGCTAAACGAATTGAAGATGGTATCAACCAAGTACAAACATCTGTTTCAGAATATCCAGAAGCAATTACTTATCTTTTGGAACAGTATAGTCTAGTTGAAAGTGGTACTGTTCGTCTATCAGACTTAATTACTGGTTTCGTCGATCCGAATGCTGAAGAAGGTACTGATGAATTACCTGAAGATTTAGAAAAAGAGTCGAATGATATTGATATCAATGATGATGAAGAAGACGAAGAATCAGAGTCAGAATCAACTGATGATGATACATCAATTGATCCTGAAGTCGCTAGAGAGAAATTTTCAGAGTTAAAAGAACAACATGAAAAAACATCAAATGCGATCAAAAAATACGGTAGAGCACATAAAAATGCACAACAAGAAATAGAAAATCTATCTGAGGTTTTTAAACAATTCCGTTTAGTTAGTAAACAATTTGATATTCTTGTTAACAATATGCGCGAAATGATGGAACGAGTGAGAACTCACGAACGTGTCATCATGAAAATCTGTGTTGAACAAAGTAAGATGCCTAAAAAGCAGTTTATGACTTACTTTACAGGTCATGAAAATAGCATGAGCTGGTTTGAAAAGGCAATAAAATCAAAAGTAGCGTTTGCTGATAAATTAAAAGAGTTTGAAACTGAAATTAAAGAGCAGATTGAACAGCTACAATTTATCGAAACAGAAACTAATCTTTCGATTGAACAGATTAAAGATATCAATCGTCGCATGTCAATTGGTGAAGCTAAAGCAAGACGCGCGAAAAAAGAGATGGTAGAAGCAAACTTACGTTTAGTTATCTCGATTGCCAAAAAATACACTAACCGTGGCCTACAATTCTTAGATCTAATCCAAGAAGGTAATATTGGCCTAATGAAAGCGGTTGATAAATTTGAATATCGTCGTGGTTATAAATTCTCAACTTATGCTACATGGTGGATTCGTCAAGCAATTACACGTTCAATTGCCGACCAAGCTCGTACAATTCGAATCCCTGTACATATGATTGAAACGATTAATAAACTTAATCGTATTTCTCGTCAAATTTTACAAGAAATCGGACGAGAACCAACTCCGGAAGAGTTATCTGAAAAGATGCAAATGCCGGAAGATAAAATTCGTAAAGTGCTAAAAATAGCAAAAGAACCTATTTCAATGGAGACGCCTGTCGGCGATGATGAAGATTCACATCTTGGTGA
The DNA here is from genome assembly GCA_036251205.1 of Orbaceae bacterium BiB. NCBI lineage: Bacteria > Pseudomonadati > Pseudomonadota > Gammaproteobacteria > Orbales > Orbaceae > Orbus > Orbus mooreae. The sequence continues at coordinate 2,613,236 of CP133958.1, read as the reverse complement.
CTTTATTGAAGATACAGCTCTTGAGCAACCACTTGATGCTGCGACCTCTGAAAGTTTACGTGTCGCAACAAGAGATATTTTATCAGGTTTAACACCTCGAGAAGCAAAAGTATTACGTATGCGCTTTGGTATTGATATGAATACAGACCATACTTTGGAAGAAGTTGGTAAACAGTTTGACGTTACTCGTGAACGTATCCGTCAAATAGAAGCCAAAGCATTACGTAAATTACGCCATCCTAGCCGTTCAGATGTATTACGTAGTTTCCTTGATGAATAACCCATCTAATATCCGCTACATAATGTAGCGGATATTGCTTTTATCCATTCCAACTTGCCATCACTGCTTTTTTACAGTGCAATTGATTGTTTGTATTACGCTCTTATAATTTAGAAACGTTATACCATAAAAATCTATCTTATTGTTTATATATAATTTTTTAGTAATTTTATTTTTGGCATATTTGTTGCATTGACTTAATAACTTATTTTTAGTTTTTTAAGGATGATAATTATGGCAATTCGTAAATACTTCTTTTTGATTATTTCAATTTTTACCCTTTATACTACAACTTGCTATGCTGAACTCGATGATATTCTAAAACGAGGGGCATTGAAAGTTGCTATACCTACCGATTATCCACCATTTGGCTTTGTTGGTAAAGATCTACAAGCTCAAGGCTATGATATTGACGTAGCTAAATATTTAGCTAAACAGCTAAATGTAAAAATTGTATTAGTTCCCGTGACATCGGCAAATCGCATTCCGTATCTACAAACCCAAAAAGTTGATTTGGTTATTTCAACGCTAGGCAAAACAGCTGAAAGAGAGAATATCATTGATTTTACTATTCCCTATGGCCCCTTTTATCTAGGTATTTTTGGTTCCCCGTCACTATCTGTAAATAACATAGACGATTTAGCAAATAAAACCGTCGGAGTCACTCGAGGTGGAATAGAAGACATCATACTCTCTGAAATTGCACCTGCTCAAACGATAATCAAACGTTACGAAGATAATAATACAACGCTGTCAGCTTATTTAGCAGATCAAGTTGAACTTATTTCAACAGGTAATGTAATTATTTATGCAATTAATAATATGGACAATAGTAAGCCTACTGTTGGTAAAATTACCTTAAAAAACTCACCAAACCATATTGGTCTCCGTAAAAATGAACCGGAATTAAAAGATAAGATCAATGAACTTTTGCAGCAAGCAATTAATGACGGAACCCTCAACGAATATTCACAAAAATGGTTAGGGATGCCTTTTACTACAGATCAGCAAACGATGTCATTATATTAATCATTATTTCAGGAATAAATTATGAATTACTCATTCCAGTTTAGCCCTTTAATCCCGTATATTCCCAATTTTCTATCGGGGTTATTGTTAACAATTCAGCTAACTATAATTACCACCATATTTGGAATTATCGTCGGTATAGCTGGTGCAGCTATTAGGACTAGTCAACATAAAATATTAAGTTCAGTATGGTCAGCTTACGTTGAATTGATCCGCAATACTCCGTTTATTGTGCAACTCTTTTTCATTTTTTTTGGTTTACCTAACTTAGGAATCAAAATGACTGAAATTGAATCGGCAATGATCGCGATGATAATTAATCTTGGTGCTTATAATACCGAAATAATTAGATCAGGGATTAAATCAATTCAATGGGGACAATGGGAAGCAGCTCGAGTGCTAGGTTTTTCCAAATTTAAAACGTTTATGTTGATTATTTTACCCCCAGCGATAAAAAAAATTTATCCAGCACTAACAAGTCAATGCATTCTTGTGATGTTAGGTTCTTCGGTTATATCTCAAATTTCAGTCGAAGAACTCACTTTTGAAGCTAACTATATTCAATCTCGAACATTTTTAAGCTTTGAAATATATCTAATCACAGCTCTCATTTATTTATTACTCTCGATTTTGATGAGAAAACTGCTAACCAAAATTGGCTACTATTTTTTTAAAGGTGAAACGATATGATGATCACTTTTACTAATTGGGATATCATTCGTAATCTGCTATTCGCCCTGCAATGGACATTACTACTCTCATTTATTGCCTTTATTGGTGGCTCTTTAGTCACGATCCTACTTACGACGATACGTATTATGAAAATAAGATGGTTAAAAACATTGATCAATTCTTATTGTGCTTTATTTCAGGGCATTCCACTATTAATGCAGTTATTTTTAAGCTTTTTCGGATTAGGTTTACTGGGTATTGATGTTGAACCCATATTCGCAGCTAGTTTTGCCCTAACACTATATACTAGCGCTTATCTCATTGATATTTGGAGCGGGAGCATTAATGCAATTGATAAAGGCCAATGGGAAGCTTCTCGTTGCCTTGGTTTAAACTTTTCAAGAACATTAATAGCTGTGATTCTACCTCAAGCTACTCGAATTGCTCTAGCCCCAACAGTTGGTTTTATCGTACAAGTCATAAAAAGCACTTCACTAGCATCAATTATAGGTTTTGTTGAATTAACTAGAGCCGGAACCTTACTTAATAATGTGACTTATGAATCTTTTAAAGTATTCAGTTTTGTTGCTATTGGTTATTTTATTATCTGTTATCCAATATCCTGTTATAGTCAATATTTGGAGAAAAAACTCAATGCCAATTATCACCGTTAATCAAATCGAAAAATACTATGGTTCAAATCATGTATTAAAAAATATCAATCTTGATATTGATATAGGAGAAGTTGTCTCAATTATTGGGCGTAGTGGTTCTGGAAAGAGTACATTATTACGTTGCTTAAATGGACTTGAAGAGTACCAAGATGGTAGCATCAAGTTAAATGGGATTACAGTCACGCATAAAGCTTCACAAGTCAAAGAACTAAGTCAACTAATCGGCATGGTTTTTCAACATTTTAACTTATTTCCACATATGACGGCCTTAGAAAATGTTATGTTAGCACCGAAGCATGTTTTAGGCCTGAATAAAAAAGAGAGCCAAGAACTGGCAGCACATATGTTAGAAAAAGTAGGCTTGTCAGAACGATTACACTATTACCCAACGAATTTATCTGGGGGTCAACAACAGCGAGTAGCAATTGCAAGAGCAATGGCTATGAAGCCAAAAGTGTTATTATGCGATGAAATAACATCTGCCCTCGATCCAGAACTAGTCGGTGAAGTGTTAAAAGTTTTAGAACAACTAGCTCTAGAAGGTATGACCCTTATTTTAGTAACTCATGAGATGAATTTTGCAAAGGATGTTGGTAATCGCGTTATATTTATGAATCAAGGAACTATATGGGAACAAGGTAAAAGTGATACCTTTTTTTCATCGCCTAATACACCAGAGCTAAAACAATTTATTGCATCAGTTAAAGGATTAAATCACTAGGGGATGTTATAATTATCTGTTAATAAATGAAGGATCTATTATAATAGGTCTTTCATATACCATCTTTTTTGTAATATATTATCCATGAATGTAATGAAAATTTTAAAGGTTGATTCCTTTTTACTTATTTTAATCAGCACTGTTATCATCGCAACAATTCTCCCCTGCTCAGGCAATGCCAAAGTATTTTTTGAATACCTGACAACTTTTGCAATTGGTTTACTGTTTTTTATGCATGGTGCAAAATTATCATTTCAATCAATTATTAATGGTATCCGACACTGGCGATTACATATTACGATTTTTGCCGTCACTTTTGCAGTCTTTCCTATTCTTGGTTTAGGTCTGCAATTTTTTGTACCGACCTTCTTATCTAATGATATTTATTTAGGATTTATTTTCCTTTGTACTTTACCTGCAACCGTTCAATCAGCCATTGCATTTACCTCAATGGCGAGAGGAAATGTTGCTGCAGCTATTTGTAGTGCTTCAGCATCAACTCTACTAGGTGTGTTTGTTACGCCAGTTTTGATTAGCTTGATTATGCATGCCCAGGCAGATGGAGCGATGCATATAGCAGATGCTATTGTATCTATTATGCTCAAGTTAATGCTACCGTTTATTGTCGGTCATTTATCGAGACGTTGGATTGGACGTTGGATTGATGCTCATCGAAAAATGATTAATCGAACAGATAGATTATCTATTTTACTGGTTGTTTATGTCGCTTTTAGTGATGCTGTAATTAATGGTATTTGGCAACAAATTGATATTTTATCATTTGTCTCAATTATCATATTCTCACTTATTCTACTAGGTATTGTCTTACTAATCACCACTTATGGGGCGAGATTACTTGGGTTTAATAAAGAGGATGAGATTACTATTGTTTTTTGTGGTTCGAAGAAAAGCTTAGCAAGTGGCATTCCAATGGCCAGCGTGATATTCCCAGTTTCGATAATGGGTATTATTGTCTTACCATTAATGATTTTTCATCAAATACAATTAATGATTTGTGCCGTGTTAGCTAGCCGCTATGCCAAAAGAAAGGACTAGCATAATAGTATATTTTAAAAGATATACTTATTTTATTTCCCTATTTTTCGTTATAATATTGCTGTAGAGTGTTATTATAGCGAAAAACAATAGTAATAATGGGTTAAAACAGGCGTAACCAGAAGAAATATCCCTAAAATAACAAAAATTACTTTGCTGATAGGCTTTTCTTTAGGATAATAACGCCGTTTGATTAACTATATAAAGAGCCGATATGTTCCATCTATTTTCTGATTTAGAGACTTCGACACTTATTTTCCTTGGTTTAGCACTTCTATTTGTTCTATTTTATGAAGCAATCAACGGATTTCATGATACAGCAAATGCTGTTGCCACTGTTATTTATACCAAAGCCTTAAAAGAAAAATTAGCCGTTTTAATGGCTGGTATTTTTAATTTTCTAGGTGTTCTACTCGGTGGATTAAGTGTTGCATATGCAATTGTCCATTTATTACCCACAGATCTACTATTAAATGTAAGTTCAAATTACGGATTGGCGATGGTTTTCTCAATCCTATTAGCTGCCATTATTTGGAATTTAGGTACATGGTACCTTGGAATTCCAGCATCTAGTTCACATACTTTAATTGGTTCCATTATTGGTGTAGCGCTCGCTAATGCATTTATTACCGATACATCAATTGTCGATGCGTTAAATATTCCTAAGATGGTGCAAATCTTATTATCACTGATCATTTCACCGGCTGTTGGTCTAATCTTAGCTGGCCTGATGATTTTCATTCTTAGAAAAGTCTGGCGCAGAAAAAAGAACGGGAAAAAACGTGAACGCATTTTCATGACACCAGAACAACGTGAAAAACTGTATGGCAAAAAGAAACCACCGTTTTGGATTCGAATTATGCTAATTGTTTCAGCGGCAGGTGTTAGTTTCTCACATGGCGCGAATGATGGGCAAAAAGGTATTGGACTTTTAATGCTAGTACTAATTGGTGTTGCACCAGCTGGTTTTATTGTTAACATGAATGCATCAACTTATGAAATTACAAATACCAGAGATGCTATAAACAATATTGATGATTATTTTAAAACACACCAAATCACATTAGATCAAGTTATTGGTAAACAAACACCTGTCAATCCAAATGGCCCAGCAGGAGAATTAGAAAAGTATCACTGTGACTACTCTCGTTCGTTTACAACTATCGCCATTGCACAATCCCTTTTTCATAATATTGATGACTATGATTCTTTAACTGTTAATCAACGCTCTCAAGCGAGACGAATTCTACTATGTTTATCAGATACTGTTGCTCATGTAGCGAAACAACCTGAAGTATCTAGCAATGATAAACGTTATTTAAATTCATTAAAAAATAATTTATTAGAAACTGTTGAGTATGCTCCGATCTGGATTATTATTTCAGTTGCAACAGCACTTGCTGTCGGTACAATGATTGGATGGAGACGTGTCGCTATTACTATCGGTGAAAAAATTGGTAAAAAAGGAATGACTTATGCACAAGGTGTTTCTGCACAAGTAACCACCGCTTTATCAATTGGTATTGCAAGTTATACAGGTATGCCCGTATCAACAACACAAGTCTTATCATCATCAGTTGCTGGTACGATGATAGTTGATGGTGGTGGAGTACAAAGTAAAACCATCAAAAGTATTGCTTTAACATGGATTTTAACACTTCCTATTTCAATATTGTTATCTGCATCACTTTTTTGGCTTGCTCAAAGCTTAATTTAGTAGTAAATATATAGTATTGGAATTTGACTTAGATAGTTTTAAGAAAGAGGAGAAAATTATGGCTTACAAACATATTTTAGTAGCAGTAGATTTATCACCAGAAAGTGATGTGCTTGTAGAAAAAGCGGTTTCTATGGCAAAGCCATACAATGCACAAGTTTCATTAATTCATGTAGGTATTAACTATTCCGATCTTTATACTGGCTTAGTTGATATTAATATGAATGATATGAAAGATCGTATCACTGAAGATGCTCATATCGCATTAAATAAATTAGCAGATAATTCAGGATATACTATTGCACATACTCTTTCAGGCAATGGTGAATTTGGTCAAGTTTTGATCGAAGCTATACACGAATATAGTGTTGATCTTGTTGTCTGTGGTCATCACCAAGATTTTTGGAGTAAATTAATGTCTTCTGCTCGTCAGTTAATTAATAATACTCATGTGGATACTTTAATTGTTCCACTTAAAGATGATGATGATGATGCTACTGATGCTCCAAATATTACCGATGGTAAAGAATAATCTAAAAAACCGGTTTAAAATTGAAGTGACCCCCAATAGTTGGACAACCAATTACAGGGGGTCTTTTTATGTCAAAATACAGTCGAGATTTAAAAATTATCATTGCTAATGAATTCTTAGCAGGAGAATCGTCCGAAACACTTTCAAAAAGGTATGCTATTTCTTCTCGCCAAATAAGGTATTGGTCGCAGGTAGTGGCGATTCATGGTGATAAATCCTTTCAATCAACAGCCCATTTACGTCACGCACAAGCCAGATTACAGGCCCTAAAATTAATGTGGACAAATGATTGGTCTCTCGGGCACACCAGTGCTATGCTTAATTTAGCCTCTCCTGGGCTTTTATTCGTTTGGCTTGATAGATATCGTGAAAAAGGATTCAGCGGGCTTGAGTATCAATCTAGAGGAAAACCATCCATGAAACCATCACGTATTGTATCGACTCATTGTAATGATGATGTAAATATCCCCTAAAATAATACAGCATACTCGTAGAATTTCTTTTAAAATAAACCAAAGGAGTTTTACAATGAGCAAACGCATGACAGAGAGCCAAATAGTCGCTATTTTGAAAAAAGCCGAAGCAGGCATACCGGTTAAAGATATTTGCCGTGAATATGGAATAGGGAATTCAACATTTTATAAATGGCGAGAAAAATACGGAGGAATGGAAGCGTCCGATATCTATCGCTTAAAAGTGCTTGAAGATGAAAATCGCCGACTTAAACAGATGTATGCTGAGTTGAGTCTCAAATCCTTGATGCAAGAAGATATTATAAAAAAGCTTTAGTACCTGTAACAGAAAGAAAAGTTTGGGCTCAAGAGTTGCAGGTAAAGTATCAGGTCAGCGTGGTTAAAAGTTGTGATGTCTCAAGTATTAGCCGCACGGCTTACTATTATGAACCTAAACTTAGCGATGACGATGAAATCATTCAGGAATTAAATCGGTTAACCGAGCGGCATCATCGTTGGGGATTTCCTAAGTGTTTTAACCGACTTCGTAAGCTAGGTTATCACTGGAACCATAAACGTGTTTACCGTGTTTATACGGAACTAAAATTGAATATGCGCCGCAAAAGTAAAAAAAGATTACCAAATAGATGCCCCAAACCGTTAGCACCTTCTGATGCATTAGGTAAGTCTTGGTCGGTCGATTTTATGAGTGATAGCTTGCATAATAAAGTTCGATTTCGTACATTTAATGTGATTGATGATTTTAATAGAGAAGTACTCGGGATCGATATTGCAACGAGCATGCCGTCTTTACGGGTAATACGTTATCTAGATAGGCTTGCTCAGTGGTATGGTTATCCGGAGAAAATACGGACTGATAACGGTAGTGAATTTACCTCGGATGTTTTTGTCAACAGGGCAAAAGCTCATGGGATTATAATTGACTACATTAAACCGGGTTGTCCATACCTAAATGGGTACATAGAACGATTTAACCGGACTTACCGTGAAGATATACTCGATAGCTATATTTTTCGTAATTTAAATGAGGTGAAACAAATGACGGTTGATTGGATTGAACAATATAATCGAGAAAGACCACATGAATCACTGAATAATATGACGCCATATGAATATCGAAATGTTGCATAAATTATTCTACGAGATCACTGTGTTACAAATGGAGTATTTACACCTAGTTATCTTATAGTACCTTGCCGAAAAAATAATTTAATACCATAAAAGAAACAAACTCAATACTGTATTGCTTGAGATTAACAAACATAAGATTAATCTAATTTAATCACTGTAAAATAAACTTGATTTTAAATGTGCTAGACAGAAAGTAGTAGTTGCTTTTTATATCCAAAAGCGTGATGATAAAATATAAACAACCAATAAGGGGTAATATGATGAGACTTTATTATAGTCCTGGTGCATGTTCATTAACACAACATATTCTGCTTTGTATGTCAGGTATGGAATTTTCTGTTGAACGAGTGGATTTAAAAACAAAACAAACAGAACATAAACGTGATTTTAGAGAAGTGAATCCTCATGGGCAAGTGCCAACCCTTGAGCTAGATAATCATACTATCTTAACGGAAAATATTGCTATAGCACAATACATTGCTGATAAAACGCCTAGTGCAAATTTAATTGCACCAGTTGGTCATGATGATAGATATCAAACGTTATCTTGGCTTAGCTATGTCGCAACTGAACTGCACAAAGCATATGGTCCAATTTTTAAATCATCAGTACAAGCGGAAAAAGATGCGGCGATTAAAGTATTGGAAGATAAGTTTCAAGCTCTTGATGCCCGTTTAAAAGATCGTAAATTTATTGCAACAGAAAGTTTTACGATTGCCGATGCCTATCTTTATGTTGTTTTACGTTGGCGTAAAATAATTCCTAATTTACCAAGTTATCCAGCAATAGATAGCTTTATGCAGCGTGTAGAAAGTTTACCCGCGGTACAACAAGCGTTAAAGCAAGAAGGATTAATGGCATAAAAATAAAAAGGGCTAAATGCCCTTTTTTATCACGATGATTTTAATGATGTTATTTTAGGTTTATGGGTAATAGATAAAACTGTACCAATAGATGAAATGATAATTAGCATAATAGATAGCCATTGTTTAACAGATAACATCTCTTGCAAAAAGATCAATCCTGATAATGCCCCCAATACAGGCGATAAACTCATTAAGGTACTAAACGTCGAAGCAGGAATTTTAGGTAAAGCTATCATATCTAATGCATAGGGAATTGCCGAAGCAAGTAATGCAACGAGAAAAGCTAATGGCAGAACATCAAGAGAAAACATCACTTCACCACTTTGCCATACCCCGATAGGAAAGATAAAACAAGATACAATGACCGAACCTAATGCAACACTTGATGGTCCTTGTAACTGCCCTGCTTTACGTCCAAAAATAATATACATAGCCCAACATGCTCCAGCACATAGCGCTAATAAGATCCCGACAACATCTAAATCAGTATGGGCTTCCGTAATTGGTAATAGCATCACTAAACCAATAATAGCAATACCTAGCCAGATAAAATCAATCTTTTTACGGGTAGCACACATTGCCACCATAATCGGTCCCGTTAACTCAATAGCAACGGCAATCCCAATAGGAATACGTTCAATCGAGCTATAAAAGGATAGATTCATAATTCCCAATGCAAAGCCGTATAATATAATGTATTTCCAAGCCTGCTTAGTAATCGGTTTACGCCAAGGCTTAAAAATTAATAACAGCATAATTGATGAGAACACCAAACGCCATGCAGCCATGCCTGATGGACCTAATGTTGAAAAAAGATGTTTAGCAAGGGATGAGCTACCTTGTACAGATGCCATTGAAATAAGAATAATTAGTATAGGCCAAAAACGCTGTAACATATTTTTAACTCTCAGTCTGGATTAAACGTTTAGGTGATAAAATCATATTATTTAGCTCACCAACACCAATAAATTGCTCTTGTTGGTAAATTCGTACTAAATTTGTTAGTAAACATGAATTATCATAATTACTGATAGTAAGACTTCTACCGAGTAGAATATCTCGGCCTTGTTCAGTTGTAAGAACAATTTTTGGATAATCTTGTACTGGGCTATCAATAGGCATAAGAAATGACTCTAAATGATCAATATTTTCAAGATGATCTTGCAAATAAGATAATGGAACCATTTTATCCGCTGGATAATTTGAAACCTGTAAACGGCGTAGATATATTACATGAGCCCCACAACCCAATACTTCACCAAGATCATCAATGATAGTTCGAATATAGGTTCCTTTTGAACAATGAATCTCAAGCTCTAATTCATTATTGTCAAAACGAATAAAACGATTTTCATATACAGTAATAGGACGAGCTTCTCGTTCTATGGTGATCCCTTCTCTCGCATATTCATAAAGCGGACGACCTTGATGCTTCAATGCAGAAAACATCGTCGGGATTTGCATAATATCACCAATAAAATGCCCCAATGCTTGTTGAATATCTGTTAAGTTAATAGTAATAGCCCGTTCTTCAATGATCTGGCCATCAGCATCAGAAGTATCTGTTCTTTGCCCTAATCGTGCAATAACACGATAACGTTTATCTGAATCTAACAAATATTGTGAAAATTTAGTCGATTCACCAAAACAGATTGGTAACATGCCTGTAGCAAGAGGATCTAATGCTCCAGTATGACCCGCTTTCTGTGCATTAAAAATACGTTTTACTTTTTGTAGTACATCATTTGACGTCATGCCTTGTGGTTTATCTAATAATAAAACACCTTGAATATCACGACCTTTACGTTTTCTAGCCATCAATTAATTAGCCTAAATACTTCGAATAAACTGTGCAATGTTATACCTTAAAATACAATTTTTTCAAACCTTTGTTGATAATAAATCGAAATATTATTTTTACTTAGCAAGTTTAGATTTATTTATTCATGGCAAATAGTAATTATAAATATTCAATTATCAAAAAAATCCATTCATCTTATTTCGGAATTATTTTCTGAATCCAAATTCAATTTGCACCTAAAAACAGGGTTAAATTATCATCAGGAGTAATATTTTTGGTTAGTTTATGGGGTGTATTTTATATAGCAGGATAAAAATGAAGATATAGCCACACAATGGCTATATCTAGAGATACAATTAATTAATCTTTATGACGGATTTCATCGTTATGAATAACTTCACTAACAAGGTTAGACATACGCATACCTTCTACTAAAGACTCATCATAAACAAACTTTAATTCAGGGATAATTCGTAATTTCATTGCTTTACCAACTAATGAACGAATATAACCTGTCGCATCATTTAAAACTTTTAGCCCCATAGTAACAGCATCAGGATCTTTATCATTTAAAAAGGTGACAAAAACCTTAGCATAAGAGAGATCTCGAGACATCTCTACTTCAGAAACAGTCACCATACCTAAACGTGGATCTTTAATCTCACGTTGTAATATAATTGCAATCTCTTTTTGTAGTTCGTGACCAACTCGTTGGGGACGACCAAATGACTTCGCCATATTAAATCCTCTCTTTGATATGTTAACCTTTGCTTAGCATCAATAATATCAATGGCACAACAAAGGCTAATCATCAATTACTTAAATGGTACGTTTAATTTCAATAGTTTCGAATACTTCGATCATATCGCCGACACGTACATCATTATAGTTACGTACGCCAATACCACATTCCATACCATTACGAACTTCATTGACATCATCTTTGAAACGACGTAATGATTCAAGTTCACCTTCGTAAATAACAACGTTATCACGTAGAACACGAATCTTATTATGACGTTTCACAACACCTTCAGTAACCATACAACCAGCAATCGCACCAAATTTTGGTGATTTAAATACATCACGTACTTCTGCTAAGCCGATAATTTCTTGTTTATATTCAGGTGCAAGCATACCGCTCATCGCCATTTTGACTTCATCGATTAAGTCATAAATAACTGAATAGTAACGTAAGTCGAGATTCTCAGACTCAATAACCTTACGCGCAGAAGCATCAGCACGTACGTTAAAACCAAGAATAATCGCATTAGATGCCGCAGCTAAAGATGCATCAGTTTCAGTGATACCACCAACACCAGAACCAATAATTTTAACTTTAACTTCATCAGTTGAAAGCTTAAGTAACGCATCGGAAATCGCTTCAACAGAACCCTGTACATCAGCTTTTAATACGATATTAAGCTCTGAAACATCACCCTCTGTCATGTTAGTAAACATATTTTCAAGTTTTGCTTTCTGCTGACGAGCTAGTTTCACATCACGGAATTTACCTTGGCGATATAATGCAACTTCACGAGCTTTTTTCTCATCTCGCACAACCGTTGCTTCATCACCAGCTGATGGAACACCAGATAAACCTAAAATTTCAACAGGAATTGATGGACCCGCTTCCGAAACATCTTTACCTAATTCATTACGCATTGCACGAATTCGGCCATATTCAAAGCCACAAAGAACAATATCACCTTTACGTAAGGTTCCTGATTGAACTAGTACTGTTGCAACTGGGCCGCGTCCTTTATCTAAGAAAGACTCAATAACAACACCGCTTGCCATACCAGTATCAAAACCAGTTAGTTCTAATACTTCAGCTTGTAGTAAAATCGCTTCAAGTAGTTCATCAATACCAGTACCGGCTTTAGCTGATACATGAACAAATTGTGAATCTCCACCCCAATCTTCTGACATAATGCCATATTGTGCTAATTCACCTTTTACGCGTTCAGGATCCGCTTCTGGCTTATCAATTTTGTTCACTGCAACCACAACGGGCACATTAGCTGCTTTAGCATGCTGAATAGCCTCAATTGTTTGTGGCATAACACCATCATCAGCAGCAACAACTAAGACTACGATATCTGTCGCTTTTGCACCACGAGCACGCATCGAGGTAAATGCCGCATGTCCTGGAGTATCTAAAAATGTAATTGCACCATTTGGCGTTTTAACATGATATGCACCGATGTGCTGAGTAATACCGCCAGCCTCACCCGAAGCAACCTTCGCTTTACGAATATAATCAAGCAAAGAGGTTTTACCATGGTCAACATGTCCCATAATAGTCACAACTGGAGCTCTAGAAACTTTTTCAGCACCGGTATCACGATCACTCATTAGAGACTCTTCGAGTTCATTTTCACGACGTAATACAACTTTATGTCCCATTTCTTCAGCAACTAGCTGTGCAGTCTCTTGATCAATAACCTGATTAATCGTTGCCATTGCACCCATTTTCATCATCGTTTTGATAACTTCAGAGCCTTTAACCGCCATTTTATTTGCTAATTCAGCAACGGTAACCGTTTCACCAATGACTACGTCACGGTTAACAGCTTGTGCTGGTTTAGTAAAACTTTGCTGAATAGAACTTTTACCTTTTTTCTTATGACCACTACGTGTAATAGCTCGAGCTTCTTCTCTCTCAGCTTTACTTTCCGAGAGTTTACTACCTTTTTTCTGTTTACTTACTTTGCTGCCGCGACCGCGTTCACGTCCACTTTCAACTTCACGATCGTTATCATCCTCAGCGGCTCTAGCATAAACTGAAGTTGTCAAATGATAATCTTCATCTTCAGTACCTCGCTCTTGAGCATTCGCTGTATCATTATATTGTTCAGCAAGCTTACGAGCTTCTTCAGCCATGCGTTTTGCCTCTTCTTCAAGTTTACGACGATTTTCCTCTTCAACTTTACGTTTGAGTTCATTCGCCTCAGCCTCAAGTCTTACCTTTTCTTCAGCAGCCTTTTTAGCTTTAGGATCTAAAGAGACATCTTTCTCTGCATTAGCTTTAGCTAGTGCAGCTTGTTTCAAATTATCTTCTTGTTCTTTCTCTTTACGCTTTTTCTCATCAGCTTCAAGTTTTGCTTTTGTTTCAGCTTCTAATCTCGCTTTTTCTTCCTGAGCTTTTTTCTCTGCTTCTAAACGAGCTTGTTCTTGCTCTGCAGCAATCACTGCAGGATCTTGCTTAACAAAAGTACGTTTTTTTCGCACTTCTACCTTCACTTCTTTACTTTTACCCCCAGAACTTGGTACGTTCAGTGTTGAGTGAGTTTTACGCTGTAAAGTCAACTTAGTCGGCCCTTTTTGCGGATTCAAATGTGCAAGTAGCGTTTCTTTCTCATTTTGAGTAACAGTATCTGATGCTTTTTTTGACATACCCGCATCAGCAAACTGTTGCAACAGGGTCTCCACTGGTGTATTAATTTCTTGTGCCAGGGTTTCTATTGATACTTTGGTCATGTGTTACTGTCCCTTCCTGTTACGTTTAATTGTCATTCGCAAACCAACAAATATTTCGAGCTTTCATAATTAGCTCGCCCGCTTGCTCGCTAGTTAAACCTTCAATATCAGCTAAATCATCAGTGCCTTGCTCTGCAAGATCTTCAAGAGTAATAATATCTAGTGCCGCTAATTTATAAGCTAACTCTTGGGTCATTCCTGACAAACCTAATAAATCTTCTGCCGGTTGTTTGTTATTGCTATTCGCTAGTGCTAATGTGGTTAATGCATTTTTAGCTCTAGTACGCAATACTTCAACTAAATCTTCATCAAGCTCTTCGATTTCCAACAACTCATCGACAGGCACATAAGCTAACTCTTCTAGTCCAGTAAATCCTTCTTCAACGAGCAATTTTGCAAGATCTTCATCAATATCAAGATTTTTCATAAAACTTTTTATTGCAGAAAAAGATTCCGCATGATGTTTTTCTTGTAGCTCATCTGTTGTCATTACATTTAATGTCCAACCGGTTAATTGCGAAGCTAAGCGAATATTTTGCCCATTACGGCCAATGGCTTGAGGCAGATTATCCTGATGTACTGCAATATCCATCGTGTGTCGATCTTCATCAACAACAATAGATACAACATCCGCTGGAGCCATTGCATTGATCACATATTGTGCGGCGTTATCATCCCATAATACAATGTCAATTCGTTCACCACCAAATTCGTTCGAAACAGCTTGAACACGAGCGCCTCTCATTCCGACACAAGCACCAACGGGATCAATTCGACGATCGTTACTTTTTACTGCAATTTTAGCTCTTGAACCAGGATCACGAGCCACACCTTTGACATCGATCATCTCTTCAGCAATTTCTGGCACTTCAATACGGAATAGCTCTTCCATCATTTTTGGATTAGAACGACTAACATATAATTGTGCTGGTTTATTATCGTTTTCAACAATATATAAAATACCGCGAACACGATCGCCAATACGGAAATTTTCACGAGGAAGCATATCATCTCGAGCCATCATCGCATCGGCATTACTACCTAAATCTAAAATAACGCTATCACGATTAGTTTTCTTAACAATACCTGTTACGATTTCGCCAATACGGTGACGGAACATATCAATAATCATCGCTCTTTCAGCTTCACGTACTTTTTGTACGATAACTTGTTTAGCGGTTTGTGTCGTGATACGGTCAAAAGCAATCGACTCAATTTGTTCCTCAACAAAATCACCTAATTTTTTGCTAGGATCTTCATACTGTGCTGCATCTAAAGTAATTTCGCGAAAAGGTTGCGTAACTTCATCAACAACTAACCAACGACGAAACGTATCATAATCACCTGTTTTATGATCAATTTTCACGACGACATCGATATCTTGTCCATTCTTTTTCTTTTTAGTTGCAGTTGCTAATGCAGTTTCTAAAGCTTCAAAAATCTTATCTCTTGATAATGCTTTTTCATTAGAGACGGCTTCTACAACCGCTAAAATTTCTTTATTCATCCTGAGTTACCTACTTATCTATTTTTTAAATTTGATCTAACAAATTTAGACTAAAATTTAGGAACAATATTAGCTTTTTGGATATTGCTTAAAGCAAATACTTCATCTTTACCGTCTACATCTAACGTAATCATTTCATTATCATCAGCCGCTTTTATCGTTCCTTTCCAATTTCGACGATTAGCAATGGCAATACGTAATGAAATTGTAATCTCTTCCCCCATAAAACGACGATAGTGTTCTAAGGTAAATAATGGTCTATCCATTCCAGGTGAAGAGACTTCTAAGTTATATGCTGTTGTAATTGGATCTTCTACATCAAGCACAGCACTCACTTGACGACTTACATCAGCACAATCATCAACAGTAATACCATTTTCACTATCAATATAAACCCTTAATACAGGATTGCGACTTCTAACGTATTCAACTCCAACCAGCTCAAATCCGAGAGCCATAGTAGGTCCTTGAATAATATCCACTAATCGCTGCTCTAAACTAGCCAAATAAACCTCCATCAGGTATTTTACAAAATAAAAAAGGGCATATAGCCCAACTTATTAATTTAATCCATTAAACAAAGTGTACTTCTATTAGACATAAAAAAACCCCGACACGCGAGGCTACATTTAAAATCCTGTAATGAAGCCACTTAACTGAATCAACTATAGATATATAAACAAAAATAGAAAATTCAAGTGGTTGCGGGGGCTGGATTTGAACCAACGACCTTCGGGTTATGAGCCCGACGAGCTACCAAGCTGCTCCACCCCGCGTCTGATTGGTATAATTATACACTTTTCAGCTAAAATAGCAAGATGAATTTTGCCCTTTAACGTTAACCTGCAACTCTATTCATAAGAGAAAAATCATTTATTTACATCTTTACTTTACATATGAACGAATAACTAAAATTTCAAGAAAATCGTTAAAATATAAAAATAGCTATAAGTGACTTTATCCTATTATTAAGGACAATAAATAAACGACTAAAGAAGAAAAAATTGCCGCAATAACGTCATCAATCATAATCCCAAATCCACCAGATACCTTCTGATCGAACCAACGGATTGGCCAAGGCTTAATAATATCAAAAACTCGAAATGCAAGAAATGCAATAATAAGCCATAATAGGGTTACTTGAGGAATAAAGAATAAGGTAATCCACATACCGACAAACTCATCCCAAACAATATGACCACTATCATGAGTATTCGTATCATCAGAAGTTTTTTGACATAAAAAACACCCGAAGACAAAAGCAACGATGATTAACACCCAATATAATACAGGTGTTAAACTACAAAATAATAACCAAATAGGAATCGCTATTAACGATCCCATTGTACCTGGCATAAATGATGACATTCCACTACCCAATCCAACCGCTAAAAAATGGATCGGATTGGTTAAACGAACTTTTTGTTTAAATAGTGATTCAGTATTGGCACTTTTTTTTTGTGTTTTTTTCATTAATCTTTACTTAAAGTTGCAACCATAACGGCTTTAATTGTATGTAAGCGATTCTCAGCTTCATCAAATACAATGCTATGTTGAGATTCAAAAACCTCATCGGTAACTTCTAAACCATCTGTTAAACCATATTGTGCAGCCATTTTTTTACCAACAGCCGTATTCATATCATGAAACGCGGGTAAACAGTGCATAAATTTAACATTTGGATTCTGTGTTAATTTAATCACATTTTGATTTATTTGATAAGGCGTTAATAATTTTACTCGTTCATCCCAAACTTCTTTTGGCTCACCCATCGAGACCCACACATCAGTATACAAGAAATCGACACCTTTAACACCCTCAGCGACATCTTCAGTTAAAATAATCTTAGCGCCCGTTTTAACTGCAATATCTTGACACTTTTGAACCAGCTCTGATTCAGGTTGGCAAGCTTTCGGTGCAACAAGTCTAATTTCCATTCCCATCAATGCAGCACCTTCCATTAACGAGTTACCCATATTATTGCGAGCGTCACCTAAATAAGCGAACTTAACACTACTTAGTTCTCTTGAACCAATATGCTCTTTCATAGTCATAAAATCAGCGAGTATTTGAGTTGGGTGAGCTTCAGTAGTTAAGCCATTCCAGACGGGGACTCCTGCGTATTTCGCTAAGGTTTCAACAATATCTTGACCATAACCGCGATATTCTATCCCATCGTACATTCTTCCAAGAACTCGTGCAGTATCAGCAATCGACTCCTTATGACCAATTTGACTACCACTTGGTCCTAAATAAGTAACACAAGCGCCTTGATCAAAAGCGCCAACCTCGAAAGCACAACGGGTACGAGTAGAGTCTTTTTCAAAGATTAAAGCAATATTTTTACCGGTTAAATGCTTTTGCTCTTTACCTAGCTTTTTAGCCTGTTTTAAATCCATTGATAATGTAATTAATTGGTTTATTTCTGCAGGGGTAAAATCGAGTAATCGTAAAAAGTGGCGTTGATAAAATCCGAACATGGTAGACTCCTAAATTGACCTGTAATAGGTTGAAATTCTATTTGAATAATTATTCAATTTCAAGTTAAAGATAACATTTTTCCTTATTAACCCATTAAAAACTTAGTAAATCTCAATTTTTAGACTTAATTATTAATTTATTTTTTATAATTTAATTAAATTTATTAAATATTTTATAACAAAATAGTTGTAATTTTAGTTTATAGATGTAAACTTAATTGAATTTATATTCACTATAAATGACTTTTTATTCAAAAATGGATTATCTAATACTATGCAAAATTACGCACTGCTCATTCTTCAAGATGGTACCCAATTTTTAGGTAAGTCAATTGGGGCAAAAGGTGAAACGGTTGGTGAGGTAGTGTTTAATACCTCAATGACAGGTTATCAAGAAATATTAACAGATCCGTCTTATACAGAACAGATTGTGACATTAACCTACCCTCATATCGGTAATGTTGGTACCAATCCTGCCGATGAAGAGTCTGACCATGTTCATACTAAAGGTTTAATTATTCGAGATCTTCCTTTAATAACAAGTAACTTCCGAAGTACAAATAATCTAGGAAACTATTTAATACAACATAATGTAGTTGCAATTGCTGATATTGATACACGTAAATTAACACGTCTATTAAGAGAAAAAGGTGCGCAACATGGTTGTATCATGACAGGTAGCAAAGATGAACTACTCAATAAATCTGAACAAATTTTATTGAAAGCCCAACAGTTTAAAGGTATTAGTGGGCTAGATTTAGCGAAAGTAGTTACAGCAGAAAAAGCATATTCATGGAGTCAAGGTTCTTGGTCTTTAGGAAATGAAAATGCATCAAATAGATCAATCAATACGCTACCTTATCATGTAGTAGCTTATGATTTTGGAGTTAAACGTAATATCTTACGTATGCTAGTAGATCGTGGTTGTAGACTAACGGTTGTTCCCGCAAAAACACCAGTTAATGAAGTTCTTGCATTAAATCCTGATGGTATTTTCTTATCAAATGGACCTGGCGATCCGGCACCTTGTGATTATGCAATTGAGGCAATTAAAACCTTTTTAAAAACTGATATTCCTATTTTCGGTATTTGTTTAGGGCATCAATTATTAGCCCTTGCATGTGGTGCTAAAACTATCAAAATGAAATTTGGCCATCACGGCGGCAATCATCCCGTAAAAGATTTAGAACAAAATCGCGTTATGATAACTGCACAAAATCATGGCTTTGCGGTTGACCAAGAGAGCTTACCACAACATTTGCGTATCACACATCAATCGCTCTTTGATGGTTCACTACAAGGTATTCACCATAATGAAAAGCCAGCCTTTAGTTTTCAAGGACATCCTGAAGCAAGTCCAGGTCCGCATGACGCCGCCCCACTATTTGATCACTTTATTGAATTAATCGCAATCTACAAGCAGGAGCAATAAACAAAATGGCAAAGAGAACTGATATTAAAAGTATTCTAATCATTGGTGCAGGACCAATCGTTATTGGCCAAGCCTGTGAGTTTGACTATTCTGGCGCTCAAGCTTGTAAAGCCCTTCGCGAAGAAGGTTATCGAGTTATTTTAGTGAACTCAAATCCAGCAACGATAATGACCGATCCCAATATGGCCGATGCAACTTATATCGAACCTATTCATTGGACTACAGTACGTAAAATCATCGAACAAGAAAAACCTGATGCTATCTTACCAACAATGGGCGGGCAAACGGCATTAAATTGTGCTTTAGAGTTAGACAAACGAGGAATTCTGAAAGAATTTAACGTGGAAATGATCGGAGCAACCGCTGATGCAATAGACAAAGCAGAAGATCGTAAACGCTTTGATCTAGCAATGAAAAAGATAGGTTTAGAAACAGCTCGTAGCGGTATTGCCCATAACTTAGATGAAGCTTATCAAGTGCTTGATAAAGTCGGATTTCCGTGCATAATTCGTCCTTCGTTCACAATGGGAGGAACCGGTGGTGGTATCGCTTATAATCGTGAAGAGTTTGAAGAAATTTGTTTAAGAGGAATAGACCTGTCACCAACCAATGAACTCTTGATTGATGAATCACTCATTGGTTGGAAAGAGTATGAAATGGAAGTAGTACGAGACAAACATGATAATTGTATTATTGTTTGTTCTATTGAAAATATTGATCCAATGGGAATTCATACTGGTGATTCAATCACCGTTGCTCCAGCGCAAACGTTGACAGATAAAGAATATCAAATCATGCGTAACGCTTCTCTGGCTGTACTGCGAGAAATCGGCGTTGAAACTGGTGGTTCAAATGTACAATTTTCAGTTGACCCTAAAACTGGACGTTTAATCGTAATTGAAATGAACCCTCGAGTATCACGCTCCTCAGCATTAGCATCAAAGGCGACAGGTTTTCCAATTGCAAAAATTGCAGCAAAGCTAGCTATTGGTTATAGTCTTGATGAATTAACTAATGATATTACAGGAGGAAAAACGCCTGCTTCTTTCGAACCATCTATTGATTATGTGGTAACCAAAATTCCACGTTTTAATTTTGAAAAATTTGCCGGGTGTAATGACCGTTTAACGACCCAAATGAAATCTGTTGGTGAAGTCATGGCAATTGGCCGTACTTTTCAAGAGTCATTACAAAAAGCATTACGGAGCTTAGAGGTCGGAGCAACCGGTTTTGATCCAAAAGTAGCAAATTATATTGATAGTGATGAGCTAACTAAAATTCGCCGAGAGCTACAAGAAGCAGGCAGCGATAGAATTTGGTATATAGCGGATGCCTTTAGGGCTGGCTTCACAGTCAATGATGTCTTCAATCTAACTCATATTGATCCTTGGTTTTTAGTACAAATAGAACAATTAATTAAATTTGAGCATAGTGTAAGTCAAACATCACTGAATAAACTTGACAATGAGATGCTAAAACAACTTAAGCGCAAAGGATTTTCTGATGCTAGACTCGCAAAATTATTGCATGTAAAAGAGGAGGATGTTCGGCTTAAACGTCAACAATTTAATCTACATCCCGTCTACAAACGTGTTGATACCTGTGCTGCAGAATTTTCTACGGATACCGCTTATCTCTACTCAACCTACGAAGAGGAGTGTGAAGCCAATCCTCAGTTTAAAAAACCTAAGATCATGATACTTGGAGGGGGTCCAAATCGTATCGGTCAAGGTATTGAATTTGATTATTGTTGTGTACACGCAGCCCTTGCGCTACGCGAAGATGGCTTTGAAACAATTATGGTCAATTGTAATCCAGAAACTGTCTCAACAGATTATGATACTTCAGATAGGTTATATTTTGAACCGATCTCTCTTGAAGATATATTAGAAATAGTCCATGTTGAAAAGCCTACAGGCGTCATTGTGCAATATGGTGGTCAAACCCCTCTAAAACTTGCCAGAGCACTAGAAAAAGCTGGTGTACCAATCATAGGAACATCTCCTGATGCTATTGACCAAGCGGAAGATCGTAAACGTTTTCAAGATATCGTTGATCAACTAAAACTGAAACAACCAGTCAATGCAACAGTAACGGATTTAGCTCAAGCAATAACCAAAGCTCAACAAATCGGTTATCCACTCGTTGTCCGCCCTTCTTATGTCTTAGGTGGTAGAGCAATGGAGATTGTCTATGATGAGCAAGATTTAAAACGTTATTTTAAAACCGCAGTGAGTGAATCTAATGATGCTCCAGTGTTACTTGATCACTTTTTAGATGATGCAATAGAAGTTGATATCGACGTTATTAGCGATGGCCATGATGTAATTATTGGTGGCGTAATGGAACATATAGAACAAGCTGGTGTTCATTCTGGTGATTCTGCTTGTTCATTACCCACTTATTCTTTAAAACCAATAGTCGTAGATGGATTGCGTCAACAAGCAAAACAGCTGGCTTTAGCGCTCAATGTAAAAGGATTAATGAACGCACAGTTTGCCGTTAAAGATAACGAAATTTATTTAATTGAGGTCAACCCAAGAGCCGCCAGAACAGTACCTTTTGTCTCCAAAGCAACGGGTATGGCACTGGCTAAAATTGCCGCCCGAGTAATGGCAGGTAAATCATTACAACAACAAAATGTGATAAATGAGATTATTCCCGATTATTACTCAGTAAAAGAAGTCGTATTACCGTTTAATAAATTCAGTGGTGTTGATCCTATTTTAGGCCCAGAAATGCGATCAACGGGTGAAGTCATGGGAATCGGAAAAACCTTTGCTGAAGCTTTTGCAAAAGCGCAACTTGGTAGCCTATCCAATATGAAAAAACAAGGAAGAGCGCTATTATCGGTCCGCGACCAAGATAAAAAGCGGATATTGGAAATAGCAAAACGTTTAATTTCACATGGTTTTACTATTGATGCAACACATGGCACAGCAAAATTATTACAAGACTCTGGTATCGATTGTCAAATCGTCAAAAAAGAGAGTGAAGGACGACCTAATATTCGTGACCATATGAAAAATGGTGAATATAGTTATGTACTAAATACTACCTCAGGACGATCGGCAATTGAAGCATCTAAAGCCCTGCGTCGAAGTGCAATTCAGTATAAAGTTCACTATGATACAACAATCAATGCCGCCTATGCGACGACTGCAGCATTAGACTACAATCCTGCTGACAGTGTTGTAGCGCTACAAAGCTTGTATTAGATAATTAAAAATAACTAATCGCCAGTATATTTATAAGTATACTGGCACTTCATACATTAACTAGATTTATAGAAATCACAATCAGCCGACGACTTAAGCCAATCATTTTTGCTATAATAAATAGAATTATCAAATATAAAAGGACTCAATATGTTAAAAATCGGTTTAATCTCTGTTTCAGATAGAGCATCCTCAGGCGTTTACGAAGATAAAGGTATTCCTGAATTAAAAAACTGGTTACAACAGGCAATAAAAGGCGATTTTGTTATAGAATCACGACTAATAGCGGATGAGCAGCCTCTTGTTGAAAATATGTTAATAGAATTAGTTGATCAACTTAACTGCCATTTAATCCTAACTACGGGCGGAACAGGACCAGCTAAAAGAGATGTCACACCGGATGCAACACTTGCAATAGCTGATAAAGTCATGCCTGGTTTTGGTGAACAGATGCGACAAGTGAGTTTACATTTTGTCCCTACAGCCATCCTATCAAGACAAGTTGGTGTTATTCGCAAACAGTGTTTAATACTGAACTTACCTGGACAACCGAGATCAATAAAACAAACCCTTGAAGGGGTAAAAGATTCCGACGGTAATGTCTTAGTCACGGGTGTTTTTGCAAGTGTTCCCTACTGTATAGAGCTGCTAGAAGGTCCTTATATTGAAACAAATGAAGATGTTGTTAAAGCATTTAGGCCGAAAAAGAATCGCTAAAAGATGATTTAATCATTTTATTTTATGCAAAAATATTGCATAATTATATACTTTGTGCAGAGTAGATAGGTACATAAATCGATGACGGCAAACAATAAACCTGATGATCTAATTAAAATTTTTAAAGAGATGCTAAGACAAGAAAAGTTTAGCTCACAACTTGAAATTGTACAGGCATTACAAGAACAAGGTTTTGAGCATGTAAACCAGTCCAAAGTCTCAAGAATGTTGACTAAATTCGGTGCAGTGAGAACACGTAATGTCAAAATGGAGATGGTTTACTGTTTACCGGCTGAAATTAGTGTACCAACCACCTCAAGTCCACTAAAAAATTTAGTGCTTGATATCGATTATAACCACTCAATGGTGGTAATTCGGACAAGCCCAGGAGCAGCCCAATTAATCGCTAGATTGCTTGATTCTATTGGTAAAACAGAAGGAATATTGGGATCTATTGCTGGAGATGACACGATCTTTAGTACACCAACAAATGGTTTTACGGTAAAAAAACTTTATCAAACTATTTTAAATCTTTTTGAGCAAGAGCTTTAATCTTGCTCAAATAACCACTTACTTATTCACCATACTCATCGAACTCTCGACACAGTACAACTGTATCTTCAATAAGCCGTCTAGCTACCGTACCATACTCAGGAATCTTTGGTAATTCGCTATAATGATACCAATTAGCTTCAACGAGTTCATTGGCATCAACAACAATATCACCCTCATCATAATCAGCTAAATATGCCATCATCATTGAATTAGGAAACGGCCAAGGCTGTGAAGCTACATAACGAATATTTTTAATTTTGATCTGAGACTCTTCATATACTTCACGAATAACCGCTTGCTCGGTTGTTTCACCAATTTCAACAAATCCTGCAAGTACAGTATATAAATTGTCCTGACTATGTCTCGTATGCTTAGCTAATAAGATCTTATTTTTGTTACGAATAGCAACAATAATTGAAGGAGATATTTGTGGGTAATATCGCTGATGACAATGAGCACATAAACAACACCATTCTGTAGTGCTAAGATGCATATCTTTACCGCAATAACCACAGTATTTATGTGAACGATAGAATTCAGACAACTGCACAGCTCTACCCGCCATCAAAAATAGCGACTGATCTGTACTTCCTAATAATGGCCGAATAGACCCCATACTATTTTTCATCTCTTTACAGATAAGCCAAGCTGTTTGTCCTTGCCACTCACCGATCTGTTGAGCCTTTTCACCAACAAAGGCAAAGTCTTTGGCTAATCCTGCAGGAACTTCGCCATTGGGTAGCCATAACCGACCATTTAGGCTCACAAACCAATAACCTTGTTCACCACCCGTTAAAATAATCTGTTGTTGCATATAGTATTAACCTATAAAAATAAGGCAGAGAATTCTCTGCCTTAATAATATATTATTTCTTCTTCTCATGAAGCCCTTTCTTCTCAAGCTCCCAGTAAATAATACGTTGTTGAACAATCGTAAATAAGTTACTGACGATATAGTATAAAACTAAACCTGATGGGAACCATAAGAAGAACACCGTAAAGATTAATGGCATGTAAGTCATTAATTTTTGTTGCATCGGATCTGCGACTGGTGTTGGCGACATTTTTTGAATTAAGAACATTGTCGCACCCATTAATATTGGCAGTATATAATATGGATCTGGAGCAGCCAAATCTTGGATCCATAACATAAACGGTGCTTGGCGTAATTCAACTGAGTTACCTAACATATAAAATAATGATAAGAAGATAGGCATTTGGATAATAAGAGGTAAACAACCACCTAATGGGTTAACCTTTTCTTGTTTATACAAAGCCATCGTCTCTTGACTCATCTTCTGACGATCATCACCATAACGCTCTTTTAAAGCTTGTAATCTTGGTTGTAGTAACTTCATTTTTGCTAATGAACGATACTGTGCACGAGTTAATGGGAATAAAATTCCTCGTACAATGAAGGTAATTACAATAATTGCAACACCCCAGTTACCAACAAAACCATGGATAAAGACTAATAAATGGAATAATGGCTGAGATAAGAACCATAACCAACCATAATCAACGATTAAATCTAAGTGTTTTGCTGTTGCTGCTAATTCACTTTGAATCTCAGGACCTAACCATAACTGCGCATTAATTGTCTGTGATTTACCACTATCAATAACGGTATCTTCACCTTTAAATCCAACTGTTGCTTGAGTTTTGTTTGCTGTCGCACGAGTATATAAAAGATTATCTTGATCTTGCGTAGGAACCCAAGCAGAAGCAAAATAGTGTTGCAACATCGCAACCCAACCAGTTGTTGAATTTACGGCTAAATTTTTATCGGTAATGTCACTAAAACTATATTTACTATAATTAGTTTCTGAACTTGAGTAAGCAGCTCCGCGGAATGAACTCATCCCAAGTCCGCTACCGCCTTCAGTGGTAATATCACTTGGTAAATCAATAGTTTGTTTTAATTGACCATACATTGCGACTTCAATTGGTTGACTACTTTGGTTGTTAATTTCATAACTAACATCCATCGCATATTTACCACGTTTAAGCGTATAAACTTTAGTATAATTAACACCATCTTTTTGATAAGTTAGTGGAACTCTTAACTCATCTTGCCCATCAGCTAACACAAACTCCGTTTGTGTAACGCTATAAACTGGACGAGTTCCTTGTTTACTATTATCGGGACCATTTCTACCAGTTAAACCACTTTCAGCAATATAGATAAAATCAGGTCTTGCTGTTAATAGTTGGAATGGTATGTGAGAATTTAAAGTTTGATCATACTTTAATAACTGCGCCGATTGAACATCGCCACCATAAGTATTGATTGTTAAAGACAAGACATCAGAACGAACGACAATTGATTGTCCTGCTGTGCTTGTTGATGAACCATCATCACTTGTCATTTGCTCTGTTAATTGATTTGCAGCTACAGGTTTAGGCTCATGATCCTTTTGCCAAGCTTGCCAAATTAAAAAAGAAACAAAAAGTAAAGCAATAATTAAAATATTACGTTGAGATGCCATTCGTGTTTTCTCTGTTGTTTTTATCTTCTCGAGGCGGGACAGGATCGTCGCCTCCTTCATGTAAAGGGTGACATTTTAATACACGTTTAACCGTTAGCCAACTCCCTTTTATCAATCCAAAGCGTTTTAATGCAATAATTGCATAATTGGAGCAGGTCGGTGTAAAGCGACAGTGAGGGCCTAAGAGGGGACTGATGAAGCGTTGGTAACCTCTAATTAATAAAATAAAACTATTTGCACCTAACGACATTAGCTGCAATAAAAATAGTTTAACTTTATATTTTACTGTATTGACAAGAGACGTTGCCATAACTTATCCAATACCTGTCTCAATGCAGCGTTATCAAGTTCAACAGCTGTAGACCTTGCCATAACAATAATATCTATCTTAGGCAACTCATGTTGTGTTAGACGAAAATAATCTCTAATAACCCTTTTTAAACGATTACGTTCATGAGCATATTTAACTTGCTTTTTAGCAATAGCAAACCCAAGTCGAGGATAACTTAAAGTATTTTTTCTAATAACTAGAGTAATATACGGCGAACTAACCCGCGTAGACTGGTTAAAAACATGATTAAAGTCGGTGGGAGTTAACAAACGTAACTCCCGAACAAAGGTGAGTCGATTAATCACTCAACTTTAAATATTAGCTAGATACAGTTAAACGAACGCGGCCTTTAGCGCGACGACGAGCTAATACTTGACGACCATTTTTTGTAGCCATACGAGCACGGAAACCGTGAGTACGATTACGTTTTAAAACTGATGGTTGAAATGTACGTTTCATGACGATATATACCTAAACGAATTATTCACAATTAGCAGAGTAAACTCTACTTCGGTTATAAAGAGGTCGAGATTATAGAGGGAATTATTACGATAGTCAACGAACTTTGTTGCTCTTTTTGTTCTCAAGTACGAGGCGATTAAAATATTAATCGTATCGTAATTATTGATAGTCGTAATAATGAAAGGAACAATAACCCCCTATTTTAATTAATGCAATTATAAATATAAAAAAATCATTACATTAATAGATAACTCATCTTCTGACCATCTCCTTTAGCAATAAAGGGCAAATAGACAAATTTGGATATAGAGAATAAATAAAAATAAACTTGATGATTATAAACCAGTTAAAAACAGAGATCGTCATAAAAGTAAAAAAAGAAATAATAAACTAAAATTTCTCTACTTTGACGAGTTGAAAATGATTTTATTATCCCAATATAACCAAGTAATGTATTAAGTTTGGTATATAACGGGTACCAACTAATTTAAATTTAAGGAGCAAAATGTGACTACAATTGTTAGCGTCCGTCGTAATGGACAAGTTGTCATTGGTGGTGATGGACAAGTTACCCTAGGTGAAAGAATAATCATGAAAGGGAATGCTAAAAAAGTTCGTCGTCTCTATAACAATAAAGTCATTGCTGGCTTTGCTGGTGGTACGGCAGATGCTTTTACCCTATTTGAACTGTTTGAACGTAAACTGGAAATGCACCAAGGACATTTAACGAAAGCGGCTGTTGAATTAGCAAAAGATTGGCGTACCGATCGCATGTTACGCAAGCTTGAAGCATTACTAGCTGTGGCAGATGAAACCGCATCATTGATTATTACGGGAACAGGTGATGTTATCCAACCAGAAGATGATTTGATCGCAATTGGTTCTGGTGGACCTTATGCTCAAGCGGCTGCCCGAGCACTATTAGATAGTACAGAACTATCAGCTCGTGATATTGTGCAAAAATCGCTCACCATTGCTGGGGATATTTGTGTCTATACTAATGGTTACCAAACTATTGAAGAATTAAATTATTAATATAGGTCTCGTTATAATAAGTAACGTGATGATTAATGTATAACTGAATTTAAAGAGAATAGATTATGTCTGAAATGACTCCTAGAGAGATAGTTAGCGAACTTAACCAACATATTATTGGTCAAGATAAAGCCAAGCGTTCCGTTGCCATTGCTTTACGTAACCGTTGGCGTCGTATGCAACTTAATGAAGCTTTACGTCATGAAGTGACACCTAAAAATATCCTAATGATCGGACCAACCGGTGTAGGTAAAACTGAAATTGCACGTCGTCTTGCTAAATTGGCAAATGCACCCTTTATTAAAGTTGAAGCGACTAAATTTACTGAAGTAGGTTATGTCGGTAAAGAAGTTGACTCCATCATTCGTGATTTAACCGATTCAGCGGTAAAGATGATTCGTGGGCAAGCGATCGAAAAAAATCGTAACCGTGCTGAAGAGTTAGCTGAAGAGCGTATTTTAGATGTTCTTGTTCCACCAGCAAAAGATGGCTGGGGACAAGTAGAAGGAAATACTGACTCGACTGCAAGACAAGCTTTTCGTAAAAAATTACGCGAAGGCAGCTTAGACGATAAAGAGATTGAGATTGAAGTTTCTGGCGTCAATATCGGTGTTGAAATTATGGCACCTCCTGGTATGGAAGAGATGACTAGCCAGTTACAATCTATGTTCCAAAATTTAGGTGGACAAAAAACTAAACCACGTAAAATGAAAATTAAAGATGCTTTTAAGCTACTTATTGAAGAAGAAGCTGCAAAACTCGTTAATCCAGAAGAGCTGAAACATGAAGCGATTGAAGCTGTAGAGCAAAATGGTATCGTATTTATTGATGAGATTGATAAAGTCTGTAAACGTAATGGTAATACATCAGGAGTGGATGTTTCTCGTGAAGGTGTACAGCGTGACTTATTACCATTAGTTGAAGGATGTACTGTATCTACTAAACATGGTGCAGTAAAAACGGACCATATTTTATTTATCGCATCAGGAGCATTCCAGACGGCAAGTCCATCTGATTTAATTCCTGAACTACAAGGCCGTTTACCAATTCGTGTTGAATTACAGGCATTAACTACCGAAGATTTCGAACGTATTTTAACCGAGCCAAATGCATCATTAACCGTACAGTATAAAGCACTTATGGCAACCGAAGGCGTCAATATTGAGTTTACCGAAGATGGTATTCGTAAAATTGCACAATCGGCATGGCAGGTCAATGAACAAAATGAAAACATCGGAGCTCGTCGTCTACATACCGTACTTGAACGATTAATGGAAGAAGTCTCTTTCGATGCGAGCGAACTAAATGGTACAACTATCACAATCGATGCTGAGTATGTAAGTGGTCACTTAGATAAACTTGTCGCAGATGAGGATTTAAGTAAATTTATTCTTTAATCTTAAATAATTTTCTCCAAGTAAAAATAAAGGGCTAGTTAATCTAGCCCTTATTATATTCAATATCGTCAATAATTAGTGATTAAAAGCACTTTCACCGTGACTGTTAATATCAAGACCTTCTCGTTCATGTTCTTCAGATACTCTTAAACCAACTAGTTTATCTGCAACTTTGAAGGCAATGAAAGCAACAACACCAGTCCAAATAACACAAGTGATAATACTCATCGCTTGAACTCCTACTTGAGATAGCATGGTTACTCCTTCGGCATAACCGACGCCGCCGAGTGAATCAGCAGTAAATATTCCAGTTAATAAGCAACCGACAATCCCACATACACCATGTACGCCAAATACGTCACAGGTATCATCAACTCGCAACATTCGTTTTAATACAGATACGCCCCAAACACCCATCGCACCACAAATTAGACCAATAATTAATGCACCACCAACACCAACAAAACCCGCAGCTGGCGTGATACCGACTAACCCAGCGATAACTCCAGAACAGGCCCCTAAACAAGAAGGCTTACCACGATGTATCCATTCAACCGCTGACCATGAAAGAACTGCCGCGGCCGTTGCTGCAACCGTATTAATAAAAGCTAAACCAGCAATCTCATTAGCTTGTACAGCAGATCCCGCATTAAAGCCAAACCATCCGATATAAAGAATTGCAGCCCCTAAATAGACATAAGGTAAATTGAATGGCTTAAGTGCTTCTTTATTAAACCCTAAACGTTTTTTAATAAAGTATGCACCCACTAACCCTGCAACCGCCGCATTAATATGAACAACAGTACCACCAGCAAAGTCTAATGCACCTTCATCACCTAATATGCCGCCGCCCCATACCATGTGAGCCATTGGAATATAAGAGAAAGTAAACCAAATTATCATAAAAATAATAACCGCTGGAAACTTGATTCTTTCAGCAAAAGCGCCAGGGATTAAACAACATGTAATACAGGCGAATGATCCCTGAAAAGCAATCCAAATAAATTGATATATTGTTCCAGAGGCATCCGTTGGTTTAATACCTGACAATAAAAGCCAATCAAAGTTACCATAAAACCAGTTCCCTTCCCCAAAAGCGAGAGAATAACCGTACAAAATCCATAATACGGCAATTAACGAAAAGGTGAATAATACTTGTGATAACATCGAAAGTACGTTTTTAGAACGTAATAATCCACCATAAAATAGAGCAATTCCAGGTACCGACATAAATAAGACTAATGCCGTACAAATCATCATAAATCCATTGTCTGCCTTATCAACAGTACTCATTACCGGTTCCACAATAACTTCATCAGCAAACGCGCTGGTGGAAACCAAAATAACTAAAAGTAATAATAATTTTTTAAACATAATCAA
Source organism: Orbaceae bacterium BiB (assembly GCA_036251205.1). Classification (NCBI taxonomy): domain Bacteria; kingdom Pseudomonadati; phylum Pseudomonadota; class Gammaproteobacteria; order Orbales; family Orbaceae; genus Orbus; species Orbus mooreae. The sequence goes on along the minus strand of CP133958.1, from coordinate 2,581,798 downwards.
AATCCTGTTATCAAGTTATTCATCATCGGTCATCTATACGTTAAAGCGCCGCTTCATCAGTTTCACCAGTACGAATACGAATCGCATTTTCAAGTGGCATCACAAAAATTTTGCCATCACCAATTTTACCGGTATATGCTGCTTTACTAATTGTATTGATCACGTCATCTAATAATTCATCACTGATAGCGACATCAATTTTTACTTTTGGTAGAAAATTGACGGTATACTCTGCCCCACGATAAAGTTCAGCATGGCCTTTTTGGCGCCCAAAACCTTTTACCTCAGTCACGGTTAATCCATTAACACCAATATTAGATAGCGCTTCGCGAACTTCTTCCAGCTTAAAAGGTTTGATAATGACGGTAACTAACTTCATGGCTTACTCCTCATAATTGAAATGTCAATTAAGGTACTGCAAATGTTATGCCAACAGTCGCATTGAGTAATTATTTCCATAAATTCAAGTTATTTTTATACTAGAATTACACTTTACAACAATAATTTAACGAAAAAATTATATTAAAATAGATAGGGTAATCTCTCTTATCTGTAGTAAGTGGATAAGAATAAGATGATAGATAGAATGTTTGATAAGCAATCGAAATAATTACTTTAGAACAGATAGGTGATATTGCACCATTGCGGTGCTAATCACTCACCATTAACTTGCGATATTCATCATAAGCAAAATGATCAGTCATTCCGCTGATATAATCTTGTAATAAACGAGCTCGGTAATAAAACTCCCAGACCGTAAACGATGGGTCATCTTGGTTAAGCTGCGTTACAGCTTCTTCATAAGCAATGCAGTGTTTAGCCGATAGCTTATGATATAAACGCGTTTCGATCATATAGTGATTGTGTCGCCCTTCTTTCACCAGTTTACTAAAATCAGCGACAGGCATTGCCAGTAGTGGACTATAAATATCTAATAAACCACTAATGATACGGTAGCCTTGCAGTTCAATATTTTCTACCGATTCATGATTAAATACATATTTAAAGCCTACCTTTTTAAAGATCTCTAGTAACTTAAATTCTGCATCATGATCTTCAAGTAAGGCGTGATTAAATGATCCATCATAAATCGTATCAATATTTTCAATAAAACGCTCAGCAGCATGTGGGACTAGCTTACCAATTGTATTAACGCGGAGATACATAAAAAATTGATCAGCACTTAATGGGTATTGTAAACTCTTAAAGGCTCTTGTCACTACTCTATCAAATAGATCATCTTCTTTCATTGGCCCCCATTCATCAAGCAGATATTGGTATAGCTGTTCAACAGTAAAGATACGCTTTTCTACAGCATCTTCTAAATCAGCAATACAGTAAGAGATATCATCTGCCGCCTCCATAATATAAACCAATGGATAGCGGTGAAAGGTTTTTTGCCCAAAGCTCTCAAGTAACGCGTTAACAAACGGTTCTTCAGAAAGATAGAAGCCCGGCTTTTTCATTAAATAACTAAACTCAGGCGGTATCGCTTCAGTCCAATAGGCAGGTTTAGAATATTTTAAAATACACGCGATTTGTGAGTAAGTTAAGTTAAGTTTCAAAATCGTATGTACAAGACGGATTGCTTGAGCATTTCCTTCAAAATGGCATAAATCTTGTCGAATTTTCTTACGCAAGATATTGAGTTCAGGCTGATCAGATTGCTCATTTAACATGGTATAGTCCGATGTTCTGCCGATTCCTAAACGATGGGTAAACCAATGATTAATCGCCGCTTCACCAAAATGGCCAAATGGTGGATTGCCAATATCATGCATTAAACAAGCCATTTCAACTAAACTTTCGAACACAACACCTATTTTATCTAAGCCATAGTGTTTTAATTGATGAGCACAAGCAAGACGTTGATAAATTTCTTTTACAATATATCGTCCCACTTGTTGAACTTCCAGTGAGTGGGTTAAGCGAGTACGTACAACTGAATTGCGCTCTAAGGGAAAGACCTGAGTTTTTTGTTGTAATCTCCGAATCGCAGCTGAGTTTAGAATTCGACCTCGATCACTTTCAAAGCAACGCACCAATGAATACTCGTCAGATAAACACTCTTTCTGTTTTCCAACATGGCGCTGATAACTGATTTTGCTATGAAAATTGATCATTCTGATACTCTCAACTTTTTTATGAATTTAGTTTAGTTTGTGCCCAAGCGATAGCTGACTGATAATCGTAAGGTAACGTTGGAATTAAAGCAGTTAAACAATCACAAAGATACGATGTATTCAAATGAGTCAGATTTAAATGTCCAACTTTACGGCCCGATCTCACCTCTTTATCATACCAATGTAAGTGTACCAACGATTGAGCTAACCAACTTAGATTATACTCAGTACCAATTAAATTCACCATAACAGCTGGTGCAAATACCGTTGGATTGGGTAATGGTAAATCTAAAATTGCCCGCAAGTGTAACTCAAATTGACTCACTGAAGCACCATTTTGGGTCCAGTGACCACTGTTATGCACTCTTGGTGCTAACTCATTAATTAACAGTTGACCATCAACAAGAAAACACTCCATAGCCATGACACCAACATAATTGAGTTTATCCATAATTTTACTAAGCATTATTTGTGCTTGTTGCTGTAACTGATTATTCGCATTAGGAAAAGCTACACTCATTTTTAAAATGCCATCTTGATGTAGATTATGAGTTAATGGATAAAATACACAATGGCCTTGGCGATTTCGAGCACCAACAAGTGACATCTCTTCTGTAAAATTAATCGCTTTCTCTACAATTGATGTTTGATAAGCGTCAGCAGGTACTTGATGGGTAGTATCATTAGTAACTCGCCATTGTCCTCGACCATCATAACCACCAACTCGTCGCTTAACAATCAAACGCTCACTCAAGCTAGTAAAAAGTGCTGGCCAATTATTATGATCATCGAGTACAGCCCATGGTGCAGTGGGTAAAGATAAACGATCTAATAACTGTTTTTGAGTCAAACGGTCAGCGATAATGGGGAAAATATCCCGATTAATAAAACCGTTATGTTGCGCTAAAATCTGTGTAAAAGGAGTATCTGGCCAGCGTTCAATTTCAGCTGTGATTACTGAATTTTGATAAGGAACCGAAGAGGGTTCAACATCTAAACCTACTGGATAAACATGAATACCGAGTGGTTCTCCTGCTTGTCTAAGCATTCTACCTAATTGACCATTACCTAATACACATACCGATTTCATTTATTATTCCTTAACGATAAAGAGACTACACTAATCTTGGATCTGGGTTGGCAAGTACATCATCAGTCTGATTTTGTCTAAATACTTCTAACTTTTTAAATAACTCACTGTCATTGATAGCCAAAATTTGTGCGGCTAATAATGCCGCATTCGCGGCTCCCGCTTTACCAATCGCTAATGTACCAACCGGAATACCTTTCGGCATTTGTACAATAGAATATAAACTATCGACACCACTTAATGCGGCACTTTGTACAGGCACACCTAATACAGGCACTAATGTTTTAGCCGCTAGCATTCCAGGTAAATGTGCAGCCCCACCAGCTCCAGCAATAATGACTTCAAAACCATTAGTTTTAGCATCTTGAGCAAAAGTAAATAGTTTATCAGGAGTACGGTGAGCAGAGACAATCTCGACATGAAAAGGAACTGATAAAAGGGTTAAAATATCGGCGGCATGTTGCATAGTCTCCCAATCACTTTTGGATCCCATTACAATCGCTATTTTACTCTGTGTGGTTTTGACTGAAGAACTCGTTACTGGTTTTTTAGACATAATCGCTACTCATCAAATTCTAGAGGACCATAGTATAAAGAATTTAATAAGTTAGTTATAGATTAATTTTTTTAATTATAATTTTTCTACTATTTTTACTATTGATTGCCATCGAATGAAAGATAAACAGGTTAATATCTATCTTGCTTATTTAGATAGTTTATTTTACTCTACCCTCCTTTAATCATACATGGTGTTCCTATATTAATGGATAAACGTTATTTACAAGCTAATAAAGAAGCTAGGTTGTCGTTGTATATCACGATCATTTATCTGATTTTTTGGATTACTTTTGCCTATTTTTGGGGTGATACTCCTGGCATATTAGGTTTTCCGATCTGGTTTGAACTATCGTGTATTTTAACGCCAATCGGTTTTTTACTGATCTGCTATTTGGTTGTAAAGTGGCAATTTAGTAACATACCGCTCGATAATACCGAAGCTGAACACTCACCAAATAAATAAATATGATGATGCATACAGATATTATTATTCCTTTAGTTCTCTATTTAGCGCTAGTGTTCGCCATTTCTGGTTATGCCTATATAAAACGTAAAAAAACCGATCAATTTACTGATTATTTTATCGGCAATCGTACCATGGGTGGATTTTTACTTGCGATGACATTGGCTGCGACCTATATCAGCGCGAGTTCATTTATCGGCGGCCCAGGTGCAGCTTATAAATTTGGCTTAGGTTGGGTATTACTCGCAATGATTCAAGTGCCGACAGTTTTATTATCGCTCGGAATTCTTGGTAAAAAATTTGCAATTTTAGCGCGTAAATATAATGCAATTACACTGAGTGATATGCTTTATGCTCATTATAAAAGTCGCTTAGTGGTCTGGTTAGCTAGTATTACCATTATTATCGCTTTTATTGGTGCAATGACAGTACAATTTATTGGCGGAGCACGGTTACTTGAGTCTTCAGTCGGTATTCCGTATGGTTACGGATTGCTAATTTTTGGTATTGGTACTGTGATCTATACTGCTTTTGGTGGCTTTCGCGCTGGAATTTTAAACGATGCTTTCCAAGGGCTCGTTATGCTAATTGGCGCTATTATTTTATTAATTGCGGTGATCTATGTCGGCGGCGGTATTCCCAATATTGTTGAAACCCTTAAACAAAGTGATCCCGCGTTATTGACACCACAAGGGCCAAATAATTTTATGGACATTCCCTTTATGGCATCATTTTGGGTCTTGGTCTGTTTTGGGGTAGTCGGTCTACCTCATACAGCAGTCCGCTGTATGGCCTATAAAGATAGCAAAGCGGTACATAGTGGTATTATTTTAGGCACAATCATGGTCACCGTCATCATGTTTACCATGCATTTATCTGGTGCACTCGGACGGGCCATTATTCCGGACTTAACCATTCCTGATCAAGTAGTACCGAACTTAATCGTTAAAATTTTACCGCCCTTGGCTGCCGGTATATTTTTAGCCGCTCCACTTGCTGCAATCATGTCAACAATCAATGCTCAATTACTGCAAGTATCCTCAGTGTTACTCAAAGATCTCTTTTTATCAATCAAGCCAGAAGCAGCTAAAAATGATAAAGCATTAACCCGTTTATCGGTGATTATTACATTTATTTTTGGTGGTCTCGTGATTTTAACCGCTTGGAATCCACCTGATATGGTCATTTGGCTAAATTTATTAGCTTTTGGTGGCCTTGAAGCAGTATTTTTATGGCCTTTAGTGTTAGGACTGTATTGGAAAAAAGCGAATGCCTGTGGTGCATTAACATCGATGATCTTAGGTGCGCTATGTTATGCTATTCTTGCTAGTAACAATATACAAATTTTTAAATTCCATCCCATTGTTCCATCACTATTATTGGGATTAATTGCTTTTTTAGTTGCCAATCCATTTGGCAAAAATTTACACAATAGGGATTAACCATGCCTTGGATACAACTTAAGATAAACACAACTAATGAATTAGCGGAAGCATTTAGTGATTTATTAGAAGAGAGTGGCGCTGTTTCTGTCACTTTTCAAGATACCTACGATACTCCTGTATTCGAACCGCTTCCTGGTGAAACACGTTTATGGGGCAATACAGATGTCATTGGTCTATATGAAGCGGATACCGATACCGCACAACTCATCGAAGTCTTAAACTTGTCTCCACTGGTCGATAAAAATTTAACTTATAAAATCGAACAATTAGAAGACAAAGACTGGGAACGTGAATGGATGGATAATTTCCACCCAATGCAGTTCGGCAAACGGTTGTGGATTTGTCCAAGCTGGCGAGATGTGCCTGATGTCAATGCCGTGAATGTTATGCTCGATCCCGGACTGGCTTTTGGTACTGGCACTCACCCGACCACATCATTGTGCTTACAATGGTTAGATGGATTAGATCTTAAAGATAAAATTATTATTGATTATGGTTGTGGTTCAGGAATTTTAGCCATTGCAGCACTCAAACTAGGCGCTAAACAAGCGATTGGTATTGATATTGATCCACAAGCCCTACAAGCAAGTCGTGATAACGCAGAGCGTAATCATGTTAGTGAAAAATTATCCCTGTATTTATCAAAAGATATTCCTGACAATTTGTTAGCAGACGTCGTCGTTGCTAATATTTTAGCGGGTCCATTAAAAGAGTTAGAACCCAATATTAGTGTATTGGTCAAACCAGCTGGTTTACTTGGATTATCAGGCATTTTAGAAAGCCAATCACAAAGTGTTTGTGATGCCTATGCAGCAAAATTTGCACTCGATCCCGTTGTTACACAAGAAGAGTGGTGTCGTATTACCGGTAAAAAATTAAGTTAGTCATAAAAAACCCCAGATATCTGGGGTTTTTTATATTATGGACGAGCCGCTGTACCATCTGGGGTACGCGCATTAGTCCATGATGGTAAACCACCAGCTATTGGAAACTGTTTTGCTTTTGCTTCATCAATATCAATTCCTAAGCCTGGCTTATTATTCAAGTAGGCATAACCTTGTTCAATCTCTGGGCAACCAGGAAAGACTTCACGTAGTGCATCATTCATCGGTGTATACTCTTGAATACCGAGGTTGGTAATGCTCATATCAATATGCATATTCGCAACCACACCAATAGGTGAAATATCACCCGGCCCGTGCCACGCAGTGCGTACACCATGATATTCACACAGACTGGCTAATTTTTTAGCCGGTGTAATTCCACCAATCATGCTAATGTGACAGCGGATAAAGTCAATTAAATGATTAGTAATTAGATGCTTATACTCAGCAACGTGGACAAATAATTCTCCCATTGCAATCGGTGTTGATGTTTGAGCGCGCATTGTTTTCAAGAAGTCGACATTTTCAGGTGCAACCGGATCTTCTAAATAAAAGAGACGATAATCTTCTAGACTTTTCGCCATTTGTAGCGCGGCTATTGGCTGAATACGCTCATGAATATCATGAATAAACTCAACATCAAAACCGATCTTATTACGTAAATGATCGAAGAATTTAGGTATACTACGCGCATAAGCATCAGGATCAAAATAGATACCCGATGTTTTATTACGTGGTGAACGTTTTGGATGAATATTTTTAGCTTTATCATACTGCGTGTTAATCAGTTTAAGATCTTCAGTACCCGCACCACCATACATCCCCATTTGACAACGTACATATTGATAACCCTCTTCCATTGCCGCGCGAATATTGTCTTCAGCGGCAATCGCATCGCCACCATCGCAGTGACGATATAACGGAATGCCATCCCGGCATCGACCACCTAATAAATCATAAACCGGCATTCCCGCCATCTTGCCTTTGATATCCCATAAGGCCATATCGATAGCAGAAACCGCATTATTCATCACTGGGCCATTACGCCAGTAGCCACTGACCATCGCTGATTGCCAGATATCTTCAATTCGACGAGGATCTTTACCAATAATGAAAGGCTTCATATATTCATTAATTGCAGCTTCAACGGCAAAAATTCGTTGGGTGAATGTTGCACACCCTAATCCATATAAACCATCTTGGTTAGTTTCAACTTTAACCACGACTAAATCAATTCCGCCAGGGGCAGTTAAAATTGTTTTAACATTTGTTACTTTTATCATGAAAATCTCCAATGTATACATTTCACCGATAGGTTGTATGACATCATATCTCGCAAAATAAAAGTAACATTAAATGAATAGAGAGAGCAAGTATTATTTTATCAATTTTCTAAATTTGTTTCATTTTTCAGTTTATTAATGGCTAAAATATTCGTTTCCATCGCTGAGTTTAATGATAATTTTGCTTTTTCAACATCATGCTCTTTGATAGCCATAAATACTTTAATATGAGCATCAATACTTTCAAGAGTAATCCCAAATACGCGATTAAGCTCTTCTAAATAATGGTAATAAATTGACTTAATATCATAAATAATATTAATAAAGATTTTATTATGGGATGCTTTAATAACGGCTATATGAAAATCGAGATCTGCTTGTGAATATTTTTTATAATCATTTTTATTAATCAACATACGATTTAAGGCCTCTTCGATAGCTTGAATATCTTCATCGTTAGCCTTTTCAGCTGCCAGCTCAATACATTTAAACTCGACCGTCTGCCGAAACACCATCATATCCATAAACTCTTCTTGGCTTAAATGCATAATCGGTTGATTAATATTATTAATTTTATCTTTATTAATATTTGAAGAGACAAAAGAACCTTTACCATGTTTAGTATAAATAATACCAAGATCTCGTAGTTTTTGTACCGCACTACGAATGCTAGTACGGCTAACATTAAATAGATCGGTCAACTCAAATTCTGACGGTAATTTACTTTCTTGCGGCCAACTCCCATCAAGGATTTTATTTAACATTTGTTCATAAACTGCATCTACAATATTACTTTTAGGTATTGATTGAATTGTCATTTTTATAATGTATATATTTTGATAAATTGTACTCATATTACAACTATTTAATGTATTTTACCAACATCTATTCATTTTACTTTCTTCTACGCTATCCCACTCAAACCTATAAAAATGTGACATCAAACCGATATCTCATAGTGTTATATCGATCACAAAAATAAAATTTAGTATCGAATATCTATTTTCATTAATAGCATTTTCATAAAAATGATATATGTTGTAATACAGGTTGAGGTATGACATATTCTCGCAAAATAACATATTATCAATAAACATTAATAAGGTACTTAGATTATGCATAAATTATTTGATTTAACTGGAAAAACAGCACTTATTACAGGATCTGCTAGAGGATTAGGTTTTTCTTATGCTGAAGGACTTGCCTCTGCTGGCGCTTCTATCGTCTTAAGTGATATACGAGCAGAAACCTTACAAGAAGCGATTAATAAATTAAAAGCTAAAGGTTATAACGCAACAGGCTATGTTATTGATGTTTCAAAAGAGGAACAGATAGTCAACGCTTTCGAAGAAATGGATAAAGCTGGAATCCAAATCGATATTGTCATTAATAATGCTGGAATCCAACATCGTCAACCAATGGTAGAACTAGCATTAAAAGATTGGCAACGAGTGGTTGATATTCATTTAACAGGTACTTTCTTAGTCTCAAGAGAAGCAGCTAAACGAATGATTGCACGTAAATCAGGAGGGAAATTTATTAACATCTGTTCATTAACCAGTGAACAAGCTCGACCAACTGTAGCACCTTATACTGCTGCTAAAGGTGGTATTAAGATGTTAACTAAATCGATGTCTGCCGAATGGGGTGAACATAATATCCAAGCTAATGGAATTGGACCTGGTTATATTTTGACAGATATGAATGAAGCATTAATTAAAGATGTAGCTTTTGATACTTGGGTCAAAAATAGTAATCCAGCTAAACGTTGGGGCAAAACAGAGGAGTTAATTGGTACCGCGATTTTTCTTTCATCCCCTGCCTCTGACTATATTAACGGGCAAATTATTTATGTGGATGGAGGCTGGTTAGCTGTTTTGTAATCAAAAATAATTAACACCAATACATTGATAAGAGATATTTACTATGAAACCAACGAAAACAAGATTTATGATCTTAGCTATGTTGTTCATTGTCACTGCAATTAATTATATGGACAGAGCTAACCTTGCTGTTGCCAGCTCAAATATTCAAAATGATTTTGGTTTTTCTAGTACACAACTAGGCTGGTTATTTTCGATGTTCACATGGACTTATGCAATTAGCCAAATCCCGGTCGGTTATATTTTAGATCGCGTGGGTATTAGAAAATTGTATGGCGGAGCCATTATTCTTTGGAGTGTTTTTACATTTTTAATGGGGCTTGCCTCTCACCATTGGTTTACCACTGTCACGGCATCTTTTGCCATGTTAATGGTGTGCCGAGGATTAATTGGTATTGCAGAGGCGCCCTCTTTTCCCTCAAATACTAAAATTATTGCAACATGGTTCCCCTCTCAAGAACGAGCGAGAGCGACTGCGCTATATTCAAGCGGCCAATATATTGGTTTAGCAACGTTAACACCGGTTTTATCGTTGATTGTGGCTAATTATGGCTGGGAAATGTCATTCTACGTTTCTGGCGGTGTGGGGATTATTTTTGGTCTTATCTGGCTAATAAAATATCGGGAACCATTTGAAAGTAAAAACGCCAATCAAGCTGAACTAGATTATATTAAAGCTGGCGGTGGATTCGACCAAAGTCAACATACGATCAAAGCAGAAAAAGTGTTATGGAGTGATATTTTTTATGTCCTACGTCAACGTACGATGTGGGGACTATTTATCGCACAATTTGCAGCATCATCAACGCTATACTTCTTTCTAACGTGGTTTATTGTCTATCTAGAAAAAGGCTTACATTTATCAATATCTAAAGCTGGGTTTGGTGCTATGTTCCCATACTTGATGGCAATGGCTGGCGTCTTATCTAGTGGAGTATTAAGCGATATGCTGATTAAGAAAAAATACTCAAAAACATTTGCCAGAAAACTACCGATTATGGCTGGGTTATTAGTTACCACGATTATGTGCTTTGCCAATTTCTTTGAAGATCAACCCGTCATTGCGATTGCGATTCTTTCTATTGCCTTTTTTGCGAATGCATTCTCAAACTTAGGCTGGGTTGTATGTAGTGATGTTATTCCAAGGAAAATCATCGGTACGATAGGTGGATTTTTAAATGTATTTGGTAATTTATCTGGCATTATTTCCCCTATTGTCATTGGCGTTATTTTACATAAAACCAATAATTTTCAATATGCAATGTACTATATTTCGGCGGTAGCATTAATTGGCTTCCTTGCTTATGTCTTTTTGGTAGGTAAAATTGAAGTTATGAATATTCCAAGTTTACGAGATACCAACGAAACAGATAAATCAACAACATAATCTCATTATTAATAGAGGCGAATAAAATGAATCAAAAACTAATTTGTAAAGCCTGTTTTGCTCATGGCAAACAAGATATTCGTATAGATGATCGAGAATTAACATATACCGATGATGATGTTGTAATAAAAATTGAAGCGGGCGGTATATGTGGCTCAGATATTCACTATTATCAAGAAGGACATGCGGGATTATCTGTTATAAAACATCCGATGGTCATTGGTCACGAATTCGTTGGACGTGTTGATAAAATACCCAAAAATTCTAAATTGAAAATAGGTCAAAAAGTCGCAATTAATCCATCTCGTCCTTGTAATCAGTGTCAATATTGTTTAGAAGGTAAACAAAATCAATGTACCAACATGCGTTTTATGGGTAGCGCCCAGTTTAATCCACATGTGCATGGTGGCTTTTCACAATATGCTATTGTCTCAGAACAACAATGTTTCCCTTACGATGAAACTGTGCCAGCTCAAGTCATGGCTTTTGCTGAACCAACTACGGTTGCAATTCATGCAGTCAATATTGCTGGTAGTTTAGTCGGTAAAAAGGTATTAGTGATAGGGGCAGGTCCAATCGGCTGTTTAATTATTGCTGCGGCAAAAGCGGCTGGAGCCGTTGAAGTGATCGCATCAGATATTAATGAACGTAGCCAGAAAATTTCATTAGCAATGGGGGCTGACCATGTAGTTAGCCCATTAAATCAAGAGGCATTAGCAACTTTTACCCATAATAAAGGTTATTTTGATGTCACTTTTGAAGCCTGTGGAGCGGCGGCGGCTATTGAATCAACCGTTCATGTGACTCGAGCGAATGGTACTATTGTTCAAGTAGGAATGGGAGCCAGCCCTGTACAATATCCTGTAGCACAGATGCTAGCTAAAGAGATCAGTTGGAAAGGATCATTCCGATTTATTAATGAATTTGGTATTGCTGTGAAATGGTTGGAAAAAGGTATTATTGACCCACGACCACTAATATCAAGTGAGTTCCCTTATCAGCAAATTGAACAAGCATTAATTACAGCTACTGATAAAAATATTTCATCAAAAGTGATTGTTACCTTTTTTGATTAGGTCCAATTATCCTATAGTCAAAAGCCCTTTTTAAAGGGCTTTTTATATAATAATGCGAGCACCCAAAAGAGATCGATAACATAATTCAATGACACTATGACAAGTATCGTGATGGATAAATAATGTTCTTCATACCATGCGAGATTAATTCTCTAGCAAATAGATCGACGTCTGTTTGTGTTGCCCCCAACCATGATTTAGCCGCGCCAACCACACCATGATTATGAAAAGCATTAATTCGAATACGAATATCAGGTTGTAAAGCTAATAAAAACTCAGCGATTTCCTTTGCTTTATATTGTAGATCGGTCGGTAATCCCCCCTAAAAATAATAGAAGTCAAAAGTAGAATTTTCTCTTACTATAATGTTCGGAGAAAAACATGAAAAAAACAACGTTTACAGACAATCAAATACTCAATATATTAAAACAAGCCGAAAATGGTATTCCCGTACCCGAGTTATGCCCAGAGCATGGAATGGCAAATTCAACATTCTATAAATGGCGAGCCAAATACGGTGGCATGGATACATCGCTAATGGCTAGAATGAAAGAACTAGAAGATGAAAATCGTCGACTCAAAAAAATGTATGCAGAAGAAAGGCTTAAAGCCGAAGTCATACAGGAAGCCATGACAAAAAAGTGGTGAAGGCTTCTGAGCGAAAAATGTTAGCGAAAGAGGTCGTCAAACAAAATAGAATGGCTGTTTCACAAGCATGTCGAACATTTTGTGTGAGTGAAACCTGCTATCGTTATGAGCCGATATTAATAAGCGAAAACCAAATCATTGCTGCTCATTTAATTGAATTAACAGAGCAACAACGAAATTGGGGATTTGGCTTGTGTTTTTTATATTTACGCAATGTAAAAGGTTATACATGGAATCATAAGCGAGTTTATCGCATTTACTGCGAACTATCACTTAACTTACGTATCAAGCCTCATAAGCGTTTAAAAAGAGAAAAGCCAGAGCCTTTAGCGGTTCCTCAAAACATTAACGAATGTTGGTCAATGGATTTTATGCATGACCAGTTAGCCGATGGTAGGTGTTGCCGCTTATTCAATGTCATTGATGATTTTAACCGAGAAGGCTTAACGATTGACGTTGATTTTTCGTTGCCAGCAGAGCGTGTCATTAGGTCATTAAATCAAATTATTGAATGGCGAGGAAAACCAAAATCGATTCGCTGTGATAATGGGCCCGAATATATCAGCCATCTTTTAGCGAGTTGGGCTAAAAAGCACAAAATAACATTATGCTTTATCCAGCCGGGTAATCCTCAGCAAAATGCCTATATTGAACGTTTTAATCGCACGGTTCGTTATGATTGGCTAAGTCATTATATTTACAACGAGATTAGTGAATTACAAGGTAAAGCAACGGATTGGTTATGGACATATAATCATGAAAGACCTAATATGGGATTTGGTGGGATCACACCGATGCAAAAACTTAAATTAATACAACAGCAAAATTCTACGCCTAACTTCCATTAAAAATGGGAGGATTACCCTGGCATCGACAGATTTTTCAACATAAATAGATCCCGATATGTTATAAAAGTCAAATGCACAGCCATATACAATCATCGAAAGTAATAACAACATAAATCCGACAGAAGATGGATCGCCATAAGCGAATAGGGCAAAACGGATGGACCAAGCTAACATACTAATTAACATCACATATTTGATGCCAAAACGTTTCAAGAAAAAAGGTACGAATAGAATAAAAACAACTTCTGAAATTTGTGAAATTGATAATAATATTGAAGGATATTGTACAACTAAACTATCTTTGAATTCTGGAATTAAAGCAAAATCATGTAAATATGGGCTGCCAAATGTATTCGTTATTTGTAATATTGCACCTAACAAAACAGTAAACAGGAAAAAAACTGCCATTTTACGTTGTTTAAATAATACAAAAGCATCTAACCCCAAAGAATTAACCAGACTGCGTTGTTGGTTGGTACGTTTTAGAACAGGTATTTTAGGTAAAAAACGGGTGCATAAACAGAGTAGAATTGATGCTATCGCTGCAATATATAGTTGAATATTACTTAACTCCAATTTTAACAAACTCACCATCCACATTGCCGCAATAAAGCCAACAGTACCAAACACTCTAATCGCAGGAAAGTCATTAACTACATCGAATCCGTTCGATTCTAAGCTAAAATAAGACCCTGAATTTGCCATAGCAATAGTTGGCATAAATGCTAAACAATGAACAAGCATTACAAAGATCATCGCTAATGGAGTTGTAACGGAAGCGGCTAAAAATAATGTCAAACCACCAATCAAATGACATAACGCATATAAACGATTGGCAGGAACCCAACGATCGGCAATAATTCCTAATAAACTAGGCATAATCAATGATGCAATGCCATGGTTCCGTAAACTGAGCCCACCTCCATTCCGGTAAAACCAAGTATATTGATCATATATGAGCCAAGTGTAATTAACCAACTCCCCCAAATAAAAAATTGTAAAAATAGGATAATTTTAAGCTTCGATTTAATATTCATAACTGATAATTCCCAATTTAATATTGATAAATTTTTTAATACCGGTCCATGGTTACCTTTTTTAATCTGATTTAGTCTCTTTATCAGCTAGATAACTCTTAATATTATTAATCGCTCATCCCTTACAATATTATTATTTATTTAGTAAAACTCCCTCTAAAGCAATTGTAATCATCTCTTTAAAACCTAATTGACGTTGTTCAGAAGACATCGCAATACCAGTACGAATATGATCAGAAACAGTACAAATCGCTAATGCATTAGCACCAAATTCGGCAGCAACACCATAAATACCAGCGGCTTCCATTTCGACACCAAGAATTTTGTATTTTTCCATTACATCAAACATAGTTGGATCTGGGTTATAAAATAGATCTGCCGAAAAGAGGTTACCGACTTTAACAGGTATACCTAATAATTTCGCAGCATTAACAGCATTAACCGTCAAATTAAAATCAGCGATCGCTGCAAAATCATTATCTCGAAAACGGATACGATTAACTTTAGAATCTGTACAAGCTCCCATACCGATAATAATATCACCGACATTAACATCTGAACGAACTGCCCCACAGGAACCGACACGAATAATATTTTTGACGTTATAGAATTTGATTAACTCGGCGGTATAAATAGAACAAGATGGAATTCCCATACCATGTCCCATTATCGATACTTTCTGCCCTTTATAGTATCCGGTATAGCCAAGCATTGCCCTAACATTGGTGACTTCAATAGCATCATCTAAAAAATTTTCAGCGATAAATTTAGCCCTTAAAGGATCCCCGGGCATTAGAACGGTTTCGGCAAAAGCATTATCAGCGGCATTAATATGAGGGGTTGTCATGATATTCTCCTAAGCATAATGTTATCTAAAAATAGTTAAATTACAGCAAAAGCGCTTATCCAATTGTCTAATGATCTAAATTTAACTGTTAAATAAAATATATTATGTGAGCAAATTCACAATTGTTATCTAAAAAAGATTATCCAAACCAAGTGACATGCTATTTAGGTCGAAAAAATAATAGTATCTTCATATACACTTTGAAATTCTGAAGAAACGATTCAGCTTCATTCTACTGTAGATACGAATGTATGTAAAAATGAAATTTACATAAAGAAAATATTAATCGATTAACTCACTACTCGATAATAAGACAAGATACGTTAAAACATTATTGAATAAATCCGATGAATGGTACAACTCTTATTCATCTATCATGTTTTCCCTAAAAAACACAGTTTTATTAATATATTATTGTAATATATAATGTTAGGGTTAGATTATAGATAATAGCCTTAGCACAGCTAAACTTTATTTAATGAAAATCATAGAAAGAACTTTACATCTGGCAATTTTTTCGGCATCATTTTGCCGCTATTTACTATTTTAAATCATGAGTAATACAAAATAAGTAAAACTCTATAGTTTAGTAAGCATAGCTGTTTGAGTAAAATAATCATCACGAGGACCCAATGGCAAAAGAAGATAATATTGAAATGCAAGGCACTATACTCGATACATTACCGAATACAATGTTTCGTGTAGAACTGGAGAATGGACACGTAGTAACAGCACACATTTCAGGTAAAATGCGTAAAAACTATATCCGAATTTTAACAGGAGATAAAGTGACTGTTGAAATGACTCCGTATGACTTATCTAAAGCTCGTATCATCTTTCGTAGTCGCTAAATTCTATTTTTCACATTATCTGTCATGCTGTATCGCGCAAACTGCGCGATACTAAAGTGACGTGTTTATAATAATTTTCTAATTAATGCTTAATCCGCGTAAAATCCATATCTTCATACTTAATCCACTTGGTTTTCTTCACTAATTTATAACTAAACATAATAACTAAAAATAGTGGAATACCAATGTAAGTAGCAATGGCACCATTCCAGTCGATATTATCTTGTAAGAATGCTTCATAATTTTGACCCAAGGTAATAATCAAACAGAGAATAAAAGCAAATACCGGACCAAATGGGAATAGGCTTGAACGATAAGGCAATTTACTAATATCTAATCCTTGTGCAATATATCCTTTTCTAAAACGATAATGACTAATTGCAATGCCTAACCATGCAATAAATCCGGTCATACCTGACATATTAAGTAACCATAAATAAACTATCTGATCTTCAAACATTGAAGTTAAAAAGCAGAGCATAGCAATAATAGTCGTTGCAATTAACGCCATTCGAGGTACACCAGAGTGTGATAATTTAGAAAATACGCGAGGAGCTTTACCCTCTTTTGCCAGTGCATATAACATTCGTGTTGAAGCATATAAGCCAGAATTACCGGCTGATAATACAGAGGTTAAAATAACCGCATTCATTAATGCCGCGGCAAAAAGTAAACCGGCATTTTCAAAAACTAATGTAAATGGACTAACACTAATATCCGCTTCATTATTACGTAATAATAGGGGATCCGTATAAGGAATAATTAAACTAACGACAAAAATAGCTAACACATAGAACAGTAATATTCGCCAGAAAACTTGTTTCATCGATTTTGGAATATTTTTTTCTGGGTTTTCTGATTCCCCCGCTGCAATTCCAATTAATTCCGTTCCTTGGAAAGAGAATCCGACAATCATCGCAACACCGATCATTGATGCAAATCCGCCCACAAAAGGCGCGTCGCCAATTGTCCAATTATGCCAAGGAGCAACAGAGGTTGAAATGATTTTAGTTGTACCATCGGGATCAACAACAACTGTCGCATTACGATACCAATCAACGAGAATATCGCCGATCATGAATAAACCTAATACAATGAATACGACAACAGTAACGACTTTGATTAGTGAAAACCAGAATTCTGCCTCACCAAAACCTTTTACCGAAATGAAGTTTAATACAAAAATTAAGCTTAAAAATAACAGGCTCCATAACCAGCTATAACTTCCTGAATCAAACCAATACGAAATAACTAACTGCGCAGCAACTAAATCCACTGCGACAGTAATCGCCCAGTTATACCAATAGTTCCAACCAATAGCAAAACCAAACGACTCATCGACATACCTTGCGCCATAAGTCGCAAAAGTACCGGATACAGGTAGGTAAGCTGCAAGCTCCCCTAAACTGGTCATTAAAAAATAGACCATCAGACCGATAATTACATAAGAAAGTAATGCCCCAGCAGGACCTGCTTGAGCAATAGTTGCACCTGATGCCACAAAAAGACCGGTACCAATTGAACCACCGATGGCAATCATTGTTAAATGACGCGCTTTAAGATCGCGCTTTAGAGTATTTTGCATAGTTATATCACGTTAAAAAATATTTGGGTGGAGTGTAACAAAAAAAAAGTTAGTCGAGATAAATAATTCTAATGAAAGCCAGCTAATATTAGATTTTTTTAAGGAGAAGTGAGTTTTTCAAGGTTTTCCAAGTAAACAAATGCTTGTAGCCGATTATTGCCACACATCTCATAGCAAGGTTTTAAGTTTCCACAAACAGCGGGTCTGGATGGTTTTCCAAATAATAAACATTGGTATTGGCTATCTAAATGAATACACGGTGTACCTGCGGGTTTACCATTCGGCATATCGGGAATAACACTCGAAATAGAGGGAGCAATACAACATGCACCACAATTTTGACGACACACAAACTGATTATTCAAAACTAATGCCTTAACTCAATAAATTTACTGGTGACAATAACAAGATAGCGCTAAAATAGCGAGATCATTTAATCTATTTTTATAGTTGGAAAAATTATGGCAAAAGCAAATGAAGTTAAGCGCGGTGACGCAATCGCATATAACGGTAAATTATTATTAGTTAAAGATGTTGAAGTACAAAGTCCAAGCGCTCGTGGTGCTAGTACTTTATATAAAATGCGCTTCTCTGATGTTAAAACAGGATTAAAAGTTGAGGAACGTTTTAAAGGTGATGACATTCTAGAAACAATCGAGCTTAATCGTCGTCCTGTTAGTTTCTCTTATATTGATGGTGATGAGTACGTTTTCATGGATGATGAAGACTTTACTCCTTATCTATTTAAACAAGATCAAATTGAAGATGAATTACTCTTTATTCCTGAGGGTGGCATTCCTGGCATTCAAGTATTAACGGTCGATGGTCAAGTTATTGCTCTAGAATTACCACAAACGGTCGAATTAGAAATCGTAGAAACGAATCCAGGTATCAAAGGGGCATCGGCTAGTGCTCGAACCAAGCCAGCAACATTATCAACTGGATTAACAGTGCAAGTTCCTGAATATATTGATAATGGTGAAAAAATTAAAATTCATGTTGCAGAACGCCGTTATATGAGTAGAGCTGACTAAGTTTTTACAGTAATAAAACGTTACAAGAACAAATTTTTGAATGAGATAGATCGTTATGAAAAAAACAGCAGCCCAAATCTTACTATGGAATGTATTTGGTATAGCATTATTATTAAGTCAATATTATACCTACCGTCAGGGCTTTTGGTTTGATTTTGATTCAACCGTTTTCCATTATTTTAATCAATTTTTAGATGGTAGCCATAAAGGTTTTTTATACCTAATTGCTATCACTAACCATCGTAGTTTTGATGTTGTCTCATTTTTAGCTATGGCTCTCCTCTATTTTTGTTACTTTCATAAGCAAAGTAACGAAAATAAACGTAAAATGATTGCTATTGGTCTAATGATGCTCATTATGGCTGTATGTATTAAGCAATGGGGTCGATTTATCCCAATTGCGCACGAAAGTCCAACGCTCTATTTTGAACCTTTTGAACATATAAATCGCATCTCACAACTGACCCATTTTGGAACCAAGGATGCCTCTGGAGATAGTTTCCCTGGCGACCATGGCATGATGTTAATGATTTTTGCTGCTTTTATGTGGCGATATTTCGGCTTAAAAGCCTTTATCCAATCAGTCATTATCGTTGTTATTTTTTCTGCACCACGTATTATTGCTGGCGCACATTGGTTTACTGATGTTTATGTTGGTTCTTTAGCCATTACTAGTATTGTACTCAGTTGGTTTTTATTAACACCAGCTTGCGACTACGTAGCCAATTTTTTATTACGTTTTATTCCTAAACGTTTTTTTAAAACCTCATAATAAAATCACATTACATGAAAGTTTATAATCAAAATAAGTTACATAAGCGTTTAAGACGTCAGGTAGGTGAAGCAATTGCTGACTTCAATATGATTGAAGACGGTGACCGAATCATGGTTTGTCTATCTGGCGGTAAAGATAGTTATACGCTACTTGATATTTTAATGAATTTAAAAATCAGTGCCCCAATTCACTTCGATCTTATCGCAGTTAATTTAGATCAAAAACAGCCCGGATTTCCTGAACATATTCTACCGGAGTACCTAAAATCATTAGGGGTTGAATATAAGATTGTGGAAGAAAATACTTATGGAATCGTCAAAGAAAAGATTCCAGAAGGAAAAACGACCTGTTCCCTTTGTTCACGTTTACGCCGAGGTATTTTATACCGCACAGCTACGGAAATCGGTGCAACTAAAATCGCCTTAGGCCATCACCGCGATGATATTTTAGAGACACTTTTTTTAAATATGTTTTATGGTGGAAAAATCAAAGCCATGCCACCAAAATTAATGAATGATACTGGTGAACATATTGTCATCAGACCTTTAGCGTACTGTAAAGAAAAAGATATTACTAAATATGCTGAATTAAAAAATTTCCCTATTATCCCGTGTAATCTCTGTGGTTCTCAGCCAAATTTACAGCGCCAAGTCATCAAAGAGATGCTAAATGATTGGGATAAAAAATTCCCTGGTCGTATTGAGACCATGTTTAGAGCAACACAAAATATTACGCTTTCTCATCTATGTGATACTCATTTATTTGATTTCAAGGGAATTAAAAAAGGTGATGAAATTATTAATGGCGGTGATATCGCATTTGATCGCGAAGAGATGCCAATTAATAGTTTTGATGCATCCGAGATAGCCGAACAAGATCTTATTTTATGGAAAGAAGTTAATTAAGTGATGCAGTCGATTCCACTCAGTCTCTATATTCATACCCCATGGTGTGTACAGAAGTGTCCTTATTGTGACTTTAATTCACATAACATTAAGCAAACACCTGAATATAGTGACTATATTGATCATTTATTAGTGGATCTACATCATGATCTCCTTTTAGCGGGCAATAGATCTATTCACTCAATATTTATCGGCGGTGGGACCCCTAGCCTCTTTTCCGCCGAGTTGATTAACCGTCTATTAAGTGCTATTCAACGTGAGATTCCGTTTGAAAAAGATGCCGAGATAACGATTGAGGCCAATCCTAACTCGGCCGATGCTAACCATTTTGCGGGCTATATTAACGCTGGAATTAATCGAATATCCATTGGTGTACAAAGTTTTCAAGCTGATAAATTAGATAAACTTGGTAGAGTCCATAACCCTCAAGATGCAATAAATGCCGCAAAGCTGGCTAATTCATTGCCATTGAGAAGCTTTAATCTCGATTTAATGCATGGTCTACCAAATCAGTCATTAAACGATGCATTATTTGATTTACAACAAGCTATCGATCTTGCTCCACCACATTTATCTTGGTATCAATTAACGATTGAACCAAACACCTTATTTGGTTCAAAACCACCAAAACTGCCTGACGAAGATTTATTATGGGATATTTATCAACAAGGCCATCAGCTATTAACGGCAAACGGCTATGAGCAATATGAGACATCAGCTTATGCTAAAGCCGGTTTACAGTGTCAACATAATCTAAACTACTGGCGATTTGGTGATTATTTAGGGATTGGCTGTGGGGCACATGGGAAATTGACCCAACCTAATGGACAAATAATTCGCACCATTAAAACCCGCCATCCTAAAGGATACATGGCTGGACGTTATTTAGAGAAATCCTATGTTGTACCTCAAGAAGAGCTGCCTTTTGAATTTTTCATGAATCAATTTAGGTTACACGAACCCACACCTAAATTACGTTTTATGCAAACAACGCAATTACCATTATCAATAATAGAACCGCAAATAAAGCAGGCGCTTGATCAGCAGTATATTACAGAAGATAATGATTATTGGTATTTGACGGAGAAAGGTAAATTATATCTGAACTCATTATTAGAACTGTTTTTATAACAATAACCGAATGAATAATTGATCAATAACTAAGGATACCCTTTTGAAAAAATCTTATTATGTGTTTTTATCGGTACTCATTTTTTTAATTATTAGCCCTTTTTTTAATGGTCTATTTAGCTATATTTTTATCAATTTTAGTAGTAATAATAATACGTTAGGTGCTGAAGATTTTTCTTTCCTTATTTTTATTGCCTATATAGTGACCTTCATTCCAGCACTGTGCAATGGTTTTTTATATGGCTTTTTATCACCAAAACGTACAAAACTCATTCTCCGATGGTTTATTCCGATGTTGGGCTGTGTGATCTATTTCATCTATATATTTATTTTACAAATACTGTTTGCTCTATTTCGAGGAGAAGAAGCTTATATGATGATAATATTTTCATTACTAAGTATCGGGGGTTCATTCTTTTCAACAGTGATTGCTAATATCTCATTGAGAGATAAAATCGCATAAAATATTATTCAAACCAAATAACAGAAGCCATGCGACCGGTCTCTCTTTCTCTTCGATAAGAGTAAAATAGGTCGCTTTGGCTATAGGTACAAAAATCGCCACCATAAATAAGGGTAATTCCTAACTTCTGTAATCTCTGCGTTGCTAATAAATAAAGATTGGCTAAGTATTTCTGCTGTGAAGTCGGGATCAGTTTAAACGCTTGTTCTGCCTCACTATCATGAGCCATGAATTGAGCTTTGACCTCTTCGCCAACTTCAAATTTACTAGGACCAATCGCGGGTCCTAACCATGCGATAATTTGTGATCTTGAACAGTTAAAACGACTAACTGTATTTTCTAAAATACCATCACATAATCCACGCCAACCAGCATGAGCTGCAGCGACTTCATTACCAAACTTGGAACAAAATAGAACAGGTAAACAATCGGCAGTCAGTACAACACTTACGGCTCTAGCCTGATGACTATAAGAACCATCAGCATCAGTAGTTTGATAACAAATAGTATCGATAACTCGAGTACTATGGGTTTGATTCAACCAAATTGGCTCTTCGGGTATCTGCATTGCAGTAACTAATTTTGAACGATTATTTATTACATCAGGTAGAGAATCGCCGACATGACTACCTAAATTAAGCGAATTGTAAGGCACAGCACTTACACCACCTTGTCGGGTAGTGGTGAAAGCACGAACATTGCTAGGTGCTGACCAATTAGGAAAAATCGCCTTAATCATCATTAATTACCAATCAATCTCATCTTCATGTAGTTTTGCATCTTCTTGCAATACTTTAATCAATTGCTGCATATCTTCAGGAATTGGAGCATGCCACTCCATCTGCTCACCGCTAATTGGATGGAATAATCGTAACATCGTCGCATGTAATGCTTGTCGATCAAAGTCACGTAAAGTTTGAATAAACTCTTCTGTCGCACCTTTTGGCGGACGAGGTCGGCCACCATATAATTGATCACCCACTAATGGATGAGCTATATGTGCCATATGCACACGAATTTGGTGAGTTCGTCCTGTCTCAAGTCGCAGACGTAATCGAGTATGAGCACGATATTTTTCCATGACTCGGTAATGAGTAACTGCAGGTTTACCTGTTGGGAAAACAGCCATATGAGTACGTTTTGTTGGATGACGAGTCATAGGCTGATCAATTGTACCACCTGCCGTCATAATCCCCATTGCAACTGCTTCATACTCACGCGTAATTTCTCGTAATTGTAACGATTCGACTAAACGAGTTTGTGCTTCAATTGTTTTAGCAACAACCATTAACCCAGTAGTATCTTTATCTAAACGGTGTACAATCCCCGCTCTTGGTACCGAGGCAATTTCAGGATAGTGATAAAGTAAAGCATTTAATACGGTCCCATTCGGATTTCCAGCGCCAGGGTGAACGACTAGATCACGCGGTTTATTAATCACTAAAATATCATCATCTTCATAAACGATATTCAACGAGATTTTTTCTCCCTGATGATAAGTCTCTTCTTCAATTAGTGCGGTTAAAACGATTTTTTCGCCACCTAATACCCTTTCTTTAGGTTTATCAACAACAATACCATTGACTTTAACATGACCATCAAGAATCCAATCCTTGATGCGAGAACGTGAATATTGATTAAAAATTTCAGCTAAAGCCTGATCAAGCCTCATACCGAGCTGATGATTTTCAATATCTACGGTTAATTCTAATTTTTGTAGTGTGCTATCTGACATAATTATTTATACTATTGTTGAGTTTTCACTCTTGAGTGTTTTACGTAATGATAAATTAGAGTATCATATACATTCAAATGGGTTAATGTTTATTTTACGTTTGTTGCAATAAACTTGCGATAAAAACTGAAAATAAAAAGTTTTATGTAACAGCGTTAACTAGAAATTTTAAAACAAATCACAACGGATTTATTGAATGAAATTATCTCTTAAATATTTTGTTATTGCTGCAGTAACCGGTATATTAATGGGTTGTACGTCTAGCAAACCTGATGTAGAAAATGTGCCAGAACAGGATCTATTTGCCAATGCACAACAAGAGTTAGAAATGGGCAATATTCGTTCAGGCATTACTATCTTAGAAGAATTAGACAAAGCTTATCCATTTGGACCTTATTCTCAACAAGTACAGCTTGATTTGATTTATGCTTATTATAAATCTGGGGATATGCCACTTGCTGTTGCCTCAATCGACCGATTTTTAAAACTCAATCCAACACATCCAAATGTTGACTGGGTTATTTATATACGCGGTCTAGCTAACATGGCACAGGATGATAATCAAATCCAAGGTTGGTTTAATGTCGATCGTGCTGATCGCGATAGAGCATTCGCACAAGCAGCATTTAAAGACTTTACTTACCTAGTTAGCTCTTACCCTTATAGCCCTTATAGCTATGATGCAGAAAAACGCCTTGTCGCCCTAAAAAATCGTTTAGCAAGATATGAGCTAAAAGTAGCACAGTATTACACTAAACGAGGAGCCTACGTTGCAGTAGTTAATCGTGTTCAGGATATGCTAAAAACCTACCCGGATACTGATGCAACAAAACATGCTTTGGTATTAATGCGTAATGCTTATAATCAATTAGGTTTAACTGATGAAGCCAACAAAACTAATGAATTAATTCAAGCGAATGTAAATAATGTATCTTCACCAATAGATGAAGAAGAATCATTCTTATGGATTTTCTAGACTGATGTAATAAGAGCGAAAATACCTTTCGCTCTTTTCATATCTGAGCTTAATTTAAATGACTCATGGATTAGCGAGCTTGATAATTCATTATTAATCGATAGCTTTGAGCTAGAATAAAAATAGCCGCCTGAATCAAAACGATACAAGCGCTCGTACTGGCACTAAAATGATAGCTAATTAGTGTTCCACCTACAGAAGATAACATTGCCACGACAACAGCAATAATCAACATCCGCTCAAATTGTTTAGATAATACAAATGCAATAATTCCGGGTGCAATTAACATCGCAATCACTAAAATAATACCCACCGCTTGTAACGATGCCACAATAGTTAATGATAAAAAGGTTAATAATCCATAATGCAATAATTTGACGGGTAAGCCAATAACGCTGGCTTGGACAGGATCAAAACAAAATAGAAGTAAATCTTTGCGTTTAATCAGTATAACTAAAGAGACAAGGATAGCGATAATAACTATTTGAATTAATTCACTATGCGTAGTTCCAAGTACACTACCAAATAAAATGTGATTAAGGTGCTGCTCTGTATCCACTTTCGAAAATAGTACTAAACCAAAAGCAAACATTCCCGAATAGACAATTCCCATCACGGTATCTTCTTTTACCCGACAATTATTCTTAATATATCCGGTTGCCATTGAACAGAGAAATCCCGATGCAAAAGCGCCAATAATCAGCGGTAATCCGACTAAATAAGCAATAACAATCCCAGGTAAAACAGCATGAGAGATAGCATCTCCCATTAGAGACCACCCTTTTAAAACTAAAAAACAAGATAAAATAGCGCAAACAAATCCTGTTGTCATTGCAACAATTATGGCTCGTTGCATAAAAGGATAACTAAAGGGCTCTATAATAAAATTTAGCCATTCCATTATATTACTCCTTTATTACGAGCCAGTTGTTTACGAATTCGTAAACGGGTCGGAATTAATCCATGTTGTGGAGCAAATAAAAAGGCCAATAAGAAAATGATGGTTTGTAGTGTAATAATCACACCACCAGTTGCACCATCAAGATAGTAACTAATCCATGCGCCAATACCACTGGTAAAAAAGCCGATTAAAACCGCAATAATGAGTAACCGAGAAAATTGATTAGTTAATAAATAAGCGGTAGCCCCTGGAGTAATCACCATCGCAATAACTAAAATAGCCCCAACAGTTTGTAACGCAGCAACAGTACATGCACTCAATAAAGTGAAAAAGATAATCTTTAATCTTAACGGTGAGAGTCCGATTGAGCGGGCATGAGTTTCATCAAAGAAAGCAACCAATAGATCTTTCCAAATTAGGACTAACACAATTAGCGAAATCGCAATAATTAGCTCAACTTGCAGCATATCTTCATCAGCGATTGTTAATATATTCCCCATAATAATGGCGTTAATATTGACCGATGTTGGATTGAGAGAGATGATGAGCAGCCCAAACGCGAAAAAGGTTGAAAAGATAAATCCAATAATGGCATCCTCTTTTAATCGGCTAAAATAACGAATAATCGTAATCGAAAGCGCGGCTAAAAACCCAGTAAAAAATGCACCGATAGTATAGGGTAAACCTAATGCATAAGCACCTGCGACACCCGGTACAACCGAATGAGACAATGCATCCCCCATTAATGACCAACCCTTTAACATCAAATAAGCAGACAAAAAGGCACATGCAGCCCCGACTAAACTACTAGCCCATATTGCTTTAACCATATATTGATATTGAAAAGGTTCTAATAGAATCTCCCACATACTATTTCTCCCTAAATGAATCATGGAGTAAATCATGATGAGGAGAATCTTTCTTCCCTTCCCCATAAAATACAGCAGCCCTTTCATCATCGGTTAAGACTGATACTACTCTTGGATCTTCATCTTCGTGCAGCTTTTCACCCGATAAGCTTAAATAACGTAGCGCACCACCAAACGTCATCATCAAATTTTCTGGTGTAAACGTTGTTTTAGTTGCCCCTGCTGCAAGTACCGTTTGATTGAATAAAACAACTTGATCACAAAATTCAGGGACACTACCCAAATTATGGGTAGAGACAAGAATAAGATGTCCTTCAGACCGTAACGATTTTAGTAATTCAATAATCGCATTTTCCGTTTTAACATCGACGCCTGTAAAAGGTTCATCTAATAATAAGATCTGACCTTGTTGTGCTAATGCTCTTGCTAAAAACACCCGTTTCTTTTGTCCACCGGAAAGTTCGCCTATCTGACGATTTTTTAATTCCGTCATATTGACTCGCTCTAACGCAATATCAACTTGTTTTTTATCTTCTTTTGATGGGATCCGTAAAAAAGACATACGGCCATAACGCCCCATCATCACGACGTCAGAGACTAATACGGGAAAATCCCAATCAACCTCTTCAGTTTGTGGTACATAGGCAATCATATTCTGTTTTAGTGCTTTAATAATCGGTAAATGGTTAAGCGTAACAGATCCTTGCGTTGGTTTGACCATCCCCATAATGCTCTTAAATAATGTCGATTTACCACTGCCATTAACACCAACTAATGCGCAAATCGTTCCGCCATTAAGCTTAAAGCTAGCATTATGGATAGCGGTATGACCATTGTTATAGGTGACGGTAACATCATCAACATTCAATACTATTGGTGTCGGTATACTATTCATTGTTCAAAACCCTTAGCGATAGTTGCCACGGTAACATTTAAAAGATCAAGGTAAGTAGGTACAGGCCCATCAGCTTGGGATAACGAATCCACATAAAGGACTCCCCCGTATTTAATACCTGTTTCACGACTTACTTGAATTGCAGGTTTATTGGATATGGTACTTTCACTAAAAATGACAGGAATATTATTTTTTCTGACTAAATCAATGACCGATTTAACCTGTTTTGGTGTGCCTTGTTGTTCCGCATTAATCGGCCATAAATAGGCCTCTTTGAAGCCATAATCTCTTGTTAGATAGCTAAATGCACCTTCACTAGTTACTAGCCAACGTTTCTCTTCAGGAATTTGAGCTAATTTTTGGCGCAATGGTAAATCCATTGCTTTAATCTTTGCTATATAATTTTCCGCATTACGATTATAAATATCGGCATTATCTGGATCATATTTGACTAATGCTTTACGGATATTTTCAACATAGATCAGTCCTTCAGTCGGCGACATCCAAGCATGAGGATTCGGATTACCTTTATAACCACCATCTCGAATCGGCATTGGTGAGATACCATCGGTCACAACAACCGAAGGAACATCTTTAATATCTTGAAAGAAACGTTCAAACCAGCGTTCTAAATTTAAGCCATTCCATAAAACTAAATCAGCATACTGTGCTCTTACAAGATCTTTCGGCGTAGGTTCATATTCATGGATTTCAGCGCCAGGAATTGTAATTGATTCAACAATAGCAGCATCACCAGCTATATTTTGAGCAATGTCTTGGATAATTGTAAACGTGGTAATTACTTTAAATTTTTTATCCTGAGCATAAGTAAAATGGCTTGTAAAAACCATCAATAGCAGCAGTATTAAAGAGCGGGTATATTGTTTACTAGTAAAAATATGCTGGATGAGTAATTTCATTTTCTACCTTACTATTTTAAATGTTAATGATAATTATTATAATTTAGGAAAAATAAAGTCAAACTTTTTCATTATTTTGTTATTCTTGAATAAGAATTATTATTATTACATTTAGTTTATATGCAATAGCAATATAAAAATAAATGACTCAAATAAACTAATCATGATGCTAAGTTAACAATTGCTTGCTATAATTTATACAAGTTAACACATATGGGTATCAAATACTTTAATGCTAACTGTAAAATAAAGTAACTTGATAATGATAACAATAACGCTTTTCTAATAATAAGAAGAAAACACTATGAAAAAAATAATTATCTCTCTACTTCTCACATTTGGTCTTTGTAACGGATTCATTTTTAACGCTAATGCTAACGATAAAACTAACTTACAATATGAAATTTCTTGTAAGGCTGGAGACTTAGAGAGTTGTGATGAATTAGCTTATCGTTATCAAGAAGGCTCTGATGGTCTACCAAAAGACTCCGTAAAAGCGATGGCCCTGTATAAGCAAGCTTGTGATGCAAATTATGGATTAAGTTGCTCAAATTTAGGTTATATGTATCAAAACAGTGATGATGTACAGCATGATATAGATAAAACTGTTGAATTATACAAAAAATCTTGTGATTTAGGCGACTCTACAGGGTGCAATAATTTAGCTTATCTTTATGATATTGGTGAAGGTGTTGAGCAAGACAAAGTAAAAGCTTTTCAACTATATAAACTATCTTGTGATAAAGATGACGATGTTGGTTGTTACAATTTAGCCGATATGTATCAAAGTGGTGAAGGGACAGAACAAAATTATCAAATCGCTAATAAGCTTTATACTCAAGCTTGTAAAAACCAAGATGCGTCTAGCTGTAATAACCTTGGCTACCTTTATGATGAAGGACTTGGTGTAACACAAAACCATAATAAAGCTGCTTTTTATTACAAAATGGCCTGTGATCTCGATGAATCTATTGCCTGTTATAATTTAGCGGTGATGTATGAAGAAGGAAGTGGTGTTCAAAAGAATACAAAAATGTCCAAAACACTATACAAAAAAGCGTGTGAATTAGGTGATAATGACAGTTGTGAAGCCTACAAAGATCTGTTGAATTACTAAGATTAAAAAATGTAAACCAAGTTCATTTATAATAAGCGAACTTGGTTTTAATTAACGTTAATTAGCGATAAACTTAATTGATAATAAAAAAATTAACCCTCACCAAATCTGCCCACAATTAATCATCTTAAATCTAAATGCCTTGAATTCGAGCACAGTTTTTATACTATATTCATAGATTACAGCAATAAAATAACGAATATTACTGCTTCTTAATCCAGTAATGATAAGGTTTTTGATCAATTTGCGATTCAAGGAGTTGATGATCCATATGTCGACAAAAACCAGGGATATCGCGAGTTGTCGCGGGATCATCAGCAATAATATGCAAAACTTGCCCAGAAGTCATCTCTCTAATAGTTTTACGAACCATCATGATTGGTTCTGGACAACGTAGGCCTAATGTACTCAATTCTCGATCGGCTATCATTTTCAAATCATCGAATTAAAAAATAATTTACTCAAATAATGAGGTACAGCATCATCAGCATTAGAACCAATCACTTCGAGCTGTGGTAAGCTAGCTTTAAGGTCTGCACTCGCATTTTGCATTATACATCCTTTACCAGCCATTGAGAGCATCTCTAAATCATTCATTCCGTCACCAAAAGCCACGCTATCTTTTAATTTAAACCCTAATTTTTCAACCACGGCTTTCAGTGCATAACCTTTAGAAACTTGATTACCCATCACCTCTAAACAATTTAATGTTGAAAAGGTAACACTAATTTGTGAACCATACTTGGCATCTAAACGATTTTTAAGTGCAACTAAATGTTCATGCAATACATCACCGTTAGTCGTAAAATAAATTTTAGCAATATCGTCAGTAGCAAAATTAGTTGGATTAAAAATTTGATATCTAAAGTCAGTCTCTTGAAAAAAACTTAATGAGTATTCATCTTCTTTGTTAGTTAGCCATTCATCACCACGATAAACGTGAGTATAAACCAGAGGATCATTCATTGCGATCTGCGCTATTTCATAAGCAAGATTTGGCTCAAGACTTTTACTATAAATTAAATTACCATCACTATCATGAACTCTTGCACCATTAGAGGTAATCATAAAGGCATCAATTTCCATGTTCTCACGCATTTGAGCTACATCAATATGATGTCGACCTGTAGCAAAAATGAAATTAATCCCTTCCTTTCTTAACGCTTGTAAAACTTTTTTAGTATAAGCCGATAAAATATGTTGGGGATTTAATAAGGTACCATCTAAATCTGATGCAACAACACGAAACATAACTAACTCTTCTTATTTATAATGTATTTTGTAATTATACTCCATCATGGACCACCATTAAAGTAAATTAAAGATCAATGAGTTGAGGGGTAATAAATATGACTAACTCACGTTTTTGTTGTTTATTCGCCCTCGCTTTAAATAATTGTCCAACAAACGGTATCTGACTAACACCAGGTACAGCTTGTAACTCTTGATGACGACTCTGTTGAAAAATCCCACCTAATACCAAAGTTTCACCACTATTAACCACTACCTGTGTTTTAATTTCTTGAGTATCGATCGCTAAAGCCTCGCCACCATCACTGCGTTTGATTGAACGCCCTGCTGTATTTTGAGTAATATATAATGTCAATTCAATCTGATTATTTTGTAGTATTCTCGGCGTTACTTCTAAACCAAGTACCGCTTGTTTAAACTCAATTGAAGTTGAGCCATTGCTGCCACTAGATACTTCATAAGGAATATCAGAACCTTGTTTAATTGAAGCTGTATTTTTATGTGAAGTGATCAGATTCGGGCTAGCAATAATTTCTAATTGATTTTCGGCTTCTAGTGCTGATAATTCGAGATTCAGCAAATTTCCAGAACGTTTCGCAACATTAAATCCAACAGATGCAGGTGTACCCGATGCGGATAAATCGATATCAAACTGATTTATTAACTGTGAAGATGATCCGCTATATCCCCATTTAATACCCAACTCTGCCGTACTTTCATCACTCATTGTCACAATATGTGCAGCAATATGAACTTGTGGCAATGGTTTATCTAACAATTGGATCAATCGCTTAACTTCATCTGTATTTTTTGTAATATCACTCACAACTAGCATATTAGTTCGCTCATCAATAAACGCTTTACCCCGATCAGATAAAATATGTTGTTGTTGAATAATTTGTAACAATGATTTTATATCATGATGGTTGATCGTTAAGGTTAAATAATTGAGTGGTTGTGCCAACTCTTGCTCTTTCTGCTGTTGCTGTTTTTGTATTATCTGGCTCTGATAATCAGGTACTTCAGTGATAAGAAGTAGATTATCATTAAGAGTGTATTGTAATCGGGCATGACGAGTGAGCAACATGAGCGCTTTATGCCAATCAATATTATTTAATTTTATAGTTTGATTTTGATCTATTGTTGAATCAAAAATAAGATTTATTTGTTGAAAATCAGCAAGTGCCTGCAGAATTACAGAGGTCGGTGTTTGATGAAAATTAAGAGTTATCTTCTTTTCTGGCATATCACGATGATCGGCAGCAGTTGCCGTAGTAAATATAGTAAAATAGCAAATAACGATAAAGATAATACTTTTAGATATTATTGACCATTTTGTCATATTAAAGCCCCATAAAGGTCATTATAAACGTAATCGTTTTTCCACAATACACCGGCAATATTGTCTGCCATTCAATCTTCAGTTTTGTTATTGCGATAACTTGCCATGGTGAAAAGACCAAAGATTGAGTTAAAACATCGACAACTATCCACTCTTTTTGATTTGTCACCCAAGCAGAAAG
Source organism: Orbaceae bacterium BiB (assembly GCA_036251205.1). Classification (NCBI taxonomy): domain Bacteria; kingdom Pseudomonadati; phylum Pseudomonadota; class Gammaproteobacteria; order Orbales; family Orbaceae; genus Orbus; species Orbus mooreae. The sequence continues at coordinate 2,549,295 of CP133958.1, read as the reverse complement.
GGGATTAGCTTGACTATCTTCTGCATATTCGACGAATCCTTGATATTGCCAATGGTCAAATTGAGAAAAAAGTTGTTGTTCTAGTTCATTACAGGTCGTGCTCATCGGCAGCGCAAAAGGATCTTTTACCTCGGGCAAATTGGCGCTGGTGATCGTCGAAATCAGCAACAATAGTCCCAATATACAGGCTCTAACCATCGTTATACTCCAGATATTGCAAACGTAAGAAAAAAATCAAGTAGGGAGGAGCTTTTTCAATCGAAATTGATGAAATCGAAATATTGAGATTTAGCTGAGATAAGTAATAAATGAACTGAATAAAATGAGGATAATAACCCTCTATTTTAAACTGGAGATAAGTATTATTGTTATCATCTTGGCGAATAAAATCAATTAATTTTAACTGGTGATTGAGTAATTGCTCACTCATAATTTTGCTCAAAAACGCAATAGAGTTAATTTGCTTATTTTTTGCCGCTAATGTGATCTCTTCTAATTTTTGCAATACCAGCTCTTCATTTGGATAGCCATTAATCCTGATATTTAATAAACGTAGTTCATCAACTAGCGAATTATGATGCAATTGTTCTTGTTGATATTGCTGTTCAATAGGATTGATAAAAAAATAGTAAGCCATAAGAGATAAACCGCCCCAAAATAGGCTTATTATGATCAACCGCGTTTGTAATGAGTATGTCAATAATGGTTGCAATATATCAATTTTCATCATTAATACCGGATGTATTAGATAAAATATCAAGCTCAAAATTTAATAAATTTTTATTGTATTTGACTGAAATAAGCTTATGATTTTTCAATGTTTCCAAGTCATTCAAGGATTGAGTAAACGCTAATATATTGGCATAACTAAAACCATAACCGGTTAATTTCAATCGGTGATTATAATAAGCTAAGTAACTTAACCAAAGTTCATCAGGTATCTTATTAGCAATAAAGATTAGCGTATTAACTATCATCATGAACTGTGTTTGATGCGATCGTTGTTGATCCAACACGGTTTGTTGTTGCTTAAGTTTCTGATCTAATTCATCAATTCGTAATAAATGGCTTGATTGTAGCGTTATCTCTCGTTGTACTTGCTGATTTTTAATGATTTGTTGATTTTTTTGGGTTGTACGATAGTACAATAACCAAAAAACTAATATGAAACAAATACAAGCGTAAATCGCGGTAGTGCAAAAAAATAGGATCTGTTTTTTTACCCTGATTTTTTCTCTCCAAGGTAGAAAATTGAAACCAGTGATCTTTGGTTGATAAGCTAGATGTTCAAAAAGAGTAAGGCTGTTTTTTTCAGTCTTTAAATATTCACCTATCTCGAGAGCTACACCAATAAAATCGATATGATATGACTGACATAGTGTAAGCCAAAACTTTACTTTTTGCTGAGGATAAGCGGTAACAACAAGCTGCTGCGTCTCATTTTTTAATTGTTGTTGATAATCGTAACTAAACGGTTGTTGCGTGTGAAATAATTTGACTAACGAATTAATAACATAAGTTTCAATCTCATACTCTTTTAAACTTATATTTGGTAATGGTATTAGTCCTTGCCTAATATGGATATCTGCCACAATAATACGAAAAATAGGCTTATATTGATGACAAGAACGACAGAGCTCATGAACAACTGTTTGTAATATCGAAATATCATCAATAGGTTGTAACTCTACCACCTGTTTAGACAGTAGTTTAGTTTGCTTACGATTAATTTCAGTAATAAAACACGTTAAACATGATGTTTCAACAAAAAGAGTAATGTAATACAAGTTATTTAAGCTCCTTATATCATCTAATATGACAATTTAATTTTGATATAAAAAAGCCCATTTATGGTGAATTCTAGTCAGTGATGTGAAAAATGTCGCAAAAAGTGTTTAAATTTAAGCCGAAAGAACAATAATTTGAATAAAAATAAAAAAAACTATTGACTGCACAGTCATGTTCTTTATAATGCTCTCCCACACGGTAAGGGTGATTAGCTCAGTTGGGAGAGCACCTCCCTTACAAGGAGGGGGTCACTGGTTCGAACCCGGTATCACCCACCAATTCTTACTGTGTGCTTAATTAAATGACAATGTAATTTGTTTTTTAATTTGGGGTGATTAGCTCAGTTGGGAGAGCACCTCCCTTACAAGGAGGGGGTCACTGGTTCGAACCCGGTATCACCCACCATCTTTAATTAGATGGATAGTTAGTTTTATACACCATCACTTAGATGGGTCGTTAGCTCAGTCGGTAGAGCAGCGGACTTTTAATCCGTTGGTCGAAGGTTCGAATCCTTCACGACCCACCAATTTTTATAGATCACCTAATGGTGATTTTTTTATGTCTAAAATTTGATGACACTGATTCAAAATAAGAGACTCTAGCTTCACAAGAAACATCAATAATGATGTTGCATCGTAATAGTATAATAAATCAATGATCAACTCTCTATAATTTTACCGTACCGATATCAATAATAGGTGCTTTAATTTATACGTTTTACTTTATAATAGCCGCCGAATATCCCAATAATATAAAAAAGCATTATGTTATATTCGATTTATAAATCACAAATATATGACCATTGAAAATCAAATAATAAGGTATCAAATGAATAAATTTAAACAGTCACTATTAATTATTCTATCCTCAGTTTTATTAATGAATAGTGTAAATGCTAAAGTTCTCAATCCCGATAATCCAGAAGGCTATACTCAATTCAGATTGAGTCTTACCGAAATGAATGATATTGCTAATGCTGATAAGTTAACATGGCGTGTGTTTTATAATGCCCCATCAACAGGTCCTAATGCAAAATGGTTTGATGCCGTAAAACAAGGTGATATCGAAACAATAAAGGCAATGGTCGCTGCTGGACAAGATATCGAAGTTAAAGATGAAGACTCTTTAGGGCAAACCGCGCTCGGTTGGGCAGCATTTATTGGTTATGAAGATATTTTTGACTATTTAGTTAGCCAAAATGCTAGCCTTTGGGCTACAGATAAAGGCGATGTATATAATGTCTTAAAATCAGCTGTATTGGGTAAAAATACCAATATAGTAAAAAAAGCACATGCTCTTCTACCTGATTTTGATATCAATGACACTAGCCATGAAGACGATGGTGAAAGTTTAGTGATGGTTGCAGCAAGTAATAATCGTATCGATATTGTAAAATATCTTATTAGTGAAGGAGCTGATCTCAATAAAGTCACAACAATTGAAGATACAAATAGACCGTCTTTTAATCAAAGTGCTTTAGGTTATGCCTGTACGAGAGGCCTTGAAGATATGCAAAAATTGTTAATCGAGAATGGTGCTATTAATAATCGAACTGGTACACAATCTTGCCAATAACGATTTATTAGTATTTGAGTACTATTTTCTAATCACGATTGTTAGTAATAACAACCCTCTGTTCATTTATTTTGATAAATGGACAAAGGGCTATAAAATAAAGGGCTAAACCACTGCCCACATCATCCATGTTAATAAGAAGCCAACAAGTCCTAAAACAGTAGTCAGAACTGTCCATGTTTTTAAGCCATCAGATACAGATAATCCTAAATATTTAGTGACCACCCAAAAACCCGCATCATTCACATGAGATAGCCCTAAACCACCAAAACAAGTTGCCGTCGTAATTAATGCGATTTGTACCGGAGATAAACCAATTGTCATTTCAGATAATAAGCTACTGGTAGTAACAATTGCAACCGTTGCAGATCCTTGTGATGCACGAAGAGCAAGAGAAATAATAAATGCAGCAGGGATCAGGGGTAAATTAATCATATATAACGCATCAGCCAGTGAACGCCCTACACCTGACTCCAATAGTACTTTACCAAAAATACCACCACCACCAATAACAAAAATCATCACAGCAAGATTAGGCAGCGATCCTTCCATCAATTCACTACAATGACTGATTGACCATTTTTGTTGGCGTCCAATAAAAAAGCAAGTTAATGCAATAGCAATTAATAATGCAATCCCTGGAGCACCAATCAAACCTAAATAGTTACCTAAAGTTGATTCAGGTCCTAATGCATAGGAAGAGAAAGTACCAATCATAATCAAAGCGATCGGCGTTACAATTAAGGCAGTAATTAAACCAGGATTAGGTATTGCTTTAATATCTGTTACGTGACTGATGCTATTCATCTCATCAATAACTTCTTGAGAAACTGAATAATCTTTTTTATTTAAGTATTTTGATGAATAGACTGCAACTACTGCGACCAAAATGGCTATACCTAAGGCAATAATACTCTGTAATCCCATATCAGCTTTAAAATTTTGTATAGCGGCTACAGGGCCAGGATGAGGAGAAAGTACTACATGTACAGTTAACATCGCTCCAGAAACAGGTAAACCAAATTTGACCGGTGATAGGTTATTAATTTTAGCAAAGCCATATATGATTGGGATTACAATGATAAAACCAACTTCAAAGAAAACGGGTATTCCTAAGATGAATGTTGCAATCGTTAAGGCCGCAATCGTTCTTTTTTTACCAAGTTTATTCGTGAAATATAAAGCTAAAGATTCTGTACCACCTGATTTTTCAATAAGTTTACCTAACATGGCTCCTAAACCAATAATTAGCGCAACATGACCAAGTAGCCCCCCCATTCCAGATGTCATGATCCCCCAAATCTTATTTACGGGAATACCGGTAGTTAGCGCCACAAATAGACTCGCTAACATTAAAGAGATGAATGGATTAATTTTTAATTTAATAATTAAAGTAAGTAGAAAAATAATACTAATTAGTGCAATGGTTAATAAAAATCCTATCGACATCACATACTCCTTATACAATCAAATCATTGATTTTTGAGTGTAAAAAACCATTGCGCTAAATGCGCAATAATTTTTCTATAATTAATTTAATTAGTTATAAATAACTTATTGATTTAGGTATTTTTTATACCAACCTAATCCTTCTACTGTTTTCGCTCTTGGACGATATTCACAACCGATCCAACCGTGATAATGAGTTCGTTCAAAAAGAGAAAAAATATGTTGATAGTCAATTTCACCTTCATCAGGTTCATGACGTTCTGGAATAGAAGCTATTTGAATATGACCAACATGATCAAATATTGTTTCAAATAAGTGGGTAATATTACCGTCAACAATTTGAGCATGAAATACATCAAATAAAATCTTAACATTAGGCCGATTAATTAATTTAACGATTTCCAGTACTTGCCATTGACTAGAGTAGAGATAATTCGGTTTTACTGCAGGACAAAGCGCTTCTAACACAATAGTGATATTATGTGATGCGTATAGATCAGCCGCATAACGGACATTATCAATTAATGTTTGCTGATATAAAGCGCGATCTTCATTAGGAGGGACAACCGCTGCCATTAAATGAATTATTGAACAATTCAACGCCTTAGCGTACTCTAATGCATCTCGAATGTTTTTCCTTGCGTCATCTTCTCTGCCAGGAATACCATTTAATCCCCATTCACCTTTTGCAACATCACCCATAGCACTATTGAATAATGCCATTTTTAAATTATTTTTTTTGAGTTGTTGAGATAATTCTTCTTTAGTAAACTCATATGGCGATAAAAACTCAACAGCTTGAAAACCTGCATTTGCTGCTGCGCTAAACCGCTCTAAAAAAGGGACTTCTGTAAACATCATCGTTAAATTTGCAGCAAATTGACACTTATTTTTTTGCATACCCTACCCCTTCAATTCATTGATTTCATGATCAGTTAAATAACGAATATTTTCACCTTTCAAAATAAAAATTAATTTTGCAGTTTCTTCAAGTTCTTCATAACTACTCATTGCATCATTTAAATCACTTCCGGTACTAACAGCGCCATGATTAGCTAATAAAAATGCTTTATGATTAGGCGCTAAAGCAGCCAGTTGTTCAGCAATTCTCGTATCACCAGGTCTATAATAAGGAACCACCGGCAAATCGCCGACTTTCATAATAATATACGGTGTAAAAGGCTTAATCGCATTGCTCATATTAAGATCTGATAAACAAGAAAGTGCCGTCAAATAAAGACTGTGTAAGTGAACTATCGCCTTACATTTGGGATTATTATGATAAATACTAAGATGAAACTTAGTCTCTTTTGATGGCTTATTACCACCAATATGCTCACCATTTAGTGTTACTTTTGATAACATATCGACTGTTAATTCGCCCAAACATGAATTTGTTGGTGTCACTAACACTGAACCATCATCTAATAAGAGCGAAAGATTGCCTGCTGTTCCTGTTGCATAACCACGTTGAAATAATGATTTACCAGCCTGCACTAGAGCTAATTTAGCCTGTTGTTCCTTCATACTAAAACTCTCCTTGTGCTTTAACGAAGAAATATTCATCACCAAAATTACCCGATTTCAGCGTCAAATAAATATCGCTATCAATCCCCTTCACCCATGGCACACCTGGCGCAATTGTAGGTCCAATATAAAAGCCTTTTACAGCTAACGCATTTGAAACAATTCCTGATGTTTCACCACCAGCCACAATGAATTTATCATAACCAAGCTGACGTAACTGCATAGCAATCTTGGCAAACAGAGCTTCAACTGCCTGACTTGAAGTCTCTAATCCCCATTTTTGTTGTATTGCACTGAGCTCTTGTGGATTCGTTGTTGCATATATCAAAGGGGCATATTTGCCTTGTGAATTGGCTAAAATCCACTGTACGATTGCTTTACTATAAGTATCTATACTCGCAATACATTTTTCTACATCAATCGCATAAGAAGGCGCGATCTTTTGGTAATTAAGTACTTGTTGATTAGTCATTACCGAACATGAACCAGATAGAACCACACATTTAGTTCCTTTAGGCCTACCTAAAGACTGTGCCTTTTCTGGATTCATATCATTACGAGCCCACTGTTTAGCCAGTCCAATAGCAAGACCAGAGCCGCCCGTGACTAATTTTAAATCTTTTACGGCTTCCCCTTGAATGAACAGATGCTCGTTCTTAGTTGCATCCAATACAACATAACGATATCCCTGCTGCTTTAATTGTGCAATTTTATCCTTAACAGCCTTAGCTCCCCTTTCAATAGTCGCCATATCAACTAAGCCACATTTACCTTGTGCTTGTTGTTCCATTAAGCGAATCAAACTACTATCATGCATTGGATTAATTGGATGATTTCTCATACCGGAATCGGATAACAATTGATCCATCACAAAAAGGTAGCCCTGATAGACCGTTCGACCATTCACGGGTAATGCAGGAGAAATTATTGTGATTGTCTCTTCTAATTCATTAAGAAGTGCATCTGTCACGGGTCCAATATTACCTTTAGCGGTACTATCAAACGTTGAACAATATTTAATATAGAAACGCTGACAACCTTGTTTTTTTAACCATTTAAATGCAGCTAATGATTGTTCAACAGCGATCTCTGGTGCACAAGCTCTTGATTTTAAAGAGACCACAATAGCATCAGTCTGTTCCGCGATCTCTTCTGTTGGAACGCCATTTAGTTGAATCGTTGTCATGCCATTATTAACTAAAAAACTGGCAATATCAGTTGCACCAGTAAAATCGTCAGCGATCACACCTAATTTCATGACATCTCCCCTTTTTTTGTCGGTAACTCAATACCAGAAAAGATTTTAATAACGGCACTGTCATCTTCTTTACCAAATCCAGCATTACTTGCTTCAATAAACATATTAAATGCTGTTCTAGCTAAAGGAATCGGGAACTTAAGTGATTTAGCTGTATCATTGACTAATCCTAAATCTTTCACAAAGATATCAACAGCTGATTTCGGTGTATAGTCACCATCAACAACATGCTTCATCCTGTTTTCAAACATCCAAGAATTACCCGCTGCGTTGGTTACCACGTCATACATCATATCCAAAGGAATATTAGCTCTAGCCGCTAATGCCATTGCTTCAGCGCCAACCGCAATATGTACGCCAGCTAATAATTGATGAATAATTTTTACTGTTGAACCAAGACCAATTTCACTACCGATGTTATAAATATTACTTGCGATAGCACTATGTACTGGCTGTAATTTTTCAAAAGCGATTTGTGGGCCTGATGCCATAATAGTAATTTCACCATTAGCTGCTTTTACAGCACCACCAGATACTGGGGCATCAAGCATAATCAATTGATATTGTTTGAGTTGATGATCTATTTCTTTTGCATCATCAGCTGAAATTGTTGATGAGATCATAACAACCGTATGAGGTTTTAAATGGGGAGCAAGAGCATGGTCACCAAATAAAATTTGTTTAACCTGCTGCGCATTGACAACTAATAATAACACTGCATCTAAACTACTAGCGAAAGAAATTGCTGAATCGGCAACTTGTATCGCACCGGCACGCTTTAATTGTGTTTGGGCCGTAGGATTCAAATCAGCACCATAAGTATCTAAACCGGCTTTAATACAAGATACCGCAGCCCCCATCCCCATTGAACCCAATCCAATAACACATACTGACATCTTTTTAGCCATGATAATCTCCTGTTATTTGTTTATAAAAGTTATTTTATGTTAAAAATAGTTAAATTAATAATTATTAAGCTTATATTTGTGATCTAATTAACAAAAAATAACAATATATAACATTAAATTTAGTAGAATTTGGGATTATTACGATTAATTATTGCTTAAAGAATAGTAATTATTAATAAAAATCAATTTCTTAGTTTAAATTTAAATAATTTAGAAACAGTAAAGATACAAAACCGTATAAAAATTGTGTGAAATGTGTGCCTATGATAAAATAACACAAATTTAATAACTCAATTATTTGGCACTATGATACCGTCAGAAAGGCAACAACAAATCTTAGATCTCGTGGCAGAGAAAGGTGTTATCAGCATCACGGCATTGATAGAAAAATTTAATGTTTCACATATGACAATTCGCCGTGATATTCAAAAGCTAGAAAAAACGGGGGCGATTGTCTCGGTATCTGGAGGGATTCAAACGCTTGAGCGTTTGCCCTTTGAGCCATCACACTCCAATAAAGCTTTAATGAGTGAATATGAAAAAGAGCGTATTAGTCAATGTGCAGCAGAACATATCCTACATGGCTCTTCTATATATCTTGACGCAGGGACCACTTCACTGGCCTTAGCTAAAAATATTGCACATCGTTCAGATCTTATTATCATAACTAATGACTTTGTTATTGCTGCATTTTTAATAGAACATAGTGCTTGTAAATTAATCCATACTGGTGGAGTAGTATGTAGGGAAAACAGCTCATGCGTCGGGACATTTGCAGCTAAAATACTTCTAAATACCTATGTTGATATTGCATTTATTTCGACTTCATCATGGAGTTTAAAAGGATTAACCACCCCAGATGAAGACAAAATAGCAGTCAAAGAAGCCATTATTAATTCTAGTGGTAAACGTATCCTCATCACTGACTCATCTAAATATGGTAAGGTTGCTACATTTTTTATTGCACCACTAACTGTATTTGATCTAATTATTACGGATAATAAACTATCAGAACATGCTATCAAGACAATAAAGGAACGTAACTTAGCGATCCAAATTGCAAAATAGTCGTCATTTTTTATAGACGATATTTAAAATAGACATATACATTCAGATACCATTATTCCCAAATTAGTTATCTAATATCACAGCGAATTAAATACCATAATATTTCAGTAATTCGCTAAAAATAATCCTAAGATTATGGATAATTATGCGAGTTTATCTGCTCTAACCAATAATCAATACGATCGGGAATCTCTTTAATAATCTGTTTCATTTTATTATCAGGTTTAGCATTTCCCCTTAAGCTACGTAATAGGTTCAAATCGATATCTTCAAACGCTGGCAACATGACGAATTCATCTAATGGCGTTAATTCTCTCTGCTCATCGCGAAGCTGCTCTAATAATCTACGCTGTTTTTCTACATAACGCTTTAAATTAGTATATTCATTAGTTAGCTGCTTAACTTGCTGAGGATCATTAATCATTTCATTAAGCTCTATTGCCATAATCTTAATTTTAGTTAGTCTATTCATTGTAATTTGCTCATTAATCTTTAGAATAGAATAAATATTATCATATAGATAAATATCAACAAATATAAACGAGAGTTATTGTGATGAACATTGATTTAAGTAAATATACTGGTTTGATTTTTGATTTAGATGGCACGTTAATTAATACTGAATGTGCGCATAATTATGCTTGGCAACAAGCAATGGCTAAGCATGGTTTGGTATTTGATGCAAATTTAAGAAACAAGATTGGGGGGGCACCGAGTCTTTTTATGGCGCAAACTTTTTTAAATGCGAATAATTCAGATTTGCCCGCGGAGCAGCTCGTACGGGAAAAAAACAAAATTTTACCCGAAGTTTTGTTAGATAAATCACAAACATTACCGTTGGTTGAATTAGTTAAAGCGCAATATGGTAAGAAAAAAATGGCGGTAGGAACAGGAAGTGATCGAGATGTTGCGCTTAGTGTTCTAAACCATTTCGATCTTGTCCGTTATTTTGACGCTATAGTCTCATCAAATGATGTTACTAAACATAAGCCAGCCCCTGATACTTTTTTAAAATGTGCTCATTTATTAACACTTCAACCAACGCAATGCTTAGTCTTTGAAGATGCTGATTTTGGTGTACAAGCAGCCAAAGCAGGTAATATGGATGTATTTGATGTCAGATTAGGTACAATAGCCTTAGCGTAATATCAATACAATAAAAAAGCCCAGTACAATAACTGGGCTTATGTAGTTGAATCAGATAATCACTGAGCTTTTAGCGCTTTATAAAAAGCATCCAATTGATCTTGAGCTTCTTTTAATTCATATTCAGCAGCTTTGACTTTACTTTCTCGTTTAGCAATTTTTTGAGGATCTCCTTTTAGCTGTGCTTCTTGTAGATCTTCTTGCTTATCTTGTAAATTTTCTAATTTATCTTCTACTTTATCTTTATACTTCTCTTCAAGACTTTCATTAGTACAGTAAGTATTAACGTCATCTAATGCTTTTTGTAAACCTTGAGCTCGATAAGTATTATTTGCTTTTTGAGCATAATCAAGCTGAGTTTGGATAGCCTCTTTTTTCCCTGCACAGGTTAATCCATCAAATTGATCTGCAACAGCATAACTACTTGCCGCCATAGTTAAAGCTATTAAACTGATTTTAAATAGTTGTTTCATAATTAACTCCTTCTGTATCCTTATTATATATCACTTACAATCTTGCGATTATTCACTATTTTCTTAGTTGTACACTATCGACACGGTGATCAACACCTTTAGTTAAAATTAAACTCGCTCGCTCTCTGGTTGGTAAAATATTTTCAACCAAATTTAATTCATTAATATTTTTCCAAATCTGTTCCGCTTTAGCTAAAGCTTCCCCTTCTGATATTTGTGAATAATGGTGAAAATAGGAATTAGGATCACTAAATGCTCCGGCCCTAAATTTTAAGAATCGATTGATATACCAATCGTGTAATAATGGAATTTCCGCATCAACATAAATAGAAAAATCCACATAGTCAGACACAAATACACGATTATTACCAGCATTAAAATTGGCTGGATTTTGTAGTACATTTAGTCCTTCTAAAATGAGGATATCCGGACTCTCGATTTCAACAGATTCACCAGCAACAATATCATAAACTAAGTGAGAATAAACCGGTGCGCTAACTTGGGCTACACCAGATTTTATATCCGAAACAAATTGTAATAATTTTTTTACATCATAAGACTGTGGAAAGCCTTTTTTATGCATAATATTTCGTTCTTCTAAGACTTTATTCGGATAGAGAAAGCCATCCGTGGTCACTAAAGCAACTTTTCGATGCTCCGGCCAACGAGTTAATAACGCTTTTAAGACTCGAGCCGTCGTACTTTTACCAACAGCAACGCTACCGGCAATACCAATTACATAAGGAATCTTATAATTTTGCCCTAAAAATTTCGATAAAATCACCTGACGAGTAAAATGATTACCAATATAATAATTTAATAATCTAGATAGCGGCAAATAAATATCGGTAACTTCTTCAAGAGATAACTCTTCATTTATCCCTTGTAATAACTTTAATTCATCGCTAGTCAACGTCATAGGTACAGCATTACGTAACGCTGCCCACTCATTACGTTTAAAATGCATGTATGGACTTAAGTGATTATTCATAATTAATTTTTCGTGGCTATATTAAAATATTATACATTAACAGTGTTAAATCAATTTTTACTTATCAACCGTAATAAATCAATAAATAAAAATAATTATTATAAATTAATTCGTTCTATTGACCTAATTTCGTTAACTTAGATTAAAATTGGCAATAGCTGCAATTAAAAGACCAAGATATACTGCTATTTAATCTCACTTCGGTGTATAATCCATCCCATACTCAATATGTTATAATCACTTTAGCAGTGAATAATTAACAAAATATTAAATAAAGAATTTTATGATCAAAAAGAAACCTAAAAAAAGTCTTGCTGAAATTAATGAACAATCAAGACTACTTAAGAAAAAGCGCAAACATAAAGGCTTAGTAAGTGGTTCACGCTTTAACAATAGTGGTAGTTCATCAAGCAAGCAACAAAAAGAACAACTCGATCCTCGTATTGGTAGCAAAAAAGCAGTACCATTAATAGTTGATTCAGCTAAAGCTCCTGCACCGAAAAAAACAGTGGTAGTAAAAAAATTATCACCCGCACAAGAATTACAAGCTCTTGAGAATGATCCGTATCTAGAAAAACTACTCGATCTTATTGATGACGGTGAAATACTCAATGACAAGCAGCAACAAGATCTCGATAAGATGTTAGATCGTATTGATGTTTTAATGAATCAATTAGGTCTATCTGTTGATGATGAAGATGAAGAAGACGAATTAACCGATAATAATAAAGAAGATATTGTTAGTTTGTTAAAACAGCATTGATATTATGTTAGTAATCATTATGCTCAGTTTATATTTTGGATTATTTATCTGTTTTATTCTGTACATGAAAAAACTGAGCAAAATAAAGCGTTCTCTCTTTACTAAACGAGAGCCTAAAATAGCAAATGAGCAAAATAGAAAAAAGTGCAATGTCAAACCAAAACAGTGATAATGAGATTATTTGGGATCAACCATTAATCCAAAAATACAATTATTCAGGCCCGCGGTATACATCTTATCCAACGGCTTTAGAGTTTAATGAGCAGTTTAGTGAAGAACAATTTCTCACGGCTACAGCGCGTTATTCCAGTCGCCCCCTTTCACTTTATGTACATATTCCGTTTTGTCATAAACTATGTTATTTCTGTGGCTGTAATAAAATGGTTACCCGCAATCATAACCGTGTGGAGAACTATTTATCGGCGCTCACAGAAGAGATTAGAGTCCGTTCAAAACTCTTTAAAAATCGCACAGTAACCCAAATGCACTGGGGTGGTGGAACACCAACTTATCTCAATAATGATGAAATCAGCTACTTAATTACTACCTTAAAAGATCACTTTCAATTTTCGCCAGAAGCGGAATTATCCATTGAAATTGATCCTCGTGAAATTGATATACAAACGATTGATCATTTAGCTAAGGTTGGCTTTAATCGACTTAGTATGGGGATTCAAGACTTTAATCCAGAAATACAGCATTTAATTAATCGAGAGCAAGATGATAAGTTAATTGAGGCCTTAATTCAGCAAGCAAGAAAAAATAACTTTAAGTCTATTAGTTTAGATCTTATTTACGGATTACCTAAGCAAACTGTGGCAAGCTTTATGCAGACACTTGCTAAAGTTGTAACATTATCCCCTGATAGATTAAGTGTATTTAATTATGCACATCTACCTGCTCGCTTTGCATCACAACGCAAAATAAAAGATGCGGATTTACCTAGCCCGGCTGAAAAATTAAAGATTCTACAAGCCAATATTGAATTTTTAACTAACTCAGGCTATCGTTTAATTGGAATGGATCACTTTGCTAAACCAACTGATGAACTTGCTATAGCTCAACAAAATGGCGTCTTGCATCGTAACTTTCAAGGTTATACTACACAGGGTGAAGCAGATCTTCTCGGTCTCGGTGTTTCTGCAATTAGTATTTTGGGTGACTGTTATGCACAAAACCAAAAGGATTTAAAACAATACCAAGAGCAAGTGAATCAGACTGGTAATGCACTTTGGAAAGGCTTTATGATGAGTGAAGATGATAAGATTCGTCGCGACGTAATCAAGCAACTAATTTGTCATTTCTATCTAGATAAATCAATCATCGAAAAAGCTTATCACATTAACTTTAATGATTATTTTGCTGAAGATCTGCAATTATTATCGCCATTAATAGAAGATGGTTTAGTCACTAATGACTTAAATACAATTACAGTACCAGCTAAAGGCCGCTTATTGATCCGCAATATCTGTATGTGTTTTGATATTTATATGCGTAAACAGGTCCGTCAGCAGCAATTTTCAAGAATTATTTAACTATCATTAGATGCACAGGAAATTCAAGTTCTGTGCATCTTTTTACCAATGGTAAGAGATATCATATCAAACATAACTGATGCTACATACCCTTGAATATCAACCCAAACTTAATCAATTTGTTCTCCTTTATTATTATATGTAGAACCATCATGAAAAAAGTAAGAGATACTATCTGATCCATTCCTTTTACTGGCAGTTAAGTATGTATCAAATCGTTTGATAAGCGAATTAGTCGGACTAATTAATTGATATTTATCATGTTGTTCAACTAAAGCAGAACCACCAATAAATTTACTCGCACTTTGATAGAGACAGGGAATCGTTAATTTACCTTGAGCATTAATATAACCATATAGTTGATTACTGCTACATTCAACCGCTGCAAGCCCTTCTGAAAAAGGCGAAACATTAACATATGGCTCTAAAGCAATCTTCACTACCTTACCTTGACGATTAACAAAGCGTTGTTGCTGTTTGTCAGTGGTCACTAATAATAGATTATTTTGACTAAAATCATCGACTACATCAAAATAAGGTGCTGTTGATAATTGTTGCCCTTTATCATCGTAGAGATGATAAATATCATAACAATAGTAAGTGATATTATCACTGCCTGTTGTACTATATTTATAATAGTTTGGTTCTTGTGTTACACATATCTCATTTTTTATAATAAAATTATTTTTATCAACAGTTACTCGTCCTTGACCAGAAAATAATTTTTGTAAGGTATTGCTGTTATAAACTTCATTATTATCTATTTGTTCTGCCTTATTGCTCCGGCTAGCAATAATAAAAGATTCAGAAATGTAAATGTTACTATATTGCAAAGGAAGGGCTAATTGATGATTTTGGATATCGACTAATCCTTTGGTAAAATTATTATTTGCATCCTGATTAACGATAATCCAGCGCTGTAAATACAGTTTACTATCCATCATATAAAATGGTTGTGGTGCAAATTGTTGATTGACCGAATCTAATCGATAAATCTTATAATTCCAGCCATCATTAATAAGTGAAACTCGATAATATTGATCAACCAGATAGTCAATATCACGATAATTCCCGTCAATGATTATCTCTCCAGTTTCACTTCTTAATCCTTTAGCATTATTATCACCGAAAGAAGCTACAATCGTATTATTATAATATGGAGATTTCGAGGTGTTAATCTGCGCTTGGTACACCATCATTTGTGGTTCAGGCTTAACAAATAACGTTATTGTCATCGGCTGACGTTTAAAATAATAGGCAACTCTAGTTGTGAATTGCCCATAAACCTGCTGCAGATTTTCTGATAATACCTGAATATGTTCTTCTAAATAACGTAAAAGCTGAGTTTTGTTGGTAATCACTTTTTGATCAATTTGATTCAATAATATTTGATAAAAATTGATAATAATGTCTATTTCAGGCTTATTAAATTGGTATGACCATTGATTTGATGAGTTGATAATATGATTTTGTTTGTCTGTTGCTTCTACATGTAAAATGCTATCAGGATTTCGATTACCGAATTCAAATTCAGCCACATTATTATCTACTGACAATAAATTAATATCACCTTGTTTAGTCGATAACTCCGATGCAGTAAAAGTTAAAGTTTCTAGCGGCTTATCAGGGACCGCATAATTGACCAGAAGATCGATAGTTGTAATTCGTTTGGTACTTTCAACAGAATATTGTAAACGAGCTCGATAAATATCGAGAGAGTTATCTTTGAGCTCTAAAAA
This sequence comes from Orbaceae bacterium BiB, assembly GCA_036251205.1. Lineage (NCBI taxonomy): Bacteria > Pseudomonadati > Pseudomonadota > Gammaproteobacteria > Orbales > Orbaceae > Orbus > Orbus mooreae. The sequence goes on along the minus strand of CP133958.1, from coordinate 2,533,075 downwards.
TGTGCCATCATAAAAAGTAACCTTCTTCAGGCTAATTAGTGGTGTAGTAAAATTATAACGCTTATAAGTGGTTAACAGATCTCTTATATCATCAGGTAAACCAACAAGTTGTATGATTGAGTTTTCATCTTCAATTGATTGTGAAAAAGAAAGATTTTTCACTAATTGCGTTACCATTTGCTGTATTTGATTTCGATCGATGATAATAAAAGCATCCGACTTATCCGTTTGCTCTACTGAATCAAATTTAATAATCGGTAAAGTATCATGATTAAGTGGAAAACTTTTTAAGTGACTCAAATCCTGCCGTAATATAGAAGTCATTTCGGTAAAATTTTTATCGGCCAAAGAGTCCTCAAAATGACTTAATAGTGATTGCGAGTCATAATCGTTGCTTGAGTTAGCAAAAACAGGGTTTGACCATAAAAAGCATCCGAAAAGACAGATTGAAATTAAAAAATGTTGATATTTCATATAGTTATTATTCTCAATTATCAGCAAGTTATATTAAAAATTTTATTTAGTCAGTGAACAATATACTCACTAAATTTATAGAAATTAATATTATCATCATCAATTTCATTTTGCATAAAAAAACCCAGCATAAGCTGGGTTTGAATTCTTTTGTAATACGAATTAACGTTTTGAGAATTGTGGACGACGACGCGCTTTGCGTAGACCCACTTTCTTACGTTCAACTTTACGCGCATCACGAGTAACAAAGCCCGCTTGACGTAGTGAAGGACGAAGAGTTTCGTCATATTCCATTAACGCACGAGTAATACCGTGACGAATCGCACCAGCTTGACCAGAAATACCACCACCTTTAACAGTGATGTAAAGATCTAGTTTACCAACCATTTCTACTAACTCTAAAGGTTGCATAACAACCATACGAGCAGTATCACGACCGAAGTATTGCTCTAAAGAGCGTTGATTAATTACAATGTTACCACTACCTGGTTTAATGAAAACACGAGCAGCAGAACTTTTGCGGCGACCTGTACCGTAATATTGATTATCAGCCATCTTTTATCCCCTTAAATATCTAATACTTGCGGTTGTTGTGCCGCATGGTTGTGCTCACTACCTGCGTAAACTTTTAATTTACGGTACATTGCACGACCAAGAGGACCTTTCGGTAACATGCCTTTTACAGCAATTTCGATGACTTGTTCAGGATGACGTTCAATCATTTCTTTGAAAGTCGCTTCCTTAAGACCACCAATATAGCCAGTATGACGATAATAGATTTTATCAGTGCGTTTTTTGCCAGTTACAGCAACTTTTTCTGCATTGATAACGATAATATAGTCACCTGTATCTACGTGTGGTGTATATTCTGCTTTATGTTTACCGCGAAGACGGCTTGCGATTTCAGTTGCAAGGCGACCAAGTGTTTTACCTGCCGCATCAACAACGTACCAGTCGCGTTTTACTGTTTCTGGTTTAGCTGAAAAAGTACTCATTAGTATTTTACCTAAAAGTTTTAGTTTATCTCACGTCAATAAATCAACCATTTGATTTATCTACACTCTTTTGTTTATTTAAAGAATCCTTCACCCCTTCGAGCTGTCAATTCGATGAATAAAACAACAAGGCGATGTCGGGAAAACATCGCCGTAACGTGGGTGGAACTATTATACAGAAATAAAACAAGATCGCTAGTTACCACAATAAAAAATTATTGTGGTTTTACGTTAGATTTTATCAGCCGAAAAAACAACACCGGTCTGGCGTCTAATTTCAGTCAATAATTCTGATGATATAGTGCTTAATGTTAAGCCTAAATGATAACTAGTACTTTGCTGACAAAGACTAGCAAACTGTTTAGCCTCATAATACATTGTATTTTCTTGCTGTGGTAAAGTAATATCTTGAGCTGCACCTTGACGAGGTTTATAGATTATTTTTTCACCCACAGAAAGGTGTTCAATAATCAATGATCCCTCCTCGCCTTGTATCTCGCTAGGAATACAAGAATCACTAACTTTAGAGTGCCAAATTACAACATCAAATTCACCATAGTTCATCAGTACAGAGCCATGGCCATCAACACCAGATGGTAATAGATAGGCTTGAGCCATCAGTTTATTAGGTTTACCCCATAAACCAACAGCAAAATTCAGAGGATATACGCCAATATCCATAACTGAACCATTGGAAAATTTAGGATTAAAGGTGTTCGGATTATCTCCATCTAAATAACGAGGATAACGAGAGGAATATTGGCAATAATTTAAAAAAGCTTTACGGATTTTACCAAGCTTAGGTAAATACTGCTTTACGAGTTCATAATTTGGTAAGTAGAAAATTTTTAACGCTTCAAAAATAACTCTATTATGGCGTTTAGCTATTTCAATTAGCTCATTGACTTGTGTAATATTTGACGATAATGGCTTTTCACAAATAACATGTTTACCATTCTCTAACATCAATTTTGATTGTGCAAAATGTAATGAATTTGGACTTGCAATATAAACAGCATCAATAGCATTGCTTTGAGCTAAACCAATTAAATCAGTAAAAATAAGATTCACACCATACTTATTCGCAAATACCTTTCCGCTCTCTGTAGAACGAGAATATACAGCAACAAGTTCATACTCTCCTGTTTGTAAAGCAGCTTCGATAAATTTATCTGTAATCCAATTGGTACCAATCACGGCTAGTTTAAGCATTGCATCCTCTCCATAATATTAAAGTAAAAAGGCCCCAAAAGGCCTTTAATTATCATCAATCGGTTAAAAAGAATTTTAACGATGGATTATCCGTTTCATTACGATAATCATAATTGAGTTCAGCTAAATGGCCTTCGAAAGCTACATTATGCGCATCAATTTCAAAAGCAGCAAGTACTCGCCCATAATCAGTACCATGACTACGATAATGGAATAACGAAATATTCCAGTCGGTACCTAATGTTTGCAAGAATTTTAGCAATGCACCTTGAGACTCAGGAAATTCAAAACTATATACCTGTTCTTTGATTTTTCGACATGGTTTCCCACCGATCATATAACGAATATGGAGTTTAGCCATTTCATCATTCGACAAATCAGCAACTTGATATCCCCCAGCTGTTAATTCGGCAATAATTTCTTGCTTATCTTGCTCACCATTATTAATTCGCACGCCGACAAAAATACACGCTTGTCCTTGATCATGATAACGATAGTTAAACTCTGTCACAGTACGGCCGCCCAGTAATTGACAGAATTTTAAGAAGCTTCCCTTTTGTTCTGGAATGGTTACAGCAAATAACGCTTCTTTTTTCTCTCCTAATTCACAGCGCTCAGAAACATAGCGTAAGGTATGGAAATTAAGATTTGCACCAGATAGAATATGAGCTAGATTTTCACCGCGAATATCATGTTGTTCAACATATTTTTTCAATCCAGCCAATGCTAAAGCTCCTGATGGTTCTGCTACTGCACGAACATCATCAAACAGATCTTTAACTGCAGCACAAATTTCATCACTATTAACAATCACAATATCATCAATATATTGCTGGCATAAACGAAAACTTTCATCACCAATACGTTTGACGGCTACACCTTCAGCAAATAAACCAACACGGTTCAAATCAACAGGATGTCCGGCATCAAGTGCAGCTTTTAAACATGCAGAATCAGCAGCTTCGACTGCAATCACTTTGATCGATGGCATAATTTGCTTAATAAGTACCGCAATACCAGCGGCTAAGCCTCCGCCACCAACAGGTACAAAAATACGATCTAAGCGTGCATTTTGTTGTAAAAGCTCCATAGCCACACTACCTTGGCCGGCAATGACTAATGGATGATCAAATGGAGGAATAAATGTACGTCCTTGTTGCTCAGCTAATTCAATTGCTTTATTTTTAGCTTCATCAAAATTAGCACCATATAATAATACTTCTCCACCAAAACCTTTTACTGCATCGACTTTAATATCAGGCGTTGTCATCGGCATGACAATCAATGAATTAATACCTAATTTTGTTGCTGACAGTGCAACCCCTTGGGCATGGTTACCCGCTGATGCAGCGATAACACCATTCTTACGTTGTTCCGCACTTAGACTTGCAATCATGGCATAAGCACCACGGATTTTAAAACTATGGACTTGTTGACGATCTTCTCGCTTCACAAACACTTGGTTACCCAAGCGTTGTGATATTTTTTCCATCGCCTCAAGTGGCGTTACTTCAGCCACGTCATAAACCGAACTGCAAAGTGTGGCTTTTAAGTAGTCAGAACCACTCAAATTATATTGGGCTGCTTTTGTCACCTTAACTCCCTAATTTACTTTTATCGCGTACGGCGCCCTTATCTGCACTGGTAGCTAAACTTGCATAAGCTCTTAAAGCAAAAGAGACTTGTCGTTTGCGATTTAATGGGGTCCACGCTTTATCACCACGTGCGGCTTGTGCAACTCGGCGCATTTCTAGCTCTGTTTCGCTAACATCCAATACCAATTTACGATTCGGAATATCGATATCAATAATATCCCCATCTTTAACTAAACCAATAACGCCGCCACTGGCCGCTTCAGGAGAAATATGCCCAATCGATAAGCCTGATGAACCACCAGAAAAACGACCATCAGTAATAAGAGCACATTTTTTACCTAATCCCATCGATTTTAAGTAGCTAGTTGGGTATAGCATCTCTTGCATGCCTGGACCGCCTTTTGGCCCTTCATAAATAATAACCACAACATCACCAGCAACAATTTTGCCGCCCAAAATAGCACTAACTGCATCTTCCTGACTTTCAAATACTTTTGCTGGACCACGGAACACTAAATTTTCTTCAGCAACACCGGCTGTTTTAACAATAGCACCATCTAATGCGACATTACCATATAGGGTAGCAAGACCACCATCTTGGCTATAGGCATACTCTTTGGAGCGGATACAACCGTTTTGTCTGTCATCATCCAAAGTATCCCAATAACAGTCTTGAGAGAAAGCTTTAGTTGTACGAATTCCTGCTGGGCCACTGCGGTACATCTTTTTAACTTTTTCATCTTTGGTTAACATAATGTCATACTTATCAAATGTCTCTTGTAGATTTAATCCTAAGACATTCTTCACATTACGATTCAATAAACCTGCACGATCAAGCTCTGCCATAATAGCAATTACACCACCAGCACGATGTACATCTTCCATATGGTATTTTTGAGTACTTGGAGCCACTTTACATAAATGTGGCACTTGACGTGATAAGCGGTCAATATCAGACATAGTAAAATCGACTTCACCTTCTTGCGCAGTAGCTAATAAGTGTAGAACGGTATTAGTTGAACCACCCATTGCAATATCAAGTGACATCGCATTTTCATAAGCCGCTTTAGTCGCAATTGCGCGAGGTAACACACTTGCATCATCTTGTTCATAATAACGTTTAGTCACTTCAACAATATGTTTAGCTGCATCAAGGAATAGTTGCTCACGCTGTTTATGAGTAGCAACTAATGACCCATTACCAGGCAAAGCTAAACCTAATGCTTCAGCTAAACAGTTCATTGAGTTTGCGGTGAACATTCCTGAACATGAGCCACAAGTAGGACAAGCTGATTCTTCAATTTTTTGACTATCTTCATCAGATACATCAGGATTGGCACTTTGAATCATTGCATCAATTAAATCTAATTTAATGATTTGGTCTGACAGTTTAGTTTTACCCGCTTCCATCGGCCCACCAGACACAAAAATAACTGGGATATTTAATCGTAAAGCTGCCATCAACATACCTGGGGTAATTTTATCGCAGTTCGAAATACAGATCATCGCATCCGCACAATGTGCATTAACCATATATTCAACGGAATCAGCAATCAATTCACGAGAAGGTAATGAATACAACATTCCGCCATGTCCCATTGCAATACCATCGTCAACGGCAATAGTATTAAACTCTTTAGCAATACCGCCTGCTTGCTCAATCTCTTTCGCCACAAGTTGTCCAATATCTTTTAAATGCACATGACCTGGTACAAATTGTGTAAAAGAATTGACTACCGCAATAATTGGCTTACCAAAATCTTCATTTTTTACCCCAGTTGCTCGCCATAATGCGCGAGCTCCTGCCATATTTCGACCTTCTACTGATGTTGCTGAACGATACTTTGGCATACAATGCGCTCCCAATTCTTTATTTTAATAATTTGCTAAGTATATACTTAATTTTCTTTATTTTGCAGTTTTAGATTATGTTTAAACTTAACGTTATAATCTTTATTTAACTAAATCAAGCCATCCATATTTATCTTCTGTTTTACCATTAAATAAACCAAAAAACGCTTGTTGAATCTGTTTGGTTAACGGACCACAACGACCAATTCCAATTTGAATGCCATCAACACTACGTACCGGAGTAATTTCAGCAGCGGTACCCGTCATAAACACTTCATCAGCAAGATAAAGCGATTCGCGAGATAAAGTCTGTTCACGAATCTCAATTCCTAAATCTTTCGCTAAAGTTAAAATCGCATCACGAGTAATACCTGGCAAGGCGGCTGATGTTAATGTTGGCGTAAACAATATTCCATTTTTAACGATAAAAATATTCTCTCCTGCACCTTCTGAAACATAACCATGTACATCCAATGCAATACCTTCTTGGTAACCATGGCGACGAGCTTCACTCCCTACTAAAAGTGATGATAAATAGTTACCACCAGCTTTAGCAGCAGTTGGAATAGTATTTGGTGCTGCACGGTTCCAAGATGATACCATTGCATCAATACCTTGTTCTAACGCTTCAGCACCAAGATAAGCGCCCCAAGGGAATGCAGCAATAATTACATCAGTATTATAACCCTCTGGTGGGTTAACGCCCATCCCAACATCACCAATAAAGACTAATGGCCGAATATAGGCACTTTTAAGATTGTTTTTAAGCAGCGTCTGACGCGTTGCTTCCATCAATTGATCAACTGAGTAGCTCACTGGCATACGATAAATCTTAGCTGAATCATGTAAACGCTGCATATGCTCACGGTGGCGAAAAACAGCTGGTCCTTTGTGAGTATCATAACAACGCACACCTTCAAACACTGAAGATCCATAATGCAAAGCATGTGACATAACATGAACTTTCGCATCTGCCCATTTAACCATTTCATTATTAAACCAAATATAATCAGATTTTGCCGTTGTTGCCATTTTTATATTCCTCTAACTTATTAACGATTAACTAATTGACAGTTACAATATCAGCTAATTTAATTAACTGATTTGCAAGTTGTTCTTTTACTCGGCTATCCACAAGTTCAAAATTTACAGATAATTGCTGTGTTGATTCAACTTGCATGTTCATTGTTTTAATCTTCCCACCACGATGACGAATCACTCTTAATATACGTTCTAATGAACCCGGTCTGTCGTAGGCTTTAATCATTAATTGATAATTTTCCATTTTAAGCTCCATGATGATTTTACTTATTTAGTCTCAACTGACTCAAGCATATTGTGATTAGCTGCGCCGGGTGGAACGAGTGGCCATACATTCTCCATTTCGTCAATTTTCACATGTAATAAAAATGGACCTTTCGAACTTAGTAGTTGATCAATAGCAGGTAGAACCTCTGCTTTTTCAGTAATTGTTTTACCTGGGATATTAAACGCACTCGCTAACAGCACAAAATCTGGGTTATCCGATAAATCAGTTTCACTATAACGTTCGTCAAAAAATAGTTGCTGCCACTGACGAACCATACCTAAGCGGCTGTTATCAATTAAAACGATTTTTACAGGTAGTTGCTTACGTTTAATCGTCGTCAGCTCCTGTATATTCATCATGAACGAACCGTCACCAGAAATACAGATCACACAATCTTGAGGACGAGCAATTTGAGCTCCAATTGCCGCCGGTAAGCCAAACCCCATGGTGCCTAATCCGCTTGAACTAATAAATGTATTTTCTTTAGCAAATAGCATGTGCTGAGCTGCCCACATTTGATGTTGTCCAACGTCAGTAGTAACCACTGTTTCAACGCCTTCGTTAGCTAAAATGGCCTCAGATAGCTGTTTTAATAATAATGGTGCGTAAATACCTTTTCCGGGATGATCATAACGAGGGGGATATTCCGCTTTTAAAGCTAAAATATGTTGTTGCCAATCAGTAATACTAACTGAGTGATTTAACATCGGTATAATGGCTTTTGCATCGCCCTGAATCGCAAGATGCGGCTGTTTTAATTTACCCAATTCCGCAGGGTCGATATCAAGATGAATAACTTTTGCATTAGCGGCAAATTCATTTAAATTACCAGTAACACGATCATCAAAACGGACTCCGATAGCAATTAATAGATCGCACTGCTGCACGGCTAAATTAGCAGATTTAAAACCGTGCATTCCAACTAATCCTAAATAGTAAGGATCATTAATATCTAATACGCCAAGGCCTTTTAAGGTTGCAACGGATGGGATTCTCGTTTGTGCAACAAAATCACGTAATTCACTAACTGCATTCGCCATCATCACGCCACCACCAATATATAGCATCGGTTTTTTTGCATGGTCAATCATTGTTTTAGCAGTAAGAATATTTGAAGTAGTAAGGTGTGTATCAGAAGTGTTGTTATTTGTTGTAAGTGGTTGATGATATGAGGAGCAGGTTAAATGGCTTGGGTAATCCTCTTGAGCTAATTGAATATCCTTTGGTACATCAATTAACACCGGCCCAGGTCTACCTGAATTGGCTATGGCAAATGCCTGTTGTAATATATCGGGTAACGATGTTGGATCATCGACCAAAAAACTGTGTTTAGTACAAGCAAATGACATACCTAATATATCAACCTCTTGAAAAGCATCAGTACCAATTAATGCACGAGGAACTTGTCCCGTAATCGCCACAATTGGAACCGAATCAACTAATGCATCAGCAAGCCCCGTTAATAAGTTAGTTGCTCCTGGCCCTGAAGTCGCAATACACACACCTGTTTTCCCTGTTGAACGAGCATAACCAATAGCCGCCATCGCAGCACCTTGCTCATGGCGACACAAAACGTGCTCAAGCCCACCATCATAAAGGGCATCATAAAGTGGCATAATTTGCCCACCGGGATAACCAAAAACGGTTTTCACTCCATGCTCTTTTAATGACTTAACTATCCACTGTGCTCCGTTCGTCATTATTTTCCCCTTATAATCAATTTTCAATTAGTAAAAAAAAACCCCTGCGATCTTGCGGGGGTTTTTAAATTGTCAACAACGACTTTTTAACTCAATAGCGCCCCCGCGTCGGCATAATAATGACCACGCTAATAATGTTAATGAGGACGATACGAATGTTAAATAAGTTCATAAAATTTAATCTGATACCTTTAATTTATCTAATGTTTTATCTGCGAAGCTATATTTACAGATAGGGCAAACTTCTAATAAAAATACTCGCACTTTTATAAAAGTGCAACACTTTTTTATCAAAAAAGAAACAGTATAACTTTATTTACTATTAACAAAAATAATATTGCATGAAATTATAATCCTAGCAGATTAAGAACATAATATTTTCGATTTATATTTAAAAAATATTTTTATATCAATATATTAATAACGCCATTTTTCAAACTACTAACTAAAATTATTAAAAGTTGAGTTAATGCTGTAATGTTTTTCGTTATAATATTGCTGTAAAGCATAAATATAGTATAAAAATAGTGATAAACCTAAATACTCATAGCCTACCAGTCAATAGTTGACTATAATAGTAGGATATTAATTATTATAGAGTAAATAAGAATGGTCAAAAATCTGGTCTGCTATAAAACGTTACCTGTTTGGAACAATAATACTTTACCCCAAGTATTTAAAGATAAACACAATACCCAAACGGGTACTTTTGCTAAATTAGTTATTCTACAAGGTGAACTTGATTTTGCTATGCTTGATGAGCATGGAAATATCACTAGTCTATATAACTTTTCTGTCACCAAACAACCGCCATTAATTACCCCTCAGCAGTGGCATAAAATCGTTACAACATCTGACGATATTGAGTGCCAACTTAGCTTTTACTGTAGCAAAGAAGATTATTGTGCGAAAAAATATGATTTAACAACTACCCACTCAGATGTCGTTGAAGCTTGTAAAGTTGTACCAGTTGGTAAAGCGTTAGACTTAGGCTGTGGTTCTGGTCGTAATTCTTTTTATCTAAATTTATTAGGTTTTGATGTTGATGCCGTTGATAAGGCAGAGTTAAGCATTGCCAAAATTAATCAGATTATTCAAGATGATAAACTGAATAATATCCAAGCCAATGTGTATGATATTAATCAAGCGAACTTAAGTGGTGAATATGATTTTATCGTCTCAACCGTAGTTATGATGTTTTTACAAGGTGATCGTATCCCGGCTGTAATTAATAACATGCAAACAATCACTAAATCCGGGGGCTACAATCTAATCATCAGTGCGATGTCTACGAAAGATTGCCCATGTTCAGTACCATTCTCATTTACGTTTAAAGAGAATGAACTGCGTAATTATTACCAAGACTGGCATATTATTGAATATAACGAGGATATGGGTGAGCTTCATAAAACAGACATGCATGGTAACCGCATTAAATTACGTTTTGCAACGCTGTTAGCGCAAAAAAATAACCATGATTGATGCTACATATTTACAACATGTAGCATCATTATAGATTAACTAAAGTGACTTAATAATAAAGTTTCATCTATTTGTGAATCACTATTATTAAAACGAATATAGTTTACATTCTGCCATAAACATTTTTTCTGCTGAATACTTGAGATGAATGTTGACCAGTTTTGTAATTTCCAAGTATCCCTTGGATTATTACGAGTAATAATTCGCTGTTTTAAGACATCCGGTTCCACAAATACGTCTAGAATGTAAGGCTGGATACTTCCCCAATTAAATTTATTGATACTTTCCATGATATAGTTAGGATTTGTAAAATAACTTAGAAAAGGAGCATCAAGAATCACCGAATTACCTAACTGTAAATTTTCTCCCGCTAAATGTAGCAATGTATCGTATTCAAGCCCCATTACCGCTTCTTTATAATAATCACATTGATCTCTTGCTGTCGCTTCATACCCCTTGGCCATTAATAGTTCACCAGTAAACCGATTAGCAACAATATCTTTATCTAAATAACAGTAATGAAATTTAGAGGCTAAAAATTTACCCACTGTTGATTTACCTGAACCAGCGGCACCAATTAGAAAAATTGCTTTCGGAGTGGTGTTATTTAATATCATAGATTGCGGCATAAATTCATCCTTTTTCGCATTTGCGAAATTATTTTCACATATACGAACCGTTAATGTGAGCTAGATTATAAATTCATAATTATCAATTAAAATGTAATATCAATGATAATCTCATATGCTATATTTAATAAAGTAATAAAATTGATTTTTTTAACCTACTTCACAATTCACATATACGAATAAATATGACTAAAAATAATCAGCCATTAAAATTAAATAAATCGGCCGCGAGAACAATAGATTTGCTACTGCTCTGCGCAAGTAGTGATAAATATTTAACTTTAAATAATATCTGTGAAATGATGCAATTACCTAAAAGTAGTACTTTTGAATTATTACAGACTTTAGTATACAAAGGGATTATTGAGGTAAAAGATATCGATAAAAAAACGTATGGATTAAGTCTGTTAGCTTTTGAAATTGGTAGTGCGGTAATTACAAATCTTGGCGTAGCCGATGCAGCAAGACCATTTATCCAAGAGCTCAATCGCCAAACAGGCAGTACTGTTTTTCTCGGTGTTGAAGATAAAGGTAAAATTGTCTATATTGATAAGGCAGAAAACCATTCTACAATGAAACCAACAGCAAAGTTGGGCTCAAGACGATACCTTCATACGACAGGATTAGGTAAAGCTTTATTGCATGCCTATCACGATCAAAAAATTATTCAACTCTTAGGTGATGAACCCTACCCAAGTAAAACACCATTATCTCATACCAACCAAACTGATGTCTTGCAAGATGCGAAAAAAACACGAGAGCGCGGATATGCTATTGATAATAGAGAAGATAATTTAGATATGTATTGTATTAGTTCAGCGATCTATAACCATGAAAATGAACCTATCGCCTCGTTCAGCGTAGCTAGTTTATATAGTGGTATGACCGAAGATAAAGAAAAACTAATCGCAAAGTTAGTAAAAGAAACAGCTCTACAAATCTCTAGGAAACTAGGGTTTGCAGGTAACAAGCTATATCAACAAAATGATTGTATGTAATATAGGGAGCAGCTTAATGTATCGTAAACTAGAAAATTTGAATAAAATCGTCAATTCAGGAATTGTACTGATCGTTCGTTTAGCAACAGAGCAAGAATCAATTCAAGTAGCCGAAGCAGCTATTGCGGGAGGAATCAATGTTATTGAAATCCCAATGGCAGTACCAAATGCATTAGGTGTAATTAAATATCTAGCGGATAAATACCGTAATAAAGGTATTTTAGTCGGTGCTGGAACCGTTCTTGATGCTGAAACAGCAAGAGCTGCAATCCTTGCCGGTGCTGAATTATTAGTGAGCCCAAATTTAAATCCAGAGATGATTAAAGCTGCCAATCGTTACCAAGTCATTACTTTAAGTGGTGCTTATACCCCGACTGAGATTCAAAATACCTTAGAAGCAGGTGCTGATATTGTTAAATTGTTCCCTGCAGAATTCGTCAATCCTAATTATATTAAGTCAGTGCTAGCACCATTGTCTCATGCACCGATCTCTCCAACTGGCGGTGTAACGCCTGAGAATGTCCATGAATGGTTTGCCGCTGGTGCGGTCTGTGTCGGTGTTGCAAGCTATATTACTAAAGCGGCTGGGAATGAAAAAGATTACAGTAAAGTCACACTGGCTGCAAAAACCTTTATTGCCGCAGTTAATAAGGCTAAAACCACAAAATAATTAAACAGTAAAAGTTCTTAATTCACACATCAACGGTATTATTTTTTAATACCGATAGGATCTTTTTGTCTAAAAAAGGGTAACAACATGATAACAAAACACAAACCTAAATTAAGATGGGGATTTATTATTCTACTTGTCGTGGGTGCAGTCGTTAACTATCTTGACCGCTCCAATTTAAGTATTGCAAATACAACAATTGCAGAAGAGTTTGATTTAACACAAACACAAATGGGGTTTTTATTGTCAGCATTCCTTTGGCCGTACGCTTTAGCTAATCTTCCTGCTGGTTGGTTAGTCGATAAGTTTGGCCCGAAAAAAATGTTTGCTTGGGCTTCTGGATTATGGTCTGTTGTTACAATTACCTGCGGTTTTCTTAACACTTACTCCATGTTTTATGCTATGCGTGTTGTATTAGGTGTAGCTGAATCGCCATTTTTTACTTCTGGCTTAAAAGCGACACAAACATGGTTTTCTAAAGAAGAACGAGGTGTACCAGTATCTATAATTAACACCGGTTCACAAATTGCTAATGCTATCGCGCCACCACTCTTAACTATTTTAATGTTAACGATGAGCTGGCGGGGTATGTTTATTATTGTCGGGATATTTGGTCTACTTGTTATGTTAGTCTGGCTAAAAATATATCGCAATCCAACGCCAGAAGAAGCAAAAATTATTGCTGGGGATAATAAGATAGAGTCATCTCAAACCAATCAGCCTCAAGCGTCATGGGGAGATTTGTTAAAACAAAAAATGACTTGGTTCATGATTTTAGGTAATTTTGGAATTATGTTTACCATCTGGGTTTATCTAACTTGGTTACCGAGTTATTTAGAAAAAGAACAAGGTTTTACCTTAAAGCAGATGGGATGGATTGCATCAATCCCCTTCTTCTGTGGCATTATTGGGGTACTATTAGGCGGTGTTATTTCAGATTATGCTATTCGACGAGGGTTGCAGCCAATCACGGCTCGTAAAATACCTATCGTTGGAGGCGCAATTATTGCCGCGGCATCGGTTGCTCCGATCGCTTTTATTGATAATACTGTACTAAGTATTGTGTTGCTATCTGTCGGTTATTTTGCCTCACAATTACCATCAGGCGTTATTTGGACTCTTGCCGCTGATGTTGCCCCGAGTAATCAAGTTGGTTCCCTTGGTGCAATACAAAATTTTGGTGGTTTTCTAGGAGCGGCAATGGCCCCCATTGTGACAGGAATTATTCTAGATAAAACAGGTAGTTTTGGTAATGTCTTTATTTTAGGTGCTTGTTTATTAATTATGGGCGCAATATCATATGGTGTATTCTTAAAAAGACCAATTACTCGTCATTAATTCATGAGATCAAGAAAAGGCGCTAAATAAGCGCCTTTTCAATTTCTAAAATAATCAAAGCTTAGTGATCTTCTTTAGCATGATTTAAACTATATCGAGGAATTTCAACAACAAGATCTTCATTAGTCACTCTAGCTTGGCAACTTAAACGACTATTCGGTTCAACGCCCCAAGCTTTATCTAACATATCATCTTCTTGCTCATCACTCTCTTCAAGAGAATCAAATCCTTTACGCACAATACAGTGACAAGTAGAACAAGCACAAGACATTTCACAAGCATGCTCGACTTCAATATCATTACGTAATGCAACTTCTAAAATAGATTCGCCTTCTTCGGCCTCAACGGTCATCCCCTCAGGACAAAGTGATTCGTTTGGTAAAAATGTAATTTTTGGCATAATAATCTCTTTTCAATCAATTAAATGTCATCAACACTATGGCCAGTTAGCGCTTGCCGTATTGAACGATCCATCCTTAAAGCGGCAAAATGTTGTGTCATACTATCTAAATGTTTAATCTGCTTTTCAATCTCATAGCTATCTTGCCCCTGTAAAGAGACCTCAAGCAGATGCTTCTGTCTTAAAATATCATCAAGTTCTTGAATTGAAAGTAAATCAGCATCTTTATCCAAAGCGGCTTGTAAACTTTCTAACACTCTTGAACCTTCAACTTTTTGCTCTAATAATTTACGCGTTAACTTATCATTTTCAGCATAATTTAATGAGTCTTGAATCATACTTGCAATCTCATTATCTGTTAAACCATAAGAGGGCTTAACTTGAATTGCCGCTTGAATTCCTGTCGATTTTTCCATCGCAGTAACACTCAGTAACCCATCAGCATCAACTTGAAATGTAACACGAATATGAGCACCACCTGCTGGCATTGGCGGTATTCTTCGTAAAGTAAAACGAGCTAAAGAACGACAATCCGCCACTGTTTCACGCTCTCCCTGTAAAACATGAATCATCATTGCCGTTTGACCATCTTTAAAGGTAGTAAACTCTTGAGCCCTTGCACAAGGAATTGTACTGTTGCGAGGAATAATTTTTTCAACTAATTCGCCCATCGTTTCAATCCCGAGAGATAACGGAATAACGTCCAGCAATAGCATATCTGAATCTGGTTTATTACCGACTAAAATATCAGCCTGAATTGCAGCGCCAATCGCCACAACCTTATCGGGATCAATTGACGTTAATGGCGTACAACCAAAAAAATCACCAACTTTACAGCGGACATAAGGTACACGAGTTGATCCTCCAACCATCACGACTTGGACAACTTCATCTGTCGTCACATTGGCATCTTTTAATGCGCGTCGACAAGCAAAGAGTGTACGTTTCACTAAGGGTTCAATTAAAAGCTCAAACTCGCTACGCGTTAATTTACCTTGCCAACCAGCAAACTCAACCATAACGCTTTCTTTATCAGATAGCGCTATTTTCGCTTCAGTTGCAAGATCTAATAACTTACGTGACAAATAAGGATCATTTGTGACATCAACCCCAGCCTTATCAGCAATCAACTTAGCTAATAAGTTATCAAAATCATCGCCACCTAATGCAGAGTCGCCACCGGTAGCAAGCACTTCAAAAACACCTTTACTCAAACGTAAAATAGAGATATCAAATGTACCCCCACCTAAATCATAAATTGCAATAATACCCTCTTGACCGGAATCAAGACCATAGGCAATTGCAGCAGCGGTCGGTTCATTAAGTAAGCGTAATACGTGTAAGCCCGCTAATTGAGCAGCATCTTTGGTTGCCTGACGCTGAGCATCGTCAAAGTAAGCTGGTACAGTTATCACCACACCGTCTAACTCACCACCTAAACTCTCTTTTGCTCTTAATGCCAACATATTTAAAATATCAGCTGAAACTTGTACTGGATTGACCTGATTATTAGGCAAATTTAAAATAGGTACACCATTTTCAGTCGTTAAAAAAGAGTATGGGAAATGAGAAATGTCGATCTCACTTAAGTGACGTCCCATTAAACGTTTTATGGAACTTACGGTATTTTGTGGATCAGATGCAGCATTATTTTTAGCATTTACTCCAACAGTAATAAGTAAATTGTCATCATCATTGCGACCATAGTGTACAACTGACGGCAATAAATGCTCTCCATTAGCATCGGGTAATGTTTTTGCCTGCCCACTACGCACAGTAGCAACTAGCGAGTTAGTGGTACCTAAATCTATCCCTGCAGCTAATCTATGCTGATGTGGAGCAGGGGCTAAACCTGGTTCACTAATTTGTAGTAACGCCATTAAATTATCTCTTATAGTCGTGAATAAATAATAAGGCTATTATAAAGCAAATTGTTTTTCTTGCAGTAACTCTATTTGTTCAATTAACCTAGCAAAATAACGCAGTTTATAAAGGATGATTTTAGCATCCTGCCATTCGCTATTTTTGATAGCCAACAATACATCGCTATAAACCTGTTTTTTACGGCTGATCACTTCATCATAAAAAGTGTCTAATGCATCAAGATCATTGGTCTGCTCAATATCATCGAGTATTTCTCGTAACTCAAATTGTTCGTTGAGAAATAGCGGATCGAAAATAGTATTACTTTCATTGTCGATATCAATCCCTTCCAAAGCTAACCGATATTGGGCTGCCGTAAAGGGATCTTTTAAGGTTTTATAAGCCGCGTTAATCGTTGCAGATTTTTGCATTGCTGTCGCTTTTTCACTATCGTTTGCAATGGCATAATTATCCGGGTGATATTGCCGCTGCAACAGTTGATACTGTTCATTTAATTGAGCAATATCAACAGGCAACGTTGCAGGTAGGTGAAATAATGAGAAGTAATTATCATGTTCAAACATTATCAGTATGCCCTATCAATATCTAGCAATCGTAAAAAGATTAAACATTAAAACTTTCGCCACAACCACATTCGTTTTCAACGTTTGGATTATTAAACTTAAATCCTTCGTTTAATCCTTCTTTTACAAAATCTAACTCGGTGCCGTCAATATAAACAAGGCTCTTAGTATCTACAATAATTTTGACATCTTTATCTTCAAATACATTATCGTCAGCATTGATATCATCAGCAAACTCAAGAACATAAGCCATACCTGAGCAACCTGACGTTCGAACACCTAATCTTAGTCCAACCCCTTTCCCTCGGTTAGCTAAAAATGATTGTACACGATTTGCGGCACTCTCCGTTAATGTAATAGACATAGTCAATCCTTATATTTATCTATTATTGCTTATTTGCTTATTTGCTTATATTGCTTTTTGTTTTTTATTTTTGTAATCATCTATCGCGGCTTTAATCGCATCTTCTGCCAAAATTGAGCAGTGAATTTTCACTGGTGGTAACGCCAATTCTTCAGCAATATCAGTATTTTTAATTGCACCAGCCTCATCAAGAGATTTACCTTTAATCCACTCAGTAACTAAAGAACTTGATGCAATTGCACTACCGCAACCATAGGTTTTAAATTTTGCGTCTTCAATTATACCATTATCATTCACTTTAATCTGTAGACGCATCACATCGCCACATGCTGGTGCACCAACCATACCGCTACCAACATTGGGATCATTTTTATCAAACGCTCCAACATTACGAGGATTTTCGTAATGATCAACTACTTTGTCGCTATAAGCCATAATATTTACTCCTCGCTATTTGTGATTAATGTGCAGACCACTGAATTTGATTCAAATCAACACCATCTTTATACATTTCCCATAATGGCGATAACTCTCGCAAACGTCCAATTGAGTCATGAAGAAGTTTAATCACATAATCAATCTCTTCTTCGGTGGTAAAACGTCCTATAGAGAAACGAATTGAGCTATGCGCTAATTCATCATTTAATCCTAAAGCACGTAGAACATAAGACGGTTCAAGACTTGCTGAAGTACAGGCCGAACCTGATGATACCGCCAAATCTTTAAGCGCCATCATTAATGATTCACCTTCAACATAAGCAAAGCTCACATTCAAAATATTTTGAACACCGTGTTCTAAAGAACCATTGAGATAAACAGCTTCAATATCTTTTAAGCCATTCCATAAACGTTCTTTCAATTTCTGTAGACGAGCCATCTCAGTAACACGTTCTTCTTTAGCGATACGGTAAGCTTCGCCCATTCCGACGATTTGGTGCACCGGTAAAGTCCCTGAACGCATTCCTCGTTCATGACCACCACCATGCATTTGTGCTTCAATACGAATGCGTGGTTTACGTCTTACATATAATCCACCAATCCCTTTAGGACCATATATTTTGTGCCCAGAAAACGACATGAGATCAACTTTTAATTTAGATAAATCAATATCAAGTTTACCAACACTTTGTGTTGCATCGACATGGAATACGATTCCGCGACTACGACACATTTCACCAATTTTCTCAATATCTTGAATCACGCCAGTTTCATTATTCACATGCATGATTGAAACCACTGTTGTATCATCACGCATAGCTTGTTCAAGCTTCGCTAAATCAATAATACCATCAGATTCCGGTGTTAAATAAGTAACCTCAAA
The DNA here is from genome assembly GCA_036251205.1 of Orbaceae bacterium BiB. Taxonomy (NCBI): domain Bacteria; kingdom Pseudomonadati; phylum Pseudomonadota; class Gammaproteobacteria; order Orbales; family Orbaceae; genus Orbus; species Orbus mooreae. The sequence continues at coordinate 2,514,290 of CP133958.1, read as the reverse complement.
CCCTTCTCTTTCTAACTGACGACAAGTATCTAGTACCGCTTTATGTTCAGTCTTACTGGTAATAATATGTTTACCTTTGGTTTGATAAAAATGTGCAGCACCTTTAATCGCCAAGTTATCGGCTTCTGTTGCACCAGAGGTAAATACAATTTCTCGAGAATCTGCACCGATCAATTCAGCAATTTGATTACGTGCGATGTCAACAGCCTCTTCTGCTTGCCAACCAAAACGGTGAGAACGTGACGCGGGATTACCAAAGATGCCATCTGGTGTTAAAAATTGCATCATTTTATTTGCAACTCTTGGATCGACTGCAGTGGTTGCTGCATAATCCATATAAATTGGAAGTTTCATCTATTGCTCCAACACAAATTTTATATTATTTTATTTAGCTAAGGTGATTAACGCGAATTAAATTACTTTGTCTATCCGCAACAGCTTGCACATCTTTATTTTTGACTAGTTCATTTAATGTTATATTAGCCAAGAAACTATCAATACGTTCACTTAAGTCATTCCATAATGAGTGAGTTAAACATTTAACACCACCCTGGCAACCTTCTTCACCATGACACTTAGTTGCCTCAACAGTTTCATCCACCGCTTTTACAATTGAACTAATAGCTATCTCACTCATGCCGCGACCAAGAACATAACCACCGCCTGGTCCTCTCACACTACTCACTAAGCCATTTTTTCTTAAACGAGCAAACAACTGTTCTAAATAAGACAATGAAATCTCTTGTCGCTCTGAAATTTCTGCCAGTGATACCGGACCTTGATTGGAGTTCAATGCAACATCAAGCATCGCAGTTACGGCATAGCGGCCCTTTGATGTCAATTTCATAATTATATCCTTTCTATTAATAACAGGAATTATTGTATATATCCGTTTTTTTTAGTCAAGTATTTAGTTGAGCTTTTTAGTAGGATATAGAAATAGGGAAAAACTATCAGCCAAATTTATAGACATTTAGATCATTGTTTGAACTAATAGCAGAGGGGTTTTGGCTCATATGCGTTAAAAATTATTATCATTAAAATGACATGAGAGTAGAATCTGAGGATATTAAGATAACGCTTTTTTTTTTAAAATCGAGCAGTTCTGATAGACAATATCAGCACAAATTATATTAATTAAGACATAAACGTCACGAGTAAAAGCGATAATCACCTATCAACAGATAGGCGATTATTTTATGAAAATTACGTAAAAGAGTGCACGGCTTGTACAATATCATCAGCAGTCAACCCGTACTCTTTTTTCAAAAACTCCACTGAACCAACTTGCCCATAACGATCTTTAACGCCAATAAAACGCATAGGTACAGGGTGTTCTTGTACAACAACTTCTGCAACAGCAGAGCCCAATCCATTATGAATATTATGATTTTCACACGTGACAATTTTACCTGTTAATTTTGCATACTTAACGATAACATCACGATCAATAGGTTTTAAGGTAAACATATCAATCACTGTAGCCTCAATACCTTGAGTTGCGAGTTTATCTGCAGCAAGCATGGCTTCACAAACCATTATACCATTAGCAATTAACGTAACATCCGACCCTTCACGTAATACTTTCGCTTTACCAATAGTAAACTGTTCATTATCTTTATAGATTGTAACTGCATTTTTACGCATCGTCCTAACCCAATAAAGACCTTTCAAATCAACTAATTGTTCTAAAATATTTCTGAACATGACACCATCAGTAACCTCAAGTACTGTAGCATGTGCAAGTCCTCGTACAATTCCCATATCCTCAAATGACATATGAGTGCCGCCATTATGAGCAGAAGTGACCCCTGCATCTGAAGCAATAACTTTGAGGTTATTATGCTGATAATCAATCGACATAAATAACTGATCAAAACAGCGGCGACTTGCGAATGCCGTAAAAGTATGGAAAAACGGATTCTTACCAGCAATCGACAATCCGCCAGCAAGACCAATAATATGTGCCTCCATAATTCCACAGTTGATTACATGATTAGGATACTGTTTTTGGACACTATCCATCGACATCGAACTCATTAAATCAGCCTCTAGTGCAATAATATCTTGATTCTTAGCAATAGATTCTTGCATAAAATTGGCATACACTTTACGCATTTCAATAGGATCATTTTTAACGATAAACATTATCTTCCCTCCAATTCTGCAACGATTTTTTCTAATTCTGCTTTCGCTGATTCAGAAGGTCTTAAGTGGTGATTACTAACCATATTTTCGATATAAGGAACACCTTGCCCTTTAATACTATCTAAAATAACTACGAGTGGACGTTGATTATCTGTACGATCGGTCTTAACAGCATTATAAATGCCAGCGATATCATCCCCTTTAATGGTTTGTACATCAAAGCCAAAAGCACTAAATTTATCATTAAAATTAAATGGTTTAATCACTTCATCTAATGTACCATCTAACTGTTTTTTGTTGTTATCAACAAAAATAACCAGATTGTTTAAATTATGGTGTGCAATAAATTGAAAAGCTTCCCAACATTGTCCTTCGTTTAATTCACCATCACCGACAATACAAAAGACTCGATTGTCTAAAGCAGATAATTTATGGGCTAATGCGAGTCCTGAAGCTATAGAGATACCTTGTCCTAAAGAACCCGTTGTTGCATCAACACCTTTGGTTCTTAAACGGTCAGGGTGACTGGGTAAACGAGTCCCATTTTGGTTTAATGTTAATAGTTCCTCCACAGGGAAAAAACCTTTTAAAGCTAAGGTACTATACAATGCAGGTCCCGCATGCCCTTTTGATAATACAAAATAATCTCGTTCTTGCCATTGTGGATTTTTAGCATCATATTTCATGATACCACCATAAAGTACAGCAAGTGTTTCAACAATGGATAGAGAACCACCATAGTGACCAAACCCAAGATTATTTAACTCTTTTAATGTTGCAAGTCGAATTTGCTTGGCAAACTCTTTCATTTGATTAACTGGACTATTCATTAGCAGCCTCTTTCGTTTGTGTCTGTTTAGATTTTACTGCATAGTTATAAACGACTAACAATACAAATATTCCTGAAATAATAGCCATGATCATCTCTTTACTAAAATATTTAGCCATATTCCCTAAAATGAAACCGACACCACAGAAATCTGTATCAGAAAATGTAGTATTAGCAAAACCGAGTGAACCTAATACGGGGAGTAGTAATACAGGAAGAAAAGTAATCAATAAGCCATTAGCAAATGCCCCAAGTATCGCTCCTCGTCGACCACCCATTGCGTTACCAAATACCCCCGCAGTAGCACCACAGAAGAAATGAGGAACAACGCCAGGAAGAATCAGTACCAGATCCAATTTACCTAATACAAATAATCCGACTAATCCACCAACAAAACTAGATAAGAAACCAATAAGTACCGCATTTGGTGCATAAGGAAATACAACCGGGCAATCAAGAGCTGGTTTTGCGTTAGGAACAAGTTTTTCAGAGAAGCCCGTAAAGGCAGGAACAATTTCAGCAAGAATTAAGCGAACACCTTGCAAAATAATGAAGACCCCAGCTGCGAAAGTGATTGCTTGAATAAGCGCATAAACAAGGTAATTCTCCCCTCCGCTTAATTGACTCTCAATATAGTCAGAACCCGCACAAACCGCGATAATAAGATAAATAATTGCCATTGTTAATGAAATAGAAATAGAACTATCACGTAAAAAACTAAGATTCTTTGGTAAATTCATCTCTTCAGTGGAACGTGAACCTTTACCAACCAGACCACCTATCCAACCAGATAAAACATAACCTAATGTACCAAAATGACCAAACGCGATATCATCATTACCTGTGATTTTACGCATTTGATGTTGTGCTATCGCTGGGAAAAAGGCCATTACTAAACCAAGAGTTAACGCACCGGTATAAATTAACCGCCATCCTTCAAAACCAACTACAGTCAGAATAATACTAATCATACAAGCCATATAGAAAGTATGATGACCCGTTAAAAAGATATATTTCAATCGGGTGAAACGCGCTATAACAATATTAGCAACCATCCCAAATGCCATAATTAATGCCGTTGCAACACCATATTCATTTTGTGCCATTGAAACAATCGCTTCATTGTTAGGGATAATTCCTTGGAGCTGAAAGGCCTGCTCAAACATATTGCCTAATGGTGTAATCGAGCTAACAACAACACCTGCACCACCACTTAAAACCAAAAAACCTAAAATTGTTTTGATAGTACCTTTGATGGTATCGGCTAATGACTTACGTTGTGCGATTAATCCAATCATCGCAATTAAGCCGACTAATACAGCCGGCACCTTTAATATATCAACAATAAATTTCATTACATCTTGAATCATAAAAAATCCCTCGTTAATAATGCTTAATTTATTTTGAAATATTCAGCAAGTTTGCTTTCAAGATCGTTAATATCAATAATATTATTTAAAACAATAAGTTTGGCACTAGGTATACCAGAACTTGCAGCTAAATCTTTAGTCATCACAAATAAGTCTGCTTCATCAGGTATCGCGGAAGCAAGATCAGCATGTGTTACCTCTGCATCAATATTTAATTTTTTAAGTACTTTTTTAATATTCATCTCAACCATAAAACTACTGCCAAGACCAGAACCACAAACAGCCATAATTTTCATATTACTTATCCTCTTTGTTCTTAAAATCGTAGTTAAAGTACCAATATTGTTAGAATAGCAAGCTAATTAAATTAGTATTGCTTTACAACAGTTAAAATGTCGTCTACCGTCTGCGCCTTAAAGATTTTTTGCATTTCATCTGAGGCGGAAAAAAGTTCAGCTAACTCGGTTAGCATTTGAAGATGACTCGAACTATCTGGAGCAGCTAATAATGTAATGAGATAAACAGGATCATTTTCAATTGAGTTAAATTTCACTCCATTTTTGACCAGTAGCATCGATAACCCTAGTTGATTAACCCCCTCCTCGGGCCTCGCATGTGGCATAGCAATTCCTGGTGCCAAAACATAATAAGGACCAATCTTTTCATGTAAATGGTAAATAGCTTGTATATAGTCAGGAGAGATGATCCCCTCTTCCAGTAATGGAACAGCACTAAGCCGGATAGCCTGTTTCCAGTCATCAACCGAATCAATAATGTTGATAGTTTGTGTGGTTAACCATGTCGATAACATTTTTTCTCCTATAATCAAGACTAACTTGGTGCGATATAGTGAAATTAGCATATCGATAATCAATATAAAATAAAGAATATTCAAATTGTGATAGCGCTATCAAAATTTTATAAATTTTGATAAAAAATGTGATATTAATAACAGTTTTCATAAGTTGAGAAGAAATTTAATTCCATTTAAAATAATAATAGATACTTATTTAATAAAAATAGCGATTAACAATGTTGGAAACCAAAAAACGTCGAAATACAGGACAAATCACTTTATCTGATGTCGCCAAATTGGCTGGTGTCGGAACAATGACGGTGTCCCGGGCCTTAAGAACTCCTGAACAAGTTTCCGATAAGCTGCGTAAAAAAATAGAATCGGCAGTTAATACATTAGGCTATAAACCGAATATTGCAGCAAGCCTTTTAGCATCAGCAAGCGCAAATAATCTGATCGTGATTGTAATAAACAGGATCTTCGATAATGGTTCTAAAATTATTCTTGATGCTTTACAGTCACGCTTAACTGAGCAAGGTTATGTCACCTTAATAATAGAGTCTCTACACTACTATGGCCGAGAAGAACAACTATTAGAATCAATTTATAATAATAATTTAGCCGCGATAGTATTATTCTATCTGGAAAAAAATAGTCCGATAAGCCGATTAATTAATAATAAACATATTCCAACACTACATATTGGACATGAAATAAAAGAATCTTCACAAACCAATATTACTGTTGATAATATGCTCGCCATGTCAATATTAACTGAACACGTAATCAAAAAAGGCTATCGTCATATTGGTTTACTATGTGGTAATCATGAACATCTTATTTTTCAGCAACGCTTACATGGCTGGCATAAAACAATGCTAGCGCATCACTTACCGACTCATCGAGTGATCAATGCTGCAAAACCAGCTAATTTCACTACTGGTAGCCAGTTATTAGCTGATTTTATTCTTAACTGGCCGGAGATAGATGCATTAATTTGTACTACTGATGAACTAGCCTGTGGAGTTTTATATGAATGTCAGAGAAGGCATATTAGAGTACCTTACCAATTAGCGGTGACTGGATTTGGTGATAGTGAATTTAGTCAAGTGAGTACTCCACCACTGACGACAATCTCTTTACCATATCAACAAATGGGCGAGAATGCCGCAGTGGCGTTACTAGAGCAGCTTAAAGTTGAAACGACAAAAGATAAGATAACTTTATTAAGTCCAATGATTAAAGCACGAGCAAGCTTATAATCACTAAGCGCGATTATCATTTGCCAATTTTAATAAGATCTGACTCTCTTTAATAAAACGGCCTGCATAATCACCAAACCACTCGGTTACCTGAGCAAAATTATTAATAAATGCCTCTTTATCACCCTTTTCGATTAATTTTACCATGGCACCAAAACGTTCATAATAGCGTTTAATCAAGGCAATATTATCTTCAGAAGACATAATAATATCTGCATATAGTTGTGCGTCTTGTGCAAATAACCGACCCACCATCATCAATTCTAATCGATAAATAGGAGATGAAAGTGCAATAAGCTGCTCTAAATTTGCTTGTTCTCGTTGTAAATTAACACCATAAGTAAAAGAAGTGAAATGCCGTAAAGCTTGAATAAATGACATACATCGATCATGTTCAGAAGCTGCTATTGCGTAAAGGTTCGCGCCCCATATTCGCATCTGTTCAATTAACCATTGATATTTTTCACTTTCACGCCCATCACAATAAACAATAATCTGTTTAGCTAAATTGGGTACATCTGGACCAAACATTGGATGTAGTCCAACTACAGGGCCTTGATGTTGTTTAAGCATGGCCAGCAATGGTTGTTGTTTAATGGAAGTAAAATCAGTCAAAATACACTCTTTCGGTAAATTCGGTAATTGACCGATAATATCAACTGTTTTATTAATCGGTACAGTCACAATAACGGCCGCTGCATCAGCAACCATTTCAGCGGCTTGAGACATCGTTTTAGAACCAAGGACTTTAACATTATAGCCCGACAAAGTGAATAAACGAGTAAATAATCGCCCCATTTGCCCATTACCACCAATAATGACTATTGAACCAGTTCCTGTATAGATCTTTTTAAAACCTTTATCATTTTCGTGATTATAAGATTCTCGCATTAAACGACGTAAAATATCTTCAATAACATTTGGCGAAACCCCTATTTTTTCAGCTTCTTGACGGCGCTTAGCCAACATTTCGCTTTCTCGCTTAGGATCATAAATAGGAATACCATGCTGACTTTTTACCTCACCAACTTTTGACACTAATTGTTGTCGTTTAGAGATTAACGATAAAATCAACTTATCAACATCATCTATTTCATCACGTAAAACATTTAATTCAGCCGTCATACTAACCTCAATATTCCTTATTCAAATGATATCGCTTTTATTCATATTATGGGGATACTGCTTAACTTGAGACAATGTACTATAGCAAACCCGGAAAAAGATTACGAATTCCACCAACCATAATTTCAACCCCTAACGCCATCAATAAGAGTCCCATTATTCGAGTAACTACATTTAAGCCACTTTTACCTAATGTTCTGATAATAAATGGAGCCGAACGAAACAGTAACCAGCAACAAGCACAAAAAATAAAAATACAGATAATAAAACCAATGATATAACCAATAGAATTATAGTTAGTCCCCCAAACGATCATTGAAGTAATCGCACCTGGTCCCCCCATTAATGGTAAAGCTAACGGAACTAACGCAACACTAGTTTTACTAACTGAGTCATGTAAGTCTTCTTTATTCTGCTTATTTTCACCCAATTTACCATTAATCATGGTCATACCAATAATCACCACTAACAAACCACCAGCAATCCTAAACGAGTTAAGTGATATACCGAAAATATCAAGAATAAAACTTCCCGCTAATAATGAAATAATTAGTATGACAGCAACTGCAATATTTGCCATACGGTTAGTTTGATTACGCGATTCACTATCAAGACTATCCGTTAGACTGATAAAAACAGGTAACAAACCGACGGGATTGACTATCGCAAACAAGCCAACAAGAAATTTGATATAGATTTGCAGCTCCATGTGTGCCCCAATATTAATATTACTTTTGAATATACTTAACAGTATAGCGGATATTTGATAGGATGATGAATAACTTTAAACGAAAGTCATACTCAATTTATAAAAGTCCATTTATGAAAGTTATCTCATTTAATATAAATAGCCTAAGGGCACGTATTCATCAACTAGAAGCCATTGTTAATAAATATCAACCTGATGTCATTGGTCTGCAGGAAACTAAAGTCCATAATGATCAATTTCCAGCCGAAGAGTTAGCGCATTTAGGCTACCATTTAAGTTATCATGGGCAAAAAGGCCATTATGGTGTTGCTTTGTTAACTAAACAGCAACCACTATCTGTCCAGTGTGGTTTTCCATTTGATGACGAAGGGGCTCAATGTCGGCTGATTGTAACTAAATTACCGAGTGAAAAAGGTGATGTAACGGTTATTAATGGTTATTTTCCACAAGGCGATAGCCGGGATCATGAAACAAAATTTCCTGCAAAAGCTAAATTTTATCAAGATTTAAACAGATATATTCAAGAACAGTCGCTAAATACTGAGTTAACGATGATTATGGGTGATATGAATATTAGTCACACCGATTTAGATATCGGTCTCCCCCCTGAAAGTGTAAAACGTTGGCTAAGAACAGGAAAATGTTCTTTTTTACCCGAAGAAAGAGAGTGGATGAATCATCTTCTATCGCTAGGATTTATTGATACTTATCGTGAACAAAATCCAAGTGAATTGCAATACTCTTGGTTTGATTACCGCTCTCGTGGTTTTGATACTAATACAGGGCTACGTATTGATTTAATATTGGCAAGCCAATCTTTAGCTCCTTACTGTCAAGCGACAGGAATTGACTTGGATATTCGCGCAATGGATAAGCCATCAGACCATGCACCTATTTGGGCTGATTTTAAGCTATAAAATAACCAATAGGTTTTGTTACTTGGAGCCGCGGTATGTTAGGAAATAGTTCTGTTTTATCAGTCAAAGATTTAAACCAAATGGTCAAGGACCTCCTAAGTGATGCTATAGGTCAAATCTGGCTAGTTGGTGAGATATCTAACTTTTCTAAACCCGCTTCTGGGCATTGGTATTTCACTCTTAAAGACGATAAAGCACAAGTACGATGTGCAATGTTTCGCAACAGTAACTTTAAAACGGGCTTTATTCCTAAAGATGGCCAACAAGTTTTAGTAAGCGCCTCTGTTACATTATATGAAGCAAGAGGTGAATACCAACTAGTTATTGATAAATTACAACTTGCTGGTGCTGGATTACTTCAACAAAAATTTGAACAGTTAAAACAAAAATTGCAAGAAGAAGGCTTATTTGCCAGCATACATAAAAAAGCGATTCCTAAAAATATCAGTACTATCGGTATTGTGACTTCATCAACTGGGGCGGCTTTGCATGATATTTGCCAAATTTTAAAGCGACGCGATCCAAGTTTACACATTATCATTTATCCAACGCTTGTTCAGGGCGATGAAGCAGCTGCAAAAATTGCCAAAATGATTCGTTTAGCTAATATGCGTAACGAATGTGATGTATTAATTGTTGGTCGAGGCGGTGGTTCTTTAGAGGACCTATGGCCATTCAATGAAGAGATTGTTGCTCGTGCAATATTTGAAAGCCAGCTACCGATCATTAGTGCCGTTGGACATGAAGTCGATTTTACTATTGCTGATTTTGTGGCTGATTTACGCGCAGCAACACCATCAGCAGCAGCGGAACTCCTTAGTCGAGATGTTCAAGATCAGTTAAAAGACTTAAAGTCACTTGAGCAGCAAATATCAATGGCGATAGATAATTTTATTTTAAAGAAAAATGAACAGTTACAAAAACTACGCCATCAATTACAAGCTCAGCATCCCCAAGTAAAACTGGCAAAACAACAAATTGATTTATTAGCCAAAAATCGTTCATTAAATACAGCAATGGAACAGATTATTCTATCCTATACAAATAAACTTTATCAGTTAGAAAATCGAATCAATCTATTATCGCCAAGTAATAAAATTCAGTATTATCGACAAATTGTCGTTCAAAAACAGCAACGTTTACAAGCATTAGCGCACCAATATTTAACTCAAGCCAAGCATCAAATTGCTATTCAAGCATCGCAACTTAATACTGTCAGCCCTTTAGCAACACTTGAACGAGGATATTCAATTACGACTGATAGTCAAAATCAGGTAATCCGTTCAGCAAAACAGCTTAAAACTGGCGATATCATTGCCACAAAAATGCCTAAAGCAATCATTACAAGTACTGTAACTGCAATCAAGGAGAATTAATTCATGGCGAAGCGTATACAATTTTCTCAATATGGCGATAGTCGTGTTTTACAGTATGTTGATATGCATCTTAATGATCCTCAAGAACATGAAGTACTGATTGAAAATAAGGCAATCGGAGTTAACTATATTGATACCTATGTCCGAAATGGTCTTTATCCTGTTCCCTCTCTACCATCAAGTCTAGGTACTGAAGGTGCTGGCGTTGTAATCAAAATAGGTGATAAAGTCACTGATTTTAAGATCGGTGATCGAATTGCCTACTGTCAATCATCATTAGGTGCTTACGCTGATTTTCACCTAATTAATGAAAATCGGTTAGTAAAACTCCCTGACTCAATCACGTTTGAACAAGCCGCAGCATCAATGTTAAAAGGATTAACGGTTTACTATTTATTGACTCAAACATATCGACTAAATGCTGGTGAAATCTTTTTGTTCCATGCCGCTGCAGGTGGTGTTGGTTCGATTGCTTGCCAGTGGGCTAAGATTATTGGAGCCAAGATGATTGGTACGGTTGGGTCCGATGAAAAAGCAGTGATTGCGCGACACAATGGCGCATGGCAAACAATTAACTATCATCAAGAGGATGTCGTAAAACAAGTATTAAAATTCACCGACAATGCCAAAGTCAATGTTGTCTATGATTCTATTGGTAAAGCAATGTGGCTAACTTCATTAGATTGCTTAAAACGCCGAGGGCTGATGGTCAGCTTTGGTAATTCCTCAGGGCCGGTTACCGATGTAAATCTAGGTATTTTAAATCAAAAAGGTAGTTTGTATGTCACCAGACCGTCTCTTAGTGGCTATATTACCAATAAACAGCAGTTACAAATGGCTGCTGACCAATTTTTTGGTTATGTTGCAAGTGGTGCCATTAATATTACAGTTTCAGAACAACAAAAGTTTGCGTTAAAAGATGCCGCTATTGCTCATGATATGATGCAAAATAGACAAACAACAGGCTCAAGTATACTTATCCCGTAAGCCAGATTATATTGTATCTTCTACACGTAAAATCAGATAGTTATAATAAGGTAGCCGTCGAATGACGGTTACTGATTTCAGTAGAAATAAGTCGTTTATTATTACCGCGATAATCGGGATGCTGTAAATTCAATAATAATGAGATTGCCTCTTCTCCCATTTCAACCAATGGTTTATATACCGCACAAATATGGTTAAGTGGGCTATATGGTTTATGACCTTTGTGATGAATAAATTGCACTAAAGATAGATCAGCTGGAATATTAATATTCATTATTCTACATTGATCAATAACACCACAAATAGCGCTATCTGTCGAAATTGTTTCATCAAATTTATCATCAACGAATAATTTTTCACGATCAATATAGTTTAAATTAAGATGATCACAACAAATGATAGCAGTTGGTGGAAATGGTAGTTGCATTAATCGTTTAAGCGCTTTATAACTCGCTGAGTAATTAATACAGTCATAGACCATATAATTATCAGAAGACAGGCTATTTAAACGTTTAAGCGCTTGTTGATAACCTTGCACAAGATGTTGAGTTTCATCTTTATCAAGACTCCCTAGTAAAATCGCAATTTTTCTATGCCCTTTATCGGTTAAATATTGGGTGGCCTGATAAGCATTCGATAGATGATCAAAATAAACACATGGAAAATATAATGAGAAATGATTAACGAGTACTATTGGTGGTAACGCATGTTGATATTGTTGTAACGCTAATAAATAAGGCGAATCATTAATGAGTAATATCCCATCCACTTGATGATTAATGGTGTAACTGATAATTTGCTGAATCTCTTGTTCATTAAAATAGAAGAATCGTAAATAAAGTAATTTATAACCTAATTCTTTTGCTTTTGACTCAATACCTTTATTAATTAAACTCCCCGTAATTAATTGATTATCAATAATCAGTATTTTTTTACTATAAGGTAACTGACTATAAGGTTTAAATACCGAAGCATTAAATCCTAACAAGCCAATTGCTTGATGAACCCTTTCTTGGGTTTCCCGCGAAGTTAAATGAGGAGCATGAACAACTCTAGAGACAGATGTTACCGATACACCCGCTTTTTTAGCAATTTTAGTTAACGTAATTTTTGAATTTGGCATAAGATCACTTACCCATAAAAATAATTTAAACAAGCTACCGTTTATTGTTTATTTTTCCCATTACGTTAATGACTTTTACCGATCTTTGTCGCAAAGTTTTTATGTCTACTCATCAAGATGTTTATCAATAACGAATATGTTATTAATAAGCAACTGATTTAGTAACCTATTTCAGCAGATTTTTTTACCTAATAATCACTCTATTTGAAAAAAAGACACGTAATAGAGCAATCAAAATATTAACGATATAAAAACAGTAATTTTAATAATTAAAAAGAGATATATTGATGATATTTATCGCTGTGATAGGCGCACTATTTAATATTCGCAATGGCTCGTAATTTACTGCATAATAGTAGCATGATATTTTTCAGGTATAGATTATGGAACTATTATGCCCTGCTGGTTCACTTCCGGCATTAAAAACTGCAATCGATAATGGCGCTGATGCCGTTTATATTGGTTTAAAAGATGATACAAATGCCCGCCACTTTGCAGGCCTTAATTTCAACGAACAACGTTTATTTGAAGCCTCAGATTATGTACATAGCAAAGGTAAGAAATTGCATATTGCTATCAACACTTTTGCTCACCCTGAAAATTTTATTCGTTGGAAAAATGCGGTTGATATGGCTGCTAAAATTGGCGCTGACGCACTTATTATTGCCGATCTTGCCATGCTTGAATATGCGGCAGAGACGTATCCACATATCGAACGTCATGTATCGGTACAAGCTTCATCAACCAATATAGAGTCGATCAAATTTTTCCATAATAACTTTAAACCACACCGAATCGTATTACCTCGTGTTTTATCTATGCACCAAGTGAAACAACTATCACAAGTTAGTCCAATCCCACTTGAGGTTTTCGCTTTTGGTAGTTTATGTATTATGGCTGAAGGTCGTTGTTATCTTTCATCGTATTTGACAGGTGAATCCCCTAATACCGTTGGCGCATGTTCACCAGCAAAATATGTTCGCTGGGAGGAGACAGAAAGAGGTCTTGAGTCTCGTTTGAATAACGTGCTAATTGATTGCCATAAAAAAGGCGAAAATGCCGGTTATCCAACATTATGTAAAGGTCGCTATTTTGTTGATAATACTCTTTATCATCCTATTGAGGAACCAACCAGTTTAAATACGCTAGAACTTTTACCTGAATTATTTGCTGCTAATATTGCATCGGTGAAAATAGAGGGTCGTCAACGTAGCCCTGCTTATGTAGCACAAGTAACCAAAGTGTGGCGACAAGCAATCGACAGCTATCGAGCAAACCCGTCTTCATATCAAGCACAAAAAACATGGATGGATGAATTAGGCGCGGTATCAGAAGGTAGCCAAACAACGCTTGGCGCATATCACCGTAAATGGCAATAATCTAAAGTTATAATTAAGAAATGTGAGCAATATTAGGAAAATATTATGAAATATGCCTTGGGCCCAGTGTTATATTATTGGCCTAAAACAGAGACTGAAAAATTCTATCATGCCGCAATGCAAAGTGAAGCAGACATCATTTATATGGGTGAAACCGTTTGCACTAAACGACGCGAAATGAAAGTTGCAGATTGGATTAGTTTAGCTAAAGAAGTTGCAAAATCAGGTAAACAGGTCGTTATATCAACCTTAGCGTTATTAGAAGCACCGTCTGAAATTAATGAGATGCGTCAATTAATTAATAATGGTGATTTTTTAATTGAAGCAAATGATTTAGCTGCAATAAACTTAGCACAAGAACATAACCTGCCTTTTGTAGCGGGCCCAGCAATAAATGCCTATAACGCTTATACCCTAAAACTATTACAAAAACAGGGGATGATTCGTTGGTGTATGCCGGTTGAACTATCAAGAGACTGGTTGCGTAATGTATTAACGCAGTTTGATGAGCTTAAAATAGAGCGTAAATTTGAAGTTGAAGTATTCAGTTATGGATATTTACCATTAGCTTATTCTGCCCGTTGTTTTACAGCGAGATCTGAAGATAAACCTAAAGATAAATGTGAAACTTGCTGTATTAAATACCCTGTTGGTCGCGAAGTTTTTTCTCAAGAACAACAAAAAGTATTTGTCCTTAATGGTATTCAGACCCAAAGTGGTTATTGCTATAATTTAGGCAATAATTTACAAGATATGAAAGGATTAGTTGATATCGTTCGTATATCACCACTAGGGCTCGAAACACTGGATGTTGTAAAACAGTTTAAAGCTAATGAGTCAGGTCTCGCTCCGTTAACCACGGCTAATGGCAGAGACTGTAATGGATATTGGAATGGTATCGCAGGGCTTGAGTTGTCATAATGAAATTCCAACCATCTGTATTTAGAGCTGAATTTCCTTCACTACAATCAGATAGTATCTATCTCGACTCCGCATCAACATCATTAAAACCACAAGTGATGATTGATGCGACTAACCATTATTATACCCATAATACCGCAACAATATTACGTAGCAAGCACTCAACAGCCTTAGCATTAACCGAGCAGTTTGAACAAGCTCGCATATTAACGGCTAAATTAATTAATGCTGAGCACAGCCATGAGATCATCTGGACAAAAGGGGCTACTGAATCGCTTAATTTAATTGCACAAAGCCATGCCCGCTATCTGCTTAAAGAAGATGATGAGATCATTATTAGTGAACTGGAACACCATAGCAATTTAATACCGTGGTTACAAGTTGCCCAGCAAATTGGTGTAAAAGTGATTAAGTGGTCAATCGAAGAAGATGGTTCATTATCAACTGATCGCTTACTCACTCTAATAACAGATAAAACCCGAATTATTACTGTGACGCAGATGTCAAATGTTACGGGCTTTAAACCCGATATTGCTAAAATTAGCGATATTGCCCATCAACACAATGCGATTATTGTGGTGGATGGTGCACAGGGCATCGTCCATCAAGCGATTGATGTTAAAAAGTATAATATTGATTTCTATGTATTTTCTGCTCATAAATTATATGGTCCAACTGGATTGGGTGTGTTATATGGAAAATCAGACCTATTAACAAAAATGGATTGTGGACAAGGGGGCGGTAAAATGTTGAAATCAGCTTCCTTTACTGGTTTTCAACCAGCAGATTTACCTTATAAATTTGAAGCTGGTACCCCGAATATCGCGGGAGCTCTTGGTTTTCATGCAACACTTAAGTGGTTATTTGCACTTGATACCGAAGCTGCGGAAGCTTATACCAACAAGCTTGTTAACGATTGTCGGGCAAAACTTATAGAAGCAATTCCACAGTTAAAGATAATTAGTGTAGCTGACAGCTCAATCTTAACATTTGCATTACCACACATTCACCATGATGATATTAGTATTTTGCTAGCTGAACAAAATATTGCAATACGTGCTGGCGAACTATGCGCTCAACCGTTGATTAAGGCCTTAGGCTTTCCTGGTGTGATACGTGCATCATTTATGCCTTATAATAATATCGACGATACGAATCACTTGATTTCTGGATTACAAAGCGCGATTGATATATTAAAATAATTCATCTAAATGATAAAACAGTGATAACAATGCTACCAAATTCAACCCAACTTATCGCACTTTTTGAACCTTTATCGAATTGGCAAGATCGTTACCGCCAAATTATTCAATTAGCAAAATTGTTACCAGAGTTTCCAGATCAACTGCGAACTGAAGAGAATCAGATTGTTGGCTGCGAAAATCGAGTTTGGCTTACTTGTAAAAAGATGGATCAACAAACATTCATATTTTATGGTGATAGCGAGGGGCGTATCGTTAAAGGTCTACTCACTATTTTAATTATATTAGCCAATGATAAAACAGCAGAACAAATCATACAAATGGACTTGTTAGCTGAGCTTAGAAAGCTCAGAATTACTGATGAATTAAGTGATTCGAGACAACTTGGTGTCAGCAATATTATTACTCGAATCAATACGCTGACCCAACAAAATAGATAGCATTATTAAGTAAACTCAACTTTTTTTATACTATAATGCTACTATCCAGCAAGACTATAACGAACTATCTTATTTAAAAGCCAAACATCTCTTTTAACCAGCTTGGCGCATCATTTTCAGCTTCTTGATCGCGAGGCACCTGATTAAACCCAGCACATAATAATGCTTTATCAGCAGTCCAAGCTGGTAACATTCTCACGCCACCGCCACTACATAACCAATTACCTTGGGCATCAATTGCAACCATATTGATATTTGATGGCTTATTTTGCACTAATGGCTGAGGATTATGGCGCGCCAGATATCCTTGATAAAGTTTTAAAGCACCGGAAGATCCCGTTAGCTTCATCGGATTATGGTCATCAAGTCCAACCCAAATAACGGTGACCTCTTTACCATCGATCCCAACAAACCAGCTGTCTCTTAGATCATTCGTCGTACCAGTTTTTGCAGCTATATTAGCCGTTGGGTAAAGGTTATTTAATACCCTCGATGTTCCATATTGCGCGACTTGTTGCATCGCAAAGGTCGTTAAATAAGCGGCTTGTGCAGAGACTGCTTGACGGGAATTAGGATAATTTTGATAAATTAAATCTCCATTTTCAGCTACGACATATCTTAAAGCTGTCAATTTTGATTTTTTTCCACCGTTACCAATCACTTGATACATTTGTGCTGTTTCAATCGGAGTTAACTCTAAGGTCCCTAGAAAACGGGATGGTACTGATTTAATTTCAGTTCTCGCAACACCTAATGAAAGTAATGTTTTTTCCGTTGCATCAAAACCGACCGCCATACCTAAATTTACAGATGGGATATTTAATGAATTAGCTAGCGCATCAACAAGCATAACGCGATCACGATACTTTCTATCAAAATTTTGTGGCTGCCAAATAGTTCTACTGTCAGTTTTAATCGTTAATGGTTTATCATCAAGCCAAGTATTAAGTTGATAATGCTCTGGCTGGCTTAACGCTGATAAGTAAGTAGGAGGCTTCGCCAGTGAGCCAATCGGCCGACGACCATACAATGCTCGGTTAAATCCGGCATAAGTCGGTTCAGCACTGCCTATTAACGCTCTAACCTCACCGGTTTCTCTATCAACAATCGTCAAGGCTGTTTGTAAACCATCTTTTTTAGTCAGCGCTTTTAAGTTTGCCATTTCGTCAAGTACCGTTTTTTCTGCGGCACTTTGTGCAATCGGATCAAATGTAGTAAAAATTCGCATACCTGATAAGTGATCAGCTTGCTCACCAAGTTCTTCTCGAAGCGATTTTCTCACTAATTGCATAAACGCTGGTTGTGGTGAAATAACACCGCCTTTCGGTAAAACAGAAAGTGGGCGATTTTTTAGTAACTGATAAAGCTCATCATCAATAATCCCCTGTTCAGTGATTAAACGTAATACCACATTACGGCGCTCTAACGTATTGTTAGGTCTTGTCCATGGATTATAGACGGAGGCCCCTTTTACCATGCCAACCAATAATGCTTGCTGATCTAATGTTAATTCATTAACCGGGCGACCAAAATAATAGAGACTCGCTAAAGGGAAACCATGAATCTCCTCATCGGCATTTTGTCCCAGATAAACCTCATTGAGATAAAGTTCTAAAATACGCTCTTTACTATAACGAGAATCGAGAATAATCGCCATATAACCTTCACGAATTTTACGGATATAAGAGCGTTCATTGGTTAGGAACAGATTTTTAACAAGTTGCTGGGTTAAAGTACTACCCCCTTGTACGGTTCGACCACTCGTAAAATTGCTATAAATCGCACGCAAAATAGAGTAAAGACTAATACCATCATGTTCATAGAAACGTCTATCTTCTGTCGCAATGAGTGTTTTAATGAGAGAATCAGGAAAGTCTTTTAATGGAACGAATAGACGCTGTTGATTATCAGCCGAGTGCATCATGGTGATCAATTTCGGATCAATACGCAAGACACCAAAATTTCGGCCAGTTTCGATATTAGAGATACGAGCTATTCCATTGGCATTAAAAATAATTTTGGCACGAATTGCAGGTTCTTCAATATCAGGAAAATAAAATGGTCTACGGTATAATTCAATACTATCATCATTAACAACAAACTCACCAGGTCTTGTCGCAACCAGAGTTTGTCGATATTGAACACCGTTTAAAATTGATATAATTTCATTTTTACTACGATATTGGCCAGGCTCTAACTCAATAATTTGCCCATAAACCGCCGCAGGCAAATCCCAGACTTTACCATCAATACGCTCTTTTATCTGCTGATCTAAGTAAATACAATATACTGTTGTAACAGCAATAAAAACCAATAGAACTTTTAGTAAAAGTAAAAGCAGCCATTTTTTTATATTAATTTCTCGTTTTGGCTTCACTTGTTTAACTCGTTTATTCAATGCTGACCCATTCCATCGAAACTTTTATTCAATTGTGTATAATATCACAAATTTTTTTTATCTTAAGTATCGATATGTTTTTTTCCTCTCAGCTACAATGTGGCACATTAATCAAACGCTATAAACGTTTTCTAGCTGATATTATGCTATTAGATGGTAGTATTATTACGATTCATTGTGCCAATACTGGCGCAATGACGGGTTGTGCGAATATGGGTGATCGAGTTTGGTATTCAACATCTAATAATCCTAAACGAAAAATACCTTATAGTTGGGAATTGACTGAAACTCATGATGAATATTGGATCTGTGTTAACACTCATAAAGCTAATCAAATAGTGAAAAATTCCATTGAACAGCACCAAATTAAAGAGCTACTTAACTATGAACAGATCCAATCAGAAATCAAATACGGTAATGAAAATAGTCGTATAGATCTTCGACTCATCGATGCCAAAAATAATATGTGTTATGTCGAAATAAAATCAGTAACGCTATTTAATCCAATAAACCAGTTTGGTTATTTTCCAGATAGCGTAACAACCCGAGGACAAAAACATCTGCGAGAGTTGATATGGGTAGCAAAACAAGGGAAAAGAGCAATAGTATTTTTCTTGGTATTACATTCTGGCATTAAGCAATTTTCACCAGCAATACATATTGATCCGTTGTATGCAAAATTATTGCAAGAAGCGCAGGAGAATGGAGTTGAAATACTGTGCTACAACACTAATATTTCAACTACAACAATTACTTGTAATCAACCAATTTCTATTATTTTGTAACGTTATTTGCAACTACGTCACTTGCAGTATCAGGTTTCTTTTCAGATGAAAACTGTAATTTTGGTTTAATTTCTTTAAACTGTTCCAAAAAGGTCGTTTTTGATTTACCGGTAAGACCTTCTGAAACAGGTAAATTCGCAGTTAATGGATTGACTGGTTTACCATCAATATGCAATTCATAATGTAAATGCGGTCCCGTAGATCGCCCAGTATTACCAGATAATGCTATTTGGTCACCTTTTTTAACTTGCTGACCTGGTTTAACTAAAATTTTATCTAAATGCATATATTTAGTTGTATACTGCCGACCATGACGAATCGCGATAAAATTACCCGCAGATCCACTATATTTTGCAATAACGACTTCCCCTTCACCAACTGATAGTACTGGGGTTCCTCTTGATACCGCAAAATCAACGCCATTATGTGGTGTCACTTTTTTAGTAACTGGATTTAAACGTCTTGGATTAAAACCTGATGATATTCTCGCTTGCTTAACCAATGGATAACGTAAAAAGCTTTGCGATAAACTCCCCCCATTCATATCATAATAGAGACCATCATCAGCAAGAATCGCATAATAATCTTTGCTACCATTTTTGATTCTAACCGCTAATAATTGGCTATTTTCATGTTTATTATCAAACATTTCACGAGAAAATAGAACAGAGAACTTATCACCTTTTTGTAAGCGTCTGAAGTCAAATTGCCACTGTAATGCTTTGGTGATGGTCGCAATTTCACTGCTAGTCAAACCTAAGTTTTTAGCATCAACAACAAAATTAGAACCAATTTCACCACTGATATTAAAGGGTTTCCAGATACCTTCGCGAGTTTCAATTCGCTCGGCAAATTTATCACCGCTACGCTCATAAATACGGACGTTATTACTAGAAATAATCCAAGTAAAACTTGTTAAATTATGCTCAGCATCGGTATTCCAACTAATTTGTTGTCCAATACGGAGATTGGCAAGTTGTTTATATTGATCGGTAAGAAGATAAATATCTGAGCGGTTTACACCATATCGCATCATAATGCCATATAGTGTATCCCCACGACTAACAGTATATTGTACGGTATTATCATCTTGATCGATAACCTGATCGATTTCATCTTTAACAATTTCATCTTCAGGTTGATCCGATGATTCGACGACCTCATTCGCATCTGTAACACTGCTATCTTCAACAATTTCAATTGAAGCATTTCCGACTACAACATTTTCCAGTACCGTTGTTTGTACTTGCTGATTAAGCGGAATATAAGCCGTACGTTCAGGATTCAGGGGGCGCCATAAAAAATAAAATATCAAAATGATAATCAAAACACCTAATAAGGTAAAGTATTGGGATTTTATTTCCTTACGGACTGTATTAGATGGTTCTGTCTGTTGCACTCAAATAACCTTTAACCTATTTATATTTATTCATTATTGTAAACAATCTACAAATTGTTCGGTGATCACTAATAAAAATTGAGAATAAGCATCTTTAGATAGCTCAATATTCATCCCTAATGGATCAAGTTCTCCCACCTTCACATTGGTGCCATCAACAAGTTTATTGATAATCGCGGGACTAAATTGCGGCTCTCTAAAAATACAAACTGCATTTTTATTTTTTAATTCGTTTTGAATTTCATAAGCTTTTTTTATTCCAGGTTGGATTGCTGGATTGATAGTAAAGCTACCTAAATTGTTTAAATTGAACTCACTTTCAAAGTAACCATAGCCATCGTGAAATACAAAATACCCGCTATTTTGTACGCTATTGAGCTTTTTTGCAATAATTTGTTCAGTTTCTTTTAATTGCTGTATAAATTTTTCTAAATTTTTATTGATAATATCGGCTTTTTCTGGATAAATTTCAATCAATTTGTCATGAATAATCCCCGCGGTAACGGCTGCAATTTTTGGTGATAACCAAATATGCATGTCAAATTGACCGTGGTCATGATCGTGGTCGTGGTCGTGGTCGTGGTCGTGGTCGTGGTCGTGGTCATCTTCATGTTTATGATTACTTTGTAATAATGCAATAATTTGAGGATTATCAGCTAATTCTATTTGTTTATTATCATCAACACTACGTAGTAATTTTAGTAAAAATGTTTCTAAATCATCACCAACCCATATAACTAAATCAGCAGATTTAACTTTAACTAAATCAGAAGGTTTTAAAGCATAAGTGTGAGGAGACGCTCCATCGGGTAATAATACTTCAGTATCTGTTACACCATCCGCAATCGCGGCTGTAATAAACCCAACAGGCTTGATAGAGGTAAGTACAGTCGCCTGTACAAAAGATATTGGTAATATTGTTAAAAAAATAAACGACAACGTAAATTTTATTATTAAATTGTATCTAACCATATATAATACTCGTATAATCAAAATTAATGTTATGTTATAATATAACAATTATCAGCAAAAGAAAATTAAAATATTATGCAGCCGCTCATTTTTACTCAAAATGTCTGTGTCGAATTTAATCACCAAGTGATATTAAAGGATATCTCTTTTTCAATAGAGATGGGCAAAATTGTCACGCTATTAGGCCCCAATGGAGCGGGTAAATCAACACTCGTAAAGCTAGTATTGGGCCTATTGAAACCGACTAAAGGTACTATTACACGCAAACCTAATTTAACAATTGGCTATGTACCACAAAAACTAAAACTTGATCCGACGTTACCTTTAACCGTTAAACGTTTTATGCAGTTGAATAAACAAATAACAGATAAAGATATCGAAAATATATTACATAGAGTAAATGCATCTCAGTTAATCAATAAAACAATGCACCAATTATCTGGTGGAGAGACGCAACGCGTCCTTTTAGCACAAGCATTAATTAAAAAGCCTGAGCTATTAATACTTGACGAACCAACTCAAGGTGTCGATGTTAATGGTCAAATCGGACTATATAATTTGATTGCTAATGCCAAAAATGAGTTTAACTGTGCTGTTTTAATGGTTTCACATGATTTACATCTAGTAATGGCAAAAACAGATATTGTTATTTGCTTAAATAAACATATCTGTTGTGAGGGAACACCGTCACTGATCTCTTCAGATCCAGAATTTATCTCACTATTCGGCCGTAATGCAGTAGACCAACTTGCTGTTTATAGACATCACCATCAAAAACAACACGCTGCTGCGCATCATTATCACGGTAGGATTCAACTACCTAACTTTGGAACAATAAAAAATGTTTGAATTATTATTGCCTCCACTCATTGTTGGAATAGCACTATCATTTATTACCGGTCCATTAGGATCATTTGTAGTATGGCGAAAAATGTCATATTTCGGTGATACACTTTCACATGCAGCATTACTTGGAATTGCGATTGGTTTTTTACTCAACATAAATCCTTTCTACGCAGTTATATTTATAACCTTAATATTAGCCATTTCATTAGTTTATCTAGAATCGCAGCAAAAAATAGCTATCGATACTCTTTTAGGCATCCTAGCTCATAGCTCGTTGTCATTAGGTGTTGTCGTGATTAGTTTAATGAAAAATATTCGTGTGGATTTGATGGGATATCTGTTTGGTGATTTATTATCAATCACATTTATGGATGTTTATTTAATGGTTGGTGGAATATTGATAGTCGGTATCATCTTATTTTTTAATTGGAATCGATTTCTATTTGTTACTGTCAGTGAAGAACTGGCCTTTAGTGACGGTATAAATATTGTAAGAACTAAACTGTTATTAACTCTCGTTTTAGCCCTCACAATCGGCTTATCAATGAAATTTGTAGGGGCATTAATCATAACATCTTTACTAATTATCCCTGCGGCAACGGCTCGTTTTTATGCAAAAACGCCGGAGCAAATGGCTATGATTGCAATCTTAGTAGGAACACTATCCATAATTGGAGGACTCATATTTTCAGCTTATTATGATACGCCTACGGGACCATCAGTAGTAATTGTGAATGCACTACTCTTTATTATTTCATTGATGATAGTTAAAGTGACTAAAATTCAGCTCAATTAACCATTGCGATTATGAATATAAAATAGTAATACTGAGTTAAAAATAATAAGTAAAATTGGGAACAAGATCCAAAAAATTAATATAAATGAGTCGATAATGACGCTTTAGATATAAATTATCCAGATTCAATAAAATCTTGGATCTTATCGTTCTATGTCACTTTTTACGATTTATACTCGGGCATGTATTGGTATACAAGCGCCCAAAATTGATGTTGAGATTCATATTAGTAATGGTATGCCTAGTTTTACTTTAGTTGGTCTACCTGAAGCCTCTGTGAAAGAAGCAAAAGATCGCGTAAGAAGTGCATTAATTAATAGTGGTTTTAACTTTCCATCAAAAAAAATCACCATTAATCTTTCTCCAGCGGATCTGCCTAAAGAAGGTAGCCGTTTTGATTTACCAATCGCAATTGCAATACTTGCTGCCACCGAACAAATTAACGTAACAACATTACACAATTATGAATTTTTAGGTGAACTGGCTCTATCTGGTGAGATTCGTTCAGTAAAAGGGGCGATTCCTGCAGCTATCTCAGCTCAGGACAGTGGTAGGCAATTAATCTTATCTATCGAAAATAGAACAGAGATAGCTTTAATAAATAATAATAACACCCTAACTTGTCATAATTTAATTGAAATTAGTCAGCATTTTTCAGAACAGTTAGTAATCTCGCCCGTCACTTATCAAATACCTAATGAAGTCGATTTTATGACGAGTGATCTCAAAGACGTTATTGGTCAAGAGCATGCAAAACGCGTATTAGAAATATCGGCAGCTGGCGGTCATAATTTGTTGCTAATTGGCCCACCAGGTACAGGAAAGACAATGTTGGCAACAAGACTTGCGGATCTATTACCAGAATTAACAGATAAAGAATCACTAGAAACAGCGGCGATAACCAGTCTTGCTAATCAAACCTGTCACATTAAAAACTGGCGTAGACGTCCATTTAGGGCACCACACCATAGCGCATCAACGGCGGCTTTAGTCGGGGGAGGAACAATACCGAAACCAGGAGAAATATCATTGGCACATAATGGCATTCTTTTTTTAGATGAGCTACCTGAATTTAATCGTAAAGTTCTCGATGCATTAAGAGAACCACTCGAATCAGGAGAAATTGTTATCTCAAGGGCAAATGCCAAAATTACATTTCCCGCTAAAGTCCAATTAATCGCAGCAATGAATCCGAGTCCAACAGGACACTATCAAGGTATTCATAATCGTACTCCTACACAACAAGTTATTCGTTACCTAAATCGACTATCAGGACCATTTTTAGACCGATTTGATCTCTCGATTGAAGTGCCTTTACTACCGAAAGGATCGCTAAGTCAAAATAAACCCACTGGTGAATCAAGTAAAGAGATTAGACTGCGGATAATCAAAGCCAGAAATAGACAAATAGAACGGTGTAAAAAAATTAATAGTGCACTATCGACTAAAGAGATCAATAAATATTGTAAATTAAGTGATGAAGATAATCTATTTCTAGAACAAGCACTAATCAAATTGGGATTATCAGTAAGAGCGTGGCATCGAATCTTAAAAGTATCGAGAACAATTGCTGATTTAGAAGATAGAAGAGATATAGAACGAAAGCATCTCACTGAGGCGTTAAGCTATCGTTCTATGGATAAATTACTAATACAGTTACATAAAAATATCGGTTAACAATTAGTCATCATTATCAACAAAATCATCAGTAATATCTAGCTGTGGTTTACCACCAGATAAGGTGTGAAATTTCTTAGCCTTATTTACACAAGTGATATATTTTAACCATACCTTTTCGTATTCATTTGAAGCTGGTGCTTTACCACGGCAAACTGCAACGAATGCTTTCTCTTCAGGTGTTACTGGTTTACGAGTTTCGTTATCTAATTCTTTGAATGCTACGCCATGTTTTTCTAAAAGCTGAGATTCTTTAATAGTAAAATCTCCATGACGTGAAAACCCTCTAGGATAATTTTTATTATCAAAAAAACGTTGTTGTGAAATAAAGCTTTCTGCCATTTTTAATCCCTTTATAGCTAAGTTTATAGAATTACCTGCGGATTATAATTAAGTGCTGATATCTGTAAATAGATATTTTCAATTTATTATCAAGAGTTTGACTGACTGATTAAAAATAAGGCAAATTACTCTAAATGGCAGGGGCGGAGAGGCTCGAACTCCCAACACCCGGTTTTGGAGACCGGTGCTCTACCAATTGAACTACGCCCCTAAATAGATTGGCGGAACGGACGGGGCTCGAACCCGCGACCCCCTGCGTGACAGGCAGGTATTCTAACCAACTGAACTACCGCTCCGCCGAATAAGGTAAGATAATATCTTTATTCGGATATTGTACTTCTAAATTTAATAGTCTGGCGGTGACCTACTCTCACATGGGGGGACCCCACACTACCATCGGCTTCACGGCGTTTCACTTCTGAGTTCGGCATGGATCAGGTGGGTCCACCGCAACATCGCCGCCAGACATAACTCTGTCTCGCTTTCTAACAACTAGAACAAGCTTTTTCTCTCAACTCGCGATTTTAAATCCAAAACAACTCTAAGTTGTAAGGTTAAGACTCTCGGTTCATTAGTATCAGTTAGCTCAATGTATCGCTACACTTACACACCTGACCTATCTACGTCCTAGTCTCGAACGGACCTTACAAACATATAGTCTGGGAAAACTCATCTCAAGGCTAGTTTCGTGCTTAGATGCTTTCAGCACTTATCTATTCCGCACGTAGCTACCGGGCAATGCAATTGGCATCACAACCCGAACACCAGCGGTGCGTTCACTTCGGTCCTCTCGTACTAGAAGCAAACCCTCTCAATTTTCCTACGCCCATGGCAGATAGGGACCGAACTGTCTCACGACGTTCTAAACCCAGCTCGCGTACCACTTTAAACGGCGAACAGCCGTACCCTTGGGACCTACTTCAGCCCCAGGATGTGATGAGCCGACATCGAGGTGCCAAACACCGCCGTCGATATGAACTCTTGGGCGGTATCAGCCTGTTATCCCCGGAGTACCTTTTATCCGTTGAGCGATGGCCCTTCCATTCAGAACCACCGGATCACTATGACCTACTTTCGTACCTGCTCGAGCCGTCACTCTCGCAGTCAAGCTAGCTTATGCCATTGCACTAACCTCCTGATGTCCGACCAGGATTAGCTAACCTTCGTGCTCCTCCGTTACTCTTTGGGAGGAGACCGCCCCAGTCAAACTACCCACCAGACAGTGTCCGCAAGCCCGATTCAGGGCCCTACGTTAGAACATCAAACATTAAAGGGTGGTATTTCAAGGTCGACTCCATGCAAACTAGCGTCCACACTTCTTCGTCTCCCACCTATCCTACACATTAAGGCTCAATGTTCACTGTCAAGCTATAGTAAAGGTTCACGGGGTCTTTCCGTCTTGCCACGGGTACACCGCATCTTCACGGCAAATTCAATTTCACTGAGTCTCGGGTGGAGACAGCCTGGCCATCATTACGCCATTCGTGCAGGTCGGAACTTACCCGACAAGGAATTTCGCTACCTTAGGACCGTTATAGTTACGGCCGCCGTTTACTGGGGCTTCGATCAAGAGCTTCTCCTTACGGATAACCCCATCAATTAACCTTCCAGCACCGGGCAGGCGTCACACCGTATACGTCCACTTTCGTGTTTGCACAGTGCTGTGTTTTTATTAAACAGTTGCAGCCAGCTGGTATCTTCGACTGACTTCACCTACGTCCGCGTGGGATTTCAATTACCATCAGCGTGCCTTCTCCCGAAGTTACGGCACCATTTTGCCTAGTTCCTTCACCCGAGTTCTCTCAAGCGCCTGAGTATTCTCTACCTGACCACCTGTGTCGGTTTCGGGTACGATTGCATGTAACCTGAAGCTTAGAGGCTTTTCCTGGAAGCAGGGCATCAATTACTTCAGCACCTTAGTGCCTCGTCATCGCATCTCAGAGTTTTAGTGACCGGATTTGCCTAATCACACCCCTACTTGCTTAACCCGGGCTCCTTGCGGACCTATCCCGGTAAACCTAGCCTTCTCCGTCACCCCATCGCAGTCACATCCAGTACGGGAATATTAACCCGTTTCCCATTAGCTACGCATCTCTGCCTCGCCTTAGGGGTCGACTCACCCTGCCCCGATTAACGTTGGACAGGAACCCTTGGTCTTCCGGCGTGCGGGCTTTTCACCCGCATTATCGTTACTTATGTCAGCATTCGCACTTCTGATACCTCCAGCATCCCTCACAAGACACCTTCTACGGCTTACAGAACGCTCCCCTACCCAATATGTTATTTACACACTGCCGCAGCTTCGGTGCATAGTTTTAGCCCCGTTACATCTTCCGCGCAGGCCGACTCGACTAGTGAGCTATTACGCTTTCTTTAAATGATGGCTGCTTCTAAGCCAACATCCTAGCTGTCTAAGCCTTCCCACTTCGTTTCCCACTTAACTATGACTTTGGGACCTTAGCTGGCGGTCTGGGTTGTTTCCCTCTTCACGACGAACGTTAGCACCCGCCGTGTGTCTCCCATGCTCAACTTGTCAGTATTCGGAGTTTGCATCGGGTTGGTAAGCCGGGATGGCCCCCTAGCCGAAACAGTGCTCTACCCCCAACAGTTATACATGAGGCGCTACCTAAATAGCTTTCGGGGAGAACCAGCTATCTCCCGGTTTGATTGGCCTTTCACCCCCAGCCACAGGTCATCCGCTAATTTTTCAACATTAGTCGGTTCGGTCCTCCAGTTAGTGTTAACCAACCTTCAACCTGCCCATGGCTAGATCACCGGGTTTCGGGTCTATACCCTGCAACTTAACGCCCAGTTAAGACTCGGTTTCCCTTCGGCTCCCCTATTCGGTTAACCTTGCTACAGAATATAAGTCGCTGACCCATTATACAAAAGGTACGCAGTCACACCATAAAGATGCTCCCACTGATTGTACGTACACGGTTTCAGGTTCTATTTCACTCCCCTCGCCGGGGTTCTTTTCGCCTTTCCTTCACAGTACTAGTTCACTATCGGTCAATCAGGAGTATTTAGCCTTGGAGGATGGTCCCCCCATATTCAGACAGGATACCACGTGTCCCGCCCTACTCTTCAAGCTTCCACTTCATGCATATTCATGTACGGGACTATCACCCTCTATCGTGTACCTTTCCAGATACTTCCATTTACACATCAAGCTACCCGCTTTGGGCTCCTCCCATTTCGCTCGCCGCTACTTTGGGAATCTCGGTTGATTTCTTTTCCTCGGGGTACTGAGATGTTTCAGTTCTCCCGGTTCGCCTCATTAATCTATTTTATTCAACTAATGATAGTGCATTATTGCACTGGGTTTCCCCATTCGGACATCGACGGCTATAACGCTCTTTACCAGCTCACCGTCGCTTTTCGCAGATTAACACGTCCTTCTTCGCCTCTGATTGCCTAGGCATCCACCGTGTACGCTTAATTTCTTAACCTTACAACTTACAGTTGTCTTGGCTTTTTCAATTTCGCTTGTTTTTTTCTCTTTCTATTTCAACATCAACGTGAAATCATTCACATCAACGCCTCCATAAAACGAGAACTCGTTTCTTTTCAGCTTGTTCCATTTTGTTAAAGAGCTATATTAATCAATGCACTAATTAGTACACTTACCAATATATTGTCGAGATATCAGATTATGGTGGAGCTAAGCGGGATCGAACCGCTGGCCTCCTGCGTGCAAGGCAGGCGCTCTCCCAGCTGAGCTATAGCCCCATGTATCTTCACTTTATTATTTCAGCATTCGCCAAATCACCAACTCGCTTAATGTTTACTTACACTACGTTTCATTGCTGAATTAAGGCGAATTGGTGGGTCTGAGTGGACTTGAACCACCGACCTCACCCTTATCAGGGGTGCGCTCTAACCACCTGAGCTACAGACCCAATTAAGTGATATCTCTTTCAAACAAACAATCTATGTGAACACTGTCAGGAACTTCGTAAGGAGGTGATCCAACCGCAGGTTCCCCTACGGTTACCTTGTTACGACTTCACCCCAGTCATGAATCACACCGTGGTAAACGCCCTCCTTTCGGTTAAGCTATCTACTTCTGGTGCAACCCACTCCCATGGTGTGACGGGCGGTGTGTACAAGGCCCGGGAACGTATTCACCGTGACATTCTGATTCACGATTACTAGCGATTCCGACTTCATGGAGTCGAGTTGCAGACTCCAATCCGGACTTAGACGTACTTTAGGAGGTCCGCTCCAGATCGCTCCTTCGCTTCCCTTTGTATACGCCATTGTAGCACGTGTGTAGCCCTGGTCGTAAGGGCCATGATGACTTGACGTCGTCCCCACCTTCCTCCGCTTTATCAACGGCAGTCTCCTTTGAGTTCCCGGCCAAACCGCTGGCAACAAAGGATAAGGGTTGCGCTCGTTGCGGGACTTAACCCAACATTTCACAACACGAGCTGACGACAGCCATGCAGCACCTGTCTCATAGCTCCCGAAGGCACTCTCTCATCTCTGAAAGATTCTATGGATGTCAAGACCAGGTAAGGTTCTTCGCGTTGCATCGAATTAAACCACATGCTCCACCGCTTGTGCGGGCCCCCGTCAATTCATTTGAGTTTTAACCTTGCGGCCGTACTCCCCAGGCGGTCGATTTAACGCGTTAGCTCCGGAGCCCAAGGGACATGCCCCCAAACTCCAAATCGACATCGTTTACAGCGTGGACTACCAGGGTATCTAATCCTGTTTGCTCCCCACGCTTTCGCATCTCAGCGTCAGTATCTGTCCAGAAGGCCGCCTTCGCCACCGGTATTCCTCCACATCTCTACGCATTTCACCGCTACACGTGGAATTCTACCTTCCTCTACAATACTCTAGACGACCAGTTTTAAATGCAATTCCCAAGTTGAGCTCGGGGATTTCACACCTAACTTAATCATCCGCCTACATGCCCTTTACGCCCAGTCATTCCGATTAACGCTCGCACCCTCCGTATTACCGCGGCTGCTGGCACGGAGTTAGCCGGTGCTTCTTCTGTAATTAACGTCAATTACTTGGCCTATTAGACCAAGTACCTTCCTCATCACCGAAAGTACTTTACAACCCTAAGGCCTTCTTCATACACGCGGCATGGCTGCATCAGGGTTCCCCCCATTGTGCAATATTCCCCACTGCTGCCTCCCGTAGGAGTCTGGACCGTGTCTCAGTTCCAGTGTGGCTGGTCATCCTCTCAGACCAGCTAGAGATCGTCGCCTAGGTGAGCCATTACCCCACCTACTAGCTAATCCCATATGGGTTCATCAAATGGCATGTGGCCCGAAAGTCCCACACTTTGGTCTCGCGACATTATACGGTATTAGCAGTCGTTTCCAACTGTTGTCCCATTCCATTCGGCAGATCCCCATACATTACTCACCCGTCCGCCACTCGTCATCAGGTGCAAGCACCCATGTTACCGTTCGACTTGCATGTGTTAAGCCTGCCGCCAGCGTTCAATCTGAGCCATGATCAAACTCTTCAATTTAAAGTTTGATGCTCAATAACTGTTTCTGACATATTCAAATGAATCTTCAGTGTCACTTATTAAGACTTGATTTTTTTAAGTCCGTAGACTTTAATTTCTTTGTCCTAACAGTGCCCACACAGATTGTCTGTTCTTAATTTTTAAAGAGCTGACAGCGTTTCGTTTTGCTGTCTCAAGGGTTGCGTATACTACGCTTTCCTTTTTAATCTGTCAATAACTTTTTTCATCCTTTTTTTCAAATTCTGAAAATCGTTTCAACCGATTCACTAACTTTTCCAACTTAACCAACCGCCTTGCTTTAAGGCTTTGCGTTACGTCAGTGGATGCGCATTATAGACATCTTCTCGTTTAGATCAAGTCTATTTTGCATTTATTTTTCTCAAACGCTCATTGTTTACACAAACATAGCCAAAAATATTAAAAAGCAACCAATTGTCGTTTAATTACAATACAAAATAACCACATCACTATTCTACGTTTGTTCTCTTATTTTCCCAAGAAGCTCTCTTGAATAATACAGCATCGCTGAGAATACCCTATCAAATACCCAATAATATTATTGGAGATATAATATATAAATCACAGCTAATATTATTGTTTAATAGTAATAGAGGCTATCACACTTGTATTTATTAGATTGCGTAGAAAAATAATTCTACTTCATAAAGTGAATTTAACAACTAAATCTACATATCAACAAAATGTCGCTAGTATATAAAGATGAATGATAGATATCTGACTTGCTTATAAAAGAGATATAAAGAACAAATTGAAAAGACAATATTATTATTCGTTAGCATTATAAAAAAAAGAACCCGCATTAAGCGAGTTCTTTTTATTAAAAGAGTAATGAAATAAATCATTATACTTCAAAAGGATCACGTAAAACCATAGTTTCTAAACGATCTGGACCGGTTGACACGATATCAACTGGAGTTTCAGATAACTCTTCAATACGTTTGATATAATTTTTAGCAGCTTGTGGTAATTGGTTGAAATCCTTAACACCAAATGTTGACTCTGACCAACCTGGCATTGATTCATATACAGGCTTGACCACACTCCACTCTTCTGCTGAAGATGGTGCAATGTCGGTAATATCACCATTAGGCAATTGATAACCGATACAAATTTTAACTTCTTTTAAACCATCAAGAACATCTAACTTAGTTAAACAGAATCCAGAAACAGAGTTTAATTGTACTGCTTTACGAATAGCTACAATATCTAACCATCCAGTTCTACGACGACGACCTGTTGTCGCACCAAACTCATTCCCTTGTTTACATAAATATTCACCGATGTCATCAAATAATTCCGTTGGGAAAGGTCCTGCACCTACGCGTGTTGAATAGGCCTTTACAATCCCTAGTACATAACCGACATAGCGAGGACCAAATCCAGTACCCGTTGCGACACCGCCGGCAGTCGTATTCGATGATGTAACATAAGGATAAGTACCGTGATCAATATCCAGTAATGTTCCTTGTGCCCCTTCAAACATAATTTTTTCATGTTTCTTACGAGCAGACTCTAATAGAGAAGGAATATCTGCAATCATTGGCACAATAGTGTCAGCCATAGCTAGCGTTTCATTTAAAACGTTATCATAACTAATTGGTTCAACTTTGTAATAATTTACTAATTGAAAATTATGATATTCCATAACATTTTTTAATTTTTCAGCAAACATTTTACGATCAAGAAGATCACCAACTCTTAAGCCTCTACGTGCAACTTTATCTTCATAAGCTGGACCGATTCCTCGGCCTGTCGTACCAATTGCTTTTTTACCCATCGCTTTTTCTCGAGCTTGGTCTAAAGCAATATGATAAGGCAGAATTAAAGGGCACGCTTCAGAGATAAGTAGTCTATCTCGTACTGGAATACCCTTATCTTCCAACTCTGTCATCTCTTTCATTAGCGCATCGGGGCAAAGTACTACACCGTTAGCAATAATACTAATAACATTATTTCTTAGAATACCGGAAGGGATCAGATGTAAAACTGTTTTCTCACCATTAATAACGAGGGTATGACCAGCATTATGTCCACCTTGATAACGAACAACATATTTTGCTTTTTCAGTCAGAAGATCAACAACTTTACCTTTACCTTCATCACCCCATTGTGTTCCTAAAACGACAACATTATCACTCATCTTTGCATACTCATTTATTTAAATTAATACTAGCCGCCAATACGATATCAGCAACAATTATTTTTTATTCGGTTCTACACTCATATTTAATTTCATATAACGGAAGAACTCGCTATCAGGACTAATCACCATAACATCAGTATCTTTAAAACTTTTTTCATACGCTTTCAAGCTACGAATAAAGCTAAAAAATTCACGATCTTTATTGAAGGCATCTGCGTAAAGTTTTGCTGCATTTGCATCCCCTTCACCTTGAATCGTCCTAGCCTGTTTTTCAGCTTCTGACAAAATTTTTGTCGCCGTTAAAGTGGCATCAGCTCGGGTTTCTTCAGCTTCTCTAATCCCTTGGAAACGTTGCTCACGGGCAACAACTTCGCGTTCAGCACTCATTCGCGCATAGATTGATTCTGAAACCTCTGGTGGGAAGTTAATCTGCTTAATTCGCACATCAATAACTTCAACACCAAATGCTCTCATACTCGCAATACTTTCTGGATCCTTTTCAGCAACAGCAACAAGATCTTTTACTGGGACATCATTAATATTACTAGCCGTTTGCGCTGTACCATTAAGTGCATCTTTAACTTTTACCATCAATGAATTTCGTGATTTGGTATTAGCATTCGTATCATTGATAATATCTTTGATATCTAATTTACCAATCTCAGCTCGTAAGCGACCATTCAATCTTGCTAGTAATAGATTTTCAATATTATTACCACCAGCCACTGTTTCATAATAACGGTCAAAATCGACAATTTTCCATTGAACGTAATAATCAACAATTAAGTCTTTCTTCTCTCTGGTAATGAATTTTTGCTCTCTACCACTATTATTTGAGCTATCGGTTGTTTGAATCTTCGCATCAATAATACGAACGTTATCCATACCTGGAATCTTAAAATGTAAACCAGGATCAGATAACCCAATAATTTTATTAAATCTCAGTACAATCCCTCGAGTACCTTCTTCCACAACATACACAGAAGAAAATAACACACCGATCAAAATAATAACGACAGGAATTAATAATTTACGCATTGCTATTTCTCCTTATCGTCCAGTTCGCGTAGTAGTTGTAGTCCCACCGCGCGTATCCGTTGTTGTTTTTGATGTCGACGCATCATTACTTGATGAAGTAGTTGATGAGCTTGAAAAATTCATATTATAACCACTTGAACTATTTAATTTAAATTGTTCATTTAATGTTTCATTATCCGCACCTTTACCTCTTAACATCTGTTCTAAAGGTAAAACGAGTAGATTACCACTTTTATCATTAACAATGACTTTATTGGTTTTTGATAAAATCTCTTCCATTGTTTCGATATATAAACGTTCTCTAGTAATTTCAGGCGCAGCTTTATATTCTGGTAATAGTTTCTCAAAGCGAGCGACATCACCTTCCGCTTCCAACTCAATTCTGACGCGATAAGCATTCGCATCAGCTAAAATTCTTGCTGAACGACCTTCTGCTTGTTGAATTAACTGAACTTTATCCGCTTCTGCTTTATTGATTTCACGTTCACGATCTTCACGTGCTTTGATAGCATCGTTAAAAGCATCTTGTACTTCTTCTGGTGGACGTGCTGATTGGAAGTTCAAGTCGACAATACTAATCCCCATATCATAATTTGCGATAATATTGACTAATTCATCTTTCGTTCTACTTTCTAGAACCGAACGACCATCAGTTAAAATAGCATCCATATTTGATGTTCCAACTTCAGAACGTAATGCACTATCAGCCGCTTGTCGTAAACTATCTTCAACGTTTGTAACATTAAATAAATAATTAATTGGATTATTCACTCGGTACTGTACGTTCATTTCAACAAATACTAAATTTTCACCTGCAGTAATCATAAATCCGCGCACATTAAAGTTACGGGTTCCTTGTGTATCAACAATATACACTTGATCGATTAAAGAAGGTTTCCAGTTTAAACCCGGTTGCACTATTTCAGGCTGAACTTGACCAAAACGAGTAATAACGCCTCGTTGGCTTTGATTAATCGTATAAAAACCACTCACTGCCCAAATGACAATGATGATAAAAATAATCCCACCAATAATAAGTGGTAAATTCATCGGAAGTTGAACTTTACCTGTTCCTCCCCCGCCACCTGAGTTTTTCTTATTTAAGAGGCTATTTATTTTATCAAAAAAATTACCTGATGCCTTATTTGGTTTTTTTTGATTACCCCATGGATCATTATCTTGTCCGTTATTACCGGGCTGATTCCACGCCATATGTTATATGCTCCATCTAACAATTGTTTACAGTCTTAAGTGGTTGAATGATTACTAATTAAATATAATAAATCAGGTTCTTGTTTACATAACCGATTCCATTCGACTAATGGTAGTCTAATATACAAATTAAAACTACCGTCCTCATTAATTATTTCTTGTTGCACTGCTTTAAGTTGATATAAACGACTACGTAATCGACTTAAATATGCAGGCACATGCAATTCACACGTTTGAATTTGTTTAGCTAATCGTTCTTTCAAAGCGATAAGCAAAAGATCTAATCCTACCTTATTTTGAGCAGAAAGCCAAACACGAAATGGTACACCATGTTCATCTCGATCAATTGTCGGTTGTCTATCATCCAATAAATCAATTTTATTCATGACAAATAATATAGGAATATCATCAGCTTCGATTTCAGCTAGAACTTCATTTACGGCATGGATATTATCTAACTGATTAGGGTCGGCAGCATCAATCACATGCAATAATAACGCAGCTTCTTTTGTTTCAAGTAAGGTTGCTTTAAAAGCTGCAATAAGGTTGTGTGGTAAATGGCGAATAAACCCAACCGTATCAGCAACAACCACTTCACCGACATCATCGACTTGGATACGTCGTAATGTTGGATCTAATGTTGCAAACAGCTGATCGGCGGCATATACATCCGCATCTGTTATTGCATTAAATAACGTAGATTTACCCGCATTAGTATAACCGACTAATGAAATCGTCGATAAATCAGCTTTAGCTCTTGCCTGACGATTCTGTCCTCGCTGTTTTTCAACTTTATCAAGACGAGATAGAATGACTTGAATTCGATGACGAATTAATCGTCTATCTGTTTCTAACTGGGTTTCACCAGGCCCTCGCAAACCTATTCCACCTTTCTGTCGCTCTAAATGTGTCCAGCCACGAACAAGCCTAGTTGAAATATACTGTAATTGAGCAAGTTCAACTTGTAACTTACCTTCATGGGTACGAGCTCTTTGTGCAAAAATATCCAGAATCAATCCTGTGCGGTCAACAACACGACATTCACAAAGCTTTTCTAGATTTCGTTCTTGAGTTGGAGTTAATGAATGGTTTACAAGAATAACAGATATATCATTCTCTTTCACCAAAGCGGCAATTTCGATAGCTTTCCCTTCGCCGATAAAATACTTAGCACTAGGGATTTTTTTTGAAGTAGTCACAATATCGAGAATATCAATTCGAGCAGAAGAGACCAAAGCTTCAAACTCTTTTAAATCCTCGATATCGCTTTCCTGAGGAAAAAAAACATGTACAAGTAATGCTTTCTCTCCACCTTTATATCGTTCAAACAATAACAGTTCTCCATTAAAATGAGAATAAATTAGTTTGAACTTTCACTTTCTTCATCAGACTGTGAAAATGAACCAGAAATAGCTCTAGCTGGAACAACAGTTGAAATGGCATGCTTATACACCATTTGGCTTACTGTATTTTTCAACAAAATAACAAACTGATCGAAAGATTCAATCTGACCTTGTAATTTAATTCCATTAACTAAATAAATTGATACCGGAATATGCTCACGGCGTAATATATTTAAATAAGGATCTTGTAATGATTGCCCTTTTGACATGTAATTATCCTTCTTATAACTATTTGATAAACCCGAAAATAAAAATCAATAAAACATTTTTTAATATTATGTTTTATGTTGCTCCAAACTATCATAAAAAAATATAATCTAAAACACTTGTTACACAATTATTATCAATAATAGTCAAAATTTATACTATTTTTACATAAATAAAAACATTCAAAATTTCATATTATTATGTTTTTTGATTAAAATCATTTTTACTCTTAGCAAGGGGGCGCTATTAACGCATAATAACGATTATTCATCAAGTGCTTGAGAAAATAAGTTGAAAAAATTTTTTTGATTATCGCTATTAATCCAATGAATCGGATGCTTCCATCCCCTTAACCAAGTGATTTGCCTTTTTGCTAATTGTCTTGTTGCGCAAACACCTTTAAAAACCATTTCATCATAACTAATATCACCCGATAAATATTCCCACATTTGTCGGTAACCAACACAACGCATTGAGGGTAAATTGAGATTTAGATCGCCTCTTATCATCAATTCTTTTACTTCATTTTCAAATCCTTGTGCTAACATCTGCATAAATCGTAGCTCAATTCGCTGGTGTAGCAATTCTCGATCATCACAACTCACTGCAAATTGCATAACATTATACTCAAGGGAATCGCCTTTATCCTGAGTCAGTTCAGTTAAAGAACGTCCAGTAATGAGATAGACTTCTAATGCGCGATTTAAACGTTGGGGATCATTGGGATGAATCCGTTCAGCTGATATTGGATCAACTTTAGTTAATTCTTGATGAATTGCTCTCCATCCCTCTTTGGCGGCTTGCGCTTCGATCTTTTGACGAATATTTTCATCAGCAGGAGGTAAAGGCGATAATCCATCTAATAATGCTTTAAAATAAAGCATCGTACCACCAACTAATAATGGAATTCGCCCTTTATTTAACGATATTTTGATTGCAGCTAATGCATCTTGACGAAAATCGGCTGCAGAATAACTTTCAAGTGGATCTTTAATATCAATTAATTGATGTGGATATCGTTGTAATTCAGCTTTTGATGTTTTTGCCGTACCAATATCCATTCCTCGATAAATTAAAGCAGAATCGACGCTAATAATATCGATTGGATAACGATCACTTAATGCCATCGCTAGAGCCGTTTTTCCTGAGGCTGTCGGCCCCATCAAAGTAAAAATAGTCGGTTTAGTCATAATACTCTTACGTAAATAATGCAATAGTAGTCGATAAATCAATCGGCTTGATGATTTCCGATATATCAATATCTTGTTGTTCATAAAGAGCTTCAAGATCAGTCAATAAAGCAATCGCTTGTGGAATACTCCACGTAATTTCTTGCTCATGGTTAAATGCTAAATACTGCTGAGATAACCAGTCATAAATAAGTGGTTTTAACTCTTGTGATGATATCTGTTGAGATAATAAAGTAATAAGTTTTGGTAATAATGATTGCCAATTTACTTTTCTCATTAACTTAGGTACAGCATTGAGCTGTAATTTCGACTTATCGATCTGAAATTCAAAATTGAATTCATCCAGAACTCCACCAACACGCTCCATCACCTGTAACTCGTTTTTATTCAATAAAATAGAGAGCGGAATCAGTAAACGTTCTTGTCTAAATTCTTCATTATTTTTTACAATTTGTGTTTTGAATAATGCTAATTGCGCTTTTTTTAGCGATAACAAACTCATTGTCTGTTGCTGATAGCTATTTTTTTCTAATAACACGTATTGATTATCAATAATTGTTAATACTCTACCAAGCTTTACAATCGTCGAAAGTTCAATTGTATCATCTATTGAAGCTAAAGGCGTCGTTCGTTTAGGAAACAACGATTCAATCACTGCACGTTGTTCGGTGGATATCGTCTCTTCTTTCAAAATCGTTTTATTAACAACTGGCTGAACTAAGGCCTGATATACACCATTTTCTACAACATGGTTAGTTTTTAATGGTTTACTGTGATGAGCATAATCATGACCTTTACTCAGGGATGGTGAAACCATAGGAGTAGAGGCTGAAGGATTAAACACATTATACCCAGCAGCTAAACGATTAGGCTTTAACGCCCACTCTTGCTGTTCATCTTTATTATCATCAGATTGTAGCGGTAAAGTTGCATCATTTTGCTTACTTAACGCCATAGCCATCGCTTGGTAAACAAAATCATGAATAAGCCTTGCTTCATGAAAACGAACTTCATGTTTAGCGGGATGCACATTAACATCAACCTGATGCGGATCAAGCTCTAAATAAATCACATAACTCAGCGATTCATCTGTTGAATGGATTTGCGATTTAGCATTTTCTAAAAAGGCCTGTTTTAATGCATGATTCAGTAAACGATCTTTAATCACTCGCCCATTAACATAGAAATATTGTAAGGGCTCTTGTCCCGTGTTTGAGGCAATCCAACCATTAATGAATAGATCATCATGCTGCCATGACAATTTTACCGCTTTTTGCATAAATGCGATGCCACAAATGGTTGCAATCCGTTTTTCAATCTGCTCTTGCGAATCAGCTGCGCGATACTGTTTAACTAATTTACCATTATGTTCTAAATTAAAGCTGACTTGTGGATAAGCTAAAGCGATACGTCGGATAATCTCCTCAATATGCGAGAATTCGGTCTTTTCCGTTTTTAAAAATCGTCGTCTTGCCGGAGTATTATAAAAAATATCTAATACTTCAACCGTTGTACCCGTTGGATGAGAAGCGGGTCTAATCACTGATTCCATATCTCGTCCTTCAGCATAAACTTGCCAACCTTCAGGTTGATTTTCGGTTTTAGACGTTAATGTTAAACGCGAAACAGAACTAATACTAGCTAATGCTTCACCGCGAAATCCTAAGCTAACTATCGCTTCTAAGTCATCTAAACTACTAATTTTGCTTGTCGCGTGTCTTCTCAGGGCTAAAGCTAACTCATCTTTAGCAATCCCACTGCCATTATCGCGAATACGAATTAATTTACATCCACCTTGCTCAATAGTAATATCAATCCGATTCGCCTTAGCATCAATAGCATTTTCGACAAGTTCTTTAATAATAGAAGCGGGTCGTTCTACTACCTCTCCAGCAGCAATTTGGTTCGCTAATTGAGGAGGAAGAATTTGAATCGCCATTAACCTTTGTCCTTATTAATTGGATTAGTTTTTATGTAATTTTTCAAACCTCTATAAATAGCCTGAGCTATCTTGTTTTGATGGGCATCACTTCTGAGCAGCTTTTCTTCACTCAAATTTGAAATAAATCCGACCTCTATCAGGACTGAAGGAATATCAGGAGAACGCAACACGCCTAAGCTAGCATGTTCAGGAACGCGTTTATGTAGCGAAACAACCTTACCAAGCTCGGTTAAAATATTCGTCGCTAACGCATAGCCAACTTGTTGAGAATAGGAAAACTGTAGATCTAAAATTGCTTGGCTTAAAAAGCGGTTATCGCCCTCTGATAATGCATCACCTGCACCACCGAGTAACTCAGATTGCTTCTCGTGTTGTTCAATCCATCGACCTAATTCAGTATCAGCTCGTTTCGTTGAAAGAACCCAAACAGAGGCACCTTTAGCACTTTTATTCGGTGCCGCATCAGCATGAATCGATACTAATAAATTAGCTTTCTGATCCCTTGCAATTTCAGAACGTTGATAAACCGAAATAAAATTATCTTTAGAACGCGTCATTACAGCTTTTAGATCTTTATCATTATTAATCAATACCTTTAGTTTATTGGCGATTGATAATGTTACTGTTTTTTCATACAACTTATACTGGCCTACAGCACCAGAATCTTTGCCACCATGCCCAGCATCAATGGCAATAATAACTTTTCCATTCACTTGACTACACATCAGTAAAGTTACCAACAGTAGTGATATTGTTTTAATTATATTTTTCATACTCTCTACTTTTATTTATTTCAATTTATAATAATTTTCCCTATTCCATATCAACCATATGATATGATGATATTATCTTTAATCCTTTTTCCGATAATGGCTGAATAATTGCCTCTCGTGCTAACTGGTCATAAATGAGCTCAATTTTAATATCGGCATTTGCTAAAATATCCCCAGCTTGTTGTGGCCATTCAATAAGGCAGATACAGCATTTTAATAAATAGTCACGAATCCCCATAAACTCAAGCTCTTCAGGATCAGCTAATCGATAAAGATCAAAATGATAAACAGACAGATCTTTAAAATCATAAGGCTCAACTAAGGTATAAGTTGGACTTTTTACATTACCTTGATGACCTAATGCTTGTAAAAAACCACGGCTAAAGGTCGTTTTTCCTGCACCTAAATCGCCTTCAAGATGAATCATAATATTATCATCGTGACAATTAAGATAATGACGACATTGCAAAGCAAGTTGATATCCTAATTGAACGGTCTCATCTGCGGTTCTAAGTTTAATTTTATCTGCCTCTTTCTGATTCTTTACTGGACTCTGGGTCATTATTATAGAAGAATAACCGCCATTAAGGAAACATTTAACAGCATAGAAAACGATCATGTTGCATACTATCTCCGATTCAGCGATTGATATTGAACTAATTACCCCAAATGATGCGGTTTTATTTTGGCAAAATGGGGTTATTCTGACAATAAAAGACAACGTCATACTCAATGCTATTTTAGCTAAAACCACACTCTGTTATGTATTAGATAATGATATCATGGCAAGAGGATTAGCTCCTTTAATAGATCCTCGCCTAACAATCATTGACATGGAAATGGTCGTTTCGCTGACGGAGCATCATTATCCACAAATGAAATGGTAACTGACTTGTTGCAAAATTTTTCGTTATAATTCTGCTGTAGAGTAGTAATATAGTATAAAAATGGACTTGATTTCAATTTATGTGAATCCAAGACCGAATAAATTAAAGAACAGTGCGAGCTGTTTCACGAGCCCAAGCATCAATCTCAAATACGTGTTCAATCGAGGTCGGTTCACTTAAGGTTAATTTATTTAGTACTTTTTCAACAGTGATTGCAATATCCATAAAACCAATTTGTCGATTTAAAAATGCGTCAACAGCGATTTCATTTGCAGCATTCAGTGATGTGGTAGCGGCTTGTCCATTTTGAGATGCATCGATCGCGAGTTTTAAACAAGGATAACGTTTAAAATCAGGTTGTAGGAATGTCAATTGAGATAGCTTTGTAAAATCAAGCGGTGGTACACCTGAAATAATTCTTTCTGGATAAGACATAGAATAAGCAATCGGCGTGCACATATCTGGATGACCAAGTTCTGCAATCACGCTACCATCAGTATAACGTACCATAGAGTGAATAATTGATTGTGGATGAATAATGATCTCCATCTCCTCTGGTGAGGCATTAAAGAGCCATCTTGCTTCAATATATTCCAATCCTTTGTTCATCATAGTTGCTGAATCGACTGAGATTTTCCTTCCCATTGACCAATTTGGATGAGCAACGGCTTGCTCTGGTGTCACGTTTTTTAGTTTACTAATATCGAGATCGCGAAATGGTCCACCAGATCCCGTTAATACAATTTTACTAATGCCTTGCTGGGCAAGCACGGCAAAACCTAAATCATGTTGCACCACACTAGGTAAACTTTGAAAAATAGCATTATGTTCACTATCAACAGGTAATAACTGCGCACCATGTTTTTTAACCGCTTGCATAAATAAATGACCGCAAGTCACTAACGACTCTTTATTGGCAAGTAGAATACGTTTACCCTTTTCAATCGCAGCCAGTGTCGATTTTAAACCGGCAGCGCCAACGATTGAGGCCATGACTTGTGTAACTTCAGGTAGCTGCGCTAAATCACAAATCGCCTGCTCTCCCGATAAAACCTCAATATTTAGCCCTAAATCATATAAATGCTGTTGTAACAATTTGGCTGAAGCAGGATCAGCCATTGCTACGTATTTGGGTTTAAATTCTTGACACTGTTCAACCATTTTAGTGACATTTTTACCACCAGTAAGTACATAAGCTTTATATGCCGTTGGATTATGTCGGATAAGCGATAATGTACTACAGCCAATTGAACCAGTTGAACCAAGAATTGCGATATTTGTTTGCATTATGAAAAGAGTCAAAAAGTTGGAATAAACGTTACAATAGCGCAAAGCGGCAAAATAAGCAATTGCACTAATTTAATAGCAAGTGACTCAATATTTATCAAAACCTAGAACAAGATAAGAAAAATTGAGTGCTTAAGAGCGAATTATCAATTCTGTTATGGGTTTTCTTTTAGAATAAGGTTGGGGATTTGCAAAACCAAGCCGTAATAACATTATTGGGTATTGATTCATCCCTAAAGTCGCTTTCATTTCCGCAGATAATGATTCCACTTCAATCGGTTGATTCATATAGGCATAAGATATTCCCAAGGCGGTACAATTTAATAATAGGCGCTGCATTGATCGACCTAAGTTAATCCACTGCGTTAAAGTATCCTCTTGAGTCGACAATAACATAAAATGAGAGGCGGATTGTATCTTTTTAACATCTTGTTTATTTTGATTTTTCACATTTAAGAAAGCGGATATGATTAGCCTTGCAATAAACTTAGGCATATTCGGTGCGCCAAATACAGCATAACTTAATCCATCATTCATCTGCTCTGAATGTTTTCGATTAAATCTCACCCATAATTTTAATTCATCCACAAATGCACTATCTGTCATCTGTATTACATTACCTCTTAAAATTAAGTCAGTTATCAACTCAAACTCACGACTTTTATTCTGGTAAAAAGCGCGATTAATACCTTTATCTAAACTAATTAATTGTAGGACATTCAGCTGTTCATTAGTAATAATTTTACCATTAAAGCAGC
The DNA here is from genome assembly GCA_036251205.1 of Orbaceae bacterium BiB. NCBI lineage: Bacteria > Pseudomonadati > Pseudomonadota > Gammaproteobacteria > Orbales > Orbaceae > Orbus > Orbus mooreae. The sequence continues at coordinate 2,470,133 of CP133958.1, read as the reverse complement.
TTCGATTAGTTTGCTGTTATTGCATGAAGAACAGCGAATCTTTATCTGCAACATCAATTAACTGTTTTTGTAAGGTAATAGAGACCTCACCATTTTCACTTATTGCTGTTTGCGAACCATATCCTTTTGCTGATGCGGCAATAACAATATTTTCAACAATAGAGCCAACACTAATAAATAATTCTCGATTATACGGATCTACCACAGGTAAAGTTTTTTGATAATTAGGTAATACATCAATACGATCTGCATATAGTTGAAACAGCCAAGGTTGACTATTATGCCCAGAAGGAGCCCGAATCGCTTGGTTCAAAATAAACAGATAATCTGTATTATGGTTCATTATACTTATCATTCCCGTGTTATGAGTTTTTATTATTGATAATGTTAATGATGCTTGAGTAAAAAAGCCGTATTAAAATACGGCTTCTAGTGACAATTAATTGTTTCTAACGACTGCTGCGATTCTTTCTGCATACTGAAGTACTAACTCATTATCTTGACCTTCTACCATGACTCGAATCAGTGGTTCAGTCCCCGATTTACGAATTAAAACGCGCCCCTTATATTCAAGTAATGACTCAACGTCTTTTATTGTTGCAATAACGTCAGGATGATTTAATGGATCACTTTTACCTGAGAAACGTACATTAATCAAAACTTGTGGTAGTAATTTCATACCACTGCTTAAATCAGCTAACGTCATTTTATTACGAATCATCGCCGATAATACTTGTAATCCGGCTACAATCCCATCTCCAGTGGTCGTTTTATCAAGTAATAAGACATGTCCGGAATTTTCAGCACCAAATCGCCAATTATTTTCGAGTAATTTTTCTAATACATAACGATCGCCAACTTTAGCTCGGACAAATGGAATACCAAGCTCTTTCAATGCAATTTCAAGCCCCATATTACTCATCAAGGTACCGACAACACCGCCTTTCAGTTGTCCATTACGTAAAGCCTCTCGAGCAATAATATAGATAATTTTATCACCATCAAGCACATTACCTAAGTGATCAACCATAATGATACGATCACCATCACCATCTAATGCGAAACCAACATCAGCCTTTTCAGCTAATACTTTTTCAATCAATGCCTGTACGTCTGTTGCACCACAATGATGATTAATATTCATACCATCGGGTTCACAACCGATTTTAATAACTTTCGCACCTAGCTCTTTTAAAACATTTGGGGCAATATGATAAGTAGCACCATTGGCACAATCAACAACGACTTTCAATCCTGATAAGCTCAGATCATGATCAAATGTCCCTTTACAAAACTCGATATAACGGCCAGCGGCATCAGTGATACGACTTGCTCGTCCTAATTTGTCTGAATCAACGCAACTGAGTGGTTTTTCTAATTGTTCCTCAATTAAGTGCTCGATATGATCGGGTAATTTTTTACCTTCGGTAGAAAAGAACTTAATACCATTATCATAAAAAGGGTTGTGTGATGCAGAGATAACCACTCCGGCATCAGCACGAAATGTTCGCGTCAAATAAGCTATTGCGGGCGTAGGCATTGGGCCAGTAAAAGCAGCAGCAACGCCGGCAGAAGCAAATCCGGCCTCTAGAGCCGATTCAAGCATATAACCGGAAATACGTGTATCTTTACCAATCAGAACTTTACCGACACCATTTTGCGCTAAAACACAGCCAACGGCCCAACCAAGTTTTAAGGCAAAATCAGGAGTAATTGGGAAAACGCCCACTCGACCTCGAATACCATCAGTGCCAAAATATTTTCTTTCCGACATCATCTATTTCCTTCTACTATTTTTAGTAACCCGTCTTACGTTTAAGTTAGCTCATTATTTGTTATAATGACAAAATCGATTCAAGTCATGTTACTATAATAATGAAAAAATATCACTTGCTTGCTTTTACCTTACTCTTTTTATTTGTCATTTTTAGCACAAATGCCAACAATTTGGCGATCCCAACGTTAAATAAACGCATTACAGATTTAACACAAACATTAACACCAGAAGAGTTAGATAAGTTAAATACGCAAATTATAACCTTTGAAAATAGTCATCCTGACGGTAGCCAACTTGCTATTTTAATTATTCCACATTTATCAAATACAACGATTGACGAGCAGGCAAATCTGATTTTTAATGATTGGCAATTGGGTCAAAAAGGCAAAGATAATGGCGTACTATTATTGATTGCATTAGAAGATAGAGAGCTAAAAATTGAAGTTGGTTATGGGCTAGAAGGCCAATTAACTGACTTAAGAACCCATCGAATTATGGAACAATATTTAATACCGGCATTTAAAACTGAACAGTATTATCAAGGCATATCTGATGCCATAAAAGCCATTGATAGTATTATCACTGATCCAGTTAATAATCTCTTTGCTGATGATGAAAAAATGCAGGAAACCTATAACTATCTGGTAGAGCTTGCTGGTATTAATGCACTTATCATTATGTTCTGTACTTTGATGGGCTATGTGATTCAACCAACTAACTCACTGATAAAATCGGCAAAAAGGTATATTATCTTATGGTTGATTGGTTGCACAGGTTGTTTTACTTATCTATTCATCGACAGCTCTTTTTTATTAATAGATTTAATAAAAACGGGGCTATTCTTAAGTGGATTTACGTTATTATTTAGCCTTATGATCTCGTTTGTTTTTGCTATGTTGCATGGATTTATCGTCGTACCTTTCTTAAATTTATTCGTTAGCACAAAAATTGATAAAAATAATAAAATAATCAAACCTCAGATAAACATAAGAGTATCTGTCGCTGTAACGCTTGCCTGTTTAGCTATCTTTGCTGTATTACCAACGCCATTTAAACTTATTTTCGCTCTTATTGGATTTATCATATGTGGTTTTACGCTCTCAAAAAACGGGCGATCCAGTGGTTCATCATCAAGAAACAGCAGCAGTATAGGTCGCGGAGGAGGTGGCGGATTCAGTGGTGGAGGTGGTCGAAGTGGTGGCGGTGGTTCATCTGGTCGCTGGTGAGTTCTGCGCCTTGGCGCAGAATTCCTCTGACTCTTACGCTTCTGCTAGTGTTGCTTGCACGATACGTAAGGCATCAAATGTCTCTTTAACATCATGTACGCGAATAATTTTAGCACCTTTCATTGCTGAAATAACGGCACATGAAACACTACCAATTGTTCTCTCTAATGGTGGTACATTCAAGATTTGTCCAATCATTGATTTGCGTGACATACCCACTAATAGTGGCAAGCCAAAATGATGAAACTCATCTAATTTAGCTAAGAGACGATAATTATGTTGTAATGTTTTACCAAAACCAAAACCCGGATCTAACATAATTTTATCTCGTGCAATACCGGCATCAACACAACGCTGGATATGTTCAGTAAAAAACTGATCAACTTCAAGATAGATATCTTGCTTATAGCATGGAGCCTGTTGCATCGTTTTCGGTTCACCTTGCATATGCATAAGACAAACAGGTAAACCTGTTTTTTGTGCTGCTTGCAATGCACCCGGTAATGTTAATGCTCTAATATCATTAATTAAATGGGCACCTGCATTCGCTGATTCGGTCATCACTTCAGGCTTAGATGTATCAACCGAGATCCAAACATCAAAATATTTTGCTATTTTTTCAACAACAGGAACAACGCGTTCCAGTTCTTGTTCAACTGTCACATCATCCGCACCAGGTCTAGTCGATTCACCACCAATATCGATCATCGTGGCCCCTGCTTGTACCATTTGATCGACATGGTACATTGCTGCATCTAAATTATTAAATTTACCACCATCAGAGAATGAATCTGGAGTGACATTCAAAATCCCCATCACATGAGGGAAGGTGAGATCCAGGACATGTTGATTAAACTTAATTTCCATATAAATACTCCTAATTTAGTTGTAAAAAAACGCGCCTAAGCGCGTTTAAATTAGTAATAGAATTAACTATTAGATGAGGAAGAGTCATCCGGCCCAATATCATTTTTTGATGTTGGTTCAGATTCACCCTCAGTAGGAACCGCTTTCACCGCTTGTTCATCTTTTTCTGTCCAGCCATCCGGCGGAGTGACTGGCTTACGCCCCATTAATTCAGCAATCTGTTTCTTACCAATTGTCTCATACTTAATTAATGCATCTTTCATCGCATGCAAAATATCGATATTATCAGTAAGTAATTGATATGCCCGCTCATAATTACGCTTAATAATCGCTTGTACATCTTCATCAATAATGCGGGCAGTTTCATCAGATATTTTCTTCATTGGGCCATAAGACGACTCTTCATATTCAAAAAATATCGGTGCTAAGCGATCTGAGAAGCCCCATTCAGTAACCATCGCACGAGCAACATTGGAGGCATAACGAATATCACTTGATGCGCCTGATGTAATTTTATCGTCACCATAAATTAGACCTTCAGCAATACGCCCAGCATAAGCAGTTGAAATCATCGACTCTAACTTCGTTTTGCTTTGACTAATCTGATCACCTTCTGGTAAGAAAAAGGTTACACCTAATGCACCACCACGTGGAATAATTGTCACTTTATGCAATGGATCATGTTCAGGCACTAAGTATCCAACAATCGCATGTCCAGCTTCATGATACGCAGTATTAACTAACTGTTCAGTAGTCATCGTCAATGAACGACGTTCTGTACCCATATTGATTTTATCTTTTGCCTCTTCAAACTCGTCCATTGAAACTAAACGTTTATTACGACGAGCAGCGAATAGCGCAGCTTCATTGACTAAATTAGCTAAGTCAGCACCTGAGTAACCAGGAGTACCGCGAGCTAAAACAGAAAGATCAACATTATTATCTAACGGTACTTTACGCACATGTACTGCCAAGATCTGTTCACGACCTTTCATATCAGGTAAACCTACCTGCACTTGACGGTCAAAACGACCAGGACGTAATAACGCAGGATCTAAAATATCAACACGGTTAGTTGCAGCAATGATGATGATTCCACTATTGGCTTCAAAACCATCCATTTCAACTAACATTTGGTTTAATGTCTGTTCACGCTCATCATGACCACCCATTGAACCGGCACCACGTTTACGACCTACCGCATCAATTTCATCAATAAAAATGATACATGGAGCATGTTTACGCGCTTGTTCAAAAAGATCACGTACACGTGAAGCACCAACACCAACAAACATTTCCACAAAGTCAGAACCAGAAATTGTAAAAAATGGTACATTCGCTTCACCTGCAATCGCACGAGCAAGTAATGTTTTACCGGTACCAGGAGGTCCGACCATTAAAATACCTTTTGGAATTCGGCCACCTAACTTCTGGTATTTACCTGGATCACGTAAAAAATCCACAACTTCTGTAACTTCTTGCTTAGCTTCTTCACTACCTGCCACATCCGTAAATTTAGTTTTTACTTGATCGGGCGTTAGCATACGGGCTTTACTTTTACCAACAGACATTGGGCCGCCTTTACCACCACCTTGCATTTGGCGCATGATAAATAACCAGAAACCAATTAAGAAAATTATAGGAAACCAAGAAATTAAAATCGTTGTTAATAAACTCGGTTTTTCTTCAGGGGTACCAAATACTGGAACATTATACTTCAAAAGATCATCCATTAGCTTATTATCAAAATAGGGAATATAGGTAACGTAATTACTATTACTACTCGTAGTCGCTGCTATTTCTTTATTATTAATATGGACTTCTTTAAGCTTACCGTTCGTTATGTCAGAATAAAAAGTTGTATAGCTTACTTGTTGGCCGCTGCTTGAAATTGAACTGAATTGATTAAAAACAGCAATCAATACTACAGCAATCACACCCCAAATAAGCAAATTTTTAACCATGTCGTTCAAAAGAAAACCCCTCAAAAATAATGGATTATGCTCATATCCAAATGATGCATAATGCTATCACAGTACAATAAAAAAAGGCAACTGACTATTTTCTACCCATCGCAACAATATACACTTCACGAGATCTCGCTCTAGATGCCTCTGGCTTACGGATTTTGACCGTTTTAAACATTTCTCGAACAAGTCGGAGAAACTCTTCAAATCCTTCGCCTTGAAAAACTTTTACAATAAAATTACCATTTGACGCAAGTACATCACGGCACATATCAAGCGCTAACTCAACTAAATACATTGAGCGAGGAATATCAACGGCTGGCTGGCCACTCATATTCGGCGCCATGTCAGACATGACAACTTGCACTTTATCTTCACCAACACGTTCTAAAAGAGCCGCTAATACCGCCTCGTCACGAAAATCACCTTGTAAAAAATCAACACCTACAATCGGATCCATCGGCAATAGATCACATGCAATGATCCTACCTTTATCGCCAATTAATGATGCGGCATATTGTGACCATCCACCCGGTGCAGCCCCCAGATCAACAACGGTAATACCCGGCTTAAATAACTTGTCAGTTTGTTGTATCTCTTCAAGCTTAAACCAAGCACGAGAACGTAATCCTTTTTTTTGTGCTTGCTGAACAAAGCGATCGTTAAAATGCTCATTTAACCAACGAGTTGAACTACCAGATCGTTTTTTACTACTCACATTTAATCCTACATTTATTACTAAGAGAGTGAATATTCATTGAAGTTTTACTTTATATAAGGGTAGAATAGTAAAATTACAACCCCTAAAGATATTAAATTAAATGAATTTATCTAATAAACAAAAACAATATTTAAAAAGTGAAGCCCACCATCTAAAACCAGTGGTTATGATTGGAGCGAATGGCCTCACTGAAGGTGTCCTTGCTGAAATTGATAGTGCGCTCAATTTTCATGAACTGATCAAAGTTAAAGTTTCAGCGGAAGATCGTGAAACTAAAAAATTAATTTGTGATGCCATTATTCGTGAAACAAATGCAGTACAAGTTCAATTAATTGGTTCTATTTTGACACTATTTAAACCAAGCGAAGACAAAAAAATCACTTTACCTAAAAACTAACTTTAACGTTAATTTTTAGCGCCAAAATATGCCGCAAATGCGGCATATCTTAGATATATTCCACCTTTAAGATATCAAACTCAACATCACCGCCAGGCGTTTTAATTGAAACGGTGTCATCTTCTTCCTTACCTATCAATCCCCTCGCAATCGGTGAATTAACTGAGATTAGATTTTGTTTAAAATCGGCTTCATCATCACCCACAATGCGATATGTGATCTCTTCATCAGAATCTAAATTAACTACCGTAACCGTTGCACCAAAAATAATCCTACCCGTATTTTTTATTTTTGTAATATCAATAACTTGTGCTTGAGATAATTTAGATTCAATTTCTTGAATGCGTCCTTCACAAAAACCTTGTTGCTCGCGCGCCGCATGATACTCAGCATTTTCTTTCAAATCACCATGTGCTCTTGCCTCTGCAATCGCAGCAATAATTTGCGGACGTTTTACACTTTTTAGTTCTTCCAGTTCAGCACGTAATAATTCGGCACCTTTCACCGTCATTGGAATCTGTTTCATTTCTCATTTTTCCTCACTATTATATATTACAAAATAACCGTAATCGTTTTCTATAAACAATAAAAAACACGCCCTAGTTAAAAGGAAGTGTTTTTTATCTGTTAGTGGCAAATATATTAGCGATTATTTAAGATAAGGCAAGCAATAAAAAAGTAACCAGCGAGAACAGCCCATCAATAATCAATATATACCATTGCCGATATAAAAAAATTCCCGACTACATTGAAAAAAATAGGATAAAAATAGAATAAAATACCAGTCATATTATCACTTGTTGTACAAATATTGATATCACCAAATGTGTTGAATCATTACATCGACAATCCCTTATTTGACATAATGATGTTGTATAATGGCTAATAGATAAGTATATTCTTAGCTACAGTAAATAAAATATATATTTGATATCAATCAGTTTGCAATATTATAATGAACTATATTAAATAATACGCCAGAAATAAGACGATATGTTAAAACGACTCAGATTATTGATTTTACTTTTGATTGCGATTCTGTGGTTCGTGATTATTTTCCCGTATTTGTTAATCCAAACAGAGTTTGGGGCCGGTTATGCAGGTAAACTACTCTCTCATTATAATGATAATTATTCAATTTCGATCGGTAATGTATCGCACTCTATTTTTAAACCTTATGAAATAGAATTAGAGAATTTCACCATCCAAGATAAAGCTAAAACGGTTACTTATCTTTCAGCCCAAAAAATGGTGGTGGTACTACAAAAGAATAACTTATTACAGTCTCATTCGTTTGATTATGTTTTAATCGAAAATGGATATGTACAATCCTCTGCCACCCTACCAGTACTAAATAGTAATATTTTGCAGCTCAAAAATATCTCTCTAAAATATAGTACGCCGAAACAAGACAATCAGATTGCTCTCAACAATATCTCTGGCAGTATTGCACCTTGGTCATCACAATGGATGAGTGAACGGCTTGATAGTCAGTTTACACTAACGGTTGAAAATGCTAACTACAATCAACTCAATATTGATGCAATTTTTATTCAAGGTACACAAAAAGATAAGGTTTTAACATTGTCTAATGTAGGTGGGAATATTGCTCATGGCTTTTTCACAATGAAAGGTCATATTCTTGCGAATAACCATCTAAATATCAGTCAACTGAGATTAAATAATATCAGTTCTCAAATTGACACATCTAATATTGATGATCTTTCAGCCGATTTACCAGAGACTACCATTGCACAACTTTCCATCATTAATAGTAGTATTGTTACACCCAAATTTTCGATTGAAAAAGGGAATCTTGATGTTAAAAATGTTAATTATAGTAACACTTGGCATATCGAAAAGAGTGATTTAGCCTTTAATGCACAGAGTATCGTTTGGAATAATGAGCTGATTGAGGCTCCATTATTAAAGTGGTACTATGACAATGATAAGATTATCGTAGAACAAGCCATGGCCACATGGAACCATGGCAATATTAAATTATCCGGGCGTTGGCAAAACGATAAACTAACGATTGATAATATTATTGCTGTAGGGCTACGTTATGAGTTGCCCGAAAGTTGGTATCAATCACTAAGTTCACTACCATTGACCGATTATTTCCCAACCGACATAGTAATAAAACAATTTGCGCTGATGCCTAGCTTAATTATTAATACTGCCCCTAATTTTCCATTTCAATTTACGGCATTTGAAGCATTTGGTAATGACATTAATGTACATATAACAAAAGATGAATTGCACATTGCTGGCAAGGTTTTAGTCAAGGCTGATAGTGGTACACTAAATACCGTTGAGCTAAATAAACCAGATCTAACGTTAAGTTTAACGCCAACAAACAGTACTGCCGCCTTTAGTACTTTAATTAATTCAGGTGTACTTGAAGGAAATGCAACCCTATTAACAACCAAACAATTACAATCGCTAACGCTTGATGCCTATAATGTTAGTAGCCAAATACTACCGCTATGGCATTTGATCAATAATCCCATCAGTGCTAACAAATATACCCTTGAATTACATGGCGATTTGCAGCCATTATCATTAGAGGGACAATTTAGTACTGATGAAAAAACCTATTCAATTAAGAATAATCAATTTGTCGACTATTGATTTTATAAAATCTATCCTCATTATATTGATATCCTAAGGATACAAATATGAATAATACAGAGCAACAAATTCGGTTAGATAAATGGTTATGGGCCGCAAGAATTTATAAAACGCGCTCTTTAGCTAGGGATATGGTCGAAGGTGGTAAAGTACATTATAACGGTCAAAGGACAAAGCCGAGCAAAATAGTTGAAATAGGTGCAGAGCTTAAACTACGCCAAGGTAGTGATGAGAAAAAAATCATTATACAAGCGTTGAGTGAACAACGTCGTCCAGCCAGTGAAGCGCATATGCTATACCAAGAAACAGCAGAAAGTATCGTTAAACGAGAAGAAGTTGCTATGGCTCGTAAACTTGGTGCATTGACCATGCCACATCCCGATCGTCGGCCGGATAAAAAAGAGCGACGCAATCTAATTAAATTTAAATATGGTGAATAACCCATTCATCAGGAGACAATATGAACCAGAACGAAACAGATCACGTAGCCCATCACGATAAATTATCACGTTTTTTATTTGATAACCATTCAGTTCGCGGTGAGTTAATTAATCTTAGCGAAACTTACCAACATATTTTAAATAATCATAATTACCCTTTAGCGGTACAAAACTTATTAGGTGAGTTACTTGTTGCAACCAGTTTGCTTACTGCTACCTTGAAATTTGAAGGTGATATCACGGTTCAATTACAAGGCGATGGACCACTTAATTTAGCGGTAATCAATGGTAATAATCATCAGCAAATGCGTGGCGTTGCCAGAGTAAATGGTGCGATAGCCGATAATGCAACGTTAAAAGAGATGATAGGTAATGGATATATTATTATCACTATCACCCCTAAAAAAGGAGAGCGTTACCAAGGTATTGTTGGCTTGGAAGCGGATACCTTAACAGGCTGTATAGAGAACTATTTTAAACAATCAGAACAGCTACCGACTCGCTTACTGATTAAAACAGGTGTATACCAAAATAAACCAATGGCAGCTGGAATATTATTACAAGTTTTACCCGCGAGTGAAGGAACGGCTGAATCTTTCGAACATCTTACTGCATTAGCAGAAACAATAAAGTCCGAAGAGTTATTTTCCTTACCAGCGGATGAGATTTTATATCGATTATACCATCAAGAAGAAGTGCGATTATTTGATGGGCAATGTGTAGAATTTAAATGTACCTGTTCACGAGAACGTTGTGCCGACACATTAATCACCTTACCAGCACATGAAGTTGATACGATCTTAGCGGAAGATGGTAATATTGATATGCACTGCGATTACTGTGGTTCACATTATATTTTTGATAAAGTCGATATTGAAAACTTACGTAAACACCAACCGCAGGACCGCTTGCATTAAATAAGATGAGAAGCCACTATGTGTGAAAGTAGTAACGTCACACATAGTGTTGATATCAATAACTCAGATAACCACTAATTAAAATTAACAGTCGGTGCGGTACTAATCTCTTTTTCATTAGCTACAGAGAACTGTGCTTTAGGTAAATAATCGTAATAGTCAGCAATTAATTTACCCGGTATTTTACGAATATAGCTATTATAAACTTGAATAGCACTAATATAGCGACCTCGAGCTACCGTAATCCTATTTTCGGTCCCCTCTAATTGCACCATCAGATCACGATAAAGCGAGCTTGCTTTTAATTCTGGATAATTTTCACTAACCGCAATTAAGCGACTTAAAGCTGAACTTAGCTGACTTTGCGCTTGTTGGAATTTTTCGATCATAGCGGGATCTGTCAACTGTCCTGCATCAATATTAATTGAGGCGACTTTTGATCTTGCTTCCGTCACGTCTATCAATACTTTTTGCTCATGAGCAGTATAGCCTTTAACAGTATTAACTAAATTAGGCACTAAATCAGCGCGTCGTTGATACTGATTAAGGACTTCAGACCAAGATGCGGCCACCTTTTCGTCATTACTTTGAATGGTGTTGTAGCTATTAAATAAAAAGATAGCTCCAATAATGATGATTAACAAAATGACGTAGAACGGTTTAAATTTCATTATATTTATTTTCCTATCAAGATGAATATGGCACTTATGCAATACATAATATTTTTTGCATTATATTATACATTATTACAAATAGGAAAAAGTGATGTAATTTTCATCTATCTAAATGTAATAAATAAAAAAAGCGGGAATTACCCGCTTTCTCTTTATAAAGACCCTTCTTATGGACGTGTATTATCTTTTCCATCCCAGCAATCGGTAATAAAACCATATTTTGCTGAGTCAAAAGGCGCACCTTTAGTTTTACGATAGTGATCTAATGCTTTAAGAACAAATGGTAATCCTAACAATAATAGTGGAATATTAATATAAACCATAATAATGTTCATCAAATCTGAGATATACCAGAGATTACCTAACTCAAGTCCGGCTAAAATAGTCAATATCCCGAATGGTACAAAAACTAATGAACCTAATGCACGAATAATCCATATAAAACTTTGTTTTTTAGAGATAAAATTGGCCGAAATTTCAGCAAATGAGATCATTCCTAGCAATGTCGTAAAGGCAAATAGCCCATAACACGCACACATAATAATCTCAATAATTCTAGCGATAGACACTGGCACTAATGCTTCTACTGAACTTAAATATAAAGGAAGCTTTGACGCTCGCACAGATTCCCATATCGCACCATCGGTATAACCAGTCCAAACATGCGCCATTACCACGATAAATCCAGTCATCGTACAAATAACCATCGTATCAAAAAATACACCGAAACTTTGTACAAGACCTTGTTCACAAGGATGACGGTTATTTGCAACTGACGCCGCCATCGTTATTGTACCTTGACCTGCTTCGTTTGACATTAGACCGCGTTTTACCCCTTGAGCAAGTGCGGTACCAATCGTTCCACCAAAAATAGCATGAGGTAGAAATGCACCGACAACAACCTCTTTAAAGAAATAAGGGATCAACGGGAAATTAATAAGAATAATAATGAGTGACATTCCAACAAAGACAACCGCTTTTATCGGTACTAATACATCAGAATAAGCAACAACCCGACGAATACCACCAAAAATAATAAATGCAGATGCCACAACTAAAATGACTGAAATAACATAGTATAGCGTTGATTGTCGGCTATATGTTTCACCGGTTGATGCTTCAGCAATCGCACCAATAGCAGAAAATACGTTAAAGGTTTGAGCGGGAATATTAAACAACGCATAAGTAATAAAGACAAATGATAAAAATAAGCCAACAAACCGTTTATTACCTAAAATACGTTTACCATAAAAAGGGAGACCACCAACATATTCATCACCTTTTTTCTCTTTAAATAACTGAGCAAGAACTGATTCTGTAAAGGCCGAAGCCATACCAAAAAAGGCCGCGACCCACATCCAAAACAGAGCACCAGGCCCTCCGATAGATATTGCACCAGTAATCCCCACTATATTACCTGGCCCCGCTCGCATTGCCAGACCTAACATAAAGGAACCAACCGCACTAACCCCCTGTTTTGAGGGTTGTCTTGCTAGCATGATTTTAACAGCGGGGGCAAAACTTTTTCCCTGAATAAAGCGGGTACGAATCGTAAAATAGATCCCAACGCCAATTAATAAAATGACAGGAAAAGAGAACTGTCCTAATACAGGAATTGAACGATACCATTCAATATTAGTAGGAAAGTCCCATACCGCATCGGTAATCGGTGCTAAAAATGCAAAAAACTCATTAACTAAATCAAAAATCCTATTCACAATAAACTCGTTATCTATCTGATTACTATCATTTCTAAAATGACCGTCAATTATATGGGCTTTTGCTACTTAGACAAATTAATTTGTTTGATTAAAAATTCTTAGCAATAACTGTTTATTATGATCATCATGATTTATTTGGCATCACTATAAGCGCTATCACCTGACATAACCGAAAAAAGTAGACTAATAAAAGCTAATTAAGATTAAAATGATGACTACCTTTTGTTATATAAATTTATCATTCCAAAAGGTAGTAATTAAGATAAGAAATTCGTTTAGTTCTTGAAGGAGTGAATTGGAGCCGGAATACGACCGCCTCGTTTAATAAAGTCAGCAGAGCTAAATTTATTCACCGGCATAATTGGCGCATGACCAAGTAAACCACCAAATTCAACATTATCACCAACTGACATGCCAGCTGCTGGAATAATACGTACAGCTGTCGTTTTATGATTAATCACACCAATTGCCGCTTCATCAGCAATAATAGCCGAAATCGTTTCTGCTGGAGTATCGCCAGGAATCGCGATCATATCTAACCCAACAGAACAGACGCAGGTCATTGCTTCTAATTTTTCAAGATTTAATGAGCCATTATTAACAGCATCAATCATACCCGCATCTTCAGAAACCGGAATAAATGCACCGCTTAAGCCGCCGACGTGACCACAGGCCATAACACCGCCTTTTTTCACTGCATCATTTAGCATAGCAAGAGCCGCCGTTGTCCCGTGCGTGCCAACAACCTCTAGTCCCATCTCTTCAAGAATATGAGCAACCGAGTCACCAATGGCTGGCGTTGGCGCTAAAGATAAATCAACAATACCAAACTGAACACCTAAACGTTCTGATGCCTCTTTACCGACCAATTGCCCCATTCGGGTGATCTTAAAAGCGGTTTTTTTAATCGTTTCAGCAACAACATCAAAAGGCTCACCTTTTACTTTCTCTAATGCTCGTTTGACAACTCCGGGTCCACTAACACCGACATTAATAACACAGTCAGCTTCACCGACACCATGAAAAGCACCCGCCATAAATGGGTTATCTTCAACGGCATTAGCAAAAACCACTAATTTTGCACAGGCCATACTATTGTTATCGGCGGTTAAAGCAGCAGCCTCTTTAATGATCTCTCCCATACGTTTAACCGCATCCATATTAATACCTGTTTGCGTAGAACCTACATTGACTGAAGAGCAGACACGCTCAGTTTGTGCCAACGCTTGTGGAATCGAATCGATTAAAATATTATCGCCTTTATGAAAGCCTTTTTGCACCAATGCGGAAAAACCACCAATAAAGTTTACCCCTACCGCTTTCGCCGCAGCATCAAGCGTTTTAGCAAACTCAACATAATCTTTATCCGCACTCGCCCCTGCAATTAAAGAAATAGGCGTAACTGAAATACGTTTATTGATAATTGGGATACCAAATTCAGACGAAATATCTTCGCCTACTTTAACTAGATTCCCCGCTAAACGCGTGATCTTGTCATAAATTTTTTGTCTAGCTTTAACGCCATCACTATCAATACAATCAAGTAGTGATATTCCCATCGTAATAGTACGAATATCGAGTTTTTCTTCCTCGATCATTTTTATTGTTTCTAAAATCTGTCTAGTTTCCATTGTGATACCTTTTTAATGAGATTATAAACGATGCATCGCATCAAAAATTTCTTCACGCTGAATATTTACTTTAACTTTCAGATTATTACCCGTTTCAGTCAAAGCATTTTTAACTTCATCAAAGGAAACATTAATTTTTGATAAATCGAGTAGCATAATCATGGTAAAGTAATCTTCCATGATTGTTTGCGTTACATCTAATATGTTAATATTTAATTCATACAACTTTTGACTTACACCAGCAATTATTCCCGTTTGGTCTTTACCTATTACAGTCAAAATGGTCTTCATTGGATTCTCCAGGCAAAATTTCATTCAAATAAAAAAATATTTATCGGCGAACTATAATAACATCTTCAAAAATTATCTAAATAGGAGTAGATTGTTTTATCAATAAAAATTATAACGATATTATTAAAATAAAGGACAATAATTATGGTGTCATTTGAAAAATCAAATAAATTAGAACACGTTTGTTACGATATACGCGGTCCGATTCTTGATTATGCTAAAAAACTTGAGGAAGAAGGTCAAAAAATCCTAAAACTCAATATTGGCAATCCGGCGCCATTTGGTTTTGCTGCACCAGATGAATTGTTAGTTGATGTAATTCGTAATTTACCAACATCCCAAGGATATTGTGATTCAAAAGGACTATACTCAGCACGTAAAGCAATTATGCAAGATTACCAAGCTCGAGGTATTTTGAATCTTGATGTCGAAGATATCTATATTGGTAATGGTGTTTCAGAGCTAATTGTACAGTCAATGCAAGCTTTACTAAATACCGGTGATGAAGTTTTAGTCCCAATGCCAGATTATCCACTTTGGACAGCAGCAGTTAGCTTATCAGGCGGTAATGCGGTTCACTATATTTGTGATGAAGAGGCTGACTGGCAACCTGATTTGGAAGATATTAAGAAAAAAATCACACCAAAAACCAAAGGATTAGTCATCATTAATCCTAATAACCCAACAGGTGCCGTATACAGTAAAGAGATTTTACTTGAGATGGCTGAAATTGCTCGCCAACACAATATTATCATTTTTGCTGACGAAATTTACGATAAAATTCTTTATGATGATGCGGTTCATCACTCGATTGCAGCATTAGCGCCAGATTTATTTGTGATTACGATGAGTGGATTATCAAAAACTTACCGTGCCGCAGGATTTAGACAAGGTTGGATGGCACTATGTGGTCCTAAAAAACACGTGAAAGGCTATATTGAAGGGCTTAATATGCTCGCTTCAATGCGTTTATGTGCCAATGTTCCACTACAACATGCGATTCAAGCTGCACTTGGTGGATACCAGAGTATCAATGAATTTATTAAACCCGGTGGTCGTTTATATGATCAATGTATGTTGGCATGGCAACTACTCAATGATATACCTGGGGTATCATGTACGCGTCCTAAAGGGGCGATGTACCTATTCCCTAAATTAGATATGAAAAAGTTCAATCTACATAATGACCAAAAACTGGTATTAGACTTTTTACTACAAGAGAAAGTATTACTTGTACAAGGAAGTGGTTTTAACTGGCATAAACCGGATCATGTACGTATTGTTGCGCTTCCTCATACAGGTGAGCTTGATGATGCTATTCACCGTTTTGCAAAATTCCTATCCAATTATAGACAATAGTCTAATTTAGTCATTAAACCCTAATCGCTGATAAATCATTTATTCATCAGCGATTAGATTCAATATCCGTTACTTAAGTACATCCATAACCGCATTAAGTAGATACTCATGTGGTGACAAGCCTAAACGGGTTCGGTATGTAAACATTTTACAGACAGATTTATGATGCAGATTGGCTTTTTCACAAACCTGTTTCATCACCGTTGGATATGACTGTGTAATCAACCACTGTCCACCAGCCCAAGCAACCCAGTCTTCAATAAACCAAGACCCCTTTTTCTTTTTAAGATCTATATGATGAGCTTGAATATTAAACCAATACTTAGCGACAGGAAGCGGAGGATTAGTATAAATTTGCGCTTTTTTGATCAACGGATTCATTAAAGCCACTTCATGATTACCGGTTCCAACTGGATCTAAGGTAATCAGACATTCAACATCGACATCTAACTGAGACAAAATATAGGATAAATGAGCACCATTCCATCCCCCTAAACTATGCCCAACAATATAAACTTTAGTCTCTTTACCAATATGTTGTTTTATCTTTTGATAACGTTCACTACTTGGTTCAGTCACAATCGCTTGTTCAGGAACCGAGCTTTGCAACTCTTCAAAAAAAACTTCATGATATCCCAAGTAATCGATTTTATAGGATGGTATTTGTTCACTCTTCTCCGATAAGATTGAAATCGATAGTTTGTTACTGAGCTCTTGTGAAAAAAACTTAGCTAACGCCCCCACAGAGTGATGAGTTAATTGTTCACTAAAAGGGAGTTTAATATTTTGCCAAATAAACGGCTCTTTATCGGCTGCACCACCAATAAACAGAATGTAAACCGCAGGATATGTCATCATATTGGTTAACCTAAATAAGATAATATTTATTGCATCTTAGTGACTTGATATAGCTTAATATACATGATTATAATTATTTTGATATGTATCCTTAACATAAACCTCCTGACAACAACAATATAAAACTCGATACTCGTTATAATATTGCTGTGATCTATTATTCTAATGTAGCACCGATCAAGACCAAATTTTGTCATTGATTAAAAGGCAACCTATTTATAATAATTAGTGCCTATTTATTTTATTTTTTATTTAAAAAAATAGATAAAAAACACAATATATAGTCATGACTTAAATAAAGCACCCCATATATTGTATTTTTATCTTACATTTTATCCTGTATTTTTTGATCAAAATCAATTATTATATGCCTCCTGAAAAAGAGAACTTTATGGATGAGAGTCATGAATAAATCAATGTTAGTCACTAAGCGTAATGGTCAAAAAGAACCAATCGAACTAGATAAAATTCACCGAGTTATTGCTTGGGCCGCAGAAGGCCTGAATAACGTGTCGGTTTCGCAAGTCGAGCTTAGATCTCACATTCAGTTTTATGACGGTATCCGCACCGCTGATATTCATGAAACCATTATTCGCGCAGCCGCTGATTTAATTTCACAAGAGACACCAGACTATCAGTATTTAGCTGCTCGCTTAGCTATTTTCCATTTACGTAAAAAAGCGTATGGACAGTTTGAACCGCCTAAATTATATAATCATGTGCAAAAATTAGTTGCATCAGGTCGTTACGATAAACATTTATTAACAGATTATACCGAAGATGAATTTCATCAGATGGATGAGTTTATTGACCATTG
Source organism: Orbaceae bacterium BiB (assembly GCA_036251205.1). NCBI lineage: Bacteria > Pseudomonadati > Pseudomonadota > Gammaproteobacteria > Orbales > Orbaceae > Orbus > Orbus mooreae. The sequence goes on along the minus strand of CP133958.1, from coordinate 2,451,836 downwards.
GCGAGATATGGATTTTTCTTATGCGGCAGTCAAACAACTCGAAGGTAAATATTTAGTACAAAATCGCGTTACGGGTGAGATTTATGAAAGTGCACAGTTTTTATATATTTTAGTCGCTGCGTGTTTATTCGCTAATTACCCGAAAGCCACGCGTCTTGATTATGTAAAACGTTTTTATGACGCGATTTCGACGTTTAAAATCTCTTTACCAACGCCGATTATGGCTGGGGTAAGAACACCGACTCGTCAATTTAGTTCATGTGTCTTAATTGAGTGTGACGATAGTTTAGATTCAATTAATGCGACCGCTAGCGCTATTGTTAAGTACGTTTCACAACGAGCGGGGATTGGTGTCAATGCCGGTAGAATTCGTGCCTTAGGTAGTTCAATTCGTGGTGGTGAAGCATTCCATACGGGTTGTATTCCATTTTATAAATATTTCCAAACAGCAGTTAAATCATGTTCACAAGGTGGTGTACGTGGCGGAGCAGCAACGGTATTTTACCCACTTTGGCACTTAGAAGTTGAAAACTTACTGGTTTTACGTAATAACCGCGGTGTAGAAGAGAATCGTGTCCGCCACTTAGATTACGGCGTACAAATTAATAAATTACTATACCAACGTCTGATTAAAGGTGGCAATATCACACTATTTAGCCCGTCAGACGTACCGGGACTGTATGATGCCTTTTTCTCTAATCAAGAAGAGTTTGAGCGGTTGTACCAACAATATGAAGCGGATCCGTCAATTCGTAAACGAGAAGTTAAAGCTGTCGAGTTATTTGCACTATTGATGCAAGAACGAGCCTCAACTGGCCGAATCTATATTCAAAATGTTGACCACTGTAATACTCACAGCCCATTTAATGCTGAAGTGGCGCCAGTAAGACAATCCAATCTCTGTATGGAAATTGCCTTACCAACTAAACCTCTAAATAATATTAATGATGAAACGGGTGAAATTGCACTCTGTACTCTATCGGCCTTTAATTTAGGAAAAATTGAGTCATTAAGCGATTTTGAAGAGCTAGCGAACTTAGCTGTTCGCGCACTTGATGCACTACTTGATTATCAAGATTATCCGATTCCGGCGGCAAAAACATCATCAATGAATCGTCGAACCTTAGGAATAGGTGTGATTAACTATGCCTATTATTTGGCAAAACATGGTGTGAAATACTCTGATGGCAGTGCAAATAATTTAACTCATCGCACCTTTGAAGCGATGCAATATTATTTACTCAAAGCATCGAATGAACTTGCAATGGAAAAAGGCGCTTGCCCACTATTCCATGAAACAACTTATGCACAAGGTATTTTACCGATTGATACTTATAAACGCGAGCTGGATGATATTGTTAAACCGACTTTAAGATGTGATTGGGAGTCATTACGTGAATCGATTAAAACCCATGGATTACGTAACTCAACATTATCGGCCTTAATGCCGTCAGAAACATCATCACAAATCTCGAATGCGACCAATGGTATTGAGCCACCAAGGGGTTATATCAGCGTTAAAGCATCAAAAGATGGTATTTTAAAACAAGTCGTACCGGAATATGAAACACTGAAACATTTTTATGAATTACTATGGCAAATTCCAAATAACTCCGGTTATTTGCAATTAGTCGGTATTATGCAAAAATTTGTTGATCAATCTATTTCAGCTAATACAAACTATGATCCAACTAAATTTGCTAATGATAAAGTACCAATGAAGCAGTTACTTGCTGATTTACTTACTGCTTATAAATATGGTGTTAAAACCCTGTATTATCATAATACACGTGATGGCGCTGAAGATATTCAAACCGATATCGCAACTGCAGCAAGTGATGATGGTTGTGAAGGCGGAGCGTGTAAAATTTAGCGAATACCTATTTAATCGCAATTGTAGTGAAAACATGTCTATTTCGCTACAATTGCTAAATTAAGGTATTCACAACGTGAAAGTTCTAACCAAAATAGACAGTAATATATAACCAATAATCTGGTTAAAACAAAAATTAAATCATCAAGGACCCTATCATGAGTTATACCATTTTTTCTCAAGTACATAATGATCAGCTCAAAGAGCCCATGTTTTTAGGCCAGCCCGTTAATGTGGCTCGTTATGATCAACAAAAATATGAGATGTTTGAAAAATTAATCGAAAAACAACTATCATTTTTTTGGCGTCCAGAAGAAGTGGATATATCGCAAGATCGAATTGATTATGCGGCATTACCGGAACATGAAAAACATATTTTCATCAGTAATCTAAAATACCAAACACTGTTAGATTCAATCCAAGGACGTAGCCCAAATATCGCGTTACTACCACTGATCTCGATTCCTGAGCTCGAGACATGGGTTGAAACGTGGTCTTTTTCTGAAACCATTCATTCACGTTCTTACACTCATATTATTCGTAATATTGTTAATGACCCTTCTATCGTTTTTGATGATATTGTCACAAATGAAGAGATCAAAAAACGGGCAACCGATATCGCGGGTTACTATGATGATTTAATTGAGTACTCGAGTTATTACAATTTACTGGGTGAAGGTCATCATGATGTGAATGGTAAGACGATTAAAATCGATCGTCGAACATTAAAGAAAAAACTGTATCTTTGCTTAATGAGCGTTAATGCCTTAGAAGCTATTCGCTTTTATGTCAGTTTTGCTTGTTCATTTGCTTTTGCTGAGCGCGAACTAATGGAAGGTAATGCCAAAATTATTAAACTGATTGCGCGTGATGAAGCTCTGCATTTAACGGGAACGCAATTTATGATAAATACTTTGCGCCATGGTGAAGATGATCCCGAAATGGCTGAAATAGCAGCTGAGTGTGAAGGTGAATCTTATGCCCTATTTTTAAAAGCGGCAAACCAAGAAAAAGAGTGGGCTGATTACTTGTTCTCTAATGGTTCAATGATTGGATTAAATAAAGAAATTTTGTGCCAATATATCGAGTATATTACCAATATTCGTATGCAAGCTGTTGGATTAAAGCTGCCATTTGAAACAAAATCAAATCCAATTCCATGGATTAATAACTGGTTGGTATCAGATAATGTACAAGTTGCACCACAAGAAGCCGAGATGAGTTCTTATTTAGTTGGTCAAATTGATTCAGAAATTAATGAAGATGATTTAAGCAATTTTACCTTATAATTAATTATAAAAAAAATGATTAAAGCGTTTATTGACATTAATAAATCTTTAGGTTTCTTTACTGTTTAATTGCATAAATTAAAAAGCAATGGTAATCTAGCTAGGCAACTTTGAAGAACGGTAAAATTTTTTATGGTATTATTCGTATTTCAAAGTTATATTCCTTTCTGCTTAAATTTTGGGCCTATTTTATAGACCCTTTTTTTTTATCCAAAAAATGATTTGTCCATTGACAGCGCTCACTTTTAAAGCGAGGATGATCATATTTTCGTGTAGAGTATTCAAATCATGAATTCAACGACCCCTTCTGAAATTGCGTTACCCACATCACCACTTGATTTTACTGATGAGCAACTCACGCTCGGCTACCTTAAAAATCAATTAGAACGGTTCTATCAGTGGTCAGTAACACAATTTGAAAGTGGTACCGATATTGAGGTACTCGTCTTAACACGTGCTAAATTTATTGATGAATTACTCAATCGATTATGGCAATTCTATAAAATCCCTAAACAGACAACATCTTTATTAAAACATAACCGAATTGCCTTAATTGCGGTGGGTGGCTACGGAAGATCAGAGCTACACCCTTTATCAGATATTGATATTCTGGTTTTAAGTGACTCAGCCCTACCAACGGCTTATGAAAACCAAATCAGCGAGCTACTTCGATTGCTCTGGGATTTGCATCTTGATGTCGGTCATAGTGTTAGAACATTAAAACAGTGCTTACAAGAGGCGGCGTCTGATATCACGATTATGACCAATCTGATTGAATCACGTTTAATTATTGGTAGTGAAACGCTGCTTAATGATCTACGTCATGATATTTTTGCCGATAAAATATGGACATCAAAACAGTTTTATCAAGCTAAGGTCGCTGAACAGCAGCAACGTCATAAACAGTACCATAGCACCAGCTATAATTTAGAACCCGATATCAAAAATAGTCCCGGAGGATTACGGGATATACAGATGATTCAATGGATAGCATTGCGGCATTTTGGCGGAATTTCTCTCAAAGAGATCGCTCAGTTTAACTATTTAACAGCAGAAGAGATTGAAGAGATAAAAAACTGTCGACGCTTTTTATGGAAAATGCGCTTTGCCCTGCATACGGTCATCACGCGTTATGATAATCGGTTACTATTTGATCGGCAATTAAGTATCGCGCATTTACTTGGCTATCAAGGAGAGGGAAACCGCCCTGTCGAGAAAATGATGCGTGATTATTATCGGGTCGTACACAACATTACCGAACTTAATCAAATGTTATTACAACTATTTGAAGAGGCGATCCTTACCATTAATCCGCAAAATAAAGCCTATGATATTGATGACTATTTTCAAGTTCGTGATAAATTGATTGATGTAAAAGATAATCAGCTTTTTACGCAAGATCCCACAATGATTCTCCAGCTTTTTCATACTATGCTGTTGAATCCACAAATTATTGGCATCTATTCTAATACGATCCGCCAATTACGTTCGGCAAGACGAAAATTTACCGGTTTACTTTGTGATCATCCCAAAGCCAGAGAACACTTTTTAGCGATCATCAAACATCCTGATGCGATTAAAAAAGCACTTATTCCGATGCATAAATTTGGCATATTAAGTATCTATATACTTGGTTGGAAACGTATTGTGGGGATGATGCAGTTTGATCTGTTTCATGCCTATACTGTCGATGAACACACTATCCGCCTGTTGCTTGAAATTGCTGACTTTGCCAACGAGTCAGGCCAAAATAAGCATCCAAATAGTTCTAAAGTTTATGCTAAGCTCCCTAAACCCGAGTTATTAATTATTGCCGCACTCTATCATGATATCGCGAAAGGTAAATCGGGTGATCATTCTGAACTGGGTGCAGAGCTTGTAAAAGCGTTTTGTGAGCTCCATGATATTGAAAAAAGTGATATAGCGTTAGTCAGTTGGTTAGTCCAGGCACACTTACTGATGTCAGTTACGGCGCAGAATCGAGATCTCCAAGATCCCGCAGTTATCCGTGAGTTTGCTAGACAAGTAAAAACCAAAACACGATTAAAATATCTATTATGTTTAACGGTTGCTGACGTTTGCGCAACCAATGAAACGCTTTGGAATAGCTGGAAACAGAGTTTGATGCGTGAGCTCTATTTTCTCACTAAACGCGTACTCGATCTGGGGGCCCATCAAATTCCTCAGCAACGTAGTATTGCGAGAGAGCATAAAAAAGAGGCCTTAAAGATCCTTACAGAGCAAGGCCATCTTGAAGAAGAGATACTACTTTTTTGGCAAGACTATCGCTTTGACTATTTTTTACGATATACCACTGAACAGATTGTTTGGCATGCGAATAATTTACTAAAACAGAATTTGACTGAGCCTGTCGCTTTTATCAACCAATATCCGTTTCATGGTGGAACCGAGATTTGTATTTATTGCTCGGATAGACCTTACCTTTTTGCAACAGTCAGTAATGAACTGAGTAAAAGAAACTTATCTATTCATGATGCGCTGATCATTACGAATAAAAAAGAGTTTGCGTTAGATACCTTTATTGTACTTGAGCCAAATGGTGATCTAATTCCACTCAACCGCCATCAAGATATCAAAGAAGGACTTGAAGCCGCACTGAAAAAAACACACTATGAGCGGACGAAAATCAGACAACTATCATCGAAAATTCGTCATTTTTCGGTACCAACACAGGTCAATTTTTTATCAACACTCAGTGACCGAACAACTTATATGGAGCTCATCGCTTTAGATAGACCAGGTTTACTGGCTTGTGTCGGTGAAGTCTTTTCTAATCTCGACCTCTCCTTACGCAGTGCAAAAATTGCGACTATTGGTGAACATGTTGAAGATCTTTTTATCTTAACCGATAAAAGCAATCAAGCCCTGAATGAGCAGGTCTGCCAGCAGTTAAGAAACGTAATCATTGAGGCGATTGACCAGATGGATAAATAAAATTATCGACAATATCGGTTAATCTTTATGGTTAGCTTGTATATAATGGATAACTATCATGATTAAATAGCGGCTTGTCGAATCAATATGCAATTTTTTATTATTCTATTTCCTATTTTTTGTATTTTTATTGTCGGTTATATTTCGCAAAAAGTACTAAAATTTGATGTTGCTAATTTATCAAAAATGTCACTTTATGTCTTATCGCCATTTCTCGCCTTTAAGACATTTTACACACATGAGCTGACCATTGATTATATCTACTATTTTTTCTATATCTTTGGTCTTTGTTTAAGTTTAGTCGTGATTATCTCGATCTGGTCACGCATTGCTAAATATAGCAATAAAGACCGTTGTGCGATGATCTTAAGTTCCTGTTTTATGAATAATGGTAACTACGGAACACCGGTTATTCTGGTCTTTTTCGGTCAATTAGGTTTCAATCTTGCCGTTATCGCCATGGTGTTACAGCAGTTTGTCATGAGCACGGTGGGTATCTATTACGCTGCCAAAGGGAGTGGAAACCAAGATGTCGTCAATCAAAAAGAAGTGATCTTAAAAGTAGTCCGAATGCCTGTCGCCTACGGTGCCTTACTTGGTATTATTTTTCAACTCTGCCAAATTCCGCTAAGCCCATCAATATTAAACTCAGTCGCTATGATCGGTGATTCATCAATTGTTGTTATTATGCTGATACTCGGCATGCAGTTAGCAAAATTAAAAATTGCTCAATTTGAGTATAGTAAAATAGCCGTTGCGCTTTTAGTTCGAATGGTTATTTCGCCATTAGTTGCACTATCCATTGTTTACTTTATGCCGATCGATGATATGTATAAAGCTATTTTAATCGTGCTGGCAGCGATGCCTAGTGCCGCCAATACGACGCTACTTGCCGTCCAATTTGATACCAAGCCACAACTCGTATCGAGTGCAACTTTAATTAGTACAATTGTCAGTTTAATTACATTACCGATTGTATTGTGGCTGGTGGGGGCGCCAGTGCCATTTTGATGCGGATGAAATAAGATGAGTATACTCAGTATATTTCAGGTTCAAAATCAAATTAATACCAAAACACTAAAAATATAAATAATTATTCGTTATTTTTTTGCTGTAATGTATGATTATAGTGTAAAAAATAAGCGTTTAGGTGTCGAGTCATGTTCATCTTGAATATTAGTTTTTAGCTCACCTTTGTTATAACAGCCAAATAAGGCTGAACTTATCACAACAAAAGTGAATAATTTAGTTAATTTGAACATTGCCACACTCTCGAATCATTATTATTTAATGGTGCTATTCAAAATCGGGTTTTAAGACTTTATAACCAATATAACCATTTGATATTATTAGGTAAAGATAAAGCGCTATGAGAAATTGAATTATCGCCATTAGCATGACGTTTCGTTATGATAGAATAGTGATTACTCGCAACACCATTCCCATTTCCTTCTTCACCATATTCAGTAATAAGAGAATGATATAATATATATAGCCCTCTTCTAGCATAAACAACTAGCTGCTGTTTTCTTTTATCATGATGAATATTCCACTGTTTAATATATTCTTCACGATAACCGCGATAGTAAATACCGTATAATAGACTAAATATCCACAAACAGGCAGGAATAACTATTGTACCAAGTATTAATAGTAGATCAGATAATGAATAAAAAAAGCTGATAATAAAAGTTATTGTGCTGCCAGTGACAATTAGTACTAACAGTAAAATACCCCAAAACCACCAACTAAATTTTTTTATAGGCAGCAATGATTGCGGTAATTTGCTTAAATCAACTGGCATTAACCTTTACCCACATCAGATAAGGACGAAATTAATGCGCAACCGCAACCAGCATGGTGACCATCAAGGGCCACCGGTTTCCCCTGATCCGTAAAGGTGGGCTCCCCTTCAATAATAGGGGTTACACCATGACCTTTTTGAGGGCAGCTCACCATATCACCCAGACACGCAACTGGCTTGCCCCGCACAATGGTAGTTGATGATGCCGAAATCACTTTACCCCCATGATTAGTGGCATCCCCTAATCGAATAACACAACGCAGTTTTCCCATCAGCAATTTCCCTACTTTTAATATTTTGTGTTTTGATCGTTAGTAACATTTCTCTCGAATCATGGTTTTTAACTTACCTTTATCATAACAGCCTATCAATAGGCTCGTTAATAGCCCTAACGCGAAGATTTTTTTAACGTTGCCATTACATCATTCACTCTCTAGTAACTCACCTGATTGTTTAATAAGAAAATAAGATAAGGAATCTTGGTATAAACTACCATCCCGCCCTTTATAAAAGGTCTTGGTATCAGAATAGCGAGTACCTGTTTGCATAACAGTAAATTGAGGATAGAGGGCATCTAATTTCTTTTGTGAATGAGTTACCCACTCTGGAATATCAATAACATGGTAATCATACCGAACATAGATTTCAGTCCGTTTAGTATTGGCATTACCACTTCCCCCCCCGACTTCTCTTTCCTTTACATCGGTGACGTTATCCAGCTTAATAATGCCATAACAAAAGGCATTGTTATAAATGATGCCATTACTATATTGCTTAGGAAATGGATGCTGATACTCTTGCCCTAATTCAGTAAGGTCATAATGATACAGTCCTGGTTGGCCTGCAACCGGTTCACGAGTTAATAAACCAATATCAGTAAACAGTGGTAATGTTTTGGCTAAATCCTCTTTATTCCAAACAGTCCATTGACTATCATCTTCTAGTAACGGCTCATCTGTATAGGGGAATTGGACGCTGCCTAAATAATAACAAAAATCCCCTTTAGCTTGGGTATTGGCTCGTGCCTTATCATAACCATCTTGAATATTGGTTTTTAGCTCGCCTTTGTTATAGCAGCCAAATAACGCAAAACTTATCACAACAAAAGTGAATAATTTAGTTAATTTAAACACAACATTTATCCCTACCATTAGTCTAGATATATTTACGGAGTATTTAGCAGTTTTCCTGCAGGTTGAAAAACATCATATCCAATAGAACCTTGATCATAAAGACTACCATCACTTTTCTTAATTAAAGTAGCCGATCCTAAATAAGATTCACCATTTTCCTTTAAGAAAAAGTTAGGATATAACGCAGCTAATTTTTCTTTATTATTAAGTACCCATTCTGGCACTTCAAGTAAATGATAAGTAAAATCCACATCCACTTCAGTACGTTTTACGCTAGCATTACCTTGCCCCCCCCCCCGCGCTCTTTTTCCGTCACATCTGTAACTTCAATCAACTGTTTAATACCATAGCAAAATGCGTTATTATAAATGGTGCCTTTAGGATAAGCGTGTTGATATTCACGACCTAACTCGGTTAAGTCGTAACGATATACATCGGGTTTATCTTCAACAGGTTGCCGCTTAAGCAAACCAATTTCAGCAAAAAGAGGTAATGTTTTTGATAAATCATCTTTATTCCAGATACTCCACTGAGTCTCATCGGGCAAAATAGGTTGAGTAGTATAGGGGAATTTTACGCTACCCAAATACAGACAGATATCGCCTTTAGTTATAGTCATAGCGCGCGCTCGGTCATATTCATTTTGAATATTAGTTTTTAACTCACCTTTGTTATAACAACCTACTAGTAAACTCGTTAATAACCCTAATACGAAGATTTTTGTTAATTTTGTCATTACATTATTCACTCTCTAGTAACTTACCCGCTGGCTGAATAACGAGATAAGACAATGAATCTTGGTATAAATTACCATCTCGTCTCTTATAAAAAGTTTGAGTTGCAGGGTATATTCTGCCATTTAACCGAACTTCCGTTTGAGGATACAGTGCATTTAATTTATCTTGTGAGTTAGTTGCCCATTCAGGAATATCTAGTACATGATAATTATAATCGACATAGATTTCAGTCCGTTTAGTATTGGCATTACCACTCCCCCCCCCGACTTCTCTTTCCTCCACATCAGTGACTTTATCCAGTTTAATTATGCCATAACAAAAGGCATTATTATAAATCGGCTCAACATCTCTCAGATCGATAAACATATGTTGATACTCACGTCCCAGTTCAGTAAGGTCATAATGATACAGCCCCGGTTGACCCGCAACCGGCTCACGAGTTAATAGTCCAATATCAGTAAACAGTGGTAATGTTTTGGCTAACTTACCTTTATTCCAAACAGTCCATCGAATATCATCTTCTAACAGCGGCTCATCAGTATAGGGGAATTTGACGCTACCTAAATAATAGCAAAAATCCCCTTTAGCTTGGGTATTGGCTCGCGCATTATCATAACCATCTTGAATTATGGTTTTTAACTTACCTTTGTCATAACAACCAAATAAGGCTGAACTGATCATAACAACTGTTAATAACTTAGTTAATTTGAACATAATCAAATCCCTTTCACTTTATAAATGATTGGATCATGACTTAATTTTACTTATAAGCCTTATCAATAACTCACTTTTTTATGTGTGTAGCTCAGTTCTGCTTTACCATCGGGCATAAAGTAGGTGCCATATTTAACTAATCCCCCCTCTTTAAAATAACACGTTAATTCATAGGTTAATACCATCGTATCGTCATTCTCTTGTAAGGATATTTCAACGGCAGAAAGACGTGGCTCATATTTTAGGAGTGTATTTTGCATTGCTCTCATCAGCCCATATGCCGACGTTGGTAAAGCCTGATAGATATTAGCCATATCTGGCAAACCATAATCAGGCAGATGAGTAATCGAACCCGCTCGACTATTTAAAATACGACCAATATTATCTTTTACACTAATGATAGTCTGCATTTTATCGTCGGCTTCACTCACAATTGAACCCGATTCAAAAAAGCCAAATAGTGTGTCATAAAGTGAAGCGCCCATAATTAGTCCTCAGTAACCAGTTCGAGTATAGATTGATTAACGGTAATATCACGAGCAGAGTTGATATTGAGATCTCGACGTTTTAATAAAATTCGCCAGTTATTCTGTTTTAAATCAGGATCTTTAAAGAGAGCGACAATACCCACATATTCAGCATTTTTATCAAATGGAGTATCAACAGAGACTGATGTACTTGGCTTTAACACGATCTCTTTTGTCGCCAATAATGCTTCACCCAGTGTATCTTGATCACCTTCGACTAAATCATTGTAAGCTGCTGATTCAAAAGATTTAGGATCTTTTAATTGATACAGACGAATCACAACAGGTGATGACTTGCCACTATCATCAACATTGAGTTCAGCACGTGCTGTAAAATCAAGATGTACCGTACGCACATCCCAAACAAAAATCGCTTTAGCTACGCTTGTTGTCCCCTCTGACACCGATTGTGCAGCACCACAAGCTGTTAGTAAAAAAGCACTACATAGCATAACTATGGCTACTATTTTTTTCATTTTACATCCTTATTATTCGTTATAATCTTGCTGTAATCTATAATTATAGTAAAAAAATCGACGATAAATTCAAGTATTGAGTGTCTGAAATATCCTATTTATGCTGCAATCCCACAATAACGACCTAAATTCACCACAACATCTTTATGTAACGTTTTCTCGGCATAAATTAAGCTAGCCGTTTGCCCAAGCCGAGCGCCTTTACTCACCAGTTGGGTTCTCGGTAAGAAACGAGCGGGTATATGTAAATCAAGCTGTGCATCAATTTGATAGCCTAAGTAAGCTCGTAACAAAGTCATTACATCTTCATGGAACTGCCCATCAGGAAGCAGGTGTTCAATCACTCGACTATCTCGAGGCTTAATTTTCACCAGTACTGTTTGGTTACTCTCCATAAACTGCTTGCCAAGAACACTATTACCACTCAATTGTGTACCTTTACCGCCCAGTTTTGCTTGTTCTGGCACATTGACCCATACCGGGTAAAACTCCTCCACCTCAACATCACAATCAGGAACAATGACTTTAATTACACCAGCAATCCCTTCTGCGGTACGAGTTTGTTGTGTGACTAGACCCAATAACGCTAAAAAACGCGATGACGGTGTACCAATTTGTTCACTGGTACCTTTTATACCAAGCCCGGTTAATCCAAGTAAACATTGTGAAATAGCGTCTTTACCACCACTAATATAACTCGCTGGGTAATGATATTTGAGCCAAATACGGTAAAATTGAGTAATAATTCGATGATTAAATAGATCTAAAAAATCCATCATCGCTTGATAGCCATCTTTTTGTTTAACAATATCATCAAGCAAAATTGGCGGTAGCACAGAATCAACACCATATAACCCTAAAAAGCGAGTTCTGACCGTCGTTGGACGATTTAAATAGGGTTCTCGTTCAATACATTTCAATTCACCAGCAGGGAAACTCATTTCCGCCGATGGCGCAAAACGTAATGGATCAGCAAGCGGGGACTCACCCGTACCCATTAATTGATTATCAGCGATCTGCTCAAGCAGCTGACAAAAACGATAAAAATTCATTCTTGGCAGCTTGGCTTCAAGCTCCTTCATTAAAGGAGTGGTTGTGATGTCTTGCTGCAATTCCATGTTACTTTTTTCCCTGTTGGTAAAAGTACTAATATCAGTTGTGTAAATAAATTCACATCAGCATATAAGGCAAAAAATTGATGCAATAGCTCACCAAATAACATCACATCGCCTTCCCCAGTAAATTGGTATGTATTAAGCGTTACTTCAATTTCAATACCACGCTGTAACATACCTTTTTCAATACGTTTAATCATGCGATGAGAGACGTCGATAATCCCCTCTAAACGGCGACGATTAAGTTCATTATCCGTCCAATCGTATAATGCAAGGGTTCCTCGTAATACTTCGGCATTCATTAATGAGAGATAGTTTGGTGCAAGGTGTGATAATACGCGCCAATGAAAACGGTCTTCGGTCGGTGGATAACATGGTTGCGTTAATGCAGCTAAATTTTTAACGCTAGCGATATAAGCTTGAGAACTCACCAACGTATCGATACGTGCATTACGTAATGCTTTACGCGGTAACATGCCATTGGTACCTGTCACTCGCAGTGATAAAGTTTCATTTTCAAGATTTTCTTGCTTATCCCAAACTTTACCACCTAAAATTAGCCAGGTGTCATGTAAACCAGAAGCGGCTTTACGTACTCGTGTATGGTAATAACGTTCTGGTGCATCATGACGTAACATACCACCACGATGTTTAAAGCTAGTAAATGGCACATAACTATAACGGCCATTACGGGTAATCGCTTCAACATTCTCAATAGAGTAGATCTCAATATGACCATCCTGACGCAATAATGGTCTAAGTAAGTATTCACTCTCTAACTGATTAACGACAATCGGATCTGCTTCTAAATCAAATAGGTTGATAGCAGGAACACAGTGTAAACAGAAGTTGTGATGATCAAATGGCATATCTGTTGGCCAGCTCTGTTTGAGTACCAATTCAATATCGATATAACGGCAATGCTGCGGTACACTTTTAATATCTAGCCCATGTAAATCAACAAACATAAATTTTTCACGGAAGCTAAAATACTCGAGCAGTAGTTGATAACCCGCGAAAGCATTATCCGGTTTAAGCCATAATCGGTCATCAGCACCAAAACCGACTGGGGTAATTTTGCCGTTAAAAGATAAACGACTCTCCGCATTATTCGAGTAACGTAAATGCATCGAAGCAACTTGGTGGGTTAATGCATAATATAAGTTACTGGCAATCGGACCATCAGCATTTAGATAGAGACGTAGTGATGACAAATCGAACTGGTCAAAGTCAGCAAGCTCACTAAAACTTAACCGCAAGGTGATAATACTACGCCCATCCGCTGCAATATTTAATTTTGCTTGAGTAATATCAATCGGTCTTAGCGTGACATCCTGCGTTGTACGATATTGACAATGCGTCCGAGCGGGGCCTAACGCTTCAGTCTGCACCATCAGTCCCGATGGTACGGCTTCTTGTCTTGATAATTGCAAATAGTCAGGTTTCAGCTCGACAATGGTTAACGATGGAATTAAACGTAAATAGTGCGGCCATAGTAAACTGACTAAACTTTCGGTTAATTCGGGCAGATCATCATCAATTTTCTGTCTTAGGCGCCCCATGAGAAACGCGAAGCCTTCAAATAGCCGTTCAACATAAGGATCACGATCACCAACACGATCTAAGTTGAGTTGACCAGCGCGATCGGGATGGATTTTTGCAAACTCTTTACCGCCCTCACGTAAATAGCGCATTTCAGCTTCATAATAACGTTGAATTAAATCGTCCATTGTTTTCTCTATGTTTGTTTTTTAATATTTAGTATATTTAGTTTTTAGTCTATTTTAGTGCTGTGCTTCTTCGGTCGTTGATGACTGCGGATACGCTCTATTTATCCACTGCCTGCGACCGATTAAGGACATTCCGCACGTCCTTAATAGGACTGCTCTCGACCCATCAAGTGACCAAACTCCCCATACCATCTTTAAGTACTCATTAAACAACTAACAACGCCACAATACATCTTATATTACCGTTAATGCCCTTGCCGGATCGATTTGGATCAATTCATGCTGTAATCGTTCGATATCATCCATAAGTGATGTTCTATTTATCTCTTTTAATTGCATTTTCTGTTTTAGTAAACGCAATAATTGATGTTTTACATCAAATATTAAATCGGGCTCCCAAGCCTGTAAATTAAGTGTGTACTGTTTTTCGTTTAAACCCGCTAATAGTTTTAAAGCAATATCAAGTTTACCATTTTGTTCAGCAATCCTAGCTTGCGTATATTGTAATAAATAACTCTGTTTCGGTAAACGAATTGCGGGTAAACCTTGTAACCAAATAAAGGCTTTTTCTAAGCTTTCACTATTTGCCAGTTCTATTGCCTGTTTCTCAATTTCATTCCAGTCATTTTCACCAGATACCGCAATCGGTGCTAAGGTATTTTCTTCATCAAGATGATGAATTCGAGCCGTTGTCGCGATCCAATGTAACGTTTCATCATCAGCAAATGGGGTACCATTTTCAAAGGCTAAACGCTCAATACCTTGTAAACGTTCAAACATTAAACCGATATCCGTTAAATAAATATCAGCCCATGATTGATAAGGCTCACCCATTTTTTGTAAAGCGAGCACAGCCGCACGTTGTAAATCAAACCAAAAGTGATTCGCATTTTCCATAAATGCCGCTTCTACCCGTTCAAATAACTCATGCCACTGTTGTTGAATAACTAAACGACTAATATTTTGTCTTAACTCATTTCTTGGTGCAGGAAGACGAGTCCGTCCGCGGTGATCCATCGGCGGTAGATTACTCACCGTATCCCAACGCAATGCTCGCAAAAAACGCCCTGCTGCTAAATAGCCTTCAGGTTTTTCACGTAAAAATGTCGCCATTCGTCTTGCTTGATCAAGTAGCTCGCGCTGTGAACGGATTGTCGCATCAGCCATTTTATTACTCGGTTCATTATCATAAACAGAGGACGACGATGGCGAAGTGGCACTATTTTTATCTTCCTGACTTTCATTGGTTTTAATTTTAAGTGGTTGTTTTAAGCTATTAGCAAAAAATAAAATTAAACCGCTCAAATCAGGTTGTTGTGAGGGTTGACTCGGATCTTCACTGGCAAATAACGTTTTATTACAATGATCAATTAAGTTCAGCGCAGCAATAATACGCGTTAAATCATCTTCTTCAATCGGTTGTAATTGATTAAGTAACTCCGTAAATTTAGCATTGGCGAGCCACTCAATCGCATTTTTACGAATATGACTACGTGAGGGATAGAGTGACTGACCAAATGTATCTAATAGTCCAGCTAATAGCTCCAAGCCATCAGCAAAACCAGCGGCACCATCCACTTGTAAACGCGCTAAACAGTAATAAGTAGCAACACGAATATCCTTACTGTGCTGTTTAATGATAGTTTCACTGCCGTTAATGATTAAGTTATAGTCAACACCAGATAATTTGGCGATCTCCTCTTTAATCTCTTGAAACGTATCGTGATAAGTCAGATCCTCGCCAGCTGGCTTTTCTGGCGAAATCGGCGCGAGCCAATCACGCCATTGATTAGTTAAACGTGTATTGATCGCCACTTGGGGATCTTGTTTACTAAAAAATCGACTCAATAGCTGACTAAGCATAACAATATCCTATTTATAATGTTCGATTAAACTGTAATTCTACGTCATTTTTACTGACGTCAAAAACCTGCTTAGGCAACACAAACTGTTTTAACTGTAGTAGTGTTAATGGCCCCTTCCCTGACTGAGTCCGTAAAATGTATTTTAAATTACGATCAGGACCCACTTTCCATACCAACTCATAACGACTGGAATCAATTTGTTTGATAAATGCCGATTCTAACAAACGGATCCACGCCCAGTCGCCAGCATAATAATCATAAAGCTGTAAACCCGATTCATCACTGGTAAAACTTAATTGGGCATAGGGAGAGTAGCCTTCACCTGGCCAAGTAAAACGATGCCAAACTGGCATTTGGTTAAAGTAGTTGAGTTTTTGTTTATCAATAATCAACTCGCTACGTACGACGTTATAACCACTACGTGCCATTAAATCAAACGAGATTTTAGCATCGCCTGACGCAAATAACTGACTCGATAAGGCATTAAATAGATTCAATGCTTCAATAAACTTCGGTGAAAAGTTAAGGCCTTGTGCGTTGACCGGATTAATAACCCATTTGTCGCCCTGTTTTTCTAAAATACCACCCAGTTCGCTGGCAATAAATTTATCGACAACACCCGCATCAGGTCGTAAAAAACGGGCTAATTCAGCAAGTGAAGCATCATTATCAGAATTTTTAAATGGATAACGCCCAGCAAAAGATTTTTCCCACTCATAAACAATTTGAGACTGCCATACTTCATTAAAGCTTTTCGCTGCTGGCGTTAAAATAACTTGCCATGCTTGTTCTAATGGTTGTTTGAATAAGCTATAACCAAAGCCAGACCACTCTTCACCTAAATTCGCTGCGATTAAATTACCGTAATCTCGTGTTTCAGTTAAATCAACCGATGTGCCTTGGAAAACGCTTTTTGCTAATAATTTTGCCATAGCTTGTGGATTGGCGCTGCTGGTAATATTTTGCAGTTTTAGACGAACTTGCGTCACTCGCAATAAATAGGTTTGTAAACTCAGTTCATTACCATTTTCGACATTAAGTAAATTAAGTACCGGACCAAATGTTGGCGTTAATGGGCCAGATGCCTCTACCTTAACATTCAAGTTGGCTGGATTTTTATCTTTTACCAAATCTTGTGCTGAACGGAGTAAATTATCAGAGAGCCCGCCGCCAGAATAAGCCACTTCACCTTGGTATTTAACCACATTCATTAATGCAACCATAGGTGATTGACGTACGTCAGACATTAAGGTTAACTGCTCAATAACATCAGCAATATTATCCGCTTGGCGCCACTGAATATTATTTAAAAATAGTAACCAAGCCGCACTATAATCAGCAAAATAGCGATCAGTTAAATGCTGGCGTAATACAGCTGGTGATACTGAGGATGTCATGGTTTGTGAACCATCACTGAGAACCCA
The DNA here is from genome assembly GCA_036251205.1 of Orbaceae bacterium BiB. Taxonomy (NCBI): domain Bacteria; kingdom Pseudomonadati; phylum Pseudomonadota; class Gammaproteobacteria; order Orbales; family Orbaceae; genus Orbus; species Orbus mooreae. The sequence goes on along the minus strand of CP133958.1, from coordinate 2,434,194 downwards.
GTCAATCTGCTCTTGTCTCGATTTAGCTGCACTGGCAATCTCATTTTTGACAACATTTTCCCATGCCTTACGAGTAAACACGCCAGGGACTTCACCTGTTGAACTAAATAGCATACGACTATCAATATCACCGAGTAACTGCACAAGTGTCACATTGGCATAATTTTGCCCAGCACGCTGTAAGATCGCCTGATAAATCGTATTTTCAGCATTTTGCAAACCGATCTGATTAATTAAAATCTGCCGAACATCCTTAATTAAAGCAGATGAAGCCTGTTTTGCCCAATTTGGATGAGCGTGCAAATTACGTCCCCAAAATGATACTAACTCAGGCATCAGTTGTTGCCATACACTCACTTCAACATCCTTTGGTGCTGGCCATGACTGAGTGACAAAATCACCTAAATAAGCTGCATCGGTTTTATCAGGTCGAGTCAGCATCAAATAAGCTTTTAATACATTGTAACTCGAGTTCGCTAATTGAGCGCGATTAGGATCCGCCGGCGACATATTCGTTAACGCCAATAAATAATTGCTCTGCCACTCCATAAATGGCTCGGCAATATTGATATCATTCGCCGCCAAATAGTGCGGCCAAACCGCTTCTAATAACTGTTCATTATGATTTAAACCAAAACGAAAACTTAGCGGAGTGCCCTCATTTTGACGATACAGTAACTGATCCAGTTGTAATTGTAGGGCATATTGGGTTTCTAAACGTTCAGCATAAGGTGCTGTTTTCGACTCATCAAGTTTAGTCACTAATGCCGTTGTATCCGCAATTAATTGACTATTTTGATAGTAAGAGCTCACTATCCCAATACTCGTTGCAACCATAAAGATCAGTAGTAGTGAACAAAATAAAGTCTCCCATGGCAGTCCCATGCGTTTACCACTTTGTATTTTTGCATCCTGACTAATTATTTGCCACATTGGGTTAATAGTCAGGTTATGTTCGGGTAAGTAAAGTGCTTCTTGTGCATCAACTTGATTAAGGCTAGGTGGAGTGAATAATAGACCGCGAGGTGCAGTTGCTTTAGGTAAAGCAAGCCATTTAGCCAGCCACTGTTTAATGCGTGTATTATCTTGTTTAACTAAGTTATGACTTAATTGCAGTAAAAAAGCGTAGCTATTGTTAGTGATTACTTGCTGAGTTCCTTTTTCACAGCATTGCTGAGCAAGTTTATCTAACGCTTTATCTAAGACATTTAAATTAGTTGCTTTAAGTCCGGTAAAGAAAGTACCCACACCTTGTTCAATACGACCCGTTTGTAACCACTCACTATTTTGGCAACTGACTAAGTAAATCGGCGCTTGCCAACCAAGTGCTTTGTTGCGTTCTTGCATTAGGAGTAGATTTTTCTCAAGCCTCGCTTGTTGGGGACGGGTTAAATTTAAGTAGTTATCAGGTAGTAACCAGACAATCCCATCAAGTGGCCTACGCCGTAAACCGATAATACGACCAAAGGTCTTTTTTAATGCTTTGAGCCAAGTGATATTAGGCTCTTCGTCACTATCACCGGCATAGAGCATTAAAATATTTTCACTAAGCTGCCAACGTTCAGTGGTCAAATTAGGTAATAGGCGTTCGGTATCATCTTGGCTACCAATAACGAATAACTTACGCACCCGATGGCGCCAGAATAAACCAAATTGCATGCGTAAACGGGAAGTAATGTCACTAAAAGGGCCGCTATTTTTCTTTTTACGCGGTTTTTTGTCATCGGTATCAATATAGCTGTGATCGCTAAATTTAAAATTAAAACGCATCACTTTATTGAGCATTAAAAACACCAAATTATGTAAGTGAGATAGCACCAACGCCACCACTAACACAACTAGAGTGCCTAACCATTTATCACCCGTCGTCGGTAAAAATGAGAAACTATCTTGCCAAATAAAAAAGATAAGCGCTAAAGCGATTAATACCAGTAGGACGACCCATCCTATAATGACTTTTTTCATGCTTTTCTATTCTCTTATGTTATTTTTTGTTATCTTATTTTTGTCTTATTTATTGTTATTTCTTAGCTACTGTCGTCACCACCGAGGCGGTAATATCGGGTTCACCAACCACAATTAATTGTTTATTACCCGTTGATTGTGCATATTCAACAGCCAGCGCTAATGCAAAAAAATAAGCACTGTTTTTAGCATTACCGATGGTGGTATCAATATTAAAAATCCCGCCTGGTTCAAACTCAATATCATTAAAATGCTTCATAATATCGATATTTTGCTGGTTTGATACACCGCTATACCATACGCCATCATAACTTTTTTTATCTTCTTGCCCCCATAATAGAGCATGATCAAGAGTCTTAGCTAACTCGCCAGTTTGTTCACTACGGTAAATTTTAGCGACTTGCTCAGTATCGATAACATCCGCTAATTTTTTAAATGCTTGCTCACCTGCAAATAGCATAAGGAGTGCTTCTTCGGCTTCGTTTTGGCTTGGACTGTTAAATAGATGAGCATTAATCAGCAATAATAAATCACCATCATAATCACTATTATCAAGCCATTGCTGGGTAAATAAGGCACTATTTTGAGTATCTTCAATAGAAAAGCTAGCTGGATGAATTAATTTACCTAAGCTGTTTAACCAAAGTTCTTCAATTTTTTCATCTTTAAGTTCAGTATCAATAAATAGTCGTACGTGAATATTGGTATCTATTGGCAACTCAGTCAATAGAAGTTTATGTTCAGTCCGCCAATAAGCCAAAATAATTTTTAGTCGTTCGTAGTAATTACCTATATCAAGATGAGATGCTAAAGGTAAAGAACTGTAGGCAACAGAATGACAGCCATTAGTCGTCGGTTTCGTTGTAATAGCATACTTGGCATTAGCTACACCATTACCACTACCAATTTTTCCATATTCAGTAATAAGAGAAAATTGCAATACATACAATCCACGTCTAGCATAATCAATCAGTTGCTGTTGCCGTTTATCTCGATAAATATTCCACTGTTTAATATATGCTTCACAATATCCTCGATAATAAATGCCATATAGCAAACTAAACATCCATAAACCAATCGGTACAACCACAGAACAAAGAACCAGTAATAAATCAGATATTGAGTAAAAAAAGCTAACAACAAAGGTTATAAAGCAACCAGTAACAACCAATGCTAATAGTAAAATAGCCCAAAACCACCAACTAAACTTTTTTAGCGGTAATAATGATTGAGGTAGCTTGGTTAAATCAACTGGCATTAACCTTTACCCACATCTGACAACGATGAAATTAGTGCACAACCACAAGCGGCATGGTGACCATCGAGAGCAACAGGTTTACCCTGATCTTTAAAAGTAAGTTCCCCTTCAATAATTGGCGTAACCCCATGGCCTTTTTTCGGGCAGCTTACCATATCACCAACTCGCGCTACCGGTTTGCCACGTATGATAGTTGTTGATGAGGCTGAAATTACCTTACCTCCGTGGTTGGTTGCATCGCCCAACCGAATAACACAACGCAGTTTTCCCATTAATTATTCATACCTTTATTTTTTTATAATTAATTGATTATTATATTAAATAATCTTTATATATCATGAATACTGATCATAATAGGCACTATAATAAGACTGTTTTTTCATCATTACATTTCACCCTAGTCCTCAGGTGAAGCTAAATAATAGCCATATCGGATCCATCCTAATTGACCTTGTTTACTCCAGCCTTTCGATGTTTGGGTCATCAAAATAGATGTCCCGCCATTTGGTACAATATCGTGCATATTGACCCCAATAGTTGTTGATAACTTATCTAAGTTATCATTCACCCAATCCGGTATATTTTCTATTTCAGTGCTCAATTGTGCTGTTTTCATGACTCGACCAATGGAATCAGTTATTGTATCGCTAGTTTTAACTCCCGTAACGATAATTTTACCAAAACAAAAACCCTCTGGCTTTAAATATTGATGCCCTAAATCAGTCAAGCTATAACGGTAAATATCTTCACCGTGATCTTCAGAAACCTTTTCACGTGTAAACATGCCTATTTCAGCAAAACCCGCTAAACGCTCTTTAAATTCAATATTAGATAAAAAAGGAATATCATCATTTATTTCTTTTTCCATATACTTAGTGGTATAGGGATAGTTTTTTATACGGCCCAAATATAAACAAATCCCGCGATCACCATTGGGATTATATTTGTCATACCCTCGTTGAAAATCTTGTTTTAATTTTGCTGAATCACAACCGATTAAGCTACCAGCTAATAATAGTAGACCGAATAACAATACTATTTTTTTTATCATTACATTTTACCCAAGCTGTCTGGCGAAGCTCAATAATAGCCATATTGAATAATAACACCCTCTTGCATACTCCACCCGGATTCAACTTTAATAAATCTCATCAATGAGCTTCCTTCATTCTTGGTCAAAATTCTTTGAACACCTTCACCATATAGTTGTGCAATTATTGGTAAATTAGTGGTTACCCAGACTGGTACATTTTCAATTTCAAATTGAAAACGTACCATTTTCGTCGTGCGTCCTATAGAGTCTGTTACTACATCTAATTTATTGACTCCTGTAACCGTTACTCGACCAAAACAAAAATTGTTTGATTTTAAATATTTCGTACCTAAATCAGTTAGATCATAGCGATAGATATCCTCACCGTACTCTTCAGCAACCTTTTCACGCGTAAACATGCCTATTTCACTAAATCCAGCTAATCTCTTTTTAAATCGATCATTACCATAAAACATACGTTCATTATATTCATTTTTTTCCATATACTTAGTGGTATAGGGATAGTTTTTTAAATCTCCCAAATATAAACAAATCCCACGATCACCATTCGGATTTAACTTATCGTGATTTTCTTGAAGCTGCCGTTTAATGTTAGCAGAATCACAGCCAGTCAACAAAATTGTAAACAAACATAGACTCATTATTAATATATTTTTCATGCTTAATCCTTATAATGGTAAGTCAGCAATAATGGTATCTGTTGCTGTTTACGGCCATGGTTATCTTGTTTAATTTTCCCTTCTTGCCAATATTTCACAACTAGGGCTAGTTTATGATTACCTAATAATTCTCCGAGCTTAATACTAATACCATATGAGCTGCTGAACTCCTCACTATCCTTTAATTTAATATAAGAGTAAAGTTCCCCTTTTTCTTCATCTAGCTCTAACTTTTGTCGAACTAAAAAAGTCGATAATGGGATATCATCTTTATTGGTTATTTGGAGCATATTATCTCTGTTACTTGATTCAAATTTAACCTTGATTGGCTGTTCATCTGCTTTAGCCAGCCTTCTACCTGGAGTTAAATCCGGTTCAATATAGAGTATTCCATCAAATGTGCTAAGATTTTTATCATAATTCGGTAATACTAAATTGATATAAATCGATTTATTGAATAAAGTAGCATAGTCTCCCCTTGATTGTATTGCCCCGATATCAGTAGTATTATCATATCTTGGTGAGTTTACAAATAATGAATTATCATTACTATCATACCAAATCGTCGCCGTTGCCCCGTTAAGTGCACAAAAATAGTCATTAATCGCGTAAAACGTACCATAATTATTCAATGGGTAAGGAGTTAGTTTTTCTTGATGCTCTGCATTACCAAAATAACAACGGGTCATCCATTTTTCGATTAATGTCCAACTTTCGGATTTATCTCTGAATATCCAAAGTAATAATGCACTAATCACCCCTAAAATAAATGCCACTATACCAAAAATAGGGAATAGTATTGATAATAAAGCTGCCACGCCAGATAATATTTGGAATGAACTGCCTAATACATAACCTAATCCCCCCACATCACCATAACTCGCTCTTGCAACCCCTTTTAAGATGCCACCTATACCATCTGCAATCACCCAAATAGATAATATAGCTCCAGCTCCTCTAGCAATTTGAACCGAACTCTGTTTGATAAAAAATAACGCCGATTTACCAGAAGCATTTGCAGTGATAATTGCAATACTACTAGCGATTCCTTCAAATGCGAGTTGAGTCCCAGTAACACAAGACTTAGACAGAGAAGAATAAATTTCCTTTCGTTCAGCTTCGCCTAATCTTAGTGAGTTAAGTGACTCTAGATTACGCATAAAATTCAATACTTCAAATATGGCTAAAATACCATTGAGTGCAAGCGAAATACCATTTTCTAAATACACCGTTGCTCTTTCTTTATTCACCAATTCATTAAAGTAACTCTCAATATCATGATAATTATTACCTTTAACGGCGGAGAATGAGATTTTGTCCTTCATCTCACTGAGAACTGAGAAATCACCTTTACTGAGCGCTGTCGCTAATTTTTTTATCTCTTCTTCATTTTTACCGACTAAAAATGCCTGTAATGTAAATTGTCCTTTCCCCGTTGTTTCAAGTATATCGACTCGTCCTTTAGCTTCATTCATAGTAAAGGTAATCGTTCGACCTTCGGTAGTTGTAATTGTATTTTTTGCACTATCTGAGCTTAAAATTAATATCTTATTTTTAATTAAAAGATCTAAGGTTTGATTTAATTGGCTACGACTTACTTTCAATTGAACAACTTCCGCGCTTAAACCCGATAATAATCTAAATGCACCCTGTAAATGGACTTGTGTTAAATTAGTATTAATGAGAGGTTTAGTATTGATTGTTGCTTGATTTGACAAGGAAGACAAAAAACCTTTACCATTTTTAAGATCGAACATTCCTTTTGCTGGAATATTTGAAAAACCTTCAATGGCAAGACTATTTAGTCCATTATATAATCCTAAAAAATCTTTTATTTTACTTTTAGCGAGATCAATACCTATTATGCTTTTAGCGTTATCTGCAACTTGTTTAATAACATCACTCATCGATAGCATTTGGTCATCTTTCAGTTTTTCACTCTCTTTAAGATGAGTGGATAATAATAGTGTCCATAATGTATCATTCTTCCCATCACCGTAGAATGGCCAAAAGAATAACGTTTTTTTATTTCTGAACATTCTATCCCATACGCCAAATTGTTGATCTAATGTCATCGTTCCGAGGTAATCCATTTTTAATACTTTTATGATATCTGTCATAAAATTAAAGTGGGTATCACTATAATCAACTGGATATTCTATTTGCCAGAAATAGTTATCATTATAGCTATTTAGTTGAATAGCATAATTATTAGTAACAGCGCCATGATCTGTTTCGTCTGTCTTATCCACAGGTTCATTACCCGCTAACCAAGTGAGGTAAGTAAAATAGTCTTTTGAAAGTTTTAGTACTTTATCCATTAACTCATTATAAAGTTTTATATTATCGTTACTAAATTCTTGATATCTTTTCAGATCTAAGCGTTTTTCAATTTCAGCCCACTTTTTATCAAATTTCTTTTGCGCTAACTCAGAACCAGTACCTTTATAACGATATACTGCAACATGAGTTGCTTCACTTTTTCTCCCTAAAAGCGTCTCGCCGTATAGAGCATTAAATTGTCTAAGTTTTTTATCTGCTATATCTGGAGGTAATTCAAGTAACTCCATCTTTTCTATGTCAAAGATTTCAATTTGATTTAAAGATTGTTCTAATACATATTTAGGAACAGCACTTTTATTTGCTATAGAATTATTAAAATAATTATCCACAATCGTACTTTCATATATTCCGCCCCTAAAGGTATAAACTACTTTTTCGGTATCTTTTGTAGTTTCATGATAAAACTGTAATAAGGCATTTTTATAGCTATCAATACAAGATAATATTTTTCGCTTATAGACATTATCCTCTGAAAAATAGCGATCCAATATTGACGCATCGTTATTGTTATTAACAACACATGCAGCAAAACTCTCTTCCTTCTGTAAAACATCTTGCCCTTGAACTATCGATCCCGCTATAAAAGGCGAATCATGAGATGTTTGCATTGCAGTACCGTAAGTATCTAAAAATTTTTGCCAATAATCTGTTTTTTTGTATAACTGTTCTGCTTCGCAGGGCTTATCTTCTTTATATTGATTGTATGCTTTAATCAATAAATCTAGTGGTGAATCAAATTCCGTCCCCTCTTTAGCTAATCCTTCGTCAACGTTATGTTGATATTCTTGGGTGATCATATTCTCAATATTTAAATCGGCTTGTCGTATTGCTGATAAATAAGGCTGAACATATTGGCTACGATAAAATGCAAGCTCTTCAGCTAATCCTAATGTATCCTCAACAATAACAGTTCCAGCTTTTAGTCCTTGATCATTTAATAGTTTAAGCTCGTTTTGTAAATCTAAAGGATCGAGAGCCCTAAATGGATATAATAATTTTTTATTCTCAGAATTTTTAAAGTGAGTCTCGAATAAAATCCGCTCCCCATCAATAAACTGTTCAGTATTAAAAGCCCGCGGTGCCATTTCTTTAGTTACTAATAATGCTGGATCAACCATAGAACTTTTATTTATTAAAATATGAGTAAAACGAGATAATTTTGAGACGTCTACTGACTTATAATATTCTTTTACTTGCTCTGACCAAGCATGGCGGCTATATGCAATCCATACTGAATCATAATTTTCAGGATTTGGAATACTTAAAAATAACGCTTTAATATGATGGTTTTTATTAACACAACGTTCTGAGAGTTCTTTCGGTTTTTTCTCTTCTATTTCACGTTCAGGCTTGAAACGAAAACCGCCCTGTTCTAGTGATTCATAAGTCAAAAACTGTTTTTCTGTTGAACCAGCCCGCTGCAACATAATATAAACAAAACCTTCTCTCAATAAACGATAAACATTCTTATGATGTACCAAAGGTTCAGTGGGCTCTCGGCCTTCTAACTCGCTTAAGTTCATTCCTTTTGACCAATCGATACTAGCATTGTAATCATTCGGAATAATGGATTTTCTAATTAAGAATATAGGTAATCCGGGTGTCTGACAAAGACCGCATGTAAGATCAGCTATTGAGGCAGATTTTTGTGCAATATTGCTTATAAGATTTTTTTCTGTTGATTGCGTCATCTTTTCATTCCTTAAAATATTGATATATACAACTACGCTTTATCTTTTAGTTGAATAAATTCTTTTTCATCAATTAATTTAAATCGATCGAGTAAGCTTCCCTGATCCTTAACAGCCTCATCAATAGCTTGTTTAATTAAATTGCTTTTAAGTAAGTAACCATAATATTGGCTATAAAGAACAAACATGAAACTATCTTCAGTGTTTGACAAACCAATCCGTTGACTATCTTGATAAAATCGAGCCAGTGATATAATATCGTAGTCATTAGCTAAAGTATTTTTTCCTTTTCTACATATTTCGGACCACGCTATATGTAATGCTTGTATTTTTTTCGCTTCTTTTTGATAAAAATGTGTTTCATGAGTAATGAATAATTCAGGAGTGGTAATATGGTCATTCTCGAATGCTTTTATCATTCTTAAATCTTTCTCAATAGTAAAATAGTTATATTGTTTAAAAATCGATAGTATTATCGGCAACCATTCTGGACATATTTGATTTCCATATTCAAATAATTGCATTCTAAATGGTTCGTAAAATGGTAAAAAAGGAGAGCCAAATATTCGTCCTAAGGATAGTCCTGTACTAACTATTCCTTCAACCATCTTTGTTGGTGATAAATGACTAGAAAACAAACTACAAATATAATTTTTGCGAAAAAGATACTCTGCCTCAGACCTTTCTACACAGGCTTGAACCAAACTTTCATCAACATTTTGTTCAGGTTTTGCTAATAAAATAAGCTTAGGACAAGACTTAAGATCATGAGTAATTTCTGGCCTAGGTATCGTATAGATACAATCATTGCCAATATTTTCACTTAACATATTGATATGTAAACGATGTCGTTCATTAATTGTTTCCAATCCGTCTAACAATAAATAACGATACCATTTTTTGTTCTCTTGCGAATTTAATAATAAATCTGTTGCTATAGTCATTACTATAATGTCTCCGTACATTCACTACCCGCTGGCAACGCTGGTGCTGGCGCACTATAACTCGACGGTCCAAGAACGCCAAAACTCGCTGCCAATGCTTGTACATCGCCCGGTGCAATCAGTTTAATCGCACCGCCTTCAAGAACGATCGCGACACCATCGCAGGTTAGAGTCAGTTTTTTACTGGCACTGATGATGACTTCACTATCGGTACTGGTGATTTTCATATTTTGTTTGGATGTTAAGTGCATTTCATTATTTTGCGCTTGTATATCAACATTGCCTTTAGAGGCAAAGATTTTGATACCCATTTTATTGGCAAACAGGCTAATCATATTGCCAGCCGTTACCATAAAGCGTTTAAAGGCGTTAATATCAATGGTGCTTTGTGCGGTTTGGATAATATTTTCACCGGCCGTTAACTGGATCGAGCTTGGCGTTACATCAGCAATACCTGACGGTGCATAGTTTAAAATTGCCGGTTGCTGTAACTCTTTTAAACTTTGTTGTAATAACTGTTTTTGAGTTTGTAAATCAGCCAATTCGGCTTGTGCTGCCTGAGCGAGTTCATTTAGCTGCTTAACCATATTGGCAGCTTGTTCTAGCTCTTTAACAGCGCTCTCCATTTTAAGCTGTAGGTCACCGGCTTGGTACTGCTCCTCGGTCGTAACGTACAACCCTTTACCAGCACGAATCGCTCCCCACTCATCGGTACGGAGTTCAAAACCGTGACCGCGGTTTTCCTTTTCATTATTAACAAGATGGCCAATGTTAAGCTGAGTTTTACCATATTCGGTGGCTAGTTTAATATGCTCTTGCCCCCGTTTGTCATCCATACGCAGTTTATTATTAGCTGGCGTACGAATCACATTACGGTGTTTGTTCGCAGTAGCAACATGATCTGGGTGAGTGCTATCATGCATGGCATAAGCAATATAAGGTCTATCCGGATTACCATCGGTAAAGGCTATCGCGACTTCGGTACCATCGATTAACGGGAAATGGAAACCATACGTATCGCCAGCGTAAGGCTTGGCTAAGCGTACCCATAAACTCTCTTCACCACTGCGCCAGGTTTTTAAATCAAAATCAAACTTCACCCGATAACGTCCCATCGTATCAATATAACCGTAGGTATCATTATCGGGGCTTGTGACTCGAGCTGGCACCGTGCCAGCAACTTGTGGCCACGGTAATGGATTTGGACGATAAGGTTTTAAGACATCATAAGGAATAGCGGTGAAAAAACTTTGGTAAGATTCACTGCGATCACCATAACACGCAGTGGTTAGAATAATGACCCCTTCATTAATACCGTTAATTGGACAACCCGCGAGAATGACTCGTTGACCGGGTACTAGCTGGTAATCATTACACTTGCCACTAATAATAATCTTATCACTGATTTTTTGTTCATGACGAATTTTGGCATACCATTGACCACTTTCAATTTGGTCATTGTTACCTTGCGCTTTATAGTGTTCACCATAACGATAATCAGTCCCTAAGGTCGTGCTATCTTTAGGAAGCGAGTTAACTAATGAATACTGATCAGCTTCAGCCGTACGATAGTTGTAATCTTGAGTGATAACCTGACGCTCAACAGTTTTGCTACGCAGCTCAAGATCCCAAACGCTGTTAAGTGAACCATCAACCATGCCACTCGGAGCCTTAAAGATAATATTACCGGCATTTTCTAACCCTTGTTCATAATCGCTAAGTACCAATACATCACAGCTATGCTCAGTATGACTTTCAAAACGAAACCAGATCCCCACATCACTCAGTAATCGTTTAATAAACGTTAGGTCACTCTCTTGCCACTGGGTAATAAATTCCCGAGCTGGATAGCTATCTTTTAGCTCTAAACGGTAATCAACTCCCGTAAATCCATGACGGCGCAAAACAGCTTCCACCACGCTGACGACACTTTGATTTTGATAGATAGCACTATAATGGTCATTAGCAAATAACGCTAAACGAGGTTGCAAAATCACCCGATAATGAGCTTCATCTTTATTACTGGATAATTGACTAAATTCGGTTACCACACCATATAACGTTCTTTGTGATGCTGGTTTTTCTAACGAACTAATTTTATTGATTTGTCCGAGTAGACTAACGGGTAAAAAGGCAAATGATGCCGAACGACTTAATACTGAACTTACGCGGATATTTTTATCTTTACTTGTAAAGATAATTTCATAACGCCACGGAGTATTAAGTCCTTCATCGCCCTTAACGGATAAGACCGATAATGATGACGTCAGTTCGCTGATGGTTAATACATAGCGATTGTGGCTTTGACCGATCAGTTCATCAGCCAACCCATTTACTGCCTGACCTAGTTGTTTTACCATCATGTTCTCCTATTCATCTTTTTTATGGGTGCCGTTATTGTGTTATTATCTTTGGCACCTATTTATCTATTTTCAATCATTTTATCGTCAAGCATTATTTCGGTTTCACCGTCTTATTTTTACCATTCGCCTTTTTATCATGGGCTGTTTGGTTTTTTACTTGAGCCTTTTTTGATTGTTCCGTTTTTGTGGTCGCTTTCGTTTTTAACTTTGCTTTACCCTGTACGGATGTTTTTGATTCAGTAGACGATTTATTTGCAGACTGACTAATCTGCTCACCCCATTCAAGCACGATCCCTTCACCATCAACAAAATCAAGGGATAATACTTGCTGAGTTTTATCACTATCACGTTTCTGTAACAGCAAATTAGATACCACCGGTAAAATTTGTTGGTTTAAAATACTGTCAATATTACGGGCGCCTGTATCGGGTAATAAACAAGCATCAACTAACTGTTCATAGAGCGCTTGACCGACCTTAAAGGTAATTTGATAGTGTTGCTGTAGTCGTTTCGCCACTTTGCTAAATTTCATTTCAACAATTTGTCGCATTGCATTACGTGCCAGTGGCGTAAAAATTACCGTTTGGAATCTAGCTAATAACGCCGGTTGGAAATGGTCACGAATCACCGGGCGTAGTAGCTCATATTGGGTAGCAACAGGGGCATCAGGCATCTCTTCAAATAGCGCCATCAGCTGATCACTACCTAAATTTGACGTCATCAGAATTAACGTATTACGGAAGTCGATTTCACGGCCTTCACCATCACGCATCATCCCACGGTCAAAGACTTGGTAAAATAGATTAAGAATATCTTTATGGGCTTTTTCTACTTCATCAAGTAGTACCACACTGTACGGTCTTTTACGTACAGCTTCGGTTAATACTCCACCCTGACCATAACCAACATAACCCGGCGGTGAACCTTTTAATTGTGATACCGTATGCGCTTCTTGATATTCTGACATATTAATCGTTACCAGCGATTGCTCACCACCAAACAGCGTATCTGCTAAGGCTAGCGCACATTCAGTTTTACCTACGCCAGAAGGTCCGACTAATAAAAATACCCCCATTGGTGCATCTTCTGATGTTAAGCCGGTTTTAGCAGCGCGAATGCGTCTTGCTAGCTCAGCTAAAGCAATATCTTGCCCAACAACACGGGTTCGTAAATCATCTTCTAAACGTAACAGATGGCTCTGTTCATCCTTCATTAAGCTATCAAGCGGAACACCGGTCCAGTCAGCGATTACGGTTGCAACAGTGCGACTATCGACATCAAGTGAAAGTAGCGGATTGTTGCCTTGCAATTGCGTTAATTGTTGTTGGATTGCCTTGATCTGCTTAGTAAGCGCTTTATCATCTGTACTGATTTTACTACGTAGCTCGATTAATTGTTCAATAAGCGCTTTTTCTTCATCAAACTGTTTTTGTTCAGCAGTTAACTGCTGTTGTAGCTGCTCGGTTTGCGCTGCGATTTCATCAAGTCGCTGCTGTAAATCCGCTTCACCAATATTTTGATCAGCAATCAATGCTTCTTGTTCAAACGTTAGTGCGATAATTTTTGCATTAAGCGCCGTAATCGATTCAGGAATAGTATCTAAACTCATTCGGACTCTAGCTGAAGCGGTATCAAGTAAATCAACGGCTTTGTCTGGTAATTGACGTCCTGTAATATAACGACGCGATAGTGTAACTGCCGTTTTTACAGCTTCATCTAAAATATGCACGCCGTGATGTTTAGCATAACGCGATTTTAGCCCTCGCAGCATTAGGCTAGCGTTATCGTCATTTGGCTCATCAACTTTAACCATTTGGAAACGACGTTCTAAAGCGGCATCTTTTTCAAAATATTGTTTATATTCAGACCACGTTGTCGCTGCAATAGTACGTAGTTCACCGCGAGCCAGTGCCGGTTTTAATAAGTTAGCCGCATCAGCACCGCCTGCTGAATTACCAGCCCCAATTATGGTATGCGCTTCATCAATAAAGAGTAAAATTGGAGTTGGTGACTGCTGCACAGCATCAATAACATTTTTTAGCCGTTGTTCAAACTCACCTTTTACCCCTGCACCCGCTTGTAGTAAGCCTAAATCAAGGGTCATAATGCTAACATCTTTTAAATTTGTAGGAACATTACCTTCAGCAATACGTAGCGCTAACCCTTCAACCAGTGCGGTTTTACCCACGCCCGGCTCACCAACTAAAATAGGGTTATTTTTACGGCGACGAGATAAAATATCGATCATCTGGCGAATTTCATTATCGCGACCAAATACCGGATCAATTTTTCCTGAGCGCGCTTTCTCAGTCACATCTTCACAAAAACGACTGAGTGCAGCTTGGTGATGTTTTTGTTGTTCATTCGCTTTAGTCGCATTTTCTGTATGATTAGGCGTAGTCGATTTAGAGGTTTTATCACTATTTTTAACAACGGTATTTGGTGATTCAATCGCTTGCTCTGCATCAGCACTGCTAACTGATTGATCAACATAGGATTGCATCACTGGATTTTCATCAGAAATTTCATCCAGTCTAGGACGTAGGCGTTTTAATGAAATAACAGGTATCGTCAGTAATGGCCATGCGTCTTGTGCTTTGAGTATTTGTGGTGACTCTTGTAGGGCTTCAAGAATATGAACCGAACGGATAATATCTTCATGATCATCAAGAGAGGCTTTTAACCATGCTGCCTGTAATAAGCTAATGAGTGATGCAGATAAACTTGGTTTTTGATTAACAGTATGAGGTAACGCGTCAAGATAGCTAAGTAACCCTTGCCAAATCTCATCCATATTGAGTTGGTAGTGACGAGCTACCACGGTAATATCACCATTACCTTGTTCTAATAATTTTAATAACCAGTGTTCAGGGGTAATTTCAACATGTGCTCGCGTTTGGCATAGCCCTGCAGCGGCTTCCAGCGCTTTTGCACAGTAAGGGTTTAATCGTCGTAATAAAGTGGATGGATCTGTTCGCATAACTATTCCTTTTATCCCTACCTATAATTTATTTTTTATAGCACGACACCGTTTTAGTGCGGTTAAACGTAAGTGCTGTAAATAACTCGTTATTATCTTGCTGTAGTATCTAATTCTAGTAAAAAAATACTAGACCATTATGTTTAACTGTATTAACTCAGTGCTATATCAGGTAATTAATATAGTTAAACATAATGCTAAGATTCTGCCTGATATGATTCAGGCAGAATTAGCTTTACTCACACGATTAACTACGGCTTTCAACCCAGCTGTCTGAGTGGATGATGTTGCCATCTTTGAAAGTCCAAGTAATTTTTTCGTAACGAAGCTCAATACGCTCTAAGTGATTGTATTGTTCTTTTGTTGGATCTTTGATGTTGTGCATTTCAGGTTTTACAGAAACGATTTTCACGCCTTCCATAAACGTGTTGAAATATTCAACTTCTTGACCAGCGTTATCAATTTGGTACCATTTGATTTCAACTGATTTTAAGTTTTGACCCGTTGTTACTGCTTTGTAAAGGTATGGAGATGATGAATCCACTTCTTTTACAAACTCAAGTGCTTTATGCACACGAGTACCAGTTAATTTACCAGTATTGCCATCGGTTGGAATGTAAACTTTATGATCGAACTCAACCACTTCAACACTACCTTCACGGCCTTCAACTGTTACTGAACCTTTGATTTCAGAACCGCCATCATCTTTTAAAAACATATACGCTGGAACTGCCATTGTTTTAACTCCTTATTAGTCATTGTTGATAAAAAAATTACTTATATTTAGTTTTCATCTTCCAACTTACACGTTGAAGTTTGAGGAACTAAGGTTATTTCTACCCGTCGATTTTTTGCACGACCTTCGAGAGTATCGTTACTTTCCAACGGTACTTTTGCGCCATACCCTTGTACAGCGAAACAGGTTTCAGGAATATCACTGGTTTGAATCAACCAATTCCTAACCGCAGCAGCCCGATCTAGGGATAACAGCTGATTTTTATTCGCATCACCCGTTGAGTCGGTATGTCCTGAAATAAGCACTAAAAAGCCTACTCCATTATTTTCTTTAATTTGAGTTTTGATATCCATCAAAGCGTTAATCAATACTTTCGTTGAGTCTGGTTTTAGCGTTGCTTGACCACTTTCAAAAAGTGATAAACTATCTAAACGAATCACTTGAGCCTCTTTGATGACGACTTCACGTTTGGTAATATAAACCGTATCTGGTTTTGGGATCTCAATCTTTGGCGGCTCTGGTACATAGTTACTAATCGCTAAATTTAGTGGTTTAAGTAGATCTTGACCATGATATAGCCCTAATCCTAACTTGATCGGCTCACCTTGTTTAAAATAGGTATTTAATAGCTCGCGATCCTCTTTTAATAGCGCTAAGGCTTCACATTTTTCAGCATAACTATCCATCGCAATCAATTCATAGCTTTGAATATCATTATTGATATGTTGCGCTAACTTAATGTTATTCCAATAAGATGCGCCAAGGGCACCCATAAAAAATACTGCACTCATCATCACGATATTGCATATTGCTTTTCTAATCGGTGAATAGGGATAAGCAATTGGCATAAATTTAACGAGACGATCGGGAGCGGTAATCACTTGTTCAATTGCTGGATCATTCGGTAGATACAGTGTAGTAATATCGGCAAATCGACGCGCAATAAGATTATCAGGCTCTTGATGGTTATTAATCGGATAAATCACTGTCCCTGTTGGAATACATTTAGCAATGGGTTGCTTGGTATCGCTTAGTACTTGTAATATATTGCTATTTATCCAAGCCTCATATTCAAGCAACATCGCACGAATCGCTAGACGCTGTTGACGCTCATGAGAATTAATCACCTTATCATTAACCCAGTTGTCTATCGGTGATAAGTAGTCATCAAGTAGCGATAATTTTCGATCAATGATTTGATACCAATATACTGGCACCGTTGCGTTGTCATGATAATGTAGATTATTAAGACCAATATGCGCTGAAACATAGACAGGTAGCTGATATTTTGCCATTCGACAGGTATCAACCCACGATTGTCGAAACGCCTGCAATTTGGCTGTAAATAATCCTTGTTTGCTTTCCAACTCAGGAGTGAGAGCCAAAAACACACCAATCCGTCCTAACATATCAGGCCAACGAGCGACTAAAGAATCAAACACTATCGGTAACTCAGAATACTCTTCAACATAGATCCATACTGCTTCTGACGAGACAATAATATTCTGTTCTGCAACCGTTAGATCTTCTGGAAAAAAGTCTTTAGCACCATTTCCGGTAACTAAAAATATCGGTAAACGATAACGCTGCCTTGCTGGTAATAAGGCTAATTTTTCGGCTAAAAACTCGATATTATGAGTCGAAGCATTAAGTAATTTGCGATATTTTAATAACTGATAGAATAATCCGCCTGCAATCGCAAGAATAATTAATGTCGCCAGCAGTTTCCACCCAATCGTTATGGGTAAAAATAGCCAAAATAGGAGCAATCCTAATATTGCTCCATAAATAATCTGTACTCGCCAAGGATAATCGTTCATTACTCGTCTATCCTTATTGCATTAATGGAGTTAATAGTTGATCAAGGCGATGGTCTAAAAGGAGATAGAGTCCAATCGCTAACACAACAGAAACAGCAGTACAGGCGATCAATACTGCTTTGCGGCCTAAATATCGGTAAGTCTGAGTATGTTCAATAATCGGATGAGCAAGATCAGCATCACTGGTGCGTAAAGATTCGCGTAAAGCGATAATTAGGTGTTCCCGCTCCATTTGAGGTTGATTTAAATAGCATCCCTGAAAGCCCATTCCTAATACCCGATCAAAACAGTTTAAAACTAAATACTCTTTTTTATCGGCACGTAGTCGAGTACGAATCTTTTCAAATAGATCATAGCCTGCGTTATGGGTATTAAAAAAGACGACCTGTAAAGGAGCGCCAAGCCATTGATCATAATCACGAGGTTTACTACTGTCTTTGCTGCATAGCAATACCACTTCATCAAGTAATGCACACTGTGCATAACTAATATCATCAATAATATCTTGACTGTAGTGTGCTTTTTGTAAGCATTCTCTCAATGTTGTCACTTGCGCTTTACATTGGTTATAAAGTTTACTTACTGATGGAATATCAGCACCTTCTCTTAGTTGTACAACAGTTAAGAGCGTATCGCGCAGTAATTCATCAATCGTTAAGTTGTTTTGTTCTATACTCATAATCCTATCCCTATGAACGCAATACGGCAAAAAGTTCTAATGATATATCTGGCATTGCCCGCGGTACATAAAACTCACAACATCGATGTAGTAACATATTTTTTGCAGCACTATGTGACAAGTCTAAAGCAAAATATTGGTTTTCCAGACGCATCGGGATTGCCGCAGGTACATGGCTAAGTGCTTTAATTGGAATTCCCGATAATGCCGAGTGAATAATTTGTCTTACGTCATCTGGCGCACCTGCTTTACATAAAATAGGGAATTGCGACTGTAGTTGATGCGCAGGCATACTTGAACGCACAGATAAGTAGAAATCAGCTTCCTCTACTAGTCGTCCATCGTTTAAGCGACCAGTCCAGAAAGTATCTTTATCATGTACCAGATCAATTTTAATCACTCGCGATGGTAAGCTCTCTTCTAAGATATTACGTGTTAATTCAAATAACGGCGGAAATACAGCATTCAAGTTATTATGTTGGTATGACGGAATTTCATCAACACTATGAGCCAGCGAGAACGTTAGTAATGCACCGGTCAATGCAACTAATTTTTGATATAAATTTTCTGGATGCAGAGCAGGATTATCACGTAAGAATTTTAATTGCGGTTCAAAACTATTTAAGGCATTAAGCAACCAGAAAAGCGAGACATCGGCAACGGCAAATTCTGCCATCTGTTGATTACGTTCATGACGCATGCCCATCAAACGTTGGCGTTTAGCCTGAATTTGGATACAAAGTAGTTCGAGCTCTTTCAGCAGTGAACCACTTTGTGTATATAAGTTAAGGAGTGGTGGTAAATATTGGTTATCAACCACAAAACGGCCATTAAGATCGCGCTTTAATTTAGCGATAGGACAGGTCACATATTCGCTATGATCTTCAAAATCAAATAAAAAATTTAACGCATAACGCTCAACCGCAATCGTTTCAGTACCACTGCCTAATAAATCTTTAACTTCAACCCACTCTTGTCGATAACGCATTGGTCGCTCAAGATGCTGTTCATCGAAGGCACAGTTTTCGCCGTTGGCCTGTAACAATGGTAAACCAACATAAACAGTCACTTCATCTAAAGCGGGTGGAATATCGGTGGCTAAATTGCGCACAGTAGGAAGATTATCAGCGATATCTGTATCGATCAATGTTCCATCTAAAAAGCGTAAATTTAATGATAGAAGGCTTAGACGATCAAGCACTAAAGATTGCTCATCGATCTGTAGGCGTTCAATACCCCATGGATTAGCTAAATAGAGCTTAGCTAGCTGTTGCCGGCTATAAGATTCCCATAGCGTTTGTTGTTGAAATTGTTCCGGTGTTAAAAACACCCCTTCATTCCAAAGAGGGCGATATATTTTCATTCTTCTTACTGCTCCACCTAATATTTAACGGTATATTTTTTATTTATCAATATTGGTATCAACCGTGACGTTATTATTAGTCATCCCGCCACGGTGATTAGCATATACACACTAGCTAAAACTATTTAGCCTTAGGCATTTGCGATACCATTGATAAATTAATATCCATACCTTCAATTTGGAAATGTGGTACTAAGAAAGTTTTTACTTTAAAGAAACCTGGGTTATCTTCAATATCTTCAACAATCACTTGTGCTTGACGTAATGGATGTGATGCTTGAACTGAGTCACTTGGATCCGTCATTTCAGTTACTAAGTTATTGATCCATTTATTCAATTCTAACTCAAGCACACGGCGGTCTTTGGTTGCACCTATATTTTCACGTTGAATCACTTTTAGATAATGTGCAATACGTGATAATAAGAAAATATACGGTAAACGCGAGTTAATACGGCTATTTGCCGTCGCTTCTTTAGTATCGTAAAGCGCTGGTTTTTGTGAAGAGTTAGCCGAAAAGAAACAAGCATAATCACGATTTTTATAGAATGATAATGGAATAAAACCAAGATTAGCGAATTCAAATTCACGCGTTTCTGGAATTAAGACTTCAGTTGGGATCTTAACTTGATTACCGGTACCTAGGTCATATAGGTGAATCGGTAAATCTTCAACTAAACCACCTGCTTGAGGCCCACGAATTTGTACACACCAACCATTACGAACAAAGCTTTGAACCATATTTGCCGCAAAAGCAAATGAAGCGTTAGCCCATAAATAACGGTCATGATCAGGACCTTTCACTTCCTCAACATAGTTAAAGCTACGTACAGGAACCGTTTCTGGACCATAAGGTAAACGAGCAAGTACACGCGGTAAAGTTAAACCAATATAACGTGAGTCATCAGTTTCACGGAAACTATTCCATTTAGTATATTCTGCACGGTCAAAGTAGTTAGCAATATCTTTAATTGCTGCAACTTCTTCCATTGAATCTTTACCAAAGAATTTAGGTCCTACAGAGGCGATGAATGGCATATGTGCCGCCGCAGCAACTTTAGAAACATTACGTAATAAAGCAATATCTTGCGGACCACGATCAAATTCATAATTAGAAATAGTCACACCTAATGGTTCACCACCCGGGGTATCATATTCTTGAATATAAGTATGACGATAGAAGCCAGTCTGATTAATCTCAGGTGCATCTTCAAAGTCTTGGCGAAGTGCATCTTTTGATACATCAAGAAGTTCAATTTTAACATTACGACGGAAGTCGGTACGATCAACTAAAAATTTAAGTCCACGCCATGTTGACTCAATCTCTTGGAATACCGGATTGTGCATAATTGCATCAAGTTGACGGCTTAATTTTTGATCAATTTGGCTAATATGATAGTCAAGTAAGTGTTTATCTAATTTTTCTACTTTTTGTGATGAGTCTTGAATCATCTTTAATAAGATGTTTACCGCCATCGTAACGCGTTCATCGGTTGAAGATTCAAATAAGACATCATTGTCTTCATACTTATCCATATCTTCAGCTTTACTAACTGGGTTTAAATTGATTTTACTAAATAGAGATTGATATACGCTACCTGCGTCTTGAGTAACGACTTGAGCTGTACCCTTTTCTTTCTGTACTGACATTATTTTCCGTCCTTTTTCTTAATCTTTATCACAATAGCTTTAGGCTAATTCAGATAGCGCCCTCATGCTACTTTCGGCTTGTGAAATTACGCTTTAGTTTCAGCAGCAACAATGGCTTCAAGCTCTGCACGTAACTCATCAGATAACTGTTCATTTTTAACAATTTTTTCTAACTCATGACGGAATGTAGTATTGTCCATTAAGTTAGATTTAAGATCACGAAGCAGGTTACGCATAGCGAGTAAAGAACGTAATTGTGGAATTTTTTTAGCGACTTGTTCTGGAGTGAAATCTTTCATCGATTGGAAATCAAGATTAATATTCACTTCTGAACCATCATCAGCTAATGTATTAGCGACAGTGATTGTTGCTTGAGGATTTAGATCCTTCAGAACAGAATCAAAATTATTTTTATTAATCGAGACTTTTTCTTTTTCAGCGAGTGGTCGATTATCTTTACCATGACTGTAATCGCCCATCGCAAGAATCTTTAATGGCAGCTCAACTTTCTTCTGCGCTCCGCCAGTATGCAGATCAAGTTGAATGTTAACGCGTGAAGCTGGTACTTCATTTTGATAGCTGTTTGACATATCTATTCCTTTTTCAATATAAAATCAATTAGTTAGAACCACCCACGCTAATTTTACACTGAAAAAGATTACACAAACAATTGAACCTAAGTGCAAAGAGTTTGTATAAATAACGTTAAAAATCTTTCTTTTTTTTATTAACCTATTATTTTAAATAATTATTTTTTACAAAAAAAAAGTGCATTATGACAATAAAATTTCTTTTATTAAAGTGAGACGATAGGCTAAATAATATTCAATTCTTTTAATCTTAAAAAAGCTTGTTTAGCGCTACCAACGTTTAATTTTTCGACAATATTGCTGATGTGATGTTTAACCGTTCGTTCTGATATATCCAATCTTAAGGCTATTTCTCGATATTTTAGACCATTACATCCTAGAGATAAGACCTGTTTTTCTTTTTCAGATAACATCAAAGATAATTTGTTACGATAATATTCAATACTCTTTTTCTCTCTTAAGTAGAGATCATAGAGATCAACGAGTAAAATTTGTAATTCTGCGCGGTGGACATCAAAAAACTCAATATCAATCGCTGATGACTCATCACACAAAAGATTTAAAAATGCACTATTACCTAAAGGATCGTTAATGGTAAAAGTATAACCATTATGAACATCATGAGCTTTAGCTAATTTTAAAAAATCCTGATTTTGAGATATCAAATAAGGCATAACAGAGTGCCAAGAGAAAGGTTTAACACTAATTCGTCCAAAATTGACGATGGGATCGGTATGATAAAGCTTATTATCTCGGTAAATTTTAAGCCACTCTTTTGGAAAAGTGGAAAAAATAACGGGAGGAATAAAACTGCTGCGGTCAAAAAAAAGATATTTATACCGTTTAATATTCAATCCGTTAAGCGTTGCATATAAATCATCACGAAAAGTATTATTCAATTTAGTTTGAACCTACATCTTGTTGTTTTTCATCGCGTTGATAGGGTATCGCTAATATAACAATATGTAAAGCTTAAAAAATAAGTGTTATCGCATAACAGTTGAGATATAAAAAATTAATATTACACTTTGGTGTCGTTATGTTCAGGGAAATAGCGGGAGTGAGTGGAATAGTGTTCTATTTTCCTATCAGTTACTGACCACAATACTTTTAGTAATGTTATCACCACTCGGTGACCGCTAAACCTAATAATAGAGATAAATAAACACTTTTTTAATGCAAAAAAATACCGCCAGGTATGACGGTATTATTATGACTTAATATAAAAAATTAAATCTCTAAATAATCTAAAATCCCTTCTGCAGCTTTACGACCTTCTGCAATCGCTGTAACGACCAGATCAGAACCACGTACAGCATCACCACCAGCAAAAATTTTTGGATTGGTTGTTTGGTAGCCTCGATTTTCTGGCGCAATAATTCGTCCTTGCGCATCAAGCTCAATCTGATGTTCAACGAGCCAAGGCATTGAATGCGGTTTAAAACCGAATGCCATAATAACCGCATCAGCCGGTAGAATAAATTCAGAACCGTCAATAACCACCGCGGCACGGCGACCTTTACTATCTGGCTCACCTAATTCAGTTTTCACCATTTTAACACCGGTCACTTGGCCATTCTGGTCAATTTCAATACTAACTGGCTGAACATTAAATAAAAATTCTACACCTTCTTCTCGTGCATTTTTGACTTCACGCTTAGAACCTGGCATATTTGCTTCATCACGGCGATAAGCACAAGTGACACTATTCGCATCTTGACGAATAGAGGTACGTACACAATCCATCGCCGTATCACCACCACCAAGCACGACCACCTGTTTCCCTTTCATGTTGATATAAGGAGTATCCGTGGTTTGGCTGTGATTCATAATGTGTTTAGTGTTAGCAATTAAAAATGGCAGCGCAGCGTAAACGCCTGTTGCGTCTTCGTTAATCAAACCACCTTTCATTGATTGATAGGTTCCTGTACCCACAAATACGGCATCAAATTCATCGAGCAGGGTCTGTAATGTAATATCTTTGCCAATTTCAGTATTTAGACGAAACTCAATGCCCATCTCGGTAAAAATATGTCGACGGTTGATTAAAACCTCTTTATCCAATTTAAAAGCAGGAATACCAAACGTCAATAACCCACCGATTTCCGGATGACGATCAAATACGACTGGTTTTACACCATTACGGACTAAAACATCAGCACAGGCCAGACCCGCCGGACCAGCACCAATAATAGCCACCCGTTCACCCGTCATTTCAACATTAGCTAAAGTTGGACGCCAGCCAAGTTTAAAGGCTTCATCTGTAATGTAGCGTTCAATATTACCAATAGTTACCGCACCAAATTCAGCATTTAGTGTACAAGATCCTTCACAAAGACGATCTTGTGGACAGACTCGCCCACACACTTCAGGTAGACTATTTGTTTGATGACAGAGCTCAGCCGCCTCAATAATACGCCCTTCATTAACCAGTTTTAGCCAATTAGGGATATAGTTGTGCACAGGGCATTTCCACTCACAATAAGGGTTACCGCAGCCCAAACAACGATCGGCTTGAGCGGAAGCTTGTGATTTAGAAAAACCTTCGTAAATTTCAATAAACTCTATCTTTCTAATTTTTAATGATTTTTTAGGTGGATCAACACGCTGTAAATCGATAAATTGATAAACATTCTGACTCATTCGCATTTTCTCCTTATTGTGCCTGTACACGTAATTCGGCAGCAGACCGACTACGATGACCCAGTAATGCTTTTACATCACTCGATTTAGGTTTAACTAACACAAATTGTTTGGCATATTTTTCCCAATTAGCAAGAATCTCTTCAGCTCTCGACGAATGAGTTAATTGAGCATGCTCCATAATTAATCCGCGTAGATGTTCTTCATGAATTGGGTGATCAGCAACATTTAGCATTTCGACTAACTCTTGATTAATTCGTTGATTAAACTCCCCGTTTTCATTGAGAATATAAGCAAAACCACCGGTCATACCAGCACCAAAGTTAACGCCAGTTTTACCCAGTACACAAACCGTTCCACCTGTCATATATTCACAACCATTATCACCAATGCCTTCGACGACACTAACTGCGCCTGAGTTACGTACCGCAAAACGCTCACCCGCTTTACCTGCCGCAAACAATTTACCGCCCGTCGCTCCATATAAACAGGTATTACCAATAATCGTCGCTTCATGACTTAAAAAAGCCGATCCGATTGGCGGACTAATCACAATTCGTCCTCCCGCCATTCCTTTACCAACATAGTCATTAGCATCACCCGTTAGATTAAGCTCAACACCACCCGCATTCCAAACACCAAAGCTTTGTCCTGCCGTACCGTTAAAATTAAGCTTAATCGGATCAGCCGACAGACCTTGATCACCGTGCTGTGCTGCAATATAACCAGAGAGTGTTGCACCAATTGAACGATTAGTATTTTGGATATCAAAATAGAACACCTTCGACTGTTTGTTATCAACATACTCTTTCGATTGCGTCATGATTTCATGATTCAATACCCCTTTATCAAACGGCGTATTAAGCTGTGTATGATAAATTGCATTACCATCAATCGGTGACGCTGTTTGTAGTAAGGCAGAGAGATCCAGTTTATGCTGTTTGGCCGTTATGCCATCTAATTCGACCAGCAAGTCAGTACGACCAATCAAGTCTATAATACGACTTACGCCAAGCTCAGCCATAATTTCACGCGTCTCTTCAGCAATAAAGCGGAAATAGTTCATCGCTTTTTCTGGTAGACCATGATAATGGTCACGACGTAATTTATCATCCTGTGTTGCAACACCTGTTGCACAATTATTTAAATGGCAAATTCGTAAATATTTACACCCTAATGCCACCATTGGTCCAGTACCAAAACCAAAACTTTCAGCACCAAGAATCGCTGCTTTAACAATATCAACACCAGTCTTTAATCCGCCATCCACCTGTAAGCGAATTTTATGGCGTAATCCATTAGCAACAAGTGCTTGTTGTGTTTCAACTAATCCTAACTCCCACGGTGAACCCGCATACTTAACCGAAGTTAGTGGACTTGCTCCCGTTCCGCCGTCATAACCAGCAATCGTTATCATATCGGCATAAGCCTTTGCAACTCCTGTTGCAATAGTACCAACACCAGGTTCAGAGACCAATTTAACGGATATCATCGCCTTTGGATTAATCTGTTTTAAATCAAAAATAAGCTGAGCTAAATCTTCAATCGAATAGATATCATGATGTGGCGGAGGTGAAATTAATGTCACACCTGGCACTGAAAAGCGTAAACGCGCAATATATGGCGTAACTTTATCACCCGGTAATTGTCCACCTTCACCCGGTTTTGCACCTTGTGCCACTTTGATTTGAATCACATCAGCACTCATTAAATAACCTGGAGTAACACCAAAGCGACCTGACGCAACTTGTTTGATTCGTGATACTTTGATCGAATTGTAACGAGCTGGATCTTCACCACCTTCCCCTGAGTTCGAGAATCCACCTAAAGTATTCATGGCTTCAGCTAAAGATTCATGGGCTTCTGGGCTTAATGCACCAATGGACATTGCAGCTGAGTCAAAACGTTTAAATAGTGCTTCACTCGGTTCCACTTGTGCTAATGGAATTTGTGCATCTTTAGGTGGCGTTAATTTAAGTAGATCACGCAAAGTCGCCACCGGTCGGTTATTAACAATCTTGGCATACTGTTTGTAATCATCATAGCTACCGCTGTTTACAGCTTGTTGTAATGATTGCACAACATCAGGGTTATAAGCGTGATACTCACCCCCATGGATATATTTTAGTAAGCCACCTTGTTCAAGCGGTTTACGTTTTAACCAAGCCCGTTTGGATAATTCAAACAGATCTTGTTGGAAATCATCAAAATTAGCGCCATTAATACGACTCGTTACCCCTGGGAAGCAGGTTTTGATAACATCGTTATGTAACCCAACAGCTTCAAACAACTGTGAACAACGATAAGAAGCAACAGTTGAAATGCCCATCTTGGACATGATTTTATACAGCCCTTTATTAATACCATTACGGTAATTAAGCATTGCTTCTCGATAAGTTTTATTCAGGCTACCCTTATCAATCAATTGAGCAAGCGTTTCATAAGCTAAATAAGGATAAATTGCAGTAGCACCAAACCCAATTAATACCGCAAATTGATGAGGATCTCGACAACTCGCAGTTGCTACAATAATATTTGCATCACAGCGTAGATTTTTTTCAACTAACCGTTGTTGTACAGCCCCCACAGCCATTGGTGCTGGGATTGGTAAACGGTCGGCTGCAATATTTTTATCAGATAAAATCAGCAATACAGCGCCATCGCGTACTTTCGTCTCAGCATCACCACATAACTGTTCAATTGCATCGTTTAGATCACCATCAATTTCATAGGTAATATCTAATATTTCAGTTTGATAGTGCTTTGATTCTAAAGACATTAACTGTTCAAAATCAGAGTAAAGTAACACTGGTGATTTAAACGCCACACGATGTGCTTGCCCTTCTGCTTCAGCAAATACATTCATTTCACGACCGATACTGGTCGAAAGCGACATAACATGAGCTTCACGCAGTGGATCAATCGGTGGATTGGTCACTTGAGCAAATTTTTGTCGGAAATAATCATAGATAATTCGAGGTCGAGTCGATAAAACCGCAAATGGTGTATCATCGCCCATAGATCCCGTTGCCTCTTGACCGTTTTCACCGAGTGAACGAATCACCTGATCCAGCTCTTCAAACGAGTAACCAAACTGTTTTTGATAAGTCGCAAGCGTGTTATCGTCAAAATTGCGTTCACCAATATACTCATCAGCAAGTTGCTCAAATGGCGTTAAACGTTTAACATTTTTTTCCATCCATGTTTTATAAGGATGACGTTTTTGTAGATCATTATCCGTTTCACTTGGTGGAATAATACGCCCTTGTTGGGTATCAATCACCAGTAGCTCACCAGGACCAACACGACCTTTCTTAACGACTTCATCGGGTTCATAATCCCAAATACCAATTTCGGAGGCACAAGTAATCAATCCATCGGTTGTGATGACATAACGGGCTGGACGTAACCCATTACGATCTAAGCTACATGCAGCATAACGACCATCTGACATTACGATACCCGCTGGCCCATCCCACGGTTCCATATGCATAGAGTTGAAATCGAAGAAAGCGCGTAAGTCTTCGTTCATATCAGGATTGTTTTGCCAAGCTGGTGGTACCAGTAAACGCATCGCACGTACAATATCCATTCCACCGACTAAAAAGAGCTCTAGCATATTATCAAGTGAACTTGAGTCAGAGCCCGTTTCATTAACAAATGGCGCGGCATCTTGTAAATCAGGGATTAATGGTGTTCTAAACTTATAAGAACGTGCTTTCGCCCATTGGCGGTTACCTTCAATAGTATTGATTTCACCATTGTGAGCAAGATGTCTAAATGGTTGAGCTAATGGCCATTTAGGAACTGTATTGGTTGAAAAACGTTGGTGAAATAGGCAAATAGCTGATTCCATTCGCAGATCGGCCAAATCAAGATAAAAACGTGGCAGATCTTTAGGCATACATAAGCCTTTGTAAATATTCACTTGATTAGAAAAGCTACAAATATAGAATTCGTTGTCTTGTACTCGTTTTTCAATTCGGCGACGTACCATATATAAACGACGTTCTAAATCGATAGTACTCCAACCAGCCGGTGCATTAATAAAGACTTGTTCAATTTGTGGTAATGATGATAACGCGATTTCACCAAGTACACTAATATCAATCGGTACTTTACGCCAACCAACTAACGACAGTGTCTCTTTAGCAAGTTCTTCTTCAATGATGTCACGACTTGCTTGCGCTTCTGTCTCATTTTGACTTAAAAATAGCATGCCTACCGCATAATTAGCCGCAAGTCGCCAACCTTCCTCGTTGGCAACTAAATGAAAAAAGCGATCCGGTTTCTGTAATAATAATCCACAGCCATCGCCTGTTTTACCATCTGATAATATCGCGCCACGATGTTGCATGCGAGCGAGTCCATGAATCGCCGTACGCACCACTTTATGACTTGGTTTGCCCTCTATATGCGCAATTAAGCCGAAGCCACAGTTATCTTTTTCATGATGCTGGTTATATAACATATCATTGCCTCTTAATAATTTTTATCTCTACATTGCTGCCACACCAAATTAATCTAATCAGGTGGAATGGCAAGACTTCTAATGCCACGGATATTGCCACAAAAATTAGCGATAAAAGCCGTTTTGGTCAAATAAATTCCACTTATAAGTCAATATTTTCATAACAGCATAGTGGGTATTAATAGAATTAATGGATCACGATAAAGCAAATGTTCAATAACAGTGAAAATTTGTTTCATCGTGGTGCGTAATGTGTATTTATTCTGACGAAATCGATATTTTTGTAGATCAATTGAGCAGTTTTAATAAATATAAATTGAGTTGATGTTGTTCCGCTTGCCATGTTTCAAGCATTTTCGGATCAATATCGGGTTGATTATCGAGTGAACTTAGTAGCCGTTTCCACCATGTTCGGTAATGATAAGAGGATAGTTCACCAGTAATATCACTACCAATGATATTTTTGCCCAGTGCGGCAATCGTATCCGTTAGATGATAGGTTTGTAAATTTCCCTGATCCCAATTGGTTTTGATGATTGTTTCACTCAGAACATCTTTATCAATTGAAAGGTATGTTGGTAGTGATAAACTACCTTGTAAAGCAATAAACGAGGCTATCAATTCATCACCACAATCAAAACAGTGAAACGCTTTGGATAGTCCGGTGTAATTTGGCCATTTAACTCGGCGATTTAAACTCCAATAGTTTAATTTACCCTGATATAACGGTAACAAACGATTTTCCCACGCATGCCATGCGCCAATATCTCCTGAGGAGATCCCCATTACATGTACATGGCTGACAAAAGGAAGTGCTGCGACATGACTAACCCAGGAGCCACAGTGAATACCAAATGGAAAACGCATATTATCGGGATGGTTATCAAACACGACGACTTGTATTGGATTAGTTGAGCTGTAATAAGATGCTAAACGCTCAATTAAATATAAACTCATATGGTGATAGTCACCACTCCCCATTAGAGTCGTGCCTAACTGATCAGTCGGTAATCGTTGATCTAAGTGATGAGCTAGCTTACGGTAGTCCTGCTTGCTACAACCAAACCGAATCTGCTCTTGATAATTGGCTAAATCAATATTAATTGCATCGGCAATAGGACCGACACTCTGATCAAAATTAAGGATAATGGGCGTTTTCATAATTCACTTTGATTCTTTTTTTGCTGATGTTTATCAAGTAACAATGTATCCGTTTCAAAATATCGGCTAAATCGAGATAACACCCATCTGAGTATAGGATTACGGATATAGACCAAGTGCTGAGTAAACGTGAACTGAGCTCCTAAGGTCGATTTAACTTCAGGATCCGTCCAACCTGCAATATAATATTTTAACTGATGATCAAGCATAAACTGTAGATTATAAAACCAACTCACATAATAGAGATTGAAGTCATAAGAGTGTGGATAAACAAAGCCGACATATTTATCAACTAAAGTATCGTTGACAATAAAACAGATGTTGTAGCCAATCAGCTGCTGGTTATGATAATAGGCAAAAATCACCCCATTATTACGCTTATCTTGCAGTAATTGTTGAAAAAATTGTGGGCTTAATTTATCAAAATGAATTTCACTCTGATCATAGACATTTTCGTAAAGTTGATAGTAATAATCTAATTGTGACTGTTCAAAAAAACATTCATCACCACTATGTAACACTTTTATATCTAACTCTTTAGCTGCCTTTAATTTGCGCCGAAAATTTTTACGTCGACTATAGGATAATCGCGATAGATAATCATCAATAGAGCTATAATCACAAGGAACAAAAGCAAGTGCTTGTCCTTCAATCGCAATGAATTGCTGTTTTTTTAATGATTCATTAAATTGATGACTATATTGATTAGCGGTATCACTAAGTAGGACTGATTGATTAGGCAGATCTTTAATAATTAAGAGTGAAAATTTTTTACTGTAATCTCGCTTTAACTGTTCAACAAGATCCTCTGCAGCAATACCTTTCGGTAATAAAGCATATTCAGATACCGTTGTACCAACAAAAGCGGTATTAAAACGCAACCATTTTCCCCAGATACGGTAGAGTGGTAATTTAATAATTTTATTACGTAAAGATGGCTCAACAGTGGTTAATAAATCAAACTCTGCTGCAAACATTGGCAGACCTGATTCTGTTTGCCATGCAGTGAAATCAACTGGAGGATTTAATAGAAAATCATCGACTAGTTCGTTAGGCTCTAATTGGTTTAAATACTGCATATTTGTTCTCAATATTAACTCAAACATACTCTGATTCGTTTCGCCTCTCATCATAAAGACAATGAGAGGCGAAAACTTAGCTATTATCAAAAATAGCTATGATTTAGTTAAGATTTTTTAGCTAGCGTAATTAATTGATCTAATAACTCAATGCTTTGATCAATTTCAGCTTTACTGATATGCAGTGATGGTGCAAATGTAATTACATTCTTATAGTAACCACCAACATCAAGCACTAAGCCCATTTTTTGGCCTTTCCAATCAAGATTCCCCGCTAGACCAAGATCAAACATCTTATCTAATAATGGTTTATTTGGCGTGTAACCATCTTCAGTACAAATTTCAGCTCGTAGTGCTAGACCTAGACCATCAACTTCACCAATCTCTTTATGACGTTTTTCAAGTTCACGTAAACCATCTAGGAAGTAAGCACCTTTTTCCATCACCATTGCTTCATAGTCAGTTTCTTGGGTCATTTTCATGACTTCTAAACCTAGTGCTGTACCAATTGGGTTAGAGGCAAAAGTTGAGTGTGTTGAACCTACAGGGAATACAGTTGGGTTAATTAACTCTTCACGAGCCCACATACCACCAAGTGGGTTAAGTCCATTTGTTAGAGCTTTTGCAAAAACTAATACATCAGGTGTTACATCAAAATGTTCAATAGACCATAATTTACCAGTACGATAGAAGCCCATTTGAATCTCATCGACCACCATTAAAATACCATACTGATCAAGTACTTTCTTTAAACCTTTGAAGAAGTTACGTGGAGGAACAACGTATCCACCAGTACCTTGTAATGGTTCTACATAAAATGCAGCATACTCTGATTGGCCGGCTTTAGGATCCCAAACACCGTTGTATTCAGTTTCAAATAGACGAGCAAATTGATTAACACAGTGTTCACCATATTCATCAGGAGTCATACCTTTTGGACGACGGAACGGGTAAGGGAAAGGAATAAACATTGCTCTTTCACCAAAGTGCCCATAACGGCGACGGTAACGGTAACTTGATGTAATTGATGAGGCTCCAAGTGTTCGTCCATGATAACCACCTTCAAAAGCAAACATTAAACTCTTACCATTAGACGCGTTACGTACTAATTTTAATGAGTCTTCAATACACTGAGAACCACCAACGTTAAAATGTACACGTCCTGGCAAATTAAACTTACGCTCCATATCTTGAGCAATCGTTTTAGCTAATTCAATTTTAGTTGGATGTAAATACTGGCTAGCACATTGTGGTAATGTATCAACCTGTTTTTTAAGAACCTCATTTAAGCGAGGGTTGGCATACCCGAAATTACATGCAGAGTACCACATCTGTAAATCAAGGTACTGCTTACCTTCACGGTCATACATATAACTACCATCACAACCAACAAATATTTTCGCCGGGGTAGCATAGTGCACAGTATCGCCATAAGAACAGTATTTCGCTTCATCTGCCAGTAGTTGTTCATCACTTGGAAGTTGACCAACTAAGTCGGCACTAGGTTTACTCATCGTTTTTACTCCAAAATTAAATTAATTTTCAATGACCTGTAATAGGGTAAAGATAAATGGATACTAATAATAGAAACTTAATGTATAAGTTGTGTAACAATATTGTGATAATTGTTTTTGTGTTAACAAAGCCTAAACACTTTGCTCACTTTTCTGTTGGCGCTCAAGAATCTGTTTTTCCGCAAAAGCTAAAAAAACAATTCCAGCTAGAATAAATAACGCACCAAGTAAACGGATCAACGTTATATGTTCATTAAATAGCCATACAGAAGCAAACATAACGGTAACGACTTCAAGATGTGATGCAGCAAAAGCAGGACCGATAGGTGCTTTTTTGAGTAGCGTCATCCAAGTAAAAAAGGTACAGATATAACCCAATATTGCAATATAGATCCATTTTTGACTAAATACTCTGAGTAACCAGTCAACATTCGGTTCTAATGGTTCAGCAATAATTGCTGTCATTTTAAAACTACAGTGCCCAATCGTATCAAAAAGCAATAATAGGGCAAAACCAATCAAGTAGAACTTACGCATTAACTTGCTCCAACCAAAATCACACCGATTAAAATAAAAAACATTCCAATTAGGCGTAAATTTGTTAATTTTTCACCAAATAATAAGCGACCAACTATCATTACGGTAATGATATTGAGTGAGACCATTAATACGCCTTGAAATAACGGCACTAATGTTAAAAATGCAAGCCAGAGTAAAAATTCAGCCACATAAGCAGTTATTCCAAGCCATAACCACCCATTACTAAACAATGCTTTCCAGTACTCTACTCCATCGCTCTCTTTTTTGCTCACGGCGGCATACTTAAAAGCAACCTGACCAAGTGTGTCAAAGGCAATATTTGAAAGCCATAAAATAATTGCTAATAGTGACATTATCCGTGACCTCGATCTTCTACATTATCCAATCCATTGATCACATCATTAAAAAATTCTATCGTTTCATTAATTACCGTACGACGTTCTCGATCAATCGTAATGAGATGATAACTTTCGTCTAACTTCACTAATTTACTTCGTCCTTTGATACTTTGTTGCACAAAACCTGCATTAGTATTGATATTTGCGATATCATCATCGGTAGAATGCATAATCAAACAAGGAACATAAATTTGAGACAAAAGTGGTTTAACATGTTTGACTAAATATTGCATTTCAGCTAATGCGGGTAATGGGTTACCTGCAAGTCCTGCCGCAGCACTATCGCCACCAATCATACTTTCAGATACTGTTGCACGAATACGTTCATCTTTTAAACCATACGGTGGTTGTTCATTAAATAACATTTTCTGGAATAAATTCAGTTTTTTTAACCAGCCTAGTAGGAAAAAACTGTGTTTTGCCCAAAAAGGTATACTCCAACCATCGTAAAAAAATGTCACACCATATACACCTACACCTTTTATCTGTTCTGGTCGGTCTGCTGCTAGCTTAAGTGATAAAACAGCCCCCATCGATAAACCTGCAACAAAAAGATTATCCACTTTAGTCGCTAAAAAGTCGGCAGCCTGTTCAACACTCTGGTACCAATCTTGCCATGTTGTTTTACAGAGATCTTCTTCATTGCCACAATGCCCAGCTAATTGCATACCATAAACAGTAAAACCCGCTGCATTTAATCCTTTAGCAAGAATTCGCATTTCCGTAGGAGTACCGGTTAATCCATGAATCAGTAATACACCATTGCGATTACCCGGTAAAAAATATGTTGAATCTTGAATCATAATAAAATTAACCTTTCGCCATATTTCGAGGCGGTTGAGGATTGGTGTACCGCTTTATCTTGCAACATACAACACAGTGTAGGCAATTGTTCAACTACCTCTGCAAAAGTATCAATCGGACTATAATTAATGCAATTATTTTGACAAAATGTGATCAATTTATCTTTTGCAAAGACATAATCGACTTTATTCGATACACAATAATCAGATGAACCATCACCAACATATAAAATAGGTGAAAAATCTGTTCGCTGTTTTTTGACATGCAGGCATTTACAATTACCACTGGCTTTTACACAGTTAGCATTACTATAAGGAAAGTCTAATCGCCAACCACGATTATTATCATGTAATAATCTATTGGCATAGACCGGTAAAAAATCCAACTGATGTTGCGCTAATATCGTCTTAATAGCATAATCAAGACCATCACTGACAATGTGTACCGTGATATTATTTTTTTGTGCATATTGTACAAAAGATTTGAAAAAGGGATCGATCTCAATACCTGACAAAACATGATTAATCTCATCTAATGAGGCATCAAGTAACGCAATTTGTTTACTCATACACTCTTGCGAACCAATTTCACCAGCATTCCAGCGTTCCTCTAGCTCTTCACAACCAGTTTGTCCAAAGTGTGCTAGTAATGTATCTGTAACATCATCAAGGGAAATAGTGCCATCAAAGTCACATAAGACAATCGGTCGGTTAGAATTTTCGCTAGACATATCATGATTTGCTAAATACACTGCCTCAGATATCGAAAAAAAAGCACTCATACTATATTTATTCCTTCAAATAAATTACACTATTTGCATTGTGATAATGTCATGATCTTACCTTATTTTAAGGCCAAGCAGTTTAATTAATTTGTATTAGTTTTGTAACAAACTCAAAAGATGATGCTTATCGAGGCGATATTTGCCTTACAAATAATTTTCAGTTAGGTACAAGGAAATGAATGAAAAAATCCTGATTATTGAAGATGATGAACGCCTAACTCAGTTGATTATCACTTATCTATCCCGCTACAATTATCAAGTGTTGTCTCATAGTCGCGGTGATAGCGCTGAAGAGATCATTTATCAACAATCTCCTGATTTAATTATTTTAGATGTTATGTTACCAGGGAAATCAGGATTTGATATTTGCCGAGATATTCGTGCAAATTACACTGGTTTAATCTTGATTATGACCGCCAATGATGACAGTATCGACGAAATATTGGGGTTGGAGATCGGTGCAGATGATTATTTAGCAAAACCCGTTGAACCAAGATTATTATTAGCAAGAATCCGTGCGCTACTTCGACGTAAAGAGAGTAGTACAGAAAAATCGGAACATCATGAGTTAGTGCATGAAGAACTTATCTTTAATAAACTTATCATCAATCCAAGTAATCGAACGGCAACCCTTAATCAACAACTATTAGATTTAACAACTTCAGAATTCGATCTACTGCTTTTCTTTGCGAATTCAAGTGGACAAATTTTATCTCGTGATCATATTTTCAATCATATGCGAGGTATAGATTTTGATGGTACAGATCGCTCTATTGATGCTAAAGTCTCACGGTTACGACGTAAATTATTAGATGATCCAGATAATCCTCATTATATTAAAACGGTTAGGGGAAAAGGTTATCTTTTTTGTCGTGAAGCCAAAAGAGGAGAGATTGATTGACTCATGCCAACTCATTAAAACCAAATAATCGTATTTTTACCAAGCGACTATTTTGGTATTTTTTCATATCACTGATTATACAATCCATAACAGCGTATGGCGCGCTAATTATCTTTAATGCCTTACCATCCTCAATTGTTGGATTACCTGATGATGATGTTTTACAGCGTAATGCTCATCAAGGCACTGTTTTTTTGATTAAACAACAGATTAAAAATAGTCCTGAGCTTACTACTGAAGAAGTCTTGGCTAATCTGCAACCTGAGTTTGGCTTAAAATTATCACTCATTACAAAAAAACGTAAATTTCCCGCTGATATTACACAAGAACTAGCTCAGTATGGTATCGCGTACGATGATGATGAGGAGATGATCTATGCTCGACTCGATTCAGGCCAATATTTACAGTTAGGTCCACTAGTTGGTGATAGTGTACTCGATAGCCACATATTACCGTTGTCGATTTATTTAATTCTCTTTGCTGGTTTTAGTGCGATGACGTTTTGTACTCTACTCTATTTTTCATTCTCGTATTTATGGCGCGACGCTAAAAATATGAGCGCAACAGTAGATGAATTAAGTAAAGGTAATTTAAAAGTCAGAGCCAAACCAGCACAAAGTTGGCTTTTTAAACAGTTAGCTGGTGTTATTAACACCATGTGTGACCAAATTGAAAAACTGATATCAAGTAATCGTATTATTTTACATGCGATGGCACATGAATTGCGAACGCCTTTAGCTAGAATGAATTTTGAAGTAGAAATATTAACAAATACACATGATGAAACTCAAAGACAACGCTTAATGCGTGATATTAACAATGATATTAAAGAGTTAGAAGTGTTAATTAATACCAGTCTGAGTTATTTTAAGATACAACAGACCCAATTAATTAAAGATGTTAGTACCGTATCAGTTAACGAATGGGCAATCGATATCATAAATAATCTCGAATTGCTAAAACCTCAAGATTTTGAATTAACTTACCAGTTCGATGATGAAATTATTCATATAGATAAACAGTTGGTTGAGACAATTATCAAAAATTTATTACTTAACTCATTTAAATATGCGGCAAGTAAAGCGTCGATTAAAATTAATCAGCAAGGTGAACTCCTGTTTATTACTGTCGATGATGATGGTCCAGGCATACCGCCAGAGGCACGAGAATCAGTCTTTTTACCCTTTTCACGTATTGATACGAGTCGAACAAAATCGACGGGAGGGTATGGCTTAGGATTAGCTTATGTCAAATTAATTGCTGAGTCTTGTCAAGGAAAAGCATTTGTAATGACAAGCCCATTAGGTGGAGCAAGATTTGTCGTTACGCTAAATTTTAGTTAAATAAGAATAGGCGTTATATTGTCATCGACTTTACTATCTCTGTCTATTCATCACAGAGTTTAGCGACTATAATATAACGTTTATTTAGCAATAACCTAATCACTTAAAATCAAAAATTATGCAATTACACCTTGTAGTTAACACATTTGGTACCAACTTAGCTCGTCGTTATGGTGAGAAAATTTATAAATTAACGTTGCACGGCGGCTTTAGTTGTCCTAATCGTACTGGTGAATTGGGTAAAGGGGGATGTACGTTTTGTAATGTCGCCTCAATTATTGATGAATCGATCCAAGTAAAATCGATTGCCGAACAGTTACAACATCAAGCAATCCAAATGAAAAAGTCTAAGCGCTATTTAGCCTATTTTCAGGCTTATACTAGCACTTATGCAGAAGTCGCTATATTACGCAAAATGTATGAAGAAGCATTGCAAAATGCTGACATTGTTGGGCTTTGTGTGGGTACTAGACCCGATTGTGTACCGGATGAAGCACTTGCATTATTAGCTCAATATCAAGATCAAGGTTATGAAGTGTGGTTAGAACTTGGTTTACAAAGCGCCAACAATAAAACCTTACATGAAATTAATCGCGGTCATACTTATGAACAATATCATGAAACAACTGTAAAAGCGCGTAAATTAGGTATAAAAGTGTGTAGCCATTTGATTATCGGCTTGCCCAAAGAGACCAAACAAGATTGCTTTACAACGCTCAATAAAGTATTAGAAACCGGGGTTGATGGATTAAAATTACACCCATTGCATATTGTTGAGGGTAGTATTATGGCCAAGGCCTGGCGAGCAGGCAGGCAATCGGTTTTAACACTTGATGAATACGTTGATATTGCTGGCGATTTAATTCGTCATACGCCTAAAGATGTCCAGTTTCATCGTATTTCAGCGAATGCTCGCAAACCTACATTACTCGCCCCTGATTGGTGTGCTAATCACTGGGAGTCAATGAATGCCGTCGATCACAATTTGCGCCAATTTGGTGTGCAAGGTAGTGCGTTAGGCGATCCTTACTGCTTTATAGAGTGATTTTGTGAGTCAATAAATTGCGCTAACTCTGCTAATGTTGATGTCCCTTCCATTGGGCCTTTTTTCGATGCAGCTAAAGCGCCACTAGCATTAGCATAACGTAAAGCAAGCTCTACATCATATCCAGCTAACATTAAGCTTACAAACGTCGCGCCAAAACAGTCTCCAGCGCCAGTTGGATCAACGGCGTTAATCTTATAACTATCTAAATGCAAAGAATAGCTATTATTCAACTCGTTTTTACCATAATAACGAGCACCGTCAGCTCCGCATTTTACAACAATATGCTTAATACCTTTGTTTAAGAGTCTCGTCATTGTTGTCTGTTCACTCTCTGAACTTTGGCTAGCAAAATAGCTGACCTCACTTTCACTAGGAAGAAAAATATCTGTATAATCAATAATATAATCAAATGAAGCTTCCATCTCTGGAATATCGAACATCTCTTTACGTAAATTAGGATCAAATGAAATAGTACCACCATTACTTT
Organism: Orbaceae bacterium BiB; assembly: GCA_036251205.1. Classification (NCBI taxonomy): domain Bacteria; kingdom Pseudomonadati; phylum Pseudomonadota; class Gammaproteobacteria; order Orbales; family Orbaceae; genus Orbus; species Orbus mooreae. The sequence goes on along the minus strand of CP133958.1, from coordinate 2,394,928 downwards.
TAACAATATCTAATGCTTTACGCATCGCATCAATCACTCTAAAAGAGTAAAGTGATGAGCCCATTACGTGTAAATGGTTACAATCTTTTAATAAATTGGCGTCGATATGGTCAAATGACAATAAACCACAAGCACTATTTGGTATATTAAAAATAAAATCACGTTCATTTAATCCTTTGTAAGTAACAAAGGCACTACCTGTATTGGCTTTATTGTGAGTGGATATACCATCTGTAATCACACCATCAGCTTTTAAACGCTTAATACACATTTTACCAAAAGCATCTTTACCTACACAGCTAAAAAATACCACAGGAAAACCTAGTTTTGCGACCTGAGAAGCAAAAATTGCTGGGGCACCACTTGGAAATGGTCCAATAAACTCGCCCGTTTCATCAAAACGTTGATTTTGTTTATTAGCCAAAAATTCAACAAGCAACTCGCCCATTGTACAAATTTTAAAACTCATATTACATCTCCTGTGCGTGTTGATAAATAATAGCGTGCTTACTGGAGTCCATCTGTTTAAATTGACAATCAAGTAATTGTTGATGATAAGCGGTGACTCCTGCTCGCGTAACGATCATCACATCAACATCCTTTAATCTGACCACTGAATGCTGATCATTATGAATACTTCGTTGTGGTAGAATTGCAATAGTTTGTTCGGCATGTTTAATGAGTTGACGGTAATTATTAACTTGTTCTGCATCATCAAGCAATAATTGATTTTCAGCACTAATATCAGCAACTTCAATAATAAATCGTGAAATAGTGTACTGACTGATAATAAAACTCATCATCTTACTGTCATGCGTAATATTATTATCCATCAGCTCTCCCCCGACAATAATAACTTCAGCTTGGGTGAACTCTTTAGCTAACTGAGCATTAGACAGATCATTAACAATAATTTTGAGTGATTTTTTATCATATAAAAAAGGGATTAGTTTACGAATAAGCTGACCATGACTTAAAAATAGTGTATCACCATCTTGAATGTAATTGACGATATTTTTAACCAAGTCAATAGCGTAATTTTGATAAACCTCTTGCAGGTCATTTTGTAACGACGAGCGCCCATTCTGATTTAAACCTTCGGGAGCAATATAAATTGCACCGCCAAATGAACGTTTTAAATATCCTTGTTGCTCGAGATAAGTTAAATCCTGTCGAATTGTCACACCTGATACATTGAGTAATTCGGATAACTCGTCAACTTTGACTTCACCTTGCTTACGCACAATTTCAGCAATATCAAGCCGTCGTTTCAGTAGTGCAGAAGATGCTCTTGCCAAATTAAATTTTCCCTTTATAAAAAATTGACCAAATAAGGTAATTAGAAAAATATCCCATCGTCAATAAAGCTAGTTATTTTTCATTTTAGAACTCAAACAACATACAAGCAAGACTAATATAAACTTCAAAACGAAATAAATATAATCAAATAACTTTTACTTTGAAATATAAAATTCATTTTTGTGATAATAATCACGTTAATTTTTGCAAATAAAATATATTTTGTAAATATAAAATAAAATATAACTTTCATTTTGTAAGTTTTAAATTCAGGAGAGATGTTGATGTTTATTATTTCCAGTAATCATATGCTTAGAAAAGCTCAGGCTGAACAATATGCAGTACCCGCTTTTAATATTCATAATTTAGAGACCATGCAAGTTATTGTTGAGACTGCAGCAGAACTTCGTTCTCCCGTGATACTAGCCGGTACACCTGGTACCTATAATTATGCAGGGACAACAAATATTGTCGCTATCGCTAACGCATTAGCTAAACAACACAATATTCCGCTTGCATTACACTTAGATCATCACGAAAGCTATGACGATATTACCAATAAAATCAATGCAGGAATTCGTTCAGTTATGATCGATGGATCTCATGAAGCATTTAGTGAAAATATTGCTATTGTTAAGCAAGTTGTTGATTATGCGCACCGTTTTGATGTTAGTGTAGAAGCTGAACTAGGTCGTCTTGGTGGCGTTGAAGATGATTTGATCGTTGATAGTAAAGATGCCCTTTATACGAATCCAAAGCAAGCAGCTGAATTTGTTGAAAAAACGGGTATTGATTCATTAGCTATTGCAATTGGTACTGCGCATGGCTTATATAAATCAGAACCAAAATTAGATTTTGAACGGTTATCACAAATACGTTCTGCGGTTGATATTCCGTTAGTACTACATGGAGCATCAGGCTTATTAGAACGAGATGTACAAGAGTGTATTAAACGTGGAATTTGCAAAGTGAATGTAGCAACAGAGTTAAAAATCGCGTTTGCTGATGCCTTAAAACAGTATTTTATTGAAAATCCACATGCCAACGATCCACGTTATTACATGCAACCAGCGAAAGCAGCAATGAAAGAGATTGTACAAAAAATTATCGCGACCTGTGGTAGTGCCGATAAACTATAGAGGAAATTGCTATGATATATACACTCACTCTAAATACAGCCATAGATATGAATATTCATTGTCAGGGCTTAAATCCTAATAGTGTTAATCGTACACAGCACACGGAATATAGCCCAAATGGTAAAGCAGTGAACGTTTCAATTGTCTTAAATAAATTTGCTAAACAGACAACTGCCTTAGGCTTTTTTGGCGGATTTTCTGGAAAATATATTGTTGATGAGCTGCATAAACGAAAGATTAATACGCTCCCTTGTTGGATTGATGATATTACCCGTATTAATGTTTTTATCAATGATGGTACCAATGAATATAAATTAGTGGGTAAAGGGCCTTTTGTTACAGATACTCAAAAAACAGAAATGCTTGCAATGATCGAATCGATTAATAACGACAGTTATTTAGTCATCAGTGGTAGCCTACCCAACAACATTGAACCCGATTATTATGAGCTTATTTTGTCCTTATGTGATAAGAAAAATATCAAAGTCATCTTGGATATTAGTCACCCTAAACTACGTGACTTACTAGCCTATAAACCATTATTGATAAAACCAAATGATGATGAGCTTAAAGAGATATTTGGCTTAGAAACCAACACAACAGAACAAATCGTCGCTTCGCTCAAGCAGGTTCATGCCTTAGGAGCACAAAATATTTTACTTACCATGGGTGATAAAGGACTCTATTTTTCTAATGGTCAGCAAATTTGGTTCTGTGATGCAGTCTCTATTAAATTAATCAGTTCTGCCTGTGCAGGTGATGCTTCTTTAGCTGCATTTTTAAGCCTTTGGTTACCTAATCAAGATCATATTGAACTGGCGATGAAAAAAGCCTCCGCAACTGGTGCTAATGTTGCCGAATCTGATGGTTTAGGAAAACTGGATAAGATCGATATTTATATGCAAAAACTATCAATCACTCAAATAAAATGAGGGAAATAATTATGAAAAAAATAATTGCTGTTACGGGATGTCCAACTGGGATCGCCCATACTTATATGGCCGAAGAAGCCTTAAAAACTGCAGCGAAAAAAGCTGGTGTTGAAATTAAAGTCGAAACAAATGGTGCGGGTGGTATTGATAATGCGATTACAGAGCAGGATATTGCTGAAGCTATTGGCGTTATTATTGCGGCTGATAAAGATGTCAATCCAGAACGTTTTAATGGTATGGCGGTGATTGAAGTTCCTGTAAAAGATGGTATTCATAAAGCGAATGCATTAATAGAACAGGTATTAGCAGGAACAGCTCCGATTCGTAAAAGTAAGTCAACCGAAACAACTCCTGCGGCCAGTACTCACCATGAGCAGAGTAAAGAGTCTTTTGGACGACAAATTTATAAACACCTAATGAGTGGTGTGTCAAATATGTTGCCGTTTGTTGTTGCCGGTGGTGTTCTGATTGCATTGTCATTTTTATGGGGTATCTATTCGGCCGATCCGCAAAATGCACAATATAATGAGTTTGCTGCTCTGTTAATGAAAATTGGTGGACAAGCCTTTGGTATTATGGTGCCTGTTTTTGCTGGGTTTATTGCCTCATCGATTGCGGGTAGACCTGGGATGGTAGCCGGCTTTGTGGGTGGCTTAGTATCAAATGTTACTGGGGCAGGATTCCTTGGCGGTATTCTTGCCGGGTTTGCAGCAGGTTACTTAATGCTATATGTCAAAAAATTATTAGACCCACTTCCACGTCAATTTGAAGGATTAAAATCAATCTTTATTATGCCTCTTATTGGTGTGTTTATTATTGGTGCAGGTATGTTTTTATTAGGTGAGCCGATCGCTAATATCAATAACGCAACTAAAGAGTGGCTACAATCCCTACAACAAGCTAACCCTATTTTATTAGGTATTGTTATTGGTTGTATGTGTTCGATAGACTTTGGCGGTCCAATTAATAAGGCTGCTTACGTTACCGGTACGATGTTATTGGCTGAGGGTAATTTCTATTTTATGGCGGGTGTGTCTGCCGCTTGTATTGTACCACCATTTGTTATTGCCTTTTCAACCAGTATTTTCCGTAGTAAAGCATTTAGTGAAGACGAAAGAGCAGCTGGCTTAGTCAATTACGTGCTAGGTGCAACGCATATTACTGAAGGTGCAATTCCATTTGCGGCAAAAGATCCACTACGAGTAATCCCTATTATGATGATTGCCTCTTCTATTGGTGCTGTACTGACTTTTTTAAGTGGTATTCAAGTACCCGCACCACATGGTGGATTCCTAGTATTACCATTAGTTAATAAACCACTAATTTGGGTCGGATGTATTTTTATTGGTGCTTTAGTCGGTGCTGTGTTATTAGGACTAACACGTATTCACCAAAATCGTAAATTAGCCGCAGCACGAGCATAATGATGATAGTTAGCCAATTATCGAGTGAGGATTTTGGCAAACTTAATAAAAGAGGATCGAGAAAATGAGTACAATACAATTAAATAGCAATGATATTACTTTCATTACAGGGAAATATAGCAAAAAACAAGCCATAGAAACCGTTGCAAAAAATATGATTGAGGCCGGATTAGTAAAAGCGGATTACCAGCAAGCTATGTTTGATCGCGATCAGCAAATATCTACTTTTTTAGGTAATGGTATTGCAATCCCCCACGGTACAACTGAAAAAAGAGATAGCGTATTAACCACCGGATTAAAGGTACTATTTTGTCCAGAAGGTATCGTCTGGGACGAAGATAATAACGTAGCTTATGTGATTATTGGCATTGCAGCAAAAGCCAATGAACACCTTAATGTATTACGTCAATTAACTCATGCCGTGATAGCCGAAGATACGCTAACGCGTATTAAGCAAGTGAAAACCCCAGAAGATCTCCTTGCTATTTTACAAAACAAGGAATAGTGATCTGTGATTAGTCAGTAATCTATAATAGATGATGATTAATTGATAAGTATAAAGCCGCTCTATTTAGATCGGCTTTTTCTTTTTAAAATACAGCGGAGATCATTACCAAGCAAATCAACGGAGCTAAACACAAATTCAGGTGCTAAAGCAAGTTGCTGTAGATCTGGTAAAAAACACATATCTAAGGCATTATGTCCAAGCAATTTTGGTGCATAATAAATAATTAGTTCATCAACAAGATCCTCTGCAATTAAGGCTCCAGCTAGATGACTCCCTGCTTCAACCCAAACTGAATTAATCTGTCGTTCAGCTAATTGCTTAAGTAGCAGCCTCAGATCGATGTTGTTATTAGGAGATGCTTCAACTAATAATTTACAATTAGGCTCATTAACTTCTAACGCCTGTTTACGAACTAGCCATGTTTCGCCTGGTTGTTTAAAAATATTTTCATTACCAGTGATTTGATTTTGACTATCAATAATCACACGAATGGGCTGACGTACAGCCTCTGCAGGATAGAGACTTTGTATTAAATCTGGTAACTCAGCATGCCTCACCGTTAAGCTCGCATTATCCGCCTGTACGGTCGCTCGAGTACTCAAAATCGCGCTAGCCTGAGCACGAAATCGTTGTACATCTTGTCGTGCAGTACTACTTGTGATCCATTTACTCTCTCCTGATGCCATTGCAATTTTGCCATCTAAAGAGACCGCTAATTTCAATTGCACATAAGGCATGCCACTGGTAATACGTTTTAAAAAAGCGCGATTAATTGACCAAGCCTCATCAGCCAATAATCCAACATCAACAATAATACCAGCTTGTCTGAGCCGGCTAATTCCTTGACCGGCGACTTGAGGATTAGGATCTTGCATTGCAACAACGACCCGAGCGATCCCTGCAGTAATTAATGCATTTGCACAGGGAGGTGTCCGTCCAAAATGGCTACAAGGCTCAAGGGTCACATAAGCTGTTGCACCCCTTGCATCTAAACCAGCTTGCTTTAGAGCATAAACTTCAGCATGAGGTTCACCTGCTTTGATATGATGCCCCTCACCAATAATTTGATTGTGTTTAACAATCACGCAACCAACATTTGGGTTAGGGGTAGTAGTAAAACAACCAAGCTTAGCTAGCTCAATAGCTCTGGTCATATAGATCAAATCATTACTACTAAAATTTGGTAAATTGCTCATAATTATTTCTGTTGTAGTTTGGCTATTTCTTTCGTAAATTGCTCAATATCATCAAAACTAAAGTAAACCGAGGCAAAACGAATATAAGCGACTTTATCGAGACTTTTTAGCTCTTCAATAACATAATCGCCAACTAATTTAGCAGGGACTTCTCGCTCCCCTGTCGCTCTTAACTTTGATTTAATACGAGTTAAAGCATCTTCTATTGCATCAGAGCTCACTGGGCGTTTTTCGAGTGCTCGTTTCATACCATTACGTAGTTTATCTTCATTAAACGGTTCACGAATTTTGTTACTTTTAATAACATTTGGCATGATTAATTCAGCCACTTCAAAAGTAGTAAAACGCTCATTACACTCAAGGCATTGCCGTCTGCGCCTAACTTGATAACCTTCACCAACTAAACGAGAGTCAATCACTTTGGTATCATCCGCATTACAAAATGGACAATGCATTTATCATCTCCGCTAGATATGCTCAAAATCTTTATTACAATAGCTGAAATCATTCATTTTAACAATACTTTACCTATTTTAAAGGTGAAAATTAAATAACAATTACAACGTCAATTTACTATCGATTTTCACCAAGTATATCTATTTATTCCCCATAGCTATCAATGAGCTTCATTTGACTTACTGAATTATTGTGTTAATTTTGCTATCTGCCCATGTTTGGCAGTATACTAGTAATATTAATAATTAATTTGTGAGGTATGCTATGTATTATGATACATCTGTGCTTTGTGACTTTTACCCGGAAGATGTCAATGTAGTTGAGCCAATATTTACTAATTTTGGTGGTATTTCAAACTTTGCAGGTCAAGCAGTGACAGTCAAATGTTTTGAAGATAACGGTTTACTATATGATGTATTACAAACTGAAGGGACTGGTAAAGTATTAGTTGTTGATGGCGGCGGCTCTGTACGTAGAGCTCTACTTGATGGCGAATTAGTTGATATTGCAGTACAGAATAACTGGGAAGGCATTATCGTTTATGGTGCAGTTAGACAAGTAGATTACCTTGCTGATGCAGAAATTGGTATTCAAGCTATTGCGGCAATTCCCGTTGGAGCTGAAGATCAAGGTCATGGTGAAACAGATATCAAAGTTAATTTTGCTGGTGTTACATTCTTTTCTGGTGATTTTGTCTATGCAGATAATACAGGCATTATTCTATCAGAAATCGCGTTAGAAATTCAGGAATAATCGTTATGGAATAAAGTCAATATTTTGATTTTATTCCATTTTTATTATACAGTGTAATTCTTATAGTGCTGCAATTTGTTGTTTTGCCTGCGCAATAGCTTGTTCTTTCATTTCTGGACTAATATTTGTTCCTTCTGCACGAATCACAGTCACATCAGTAATACCAATCAGGGCAAGGACTGATTTCAAATATGGTTCTTGGTGATCGAGTACATCATAAGGTGCTGAACTATAGATACCACCACGTGAAGAAACAATAAATGTTGGCTTATTATTAACTAATCCTTGCGGTCCCTTCTCAGTATACTTAAATGTTAATCCAGCTTGGCAAATTTGGTCAATCCAGTTTTTTAAACCACTGCTTACGCTAAGGTTGTACATTGGTGAACCAATAATAACCATATCAGCTGATTTTAACTCTTCAATTGCAGTCAAAATTTGTTGGTAGGCGTTAGCTTGTTCTTTAGTTAACTTAGAGAGATCATTAGTCCTGATTGCAGTCATAATATCTAAAGTTAAATGAGCAGGTGGATTTTCACCAAGGTTTTTTTCAATAATTGAGACATCTCCATATTTTGCTTTAAGATGATCAACTAGATCTTTAACAAGCGCATTAGAGACAGAAAAATCATTTAAAATACTAGATGTTAGACAAAGAATTTTCATTAGGTATTCCTTTAAATGGTCAAATATTATGTATGTTTAAATATTATATATAATAACCAACTAATTTAGTATGTTATTGTTAAGAAATTTATCCTTTTGAGCACAATTAAATAAGTTAAGTGATTAATTTGGTATAACGATACAGATAAAATCGATTCATTCTATCCCGATACCATAATTTGATGACAAACTTAGTATCTAATTTAGATTGATGCCTCTATTTACTTTATCTTAAAAATAAAAAAGACCGCAATTGCGGTCTTTTTTTAGAACAAATATCTTACAAAAGATTATTTAATAACCTTAGCAACAACACCTGCACCTACTGTACGTCCACCTTCACGGATCGCAAAACGTAAGCCGTCTGCCATCGCGATTGGGTGAATTAATGATACTACCATCTTGATGTTATCGCCTGGCATTACCATTTCTACGCCTTCTGGTAATGTGATTGTTCCTGTCACGTCAGTTGTACGGAAGTAGAACTGTGGACGGTAACCTTTGAAGAATGGAGTATGACGTCCGCCTTCTTCTTTACTTAAAATATACACTTCTGATTCAAAATCAGTATGTGGTGTGATTGAACCTGGTTTCGCTAATACTTGACCACGTTCGATATCTTCACGTTTAGTACCACGTAATAACACACCTACGTTCTCACCAGCACGACCTTCGTCTAGTAATTTACGGAACATTTCCACACCTGTACAAGTCGTTTTAGTCGTTGGTTTGATACCAACAATTTCAACTTCTTCACCAACTTTGATGATTCCGCGCTCTACACGTCCTGTTACTACTGTACCACGACCTGAAATTGAGAATACGTCTTCAATTGGTAATAGGAATGGTTTGTCAATATCACGCTCTGGCTCTGGAATATAAGAATCTAAGAAACCTGCTAATTCAACAATTTTCTCTTCCCACTCTGGTACGCCGTTTAACGCTTGTAACGCTGAACCACGAACAACTGGTGTATCATCACCTGGGAAATCGTATTGAGATAGAAGCTCACGCACTTCCATTTCTACTAATTCTAGTAACTCTTCGTCATCAACCATATCACATTTGTTTAAGAATACGATGATGTAAGGAACACCTACTTGACGACCTAATAGAATGTGCTCACGTGTTTGTGGCATTGGACCATCTGTCGCCGCTACTACTAAAATTGCACCATCCATTTGTGCCGCACCTGTGATCATGTTTTTAACATAGTCAGCATGGCCCGGGCAGTCTACGTGTGCGTAGTGACGAGTCGGGGTATCATATTCTACGTGTGAAGTATTGATTGTAATACCACGTGCTTTTTCTTCTGGTGCATTATCGATTTGATCGAATGCACGTGCACTTCCGCCGTATTTTTTAGCAAGTACTGTTGTAATTGCCGCTGTTAAAGTTGTTTTACCATGGTCAACGTGGCCGATTGTACCTACGTTAACGTGGGGTTTTTTACGTTCAAATTTTTCTTTAGACATTTTATATGTTCCTTTATCAAAACAACATCTCTCATCATAACGTGAGAGATGTATTAAAAAGTTAAATTACTATGCTTTACGCGATTCAATAATTGCTGTTGCAATATTATTTGGTGCTTCATTGTACTTCAAGAACTCCATAGAGTATGAAGCACGACCTTGTGTTTGTGAACGAAGGTCTGTTGCATAACCAAACATTTCAGATAGAGGTACCTGAGCACGAACAGTCTTACCAGTTGCAGTATCATCCATTCCTTCGATCATACCACGACGACGGTTTAAGTCACCGATAACGTCACCCATATAATCTTCTGGAGTTTCAACTTCAACTTTCATAATTGGTTCTAGAAGAACTGGTTTAGCTCTCATGAAACCTTCTTTAAATGCCATTGACCCAGCAAGTTTAAATGCAAGCTCAGATGAGTCGACATCATGGTAAGAACCATCAAATAAAGTAACCTTAATATCAACAATCGGGTAACCTGCAAGAACACCATTTTTCAACTGCTCTTGGACACCTTTATCTACTGCTGGAATAAATTCTTTCGGAATCACACCACCAGAAATATCATTAACAAACTCGTAGTTTTTCTCAGAGCCAGTTAACGGTTCAATACGTAACCATACGTGACCATATTGACCTTTACCACCTGATTGTTTAGCGTGTTTATATTCTGATTCCACTTGGTTACGAATCGTTTCACGATAAGCTACTTGTGGTTTACCAATATTCGCTTCAACTTTAAACTCACGACGCATACGGTCAACAAGTACATCTAAGTGTAACTCACCCATACCAGCAATGATCGTTTGTCCAGATTCTTCATCAGTGTGAACACGGAATGATGGATCTTCTTGTGCTAAACGACCTAAAGCAAGACCCATTTTTTCTTGGTCAGCTTTAGTTTTTGGTTCAACAGCAACAGAGATAACTGGTTCTGGGAATTCCATTCTTTCAAGAATGATTGGTGCATTTTCAGCACATAAAGTATCACCAGTAGTTACATCTTTTAAGCCGATTGCTGCTGCAATATCACCAGCACGAACTTCTTTGATCTCTTCACGTTTATTAGCATGCATCTGTACGATACGACCAAAACGCTCACGACGCTCTTTAACTGAGTTAAGAACGGTATCACCTGAATTCACCGCACCAGAATAAACACGGAAGAATGTTAAGTTACCAACAAATGGGTCGGTCGCAATTTTAAATGCTAACGCAGAGAACGGCTCATCGTCACTTGCATGACGTTCAGCTGGTTCACCATTTGGTAATTCACCATTGATCGCAGGAACATCTGTTGGAGATGGTAGATATTCAACAACGGCATCAAGCATGAACTGAACACCTTTGTTTTTAAATGCACTACCACAAGTTACTAGAATGATTTCACTTGCTAAAACGCGTTGACGTAATGCAGCTTTAATCTCTTGTTCAGATAACTCGTCACCATTTAGGTATTTTTCCATTAGATCTTCATTAGCTTCAGCTGCTGCTTCAACTAAGTTTGCACGCCACTCTTCAACTTGCTCAGCCATGCTTGCTGGAACATCTTCATAAGTAAATGTTACGCCTTGATCTTCATCATTCCAGTTAATTGCTTTACGTTTAAGTAAATCAACGACACCAGTAAATTTCTCTTCTGCACCAATTGGTAATACTAATGGTACTGGTACTGCTGCTAAACGAGTTTTGATTTGATCAACAACACGTAAGAAGTTAGCACCCATACGGTCCATTTTATTAACAAATGCAATACGAGGTACTTTATATTTGTTTGCTTGACGCCATACGGTTTCAGACTGTGGTTGAACGCCACCAACAGCACAATAAACCATTACCGCACCATCAAGAACACGCATAGAACGTTCAACTTCGATTGTGAAGTCTACGTGACCCGGGGTGTCGATGATATTAACGCGATGTGGTTCAAATTGCTTAGCCATACCAGACCAGAATGCAGTTGTTGCAGCTGATGTAATGGTAATACCACGTTCTTGTTCTTGTTCCATCCAGTCCATAGTAGCGGCGCCATCATGAACTTCACCAATTTTGTGACTGACACCTGTATAAAACAAAATACGTTCAGTAGTTGTTGTTTTACCTGCATCAATGTGAGCACTGATACCAATGTTACGGTAACGTGCTATGGGGGTTGTACGAGCCATATTAATCCTCTACTTTTAGGTCGTTTTATGTATTAAACATATAGTTTAAGCTATCGTGTATTGCTTATAGCTAAAGCTATAAGCATTTATCCAAAGCGAATTTGGATTACCAACGATAGTGAGCAAACGCCCTATTAGCTTCTGCCATACGGTGAACATCTTCACGTTTCTTAACGGCTGTACCTTTGTTTTCAAAAGCATCAGAAAGTTCATTCGCTAGGCGTAGAGCCATTGATTTATCGCCACGTTTACGTGCAGCTTCTACAATCCAACGCATCGCAAGTGCATTACGACGAACAGGACGTACCTCAACTGGTACTTGGTATGTAGAACCACCAACACGGCGAGACTTAACTTCTACAGTTGGTCTTACGTTATCTAATGCAACTTCAAAAGCTGCTAAATGGTCTTTCCCGCTACGCTCAGAAAGCGTATCAAGAGCTGAATATACAATTGATTCTGCGACAGATTTTTTTCCATCGATCATTAAAATATTTACAAATTTAGCCAGTAATTCTGAACTGAACTTCGGATCAGGTAGAATCTTTCTTTGACCGGCAATGTGACGACGTGGCATTGGAATACTCCGTTTTTTCTTATTAAGTTTAATACTTAAATTTTATTTCAGGTTACCCAAAACTCAAAAGAGTTAAATTGGAATTATAAAGTTTGGCCTTACTTAACGGATACCCATTAAGCCTTAGGTCTTTTCACACCGTATTTAGAACGAGATTGTTTACGGTCTTTTACACCCGCACAGTCAAGCGCTCCACGAACTGTATGGTAACGAACACCTGGTAAATCTTTAACACGACCACCACGAATTAAAATTACGCTATGTTCTTGTAGATTATGGCCTTCACCACCGATATATGAAGTAACTTCAAAACCGTTAGTCAAACGTACACGACATACTTTACGTAGTGCTGAGTTTGGTTTTTTTGGTGTAGTTGTATAAACACGTGTACAAACACCGCGTTTTTGCGGGCATGCTTCAAGAGCAGGAACGTTACTTTTAACTTCCTTAAGTGCTCGAGGTTTGCGTACCAGCTGATTAATTGTTGCCATTAATAAGCTCCTGATTTTTTTATATAATTTAAAAAAATAAAATTAAAATTGCTTGTTAGATACGTAAAAATAACTGTACCCAATACACTAAAAATATAGGTTTTGGGTCGCAAGATTCTAGTCCTCAAGGGGGATAATGTCAAGTTTTGCTTTTAGTTAACGACAATATTTCATGAACTCTATACAATTAAAGACTATAATAGTTGTGGATTTTAATGTGACTAAGGGAGCATAGCTATGGATATTCTGTTTTATCATCCCTCTGCTGATAGTAATGATTGGATAGCGCGTATTATGGCTCAATTACCTAACGCGAATGTATATACTTATCATCAAGGAGCAACACAAACTGCTGACTATGCCTTAGTTTGGGATCCAACACGGGAAATATTATCTCATCAAGATAATCTAAAAGGTATTTTTATTTTAGGTGCAGGTGTCGATAAAATTTTAAACCAACAAAAGCGTATGCCTGGGCTATTACCTCAAAATGTGCCATTGTACCGCCTTGAAGATGCAGGAATGGCCCTACAAATGCAGGAGTATGCTATCGCTAGCGTCATGCGCTATTTCAGACGATTAGATGAATATTATCAACAACAACAGCATAAACAGTGGCACGTTCTTTCAGCACACAGCTATGAGGAATTTGTGATTGGTGTAATGGGACTCGGAGTATTGGGTGAACAGGTAGCTACTCGTCTAGCTGCACTTGGCTTTAAAGTTAAAGGGTGGAGTCGTTCAAAAAAATCAATTGATCATGTTGATTGTTATAGCCAAAATCAACATGATGAGTTTATATCTGGCACCAAATTACTGATTAACTTATTACCGTGTACTCCACAAACGCAAGGTATTTTGAATAAAAGTTTATTTACTAAATTAGAAGATGGTGCTTATTTGATTAATCTTGCTCGAGGTAATCACGTAGTTGAAGAAGATTTACTGAATGCGATTGCAAATAAGAAAATTAAGGCTGCAACATTAGATGTATTTGCAACCGAACCACTACCGAGCGAGCACCCTTTTTGGTGTACGCCAGAAATAACGATTACCCCACATATATCGGCTCTAACTCAAGCGGATAAGGCCATTCCACAAATTGTTGAAAAAATTTTACGTATTGAAAAAGGCGAAAAAGTCGCTGAAGGACTCATTGATTTAGAGAAAGGATATTAAAATGCAGTATTTAATTGATTTACACATGCATACCGTTGCGAGTACTCACGCTTATAGTACGGTGCATGAATATATTGTACAAGCTAAGCAAAAGGGATTAAAAATAATTGCTATTACTGATCATGGAATGGCATTGGGTGATAGCCCTCATCGTTGGCATTTTATTAATATGCGAGTCATTCCAAGGATTGTTGATGGTATCGGCATTTTGCGTGGAATCGAAGCCAATATTTTAAACTTACAAGGTGATATTGATTGTGATGATGGAATGTATCGCGAACTCGATTTAGTACTAGCGGGTTTCCATGAACCTGCGATGGCATCAATGGATATTGATAAAAATACAGAAGCGTTAATTGCAACGATTAAGAATCCTAAAGTCAATATTATTAGCCACCCAGGTAATCGTAATTATCCGATTCATATTTATGAAGTTGCAAAAGCAGCAAAAGAGTATCATGTGGCGTTGGAGATAAATAACTCATCATTTATTTCTCGTAAAGGCAGCGATGATAATTGTCGAGAAATTGCCAAAGCGGTAAAAGAGGTTGGTGGTTTAATTTCGTTTGGATCAGACTCTCACGTAGCTTATGGAGTCGGTAATTTTACTCATAGCTTAGCACTGATTAAAGATTGTAATTTCCCAACGGATCGTATTATTAACCGTAGCCCACAAGCAGTAATAGAATTTTTGGCGATAAAAACAGGTCGTTATATTGAGGAATTAGCAACACTCTAGATAAAGATATTTTTCACTAGAATGATAGGTTACAGCAAAAAAATAACGAGTAATTTATCGTTAATGGAAAAGAGTGATAACTAAATAAAATAATAGGACAAGTAAATACTTGTCCTATTAATATGATGACTAATGACCAATAAAAATAAATTTTAAGATAAATAGTACTGCAACAGCAATAACGCAAGCATTAAGCTGTTTAAATTTGCCAGTAAATGTTTTTAATACAACATAAGCAATAAAACCTAATGCAACACCTTCGGTAATTGCAAAAGCAAAAGGCATCATTAATGCAGTAATAAATGCAGGCGTTGCTTCAGTTAAATCATGCCAATCAACTTTCACTAAACTTGACATCATTAAAATACCAACAAAAATTAATGCGCCTGATGTCGCATAGCTCGGCACAATATGAGCTAATGGTGAAAAGAAAATAACTAATAAAAATAAGATACCAACAACAATAGAAGTCAATCCTGTACGGCCACCAACCGAAACACCGGCTGAACTTTCAATATAAGTTAATACTGATGAAGTACCGAATAATCCACCTAACGTTGAACTAAAACTATCAACCAGCAACGCTTGACGCATTTTTGGAAAACGCCCCTTACTATCAGCTATACCAGCCTTATCAGTCACAGCTAAAATAGTACCTGATGAATCGAATAAACTCACAATCATAATGGAGAAAATAATTCCAGCCATACCGATATTAAGAGAATCAACAAGATTGATATGCCCAACGACTTTCATTACATCTGGTGGTAAAGAGACGATACCTTCATAATGAATATTTGGATCAAGCCATAAACCAAGTAAAGAGACAATTAAAATAGAAATAAGCACCGCGGCATGTACATTACGCGCAGCGAGAATAATAATAATAAAAAAGCCTAATGCACCTAATAATACAGGTAACGATAGAATATTACCCATGGTGAGTAAAGTTGCAGGGGATGATTCGATAAGCCCCATATTTTTAAAACCCATAAACGCGATAAATAGACCAATACCGGCACTAATACCTGAGCGTAAACATGAAGGAATATTTGAAATCAACCAATGACGGATTTTAAAAACAGACAAAAGGAAAAATAGTAGTGAGCCCCAAAAAATAGCCCCCATTCCAACTTCCCAAGAATATTTAGAGCAGATACTAAACGCAAAAAAGGCATTGAGCCCCATCGCTGGTGCCAAAGCGATCGGTAAATTAGCAGCAAACCCCATCAAAATAGATGCAAACGCAGTTACTAAGCATGTTAGTACGAATACCGCTTTTTGATCCATGCCTGTGACACTGAGAATTTCCGGATTAACGAAGATAATATAAACCATTGTAAGAAACGTTGTACCACCAGCAATAATTTCTGTGCCAATAGTCGTTTTTTTCTCTCTTAAATGGAAAAGTCTTTCAAATAAAGAACGATGATTAGTTGATTGCATATCACTCATAAATAGGCCTAAATTAAAGATAAAGTAAATGACCCCGCTATTATTAACAAATAATTAGCGAGGTCAAGGAATACTATTCGATTGGACTACCATCCCCTTCCGGAAGATTCGCATTAACAGGAATATTAATTTTTTTCTCTTTCTCTGGTTTTTCATCTGATTGCTCACTCTCAGCTTCAGCTTCAATGATCGATGTGGGATCAAGATGCATAAGACCTAAAATATGTTTAGCAATCTCTTCTTCGCCTGTAATTACACCTGTCGCACCATGTTCAGCAATATATTCAGCTTCATCGTCATAGAATGCGCGAACATAGATAGCCAGATCCGGTCTTGCTTCTCGAGCTTGAGAACAAATCTCACCAGCTTCATAACCATTGGGAGTTGAAATAATTAACCATTTTGCCGTTTTAAGCTGAGCTAACTCCAATGTTTCGGGTTTAGATGCATTACCAAATACGGCAATAATATCATCGTTACGCAACTGTTCAATTAGTGTTAAAGAGTTATCGACGGCAACAAATGGAATATTGCGACTCTTAAGCTGACGGGCAATCGTACTACCCAATCGTCCATGACCAACTAGAATTGCATGATCGTGAAGATTCTCTGGTATTTGTTGATTGATAACAGCAATTGGGTCAATAATCTTATCGACAATAGTTTCTGTCTTAGATAAGTAATGTTCGACCAAATTAAAAATAAATGGGTTGATAACAATTGAGATAATTGCGCCGGCTAAAATCAAGCTATAAGCTTCATTCGGGAATACACCAAGCACTTTACCTAAAGCAGCAAGAATAAAAGCAAACTCACCAATTTGTGCCAAACTCGCAGAAATGGTTAATGCCGTTCTCTTTGTATGACCAAAAATACGTACAATCAAATAAGCAGCAATCGATTTACCAAAAATAATAATCACAACGGTAGAGAGTGTTGCAAGTGGGTGCTGAATTAAAATTTGTGGATCAAATAACATCCCGACGGAGACAAAAAAAAGTACAGCAAATGCATCTTTAAGAGGAAGAATATTATTAGCGGCGCGATGGCTGAGCTCTGACTCGGTAAGAGCCATCCCCGCAAAGAAAGCCCCTAAAGCAAATGATGCTCCAAATAATTGTACCGCAGCAAGTGCAATACCTAACGCAATTCCTAATACCGATAATGTAAAAAGCTCTTCAGAACCAGTACTTGCACTTTTTGCAAGTAACCAAGGAATGACTCGTCGACCGACAACAATCATAATAGCAATAAACACTATCACTAAACCAACTGTTTTGGTGATCTCAATCATTACATCCCAAAAATTAACGTCTGAGCTATCCCCCATCATAGTTACAATTGGTGGTAAAAGTACTAATGTTAATACCATAGCAAGATCTTCAACAATCAACCAACCAATGGCAATTCGTCCTCGCTTGCTTTCAATCAACTCTCGCTCTTCTAAAGCTCGTAGAAGTACAACGGTACTTGCTGTTGATAAACACAGACCAAATACCAATCCAGTAGTAAATGACCAGCCAAGAATCGATGAGAGACCCATTCCTAATAGCGTCGCGACAGCAATTTGTACCACCGCACCAGGAATCGCAATTGATTTAACCGCTAATAAATCTTTAAGAGAAAAGTGTAGACCTACGGCAAACATCAGTAAAATAACACCAATTTCTGCCAATTGACTAATGATTGCTGTATCAGCAACAAATCCGGGGGTTGCTGGTCCAAAGATAATTCCAGCGACAAGATAACCAACAAGAGGAGAAATTCGCAACCTATTAGCCAGCATACCTAAAATAGCAGCTAAAACAATTCCACCGATAATCGCTGCAAGTAGTGGCCCTGTATCATGCATTTTCACCTCCTTATAAAAAATGTATTAACGCAATTAAAGCTTAAAATAGTTTAGCCTATTTTTACTCTATTTGGTTAAATATTTTGATTTTTTTATATAAGTAACGGAGAACCACATGGTTTTTATAGGCGGATTACCCGCCTATAAAAAGTGATTAGCGTTGATATTAAGTTAAATCACAGTGAGTAATTTTAACTTTAACAATACGATGGCTCTCAACTTCTAAGATCTCAAATAGGTAATTACCAAACGGAATTATTTCACCGACTTCAAGAATATGCTGAGCTTGTTCCATCAATAAACCCGCTAAGGTATGGTATTCGCGTTTATCATCAATATTGAGCGGGACAAAACGCACTAACTCTTCTAATGGGATATAACCGTTAGCAATCCAACAATTTTCACCACATCGCTGAATATCATGACGCGCATCAATATCTTCGCCTTCTGTTGGAAACTCACCAGCAATCGTTTCTGTCACATCGGTAACAGAGACAATCCCCTGCATTGAACCAAATTCATCAACGACAAAGGCAAAATGTGTTTTCGCTTTTTTAAATTGTTCTAAGGCAACAAGTAACGAAATAGTTTCAGGGAATATTAGCGGTTGCTTGATCAATTTACCAATTGAAATATTATCATGATTATTTAGAACTTCTTTCAATAGATCATTGACAGGAATAATACCAATCGGTTCATCAATAGATATATTATCAGTAACGATCAAACGAGTATGCTGATTTTCCATAATCTCTTTCAAAATTTCAGCACGATCATCATTAATATTAATCATCTGAATATTCTGTCTTGATGTCATGATACTACTCACTGAGCGCTGGGCTAGCTCTAAAACTCGCTCGATCATGCTAAGTTCTTGTGCATTAAAGACTGCTGAATTTTTACTACTATCGGCGACTAAATCTTTAGTATTACTGTCAAGATCTTCATCTTCAACATCACCTTTAAGTAAATTTAAAATAGCTTCAGCTGTACGCGCACGTAACGGCTTTTTACTTAAAAAACGTCGACGATTAAAACTTGCCATCTGATTAAAGAATTCAATCAAAATAGAGAAACCAATTGCTGCATATAAATAACCTTTCGGAATCGAGAAACCGAATCCTTCTGCAACAAGGCTAAAACCAATCATCAATAAGAAACTAAGACATAAAATAACAATTGTTGGATGGCTATTAACGAAGCTAGCTAGTGGTTTGCTTGCTATCATCATAACAACCATAGCAATACACACAGCTGCTATCATCACAGGAACATGTTCAACCATACCCACTGCAGTAATCACCGAGTCTAACGAGAATACGGCATCTAATACCACAATTTGTGCGACAACGGTCCAAAAATGAGATGTCTTTTTCTGTTTGGACGTTTCATGAGGCCCACCTTCTAGTCGCTCATTTAATTCCATTGTGGCTTTAAACAATAGAAAAATACCACCAATCAACATAATAAGCTGACGGGCATTAAAACTAGTTCCTAAAGCAAAAAAGAGAGGTTCCGTTAAGGTCACTAACCAACCGGTAAACATTAATAGGATAAT
Organism: Orbaceae bacterium BiB; assembly: GCA_036251205.1. NCBI lineage: Bacteria > Pseudomonadati > Pseudomonadota > Gammaproteobacteria > Orbales > Orbaceae > Orbus > Orbus mooreae. The sequence goes on along the minus strand of CP133958.1, from coordinate 2,375,060 downwards.
ACGCATAATTAGGGCTAAAGAGAGACCTACTATACGAGCATGATCGCGTTTTTCGGGGGGAAGTTTTTCGGCTAGAATTGCGATAAAGACGATATTATCAATACCTAGGACAATTTCTAGAACTATCAGCGTAGACAGTCCAATCCAAATTGTAGGATCCATGATCCATTCCATATGTCGGGTGGTTACCTTTTAGTTATACAGCACATGCTGAACTGCTAATTTTGGACGGAATTATTAATAAAATCAATGGGTATTTATTAAAAAAACGCATTATTAATAAAATTTAATTATTATATTATTAAAAAACAAATAATTATATTAATAAAAAATAAATAAACAACGATAGGAGATATAAATTTTTTTAGTATAATTAATAAGTTCTGAATAATACATCTAAAAAGGATTAGCTATGTTAACTGTTAATGAATATTTTACTGGTAAGGTTAAATCAATTAGCTTCACCAATGCCACAAGCGGTGAATCAAGTGTTGGTGTGATGGTACCGGGAGAGTATACTTTTAGTACCAATAAAGCGGAAGAAATGACGGTTATTTCAGGGTCATTAAATGTTTTATTACCATCAGCAAAAGATTGGCAAATTTTTGAAGCTGGTCAAATATTCCATGTACAAGCTAAAAGCGAATTTAATGTACAAGTAGTAGAACCGACTGCTTATCTTTGTCGCTATTTATAATTACAACTAGCTTGGCTAAAACTACAATATTTAACCAAGCTAATTTTCCCTGACTAACCTGCCTGATAATTTTTTAATGATTCAAAAATGATCTCAAGTAACTGTTGATTATTAACCGTTTCTAACACATTAATCGGCGTATGGGCTGATGTTGTTGGCATACCGACAGTTAAACGTAAACCATCTGGTTTCCAGCGTCGAGAGCTTCCGCGCGTATAATCACCTTGTAGTGCAACATCAACAATATAGGAATTTGATGTGATAAAAGAAGGATCAATTAGATAAGCTACGCACAGTACATCATGAATCCAACAACCTGGAATATGACGTGTTTGCATCGAAAAATCGAGCCAAGGTCGCGTTGTTTCAACAATGTAATGACTAAGCGGATCTCTATTTTGTGCAATTTTATCGAGATCTTGGTGCGTAAGCATCGTCGTTGTAGTTACATCATAAGGGGCTAATGTTATTTTTGCACCACTGCTCAAAACAATTTCTGCCGCTTCGGGATCTATCGCAAAATTAGTATCTTTTAAATAACCGGGTACATTAAATACCCCTCCCATAATGACGATTTCAGCAACTGACTTAGCAAAATCAGGATAAAGTTGAATCGTGTGGGCAATATTAGTTAATGGACCAATTGCAACTACAGAAATTTGTTGTGGATTTTGACAAACTAAATCACCAATTGCTTGTGCCGCATTGACTGATAGTTGGGGTTCAATAGCTTTGTTAATCTGCGTATCCGACCAGAGATGCAGTAATCCCTGTCTTTTAACATTATTATCCAAATGTTCCCGCCATGGCTTAGCGGGTTCAAGTAAAGCTTGTGCAGCGCCTTTGGCAACTGGAATATCTCTATTTAACAAGTTCGTTATATTTTTAGCAACACTATAACCTACATCTCTTGGCGTATTGCCTGAAACGGTAGTAATTAACTCTAACGAGATATTTGAATTAGCAATTGCTAATGCAATCGCTAATCCGTCATCGACATTTGCACCTGGGATCCCATTGCCAGGATCACAATCAATAATAATTCGTTTAACCACTTATCATTACCTTTTTATCAAACTGTTAAATTGCATCATCTGGAGAATTTAAATTACGACCTCGAGTTTCAGGCGCAAAAAATGTGGTTACAAAACCAATTGTCGCCATAGCTCCAAAGTAGATAGCAATTGGCCACCAAGAACCATAGTAACTAAGTAATGCCGCAGCAACAAGTGGCGCAATACCACCAGATACAATACCACCAAGCTCTTTCGCTAATGCCATTTTAGTATAACGAGACTTCACACCGAAGAGTTCAACACCATAAGCGGCTTGAACACCGAAAATACCGAGTGAAGCTAGACACATTCCCACCACAATAATGGTTCCAACAATCATTGGATCTCGCGTTTCCAAAAACATATATGCAGGAATAGCATAGAGCATCAATAAAAAGCAGAAAATACGATAAATGATACGGCGACCAAAAGTATCTGATAACCATCCGGCAAATGGAATCACAATAAAACCGAGTAACGAAGCAATGAATACGGCTGTTGTTGGTACTGTCTTACTTACTCCTAAAATTTTTACCACATACCCAATAACAAAACCTTGTGCTAAATAAGATGGACCATTTTCACCAATACGTAATCCTAACATAATAAAAAAAGCTTTATTACGTTGGAAGAATGAGCGAGTATCTACAGTTACGTATGCTTTACGATTTTTAGCAAGATTACCGTTATTTAGTTGAGATTTTTCAGCTTGTTCTTTTTCAAAAACCGGCGTTTCTCTCACATGTCGGCGAATTAAGGTCGCTGAAATCGCAATCAAAGCACTAGCAATAAACGGAATTCGCCAAGCCCAATCAATGACTGTTTGTTGATCAAGCATTAGAACAAGTAACCAAACACCCGAAGCAACTAATGTACCACTATTTGAACCAATACCAATAATAGATGCAATTAATCCTCGATGTTTAGTTGGTGCATACTCACCTAACATCACTGTGGCGCCAGATAGTTCTGCACCAGCGCCAAAGCCTTGTACAAAACGCAATATGACTAAACTAATTGGAGCCAATATACCAATGGTGTGATAGCTCGGTATACATCCAATTAGCGTCGTTGATATCCCCATTAAAGCAATTGTGATAACAAGTACAATTTTACGACCTTTTCTATCCCCTAATCGTCCAAAGAAAATAGCACCAATAGGTCTAGCAATAAAGCCGACAGAATAAGTCGCAAAACTTGATAATAATGCAATAGCCGGTGTTACTTCAGGGAAAAATACATCACCAAAGACTAAACCAGCTGCAAGTCCATACAAAGCAAAATCAACATATTCCATCGTAGTTCCAAGCCAACAAGATAAGCTTGCTTTGATAAACTCTTTTTTTCCTTCAGGGGTTCTTAATCTCGCCTCTGCAGCTGAATCATTACTATTAACTGAACTCGTATTCATTATATTACCTATAATTATTAGTAGATTGTTAAAGTTGTTTATATACTATTCGTTACCATAAATTTAATTACACTATATTATAGTGATAGAATATGACATACGAATGACCTGCCGGATATCATGCTATTGTGTATTATGTTCCCTTTTGATCGGTATTAGAATCTTCGAGTATCTGTCCGCCAAGTATCAGCCGTTAGCGCCTCGCCAAAGTAACTATGTACTAATTTTTGTGTTATATCACTGAGAGGTGAAGCAAGCACTTCGGCGGTATTACCACTTTCAACAACCTCACCATTATTCATAACCAGTATTTGATCGCTAATGTGTTTCATCATTCCAATATCTTGAGTAACATAAACATAAGATAGGTTTTGCTCTTCTTGTAAGGACAGCATAAGATTAACGATTTGTGAGCGCATCGATATATCCAGAGCGGTAAGTGCCTCGTCAAAAATAATCACTTTAGGCTGCAAAATTAATGCTCTTGCCAACGCTACGCGCTGTTTTTGACCAGCTGCCATGACTCTAGGGTAATAAGATGCATGCTCAGCAGACAGACCGACCTGTTTTAACACAGAATAAATTAACTGTTCTCTTTCAATACCCGATAATTTAGTATTTTGTTTAAGTGGTATCTCAAGTATTTTGCCAATTTTTAATCGAGGATCAAATGAACTATCTACGTTTTGGAATATCATCCGAATCAATTTACAACGAGTTTGATAATCGCCATACTCTAGCTTTTGATCCTCGACCCAAATATCGCCAGCATCAGGATTAATCATACCCACTAACATTTTAGCTAATGTTGATTTCCCTGAACCATTTTGCCCAATAATTGCTAAAGTTTTGCCTTCATTTAAAGAGAATGAAGCAGGTTTTACAGCATCAATAGAGATATGACCAAATAGTCCTTTTGGAATGGTAAATCGTTTGGATAAATTGCGAACTTTTAATACTTGACTCATGATTTGCCATCCTGTAATTCAGTATTGAGTGGAAAATGGCAGGCTACAGCATGATCTTTAATGGTAATAAGTTTTGGCGTTTCAATACATTTTCGCTGAGCATATGGACAACGAGGACCTAAACGACAACCAATCGGCAAATGTTCTAAAGGTGGAATTACGCCCGGTAATGAATTTAGTGGTCTTTTGTGTGGAATCGCTTTACCAAAATCAGGAATCGCAAAAATTAATGCCTGTGTATAAGGATGATAAGGCTTTTTAATAATCTCTTCACTATCAGCAATTTCAACTGTTTGCCCACAGTAAAGCACATTAATACGATCTGTCCATCGCGTGACCATTTGCAAATCATGACTAATAAATAAAATCGTCGTACCCGAGTTTTGATTCAAGCTTGCTAATAAACGAAATATTTGAGCTTCAGTTGTTGACTCCATTGAATTAGTCGGTTCATCCGCAATTAATAGCTTAGGTTGATTCGCTAGCGCAATAGCTATCATTACCTTCTGACATTCGCCTTCTGTTAACTCATTTGGATAAGAGTTCATAATTTCTTTATGCTCTTTTATACCAACTCGATGTAATAGCTCTATCGCCCGATTTTTACGCCAAAATAGTCGTTGCCACCAATGACCTTTAAATGTCCATGAAGGAATAGATTGAATCAGTAAGCGTCCGATTTTCATATTAGGATCTAAACAGGACTGTGGTTCCTGAAATATCATCGAAACATTACCACTGATAATCTTGCGTCGTTTTTTAGGTGATAATTTTAATAAATCAATACCATCAAAATAGAATCTGTCCGCGGTGATTTTCCAGTTGTTATTTGTTGCACCTAATATCGCCTTTGCAATCAAACTTTTTCCTGAACCGGACTCACCAACTAAACCGCGAATCTCTCCTTCATTGAGCTTTATATTAACGCTATCAACTGCACGCAACAAACCATTGGGAGTAATAAACTCAATTGTTAAATTACGAATATCTAGTAGTGCCATAACTAGTTTCCGCCCCGTTTGGTTAACATCATGTGTACGCCTAAATTAAGCATATGAATGAATAGTACAGTAATAATAATCATCATCCCAGGTACAAAGAATGCCCAAAAATTACTATTAATAATATTTAGCATCTGATACATCGCGGTACCAAGATCTGGTGTAGCCAAATTATGGCCAAAACCTAAAAATGTCAGCACCGTTAATGACAAGATAATCTGACTAAAAAGCACAATAATTTCAGTTAAATAAGCAGGAAATATATTAGGTAAAATATAAAAATTGAGTATTTGAGGTGTTGATAAACCATCAAGGCGATGTGCAGTAATATAGGTTTTTTGCCACTCATCAACGATTTGATGATGTATATTATGAATAAACCGTGGCAAGTATGAAATTGCTACGATCATTAATATCTCATTAATATTATTATTCCAGACCAACGCAATCACTATTGCACTTAATAGTGGGGGAATCGCGATAACAAGACGAAAAAGAGTCGCAATTAGCCATCTTAATTGTGGGATAAAAAATAATAGATAATTAATGATAGCACCAATAATCATGACATAAAACGCGACTCTCAGCGTTAATACGAGCGTCGTTTTATAACTAACAAGCAAATAGTTAAAAATATCATGACCTAAATTATCGGTTCCTAAAATATGGTTTAGTTCCCCATTACTCTGCCAAGCAGGTGGTAATAATGGCGGGAAAATCGGCGCCAATTCAACATTAAATAACCATTTAGTAGCACAGCAGACTAATACAATCGCTAAAATACCATAACAACCAATGATCATATAAATATTACTATGAATACCCTGTTTAATATTGGTAGCATATTTTATGATAGAACGAACGATATTATTCATATAACGCCCTTGATTGTATTGGATAAAGAATCACAACAAAAATCTCACTAAGCAAAGTCAACAAGCTGACTAATGCACCGCAGCAAAAAACAGCTAATGCAATAATCATATAATCGGATTGGTGAAAGGCTGCAAATACCCAAGTACCCAGTCCGGAACGATCCAATACTATTTCAATAACCATTGTTGTAAACAGTAATGTCGTTATATTATAGGTTAATTGCGGTATCGTACTTGGTAAGGCATTAGGCAATAAATGGCGAAATAATACTTTCCGTGAGGAGTTTTCTCGAATACTCGCCACTTTGATATAATTTTGCTGAGCTGTGTAACTGACTCGTTGACTAATTAATTGAATCGTAATGATACAAGGTTGAATCATTAAGATCATAACAGGGACAATCAAATGTTTAGCCTCTGCTAATAATTGATTGATCTTCTCAAGATCTGGTGTCAATAAAATACTCAATATTGATACACTCGTTGTTCCCGGTTGATAGGTAATATTTTTGACAAAAAACCAATCTGTCGATGAGAAAGACATGACTAATACTGTAACCCAAATGATTGGACTTGCATAAAATACTAAACAGATCAGTTTGATTGTATGATTGATTGTATTACTGCGTGTCAATCCAGCAATGATTCCAACCGGAAAACCAATAATAATTGAACCAATTATCGCTAAAATACAAAGTTCAAAAGTAGGTAAAATAATTTGTGATAAAATTTGCCAAAATGAGTGATCAGCAATAATAAATTGGTTAAATAAAATTTGTTGATAAAAAAGATAATAACATCGCGCAAACGTCTCGTGACTAAAGGGTGAATTAGGCGAAAAATAGACGATAGAAGCGCTAATTAAAGACAATAAAAACAGTACTAGAAAAAAAGAAAATATCTTTTTTATTATATAAATAAGCATGATTTTATCTCATCAAGACTGTTCTAAATAGTGAGTGCAATGTTTTTAATAAAACTAACTTAACCCAAATTAGCCCACATTCAAATTTATTGAATATGGGCTTTAATCATCCTGTTACTAATTATTTGGTGCTGAAGGATCTACGGGTTTAGTCGCACCCGCATATGAATGATCTTGAGCACTTAATCCACCCGCTTGACCTTTACCAGTATATTGATAAGCAGATTCATCACGAGCTGCAGCAATAAATGGTGACGAATTACCGTTATCAACCGATGGAGCTTTAGTCATAACAGAAGAAGCAAATCCAGTCATAACAGAAGCATTCACTTCCTCAATCTTCACATCAGCTTTCACTTCCACTTTAGATTCTATTTTAGCTTCTGCTTCAACTACCGGTGAAACCTCTTGTTTAGGTGGATCTATATGATTAATAGCGGTAGTTTTAACTGTTTGCGCCTTTTTCGGTTTATCACTAGCATGAGTAACAACAGGCAACAATAATGATGGTATAACTGCCATTTTAGTATCGACTTGACGATCAACCGATGACGCGGCATTACTGTGTCCATTTGTTATTGTTGATGCTTGCTGAATTAAGCTGTAATCAATAGCAATTTTACCTAATGCTAATTCAGGAGAATAGACTGCTGATACTAAAGGCATTGGTGATTTATTTTGAGACGCAACTTTCGATTTTTTACGACGTTGACCATTTAACCGCAAATGACGAGATGTTCTTCTTGGTCGACGGTTAGTCTGATTATCTTTACCATCAACGCCATTGTCATCTTGTTTTAAAACGACGGGTAATAAAATTGATGGAATAACTAAAGTACTGCTTACTTTGATTGGCGCCTTCACTGTAGCAACCTGAGGCTGTTGTAATGGTTTATCTCCACTTTCAACTCTCACCTTTTTACTTAATGTACGTTGCGCTCTTCTTGGCTTAGCTTCAACCTTAGTTGGTACTGGAGCTACTGAATTATCTTCCGTTGACTTAATCGCCTCTTCATTTTTATTATTACGATTATTACGACGGTTGTTCTTATTATTTAACTCTTTATCTTTAACAACTTCAGTTTTAACACTATTTGCAGCCGCATTACTTGTTGAAGAAGTATTATTGGTACTATTATTTTTTGCTGAATACTTAGTTCTACGATTATGAGACTGATGTCGATTATCTTCTCGACCTTTTAGATTCTTAGTATCATCAGATTTACTTACCGCGCTTTTTTCTTCTACCGCAGGTTTAGTCTCAGATGAGAATAAGTTACGTAATTTTTTAGCAAGTGAAGAGAATAAACCGGCTGATTTTTCAACTTTCGGCTCGACCTTTGGTTTAACTATCGCTGGGTTAGCATCAACTTTGAAACCAGATAATACAGCTTCTTCTATAACAAATTCATTAACTTGATCTTCTTCATCTGATTCTTCGAGTTCTCGAATAAGTTTAGGTAAGTTATAACTTAATACATCGGTCTCTTCACCACGACGTTTACGAATAACTTTATATAGCGGAGTTTCCATTTCGCTATCCGCAGCAATCACAATCTTGATATCAGGATAATTGCTCTCAATATGACCAATTGCACAGCGCTTTTCATTCAGTAAATAACTTGCAATCGGCACAGGTACAATAACATCGATTTGTACAGTATTCTCTTTTAGCGCTTCTTCCTGAATAAGACGTAAAATAGATAACGATAGAGAATTATTATCACGAACAGTACCTGTTCCTTGACAACGAGGACAAATATGGTGAGTTGCTTCGCGCAATGATGGACTTAATCGTTGACGAGACATTTCTAACAAACCAAAACGAGAAATACGTGCAGTTTGGATACGAGCACGATCTGTTTTCATCGCCTCTTTAAGACGATTTTCAACTTCACGTTGATTACGAATAGGTGTCATATCGATAAAATCGATAACAATGAGTCCACCTAAATCGCGTAAACGGAGTTGTCTAGCGATTTCATCTGCTGCTTCAAGGTTAGTGGTGAAAGCTGTTTCTTCGATATCACTGCCTTTAATTGATTTTGCAGAGTTAATATCAATAGCCGTAAGCGCCTCAGTTGAATCAATAACGATTGAACCACCTGATGGTAAACGAACTTCACGTTGAAATGCCGATTCAATTTGGCCTTCAATTTGGTAATGGCTAAATAGGGAAATATCACCAGTATAGAGTTTAAGACGATCAACATACTCTAAACGACCAAGATCTTCTAAGCGTTTTTTAGCGATTTCCAATACTTTGGGATTATCGATATAAATTTCGCCAACATCATCACGCAAATAATCTCTGAAAGCACGCGTAATAACATCACTCTCTTTATGAATAAGTCTTGGTGCAGGATGTTTTTTAGCTTCAACTAAAATAGCTTTCCAGTATGCAATTAAAGCATCAAGATCCTGTTGTAACTCTTCTTGGTTTTTGCCTACACCAGCTGTTCGAGCGATGACACCCATACCACGTGGTTTTTCCAGTGCATCAATATTACGTTTTAAATCAGCACGATCTTCACCTTCAATTCGTCTTGATACACCACCAGCTCTAGGGTCATTTGGCATCAAAACAAGGTAGCTACCCGCTAAACTAATATATGTTGTTAGTGCCGCACCTTTTTTACCACGAATCTCTTTTTCAATCTGAATTAAAACTTCTTGGCCTTCTTGCAGATGTTTAATACTACGACGACCTGAAATATCATTTGGAAAATAACTTTCAGCGATCTCTTTAAGAGGAAGGAATCCATCCCGTTCGCCGCCATACGAAACAAAAGCAGCTTCTAAGCTAGGATTGATTTTACTGATGGTACCTTTATAGATATTAGCCTTTTTTTGTTCATGACCTAAACTTTCAATATCCAGATCATACAACCGCTGGCCATCAACGAGAGCAATACGCAACTCTTCTTGTTGCGTTGCATTAATTAGCATTCTTTTCATTCTTATATACTCTTCAAATTCAGAAGTAAGAGAATAAAGTAAATGAAAAAAGAATTTATTTTAATCGCACTTTATCAAATATTTAAAATAAATACATTATAATCATATTCATTATTTTATTTATCTTATTGTTTTTATTATATTATGTGAATACATATCTTATTTATAAGCGTATATTTGCTAAGATAATTTAATTGCCGAACCGAAGCCAATATTGCTAAAAATTTTTATATATTTGTCACTCAAATTGGAGAATACTAATTAATATACTCAGATATATTTTCCAATTTAATTGATACTATGGTTAAAATAACACCTTTATTCAAATTTTTATTCTACTTACTTGTTATTGTTAACAAAATTAATTTCAAATTACTTTGTCGTTTATAGTGTCTGATGCCATTGCCGCACTATAAACAGAAAAATCCAGCTATATTATTAACATTTCGTCACAGGATAGCAAGTAAATTAAACGGTTTATTTTGCTATCTCTAACAATTCATTGAGTTTAATCACAAAATAATAACAATAAGTGGTTAGTAATAAATTATCAGCATGACAATTTGATGCTATTTTTACACTATTTATTCAAATTTGATATGTTAATACCAAGTCGAGCACTGTGTACATAGGGCAAATTATGTTATGATGGTGCTAAATGAAAACTCTGAAGTAACTAAACCTACGTCATAATGATAGGGCTTACTTACCGCGATATATTCGCCGGGTATAAGTAGAAATGCTTATTCCTCCCATGCTTGGAAAGGTGTTTTTTTAATGCAACAACAACTTGTTGATAATTATCAACGACGATTTCAATATTTACGTCTATCATTAACTGAACTATGCAACTTTCGTTGTCAATACTGTTTGCCTGATGGTTATAAAGCCAATAAAGCTCACCAATTTTTAACGTTAAATGAGATTAGCCATATTGCTGATGCATTTAGTGAATTAGGAGTAAAAAAAATACGTTTAACAGGTGGCGAGCCAACGTTACGTCGAGACTTTACAGAAATTATTGCCCTGCTTGCTCGTTATCCGAATATTAATGAGATCGCCGTCACCACAAATGGTAGTCGTTTAGAGAGTCGTATTCTTGAATGGAAAAATGCCGGATTAACAGCACTTAATGTGAGCGTAGATAGCTTCTCACCACTACAGTTTGCTAAAATTACAGGCGAAGACAAATTACATCAAGTGATTAACGGTATTGATAAAGCTCTTGAAGTAGGAATGAAAAAAGTTAAGATCAATACCGTGCTGATGAAAAGCTTAAATGACGATCTGAACCATTATCTTCCTTGGATTACAGATCGCAATATTGATTTACGTTTCATTGAATTAATGGAAACTGGCGAGGGAAGTGCTTATTTTAATCGTTATCACGTCTCAGGTAGTAAAATTGAACAACAATTAATTGAGCAAGGTTGGCAATTAATGATTAAAGATCAACTTGCTGGCCCTGCAAAAGTCTATCAACATGATGATTATCAAGGTCGGATTGGTTTGATTATGCCTTATTCTAAAAATTTTTGTCAAAGTTGTAACCGCTTACGAATCTCCTCGACAGGTAAGCTCCATTACTGTTTATTTGGTGACTCAGCTATTAGTTTACGAGACTTACTACAGCAAGCAGATCAAAAAGAGCAGCTTAAAACCAGAGTATTAGACTCATTACAAATCAAGCCTGAAACACATTTTTTACATCAACATAATGCCGGTATAATACAAAATTTATCATTCATCGGTGGATAATAAAATTTGATCATTTTTCGGTACACAGTGAATATTCCAATGGGTAATTGCCCATTGCAATAGTTGTTCTCTGTTTGCATCTTGCCAATCCGTCGGGATAACCTGACCTAAAAATTGTAATCCATCAACAATTAATTGCTTAATATTGTTAATATTAATAGCTTGAGCATGATTTTGTTTAGAAAGTTTGTCTTTATGCTGGTTAAGTACCAGTGGTAAATGATAATAACTTGGCGGATGCCAATTAAATAGATGATAAAGCGATAATTGCTTAGCCGTAACGGGTAATAAATCAGCCCCACGCACCACTTCAGTGATGCCCTGCTCATGATCATCAATAACTACAGCAAAATTATAAGCGAACAAACCATCTCGGCGACGAATAACAAAATCTTCTAACCGTTCGGATTGACTAACTCGTTGCCGCTGACAAATATTATCGATAAAACAGCAAATCGGGAAAGTTTGTTTTAACCTAACTGCCATCGACTGCGTTGAATTAGGCGTCAATTGTCGATTTTGGCAGTAGTTATCATAAATATGTGTGGGTAACTGTTGAATTCGTTGCCGTGAACAATCACAATAATATGCAACTTGTTGCCTAATGAGTAAATTTAATATCTCTTCATAATGCGCTAAACGACTGGACTGATATACAACATCCTGATCCCAGTGAAGTCCAAGTTTATCAAGCGTAAACAGAATATTGTCTGCCGCTCCTACAACTTCACGAGGAGGATCAAGATCTTCTATGCGTACAAGCCATTGCCCTTGTTTAGACTTCGCTTGTAAATAGCTCCCTAAAGCAGTAACGAAAGAGCCAAAATGCAACTCACCCGAAGGCGATGGTGCAAAACGACCAACATTATTCATTATATTCAGCTCAGCTAAAAATATTGATTAAAGACCGCCAACTGATTATGGCAACTACATTCCCATCTGTTTTTCTCGTAACTCAGCTAATGTTTTACAATCGATACAAAGATCAGCTGTAGGTCTTGCTTCTAGGCGTTTAATACCAATTTCTACGCCACAAGAATCGCAGAAACCAAAGTCATCATTTTCAATCTTTAATAGCGTTTTTTCAATTTTCTTAATCAGCTTACGTTCGCGATCTCGAGCTCTTAACTCTAGACTAAACTCTTCTTCTTGAGTCGCACGATCTGCTGGATCAGGGAAATTAGCGGCTTCATCTTGCATGTAGACAACAGTTTTATCCATTTCACCACGTAGCTGTTCTAGCCATGTTTGCAAAATAAGACGAAAATGTTTTAACTGCTCCGCATTCATATACTCTTCATCTTTTCCCTCTTTATAAGGTTCAAGACCAGCCATAGCTAAAAGACTCAGGGAAGAGCTATTCTTTTTATGTTCCTTTTTCACCGAAATCTCCTTTCAAACAAAAATTTAAGGCGCTAAACTATAGCAATAATTCGCCCTTTATCAAATCTTTTTTAATAATTTTTCAGCAAAAATAGCAACCTTTTGTTTTTATGTAATTTAAATAAAATACTTTGTGATTTAAATCACTTTAGTAATTAAGTTATTTTATTGAAATCACGAAATTTATAAAATATGTCATACAGATAATCTGTATGGTAAGTGCTAATTATTGATAGATAAGCTCAAAATGCAAAAATAGTATCAGTAAAAATAATTAATTATTTGTAGAAGACAAGAATGGCAATAAAGAGACAATATCGCACGATTTTCTGACTTAAAGTTGTCGATATTCAGATCGACAACGTGACGATAATAATATTCCGGAAAAAAGAGAGATAATTGCAGTAAATAAATTGATTAATTGTACAATTAATATACAAAAATCCCTTCTTGCTCGTGCTATTCGACTAACACACTATTTTTACCAACGAACCATATTGTTCATTGGCACCTTTTGTAATAAATCGCTAATACGCTGCTTATCTGGTAAAACTAACTCTGGAGCAATATCAAATAACGGATATAGCACAAACTCACGATTTTTCATATCATAATGAGGAATGGTCAATATCTCGCTTGTCAGAATCAGGTCGTCATAGAGTAAAATATCTAAGTCCAGTGTCCTAGGCCCCCAACGATTAGATTTGCGAACACGGCCTAAATTTTTCTCAATCTCTTGTACTGCAGATAACAGTTCTAATGGTAATAATGTGGTCTCAATTTTGAGCACCGCATTTAAATAATCAGGTTGATCTTGTGGACCAAGTGGTTTACTGCGATAAAAGGGAGAAACTTGTAAAACTTGTGTCGATGTTAATGTTTTTATCGCCTCAATAGCATCATTTGCTTGAGAACTCGGATCACCTAAATTAGCACCCAATGCAATAAATACAATTGCCATACTGATTACTCCAAAATCATAAAAAATAGTTGCTAGAATAAAACAAAATAATTGATCCATAAAATATTATTCATCTAACCCACTATTTTTACACTAAAATATACTATAACAGCAATATTTTAACGAAAATTAACTATATTAATAATCATCTGATCAGTCATTCTATTGCGTGCAATTTAAAGTAGAAATCGTATAATCGAAGTACAAGCTATTTATCAACGTTGATAACAATAAGGAGATACAGATGAATACTGTTTTAGTTACAGGAGCGTCAGCTGGATTTGGGGAAGCTATTTGTCGTAAATTAATTGCTGATGGCTATAAAGTCATTGGAGCAGCAAGACGAGAAGATAAACTAAAATCACTAGCAACTGAATTAGGTGATAATTTTTTACCATTACAATTCGATGTGACACAAAAAGATGCTGTTGATAATATTCTAGCAACTTTACCGATTGGCTTTCAGCAGATAGATATCTTAATTAATAATGCTGGTCTTGCATTAGGTATCGAGCCAGCTTATGAAGCGGACTATACAGATTGGGAAACCATGGTACAAACCAATATTATCGGTATGATGCACTTAACCCGTACAATTTTACCCGGCATGGTAGAACGTAATTTTGGTTATATTATTAATCTAGGCTCTATCGCGGGCACTTATCCATACCGTGGTGGTAATGTGTATGGTGCAACCAAAGCATTTGTAAAACAGTTTAGTGCCAATTTACGTACTGATTTATTCGGTAAAAAAATTCGTGTAACCAATGTTGAACCAGGATTATGTGGTGGAACTGAATTCTCTAACGTTAGATTCCATGGTGATAATGCTAAAGCCAATGACGTTTATAAGAATGTGCAGTACATTACAGCCGAAGATATAGCTAATACTATTTCATGGTTAGTTAATACTCCCCCTCACATGAATGTGAATTCAATTGAAATCATGCCAATCGCACAAGCCCCTGCTGGATTAAATGTATCGAAAGAGATGTAACATCTCTTTTATAAAGCTAAGCTTGTCAATTGAGCTTAGCTTCGTTATTAAAATCCACATTAACTCATTATTAGCGTGAAAAAAATAAAATAGTCTGAGTAGTTATTTTAAATCTTGAGCTAGAACACATATTTATCATAAATATTTGAAGAACAAAATAGATTGTGGAATACTAAAATAGTTAATTCAAACCATATCAATACATCTGTTTTTTTATTAAAACGAAGAGAGTAATAAACGAGCTCATAATATCAATATGATAGTAATAGCGTGCTAGCCAAAAGGTAGTAAATACGCGAATAACCGTCAATCGAATCAGGAGATATATAATGGAACCCAAGACTAAACGATTTCCATATTGGATACAGCTAACAATAGTATTATGTTTAGGATGGATTGTAATGTGGGTTTATCGACAATCTTTACCTACTGTATTTCCTGAGATGGCGCTATCTTTACAACTTAATCCCAATACAGCTAATGCACAATTAGGGTTGATTGTGACTTGTTTCTTTGCTGCATATACTATTATGCAATTCCCCTCAGGCGTACTTGTTGATAAATATGGACAAAAGAAAATCTTAATTCCTGGTTTTTTATTATTCCTCATTGCCCCATTTATTATCGTATCAACCACAAGTATTAATATGATCTATTTGGCCAGTATTTTTGCTGGTGCCGGTTGTGGTAGCTACTATAGCGTTGCTTACTCTTTAGTAAAAGATAATATTGCCTTAAAGAATCGTAGCTTAGCTACAGCGATTATTAATAGTGGTACGGGTTTAGGTATGGCAGTTACCTTAATTGGCGCCAGTTATATTGTAAAAACAGCGGGGTATCCTTGGCAAACAACCATGTATATCTCTGGTGCATTTATTTTTGTTCTAATTATTGCTTTCGTGCTTATTATTAAACATAAAAATACCGATGACAATGAAACACATAATGAGAGTTCTCAGGCACAAGCAGCTACACAGCAAGGTAGTTCATCATCGTTTAGTGGTTTATTCTCAGCAAAAATGATCTCGATGTATATCATTTATTTTGCAACCTGTTATGGCTATTATATGATCGTAACATGGTTACCTACTTTTCTACAGACAGAAAGAGGATTTAAGGGTGCCGCGATTGGTTTCTCCGCCGCTTTGGTCGCGATTTCGTCTATCCCTGCGGCACTGATATTCAGTCGATTAGCGGATAAATATGATTCAAAAAAAGCGCAATTTATTATCGGATTAGAAATTGCAGCCACCATTATGCTGTTTTGTATTGTCCTGTTTAAGAATGAAACACTCTTACTCGTTTCATTAGTATTGTATGGTTTTTTAGGAAAACTGGCCGTTGAACCAATCCTGATCTCTTATCTTGGTGAAATAGCACCAAAACAAGGCTATGGTAAAACATTAGGACTATTTAATACATTTGGTATTGGTTCAGCAATTGTTGCACCACCATTAACAGGTTTTATTATTGATACAACCCATAGTCAATTACTGGCATTTTACGTGGCAGTTGGAATACTAATATTTTCAATTATTGCTTTTATACTATTTGGTCGCAAAATTGTTAATCATTAGTAAGTCACTTATCGATATAGCCGCTAGCAGGAAAACTGAGAAACGACTATATCTATACTCATTACAGACAATGATAACCAATCATTGTTGACGATAAAAAAATAACTAAATAAATTTCGATGTGTTTAAGCTATTATGTAGTGACGAAAAACAGTACTGTGCATAATTTATACTTTGATAGTAAAAAATTTTCACTTGCCGATAAAATATACTTGCACTTATGCCAAGTGATTGCTATTCTTTTACCTTGATATTGTAAGTTGAGGTTGATTAATAATGGCATTCTCTGCAGTCGTAAGTAAATTTGCAAGTAGCCTTCCGGGTACAGATACCTATGTGAAGTTGCGTCAAGCAATGCAACAACTAATACAAGAAGATCCTGCCAATAGCGCAGTCTATTTCTTGATATTTGGTTTTGCTAGAACTTATGTCATGTTATATGAAGATCAGGAAGTATCACCACAATTTGCAGAAGATAATCAAAAACTTATGCTATCTTATCTGCATATATTAGAAGATGCATTAAAAAAAGCAGATGCAGCGAGTCTATATAGTGCATTAAATCGTGTTGTTAACGAATACGAAAATAGCAAAAAAGTATTTTAGTTTATTGCAGCCTGACTTAAAACGTCAGGCTGTTTTGTTTTAGGTTACTCAAAGAGAGAAGATTTTAGGCAAATGAAAACAGTAATTATGATTGGAATGATTATTGGCACCTCTGGCACCATTAGGTTCGGAGCGGGTTGACTTTTCCTAAAAAATAGTCAAAAGAACCCGCAAAATTAGCGGGTTTTTTTATGTTTGGTATGTACGATTTGTAATGTAATAATTTTTTAAAAAACAAATAATTAATTAAATTTTGATGAACAAATAAAAGGGTGCAATATGAAAGTGTTAAAATTTGGAGGAACATCTGTTGCTAACGCTGAGCGTTTTCTCCGTGTTGCTGATATTATCGAGAATAATGCCAAACATGAGCAAACCGCAACGGTATTATCTGCGCCAGCGAAAATAACGAATCATTTAGTTGCAATGGTAGAAAAAACGGTCGCAGGACAAGATATCCAAAATAATATTGATGAAGCTGAAAAAATATTTGCTGATCTTTTAGATGGTTTATCAAAACAACAACCTAACTTTGCTTATGAAGAGATGAAACGCTTTTCATTAAATGAGCTTAATCATCTTAAACAACTTTTCCATGGTATTCGATTATTGGGACAATGCCCCGATAGTATTAATGCTTCAATTATTTGCCGTGGTGAAAAGCTCTCTATTGCAATTATGGCAGCGTTACTTAAAGCTAAAGGCCACAATGTAACGGTAATTAATCCCGTAGAAAGACTTCTTGCAGAGGGTGATTACCTTGAATCAACCGTTGATATTAATGAATCGACAAGAAGAATTAATGAACTTAATATTCCTAAAGAGAACATTATCCTAATGCCTGGATTTACTGCAGGTAATGATAAAGGAGAATTGGTTGTTTTAGGTCGAAATGGCTCAGACTATTCAGCAGCAGCATTAGCCGCTTGTTTACGAGCAAGTTGTTGTGAAATTTGGACAGATGTAGATGGTGTTTATACTTGCGATCCACGTTTAGTGCCTGATGCAAGGTTACTTAAAACAATGTCCTATCAAGAAGCCATGGAATTATCCTATTTTGGTGCTAAGGTTCTGCATCCACGGACTATTTTACCAATTGCTCAATTCCAAATTCCGTGTTTAATTAAAAACACCAACAATCCAGATGCTCCTGGTACTTTAATCGGCGCGAATATTGTCGATACCACATCACCAGTAAAAGGGATCACCAATTTAAATAATATGGCGATGATCAATGTATCAGGACCTGGTTTAAAAGGTATGGTAGGAATGTCCGCTCGGGTTTTCTCTGCGATGTCATACTCTGGAATTTCAGTTGTTCTAATAACTCAATCATCATCAGAATATAGTATTAGTTTCTGTGTTCCACAAGCTGAACTTGCACTAGCTGAGCAAGCGTTAAGTGAAGAATTTTATCTTGAATTAAAAGATGATCTACTTGAACCAATTGAAGTTATAGAAAATTTAGCCATCATCTCGGTTGTCGGCGATGGAATGCGAACCTTACGCGGTCTATCGGCAAATTTCTTTACTGCATTAGCCAAAGCTAATATCAATATTGTCGCTATCGCACAAGGTTCATCAGAGCGTTCAATTTCTGTCGTCGTTGATAATGATGCTGCTGTTATGGGCGTTCGCGTCACTCACCAAATGTTATTTGGTACTGATCAAATCCTTGATGTATTCGTTGTTGGTGTTGGTGGTGTTGGTGGTGCATTGGTTGATCAAATTAGTCGTCAACAACAATGGCTGAAGAAAAAGCAGATTGATCTTCGTGTATGTGGTTTGTTTAACTCTAAGCACTGCCTGCTAAACCGTGATGGTATTAATTTAAACAATTGGCGTGAACACATTAAAGCGAGTAATCAAACTTATACACTGGATGAAATCGTTGCTTTTACAAAAGAGAACCGCTTACTAAATCCTATTTTAGTTGATTGTACCTCAAGTTCTGAAGTCGCCGATAAATATGCCGATCTATTAGCGAAAGGTTTTCATATCGTAACGCCAAATAAAAAAGCCAATACAAGTTCAATGGATTACTATTTACGTCTTCGCCAAGAAGCTGCAAAAAGTAAACGTAAATTCCAATATGATACAAACGTAGGTGCTGGTTTACCGGTTATTGAGAATTTACAAAATTTATTAAATGCAGGTGATGAATTAATTCGTTTCTCAGGAATTTTATCTGGATCACTTTCGTTTATATTTGGTAAACTTGATGAAGGTATGTCATTATCACAAGCAACAATACTGGCAAAAGAAAAAGGCTTTACAGAACCAGATCCACGAGATGATCTATCGGGTACCGATGTAGCAAGAAAACTACTGATTCTTGCCCGTGAAGCGGGTTTGCAGCTAGAACTTTCACAAATCAACGTTGAGTCAGTATTACCTGCATCTTATTCACAAGGTGATGTCAGTGAGTTTATGGCTAAATTGCCACAACTTGATGACGAATTTAAACGTCGGGTAGAAGAGGCTAAACAAGCAGGTAAAGTCCTACGCTATGTTGGTAGTATTGATAATGGTCAATGTAGTGTGAAAATTCAAGCTGTAGATAGTGATGATCCATTATTTAAAATTAAAAATGGTGAGAACGCGCTCGCATTTTATACGCGTTATTATCAGCCAATTCCACTCGTGTTACGTGGCTATGGTGCTGGTAATGATGTTACAGCAGCAGGTGTCTTTGCCGACATTTTACGAACAACTTCGAGCAAAATCGGTGGTTAAATGAGCAAAAAGATAACAATATATGCCCCAGCTTCAATGGCAAATATCAGTGTTGGTTTTGATATTTTGGGTGCAGCGATTAATCCTATTAGTGGTGTTATGTTGGGTGATTGTATTACGATTGAAGCAGCCCCAGCGTTTCATTTGACCAATAAGGGATTATTTGTCAATAAACTACCGAAAGATCCTAAAGCGAACATTGTTTATCAGTGTTGGCAACATTTTTGTAAAAAAATGGGTAAAGAACTACCGGTAGCAATGACGCTGGAAAAAAATATGCCGATTGGTTCGGGTCTAGGTTCAAGTGCTTGCTCAGTTGTTGGTGCATTAGTCGCATTAAATGAATATTTTGATAAACCATTTAATGAACAACAGATGCTAAACATGATGGGTGAGCTTGAAGGTCGAATTTCAGGTAGTGTCCACTATGATAATGTTGCCCCTTGCTACCTAGGTGGTATGCAGCTAATTCTTGATGAAATGGGGATTATTAGTCAATCGATTCCTCATTTTGAAGAGTGGTATTGGGTGATGGCTTACCCAGGAATCAAAGTATCAACAGCAGAAGCAAGAGCTATTTTACCTGCACAATATCCAAAGCATGATTGTGTTGCTCATGGTCGTTATGTTGGTGGCTTTGTTCATGCTAGCTATACTAAGCAAGCTCAACTTGCCGCAGCAATGCTACAAGATAATATTGCGGAACCTTACCGTAAACAGTTATTACTAAACTTTGCTGAAACACAAAAAGCAGTTAAAGAGCTAGGCGCACTGGCTTCTGGAATTTCAGGGTCAGGACCAACCATCTTTGTTGTAACAGATAAACTGGAAATTGCACAACAAACTGAGCAGTGGTTAAAAATAAATTATTTACAAAATGATGAAGGGTTCATTCATATTTGTAAAATTGATAAACAAGGTGCAAGAGCAGTTTAACTGCTCTGTACGATATAATTTGAGTATACAAAGAGCGGAACACTATTATGAAACTGTATAATTTAAAAGACCATTCAGAGCAAGTTAGTTTTTCCCAAGCAGTACAGCAAGGACTTGGTAAAGGGCAAGGACTCTTTTTTCCAGAAAATTTACCCAAATTTACATCAAGTGAAATTGAAGAATTATTGAAATTAGATTTTGTTACCCGTAGTAGCAAAATTTTATCAGCATTTATTGGTAATGAAATTAGTAATGAAGATGTACAACGATTAGTCAAAAACGCCTTCCAGTTTCCTGCTCCAGTAAAAGCGGTTGAGTCAGATATTGGTACATTAGAATTATTTCATGGTCCAACATTAGCGTTTAAAGATTTTGGTGGCCGCTTTATGGCTCAAGCGTTAGTACAAGTTGCAGCCGATAAAAAAATCACAATTCTAACAGCGACATCAGGTGATACCGGTGCGGCTGTTGCACATGCCTTTTATAATCTCCCTAATATACGAGTCGTAATTCTCTATCCGGAAGGCAAAATTAGCCCACTACAAGAGAAACTATTTTGTACACTCGGTGATAATATTCATACTATTGCGATTAAAAGCGATTTTGATGCTTGCCAAGCATTAGTCAAACAATCATTTGATGATGAAGAACTAAAAACTAAAATAGGTTTAAACTCCGCAAACTCAATTAATATCAGTCGATTATTGGCACAAATTTGCTACTATTTTGAAGCCTTTGCCCAATTGACACCAAAACAACGAGAACAACTAGTGATCTCTGTGCCTAGTGGTAATTTTGGTGATTTAACCGCAGGTTTACTTGCAAAAACAATGGGATTACCAATAAAACGATTTATCGCGGCAACAAATGCTAATGATACTGTACCGCGTTATTTAACGACTGGTAAATGGGAACCACATAAAACAGTTGCGACTTTATCGAATGCAATGGATGTTAGTCAGCCAAATAACTGGCCTCGTATTGAAGAAATTTATCAACGTGAAGGCTGGGCATTGAAATCACTTGGGCACGGTGCAGTTTCTGATGAAGAATCGAAAGCTGCCGTTAGAGAACTTGATCAGAAAGGTTATTTATCTGAACCACATGGTGCAATTGCTTATCGTGTTTTACGTGATGAGTTACAAGATGGTGAATATGGCTTATTCTTAGGAACTGCCCATCCAGCTAAATTTAGAGAAGTTGTCGAAAATATTTTAGGTAGATCAATTCCATTACCAAAAGAGTTAGCTGAACGTGCAGATATGACATTATTATCTCATACCATGCCCGATGACTTCGCTAAATTACGTGATTTCTTAATCAACCTTAAATGGTAATTGTGCTAAATGCTGTAACTAATTCACTTACAGCATAATGAGAACAATGATGGATAAGTTGATAATGACATCTTATCGCTTATCCATCTCTTATTGTCTTACGAAACATTCACGAGAAATAATTAAATGAAGTACTAGGAGATGACTTTTCCTATTAACTCTGTTTTTATACTAAAACACACCATTACAGCAATATTATAACGAGAGCTAACCTACTTATCTTCAAGAGATTTTCTTTTTAGCAAATACCGATAATGGCTAAGCTTACGCATACTACCATCTCTCACTGCTGAAATAAAAATACCAATCGAAAAATAGAATAAACCAAGTACAATAAGCATCAATAAATTGAAACCATTGTCAGCAATGCTTAACCCCATTTGGTTAACACTAGCGATCATATTAACGGCCCAGGTAGATGGTAATAATTTAGAGATAAATTGTACTGAGCTCGGCATAGCATCCAACGGCCAAATAGTTCCTGATAAGTAAAAAACAGGTGTTGTCAGAAAAGCTAAGGTAAGATAGATCATTTCAACACGTCTTAAACACTCTGTGAGTAACTTCGATAACCCCATCACAGCAAAGAGAAATGGAAATGTCATCAGTAATATTTCGGGCAATGAAGCAAGCTGGCGATATCCTAATACCCATGGCCATAAGCCAAATAATACAATAGACAAAAATAACCAAATTGGGAGTAACGCCGATAAACTACCAATAAAAATAATATTAGCGGGTTTACCCTGCGGTAAAGTATTTAAAGCAATATGCGTTCGAGTTGAAGCGATTAATAGTGAGTGCTGTAATAACATAACTAGCAAACCGGGAAACGTAATCGCGGTTAAACTAATTCCAGAGTTAAATAAAGGATCTGTCTGACCTTGTATTGGCATTAGCACACTATCTATTTGTGCATCGGTAAAACCATTATTACGCAAAATTTTACTATTATAATCACTGATAACTTGCTGATAAATGGTTTTTAAATCTTGCTGTATTTGACCATTGGCCATACGGCTAGTGGCATCACCATAAGCAGAGATTGTAACGGCTTCCCCTTTTAACAAACGTTTTTCATAATTACGGGGGATCGTCACTACAGCAAATATCTTCCGACGATTAACATCCAAATAAGCATCATTCTGATTGTCATAATTGACAATACTGATTTTCGAACTCATTGATAAAGCTCGCGTTAAATCACGGCTTGATTGCGTGTGATCCAAATCAATAACGGCTATCGGTAAGTTGGTAATACTACCATTACCATATACCAAGCTCATTAAACTAATTGAAACAAGAAGCAAAGCCCATTTTGGCGTAGCAAGAAATCTTAATAGAATTCGCTTAAAAGAAGCCCAATACATTTTTAACATTATATGACTTCCTCTTTTTTCAGGCGTTTAACTAAACGTTTTCTAACCAATAGTGTAATAATAATCGGATAAGTCATTAAAATTAGGCAGGTTTTTATGACAACAGAAGACTCCGTATGCCTTAAAAATAGACCAAATAAAGTATTTAATGCATAAGTAAGCGGCTCAATAGATGAAATAATTTGGGCGATCTTCGGCATTGATAACTCAGGTACCACAATACCAGAGTAAGTTAATGCCAACCCAACTAATAAACCGATATAAGAATATGCATCTATGGTTGAACGCGTATAACTAAAGAGTAGTATTCCGATACTTTGTGCAGCAATAACATAGAAAAACCCAACCAATAGCATCGAAAAAGGGTTACCGGATACATGTGCTTCAGAGAACAACACCAGTAGGGCAATTTCAAAAATAAGCAGCATACTATACCACAAAGTATAAGGCGCTAATTTTCCTAGTACAAAAGGATAACTTGGCTTAGTTCTTCTTGGTAATTTACCTAAAATATGAATAGTCATTGATACAACGAATAATTGAAGCAGATGAACCATTGCAGAAAATTGCTGATAATACATGTAGTTGCCACTTGCATTAAACAGTCCATCATAGTTAAATGTTGCATTCGCTAATTTAGGCATTGATAAACCTAATAGTGTAGCAATCTTACCGCGATACTGGCTATTGAGTTCACTAATTAAGCCTGAGTAATCTTGTACAGAGTATAGCCCTGCACTGTAATATAAAGCATTATAATAGAGAATGGGCACAGGATGATGACCCGCCAAAACATCCGCTTCAAAGTTAGGTGGAATATATAATAGTCCGTACATCTTAACCTTAGCTAAAGCTTTTCCTGCATCATTTAATGAGTCTTCATAATTAATCATTTCGGCATGAGCGCCAGCATTAAGATCGCGAATAATGGTTCTAGACAGCTCACTTTTATCCTGATCGACATAACCTACTGGTAAATCAAATAACACGCCTGCTGAGTAAATGCTGCTAATTAAGCAGAAAATAGCTAATGGCAATATCCATAGCAACCAGTGGTAAGTAAAACGTTTAAAAATAAAAGACATTTCATCATTAAATGCCTCTTTAAAACGCTGATAAAAGTCAATAGAGACTAATCGGTAGTCCATAAAACACTCATTCCTGCACGAAGATTTTCAACAGACTCTAACGGATATAGTCTAATTTCGAATGTTTTTAAATCGAAATCACCTGTTGCCCTTGTCGCTCGTTTCGTTGCATAATCACCCATCGGTGCAATATAACGAACTTCTGCTTCAACTTTTTTATCGCCTAATGCAGGAATCGTTAATAAGACTTTATCGCCTTTATGAATATTGACTAAAATATTTTCACGAATATTAAAAATAAAGTAAACTTGAGATAATCGAGTCACATTTAATAATGTACTATTGGCATTAAAGAGCTCACCAACTTCAGCTGAAATTGAACCAACCTCGCCATCAATTGGCGATTTCACCACTAAATCTTCATATTGAATTGTTAATTGTTTTAAATTCTCTTCAGCCTGCTGTAACTGAGCTTGATAAATTTCTCGCTGTTCAACACGGTCACCGTGTAAAGCTTGATCCAAATTCGCCTGATCAGATAAAACTTGTTGATAAGCCGCATTTTTCGCTTTTAAAGCACTGTCCAATGCAGACTGGGAAACATAACCTTTATTAGATACAGCTTGATTACGTTCATACTCTTTTGAAGCATTATCATAATTTACTTTCGATTGATCCAATAATGCTTGATAGTGGCGAATACTCTCTTCACGAGTTCCATTCTCTGATAATTCAAGCTGAGCCTTTGCTTGATCTCTTGTCGCTTCAGCAGCTTTAACTTGAGCTAATAATTCTGGGCTCTCTAATGTAATTAATGTATCACCAAACTTAATATCCTCACCTCGGTTGACATGAATGAGTTTTACCCTACCATGGCCTTTAGAAGATATATTTACACTTGGTGCATCGACCTCACCTTGTAAAATCAGTTGACTATTATGTGCACGGATGAGAATCGTTAGTGAAATAGTGATAACAATAAGCACAATTACAGCAAATATTTTTTTATTCATAATAAATTTTGTGTGATTAGAAATAAGATAAGGATAATTTTTAGGCTAAATAATAATGATACAAACGATTGAATCACTTCATATAAAGATAGCGTATTCTACATAAGAGATAATTAAATTACCATAATAAATTGTGCGCTATTTTATTTAGCTAATATTTTTTACTTATTTAATAAATTCGTTAGATAAAAACCGACTTATTTAGTATGATATTATTAATTAATCTAATGAGGTTTTATGATATGAAAAAAATTGTTATTGTCGGGGGAGGTGCTGGCGGGTTAGAGCTAGCAACTCAATTAGGAAAAAAGCTGGGTAAATCAGGTAAAGCAAAAATTACGCTGGTTGATAAAAATACCAATCATCTTTGGAAACCATTACTGCATGAAATCGCAACAGGTACCTTGAATGATGAACTTGATCACGTAAATTATTTAGCTCACGCACAACATAATTATTTCTCGTTTAAACAAGGTCAATTACTTAATATTGATCGCGAAAATAAAACAATTCAGCTAAATGATGTTGTTGATAGTCAAAATCAGATTATTTTCCCTAAGACCGATATTAGCTATGATTTATTAGTTATGGCGATAGGTAGTACATCAAATGATTTTGGTACACCTGGTGTTAAAGAACACTGTACTTTCCTTGATGATCAAAATTCAGCAAAACAGTTCCGTAAATCGATTTTATCAACTTTCTTCCGTTTTTCATCTGGAATTGAGAAAAAAGAGAAATTAAATATTTCTATCGTTGGTGCTGGTGCAACCGGTGTTGAATTAACGACAGAGCTATTTAGTATGGTTAAAACTCTTGGTAGCTATGGATTTGATAAATTAGAGCCATCGTTACTTAATATTACGCTAATTGAAGCTGCTAATCGTATTTTGCCTGCGCTTCCTGAAGATGCGAGTAAAAATATTCAACTAAAATTAGAAGAGTTTGGTGCAACTGTTTTAACGAATACTAAAATTGTTAAAGCGGATGAGAACCACTTCTATCCGGAAGGACAAGATCCAATTCCCGCTGACATTATGATGTGGACAGCCGGTGTTAAAGCGCCTGATTTTCTAAAAGATATTGCCGGATTAGAAACCAATCGAGCAAATCAATTAGTCGTAAAACCAACTCTACAAACATCTCGTGATGATGCTATTTTTGCGATCGGAGACTGTGCATGCAGCGCTAAACCAGAGGGTGGATTCACACCAGCAACGGCTCAAGCAGCTCATCAAATGGCATCCATATGTGCTAAAAACCTTATTGCATTAGTAAATGGTAATAAATTATCAACCTTTGCATATAATAATAAAGGAACGATTATTTCATTAGCCAATACTGCTCAAGGTGTTGTCACAACTATCGGTAAAAATCAGATGGGCGTTAAAGGCTGGATGGCATCTTGTATTTATAAAATGTTATATCGTTTTCATCAAGTCGCGCTATTCGGTATTTTTAAAACTTACCGATTAATACGAGCTAATAAGGTATATCGTACAGCTCGCACAACGGTCAATATGGATTAATCCAATCCAGTCACTGCCTGTATAAGCCATTATGCAGGTAGTTTTTAGTATTCTATAATGGATAAACAACAAATTAATTAGATTAATTAAAAAAAACCGAGTAGCAATACTCGGTTTTTTAACATAACTATATAAGGTTATTATATTAGCTTTTCTCTACT
This sequence comes from Orbaceae bacterium BiB, assembly GCA_036251205.1. Taxonomy (NCBI): domain Bacteria; kingdom Pseudomonadati; phylum Pseudomonadota; class Gammaproteobacteria; order Orbales; family Orbaceae; genus Orbus; species Orbus mooreae. The sequence goes on along the minus strand of CP133958.1, from coordinate 2,347,709 downwards.
TGGCTAAAATCAAGCTCTACTGGCGTTGAACGACCAAAAATAGATACAGATACTTTTAAGCGGCTCTTTTCATAGTCAACTTCTTCTACCACACCATTAAAGTCAGCAAATGGTCCTTCATTCACACGAACCAACTCACCCGGTTCGAACATAGTCTTAGGACGTGGTTTATCACCAACTTGCTGTAAACGATTCATAATAGCATCAACTTCTCGTTGAGAGATAGGCGCAGGACGATCTGATGTACCGCCAATGAATCCCATCGTACGAGGAACGCTACGAACGAGATGCCAAGTTGCATCATTCATTAACATTTCGACTAATACATAACCTGGGAAGAATTTACGCTCACTCTTACGTCGTTGTCCGCCTTTCATTTCGACAACTTCTTCTGTTGGTACAAGAACTTCACCAAAAGAATCTTCCATATTATGTAATTTAATATATTCACGTAAAGATTGAGCAACACGCGCTTCATAGCCAGAGTAAGCTTGGATTACATACCAACGCTTTTTTTGAGCTTCAGTCATTCTAATGTCCTAACACTGTTAATTTGGTTATACCCCAGAGGAAAAATGTATCAACCCCCCATAAACATAGACCAACCACAATGGTTATCACAGCGATTAATAATGTAGTTTGTACTGTTTCTTTTCTTGTTGGCCATACAACTTTGCGCATTTCAACTCGAGATTCTTTAGCAAAGTTGATAAAATTACGTCCTTTTAAAGTCGTCATTGCAAGTAATAATGCCAAAATAGAGATAATAACAACGACAATAACACGAATAACAGTACCTACTTGATAAATCGCATTAGGTTCTGCAAAATAAAAATTACCCCATACTACCAAAGCCACTAAAACTAAAACAACAAACCACTTAAATCTATCAAATAATTTACTTGTTTCTTGATTATCGCTAACAATACTCATACAAAACCCATTATTTATTTTATCTTATTGAATAATAATATACTTTATAAAATACTCTATTTATAACAAAAAACATTTTACTAAATAAACTGTCAACCAACAAGATAATAAAGGGCATCGTTAGATACCCTTCATCATTTATCGTGTTATTAAATAAATAATTATTTAATAACCTTAGCCACAACACCTGCACCTACTGTACGTCCACCTTCACGGATCGCAAAACGTAAGCCGTCTGCCATCGCGATTGGGTGAATTAATGATACTACCATCTTGATGTTATCGCCTGGCATTACCATTTCTACGCCTTCTGGTAATGTGATTGTTCCTGTCACGTCAGTTGTACGGAAGTAGAACTGTGGACGGTAACCTTTGAAGAATGGAGTATGACGTCCGCCTTCTTCTTTACTTAAAATATACACTTCTGATTCAAAATCAGTATGTGGTGTGATTGAACCTGGTTTCGCTAATACTTGACCACGTTCGATATCTTCACGTTTAGTACCACGTAATAACACACCTACGTTCTCACCAGCACGACCTTCGTCTAGTAATTTACGGAACATTTCCACACCTGTACAAGTCGTTTTAGTCGTTGGTTTGATACCAACAATTTCAACTTCTTCACCAACTTTGATGATTCCGCGCTCTACACGTCCTGTTACTACTGTACCACGACCTGAAATTGAGAATACGTCTTCAATTGGTAATAGGAATGGTTTGTCAATATCACGCTCTGGCTCTGGAATATAAGAATCTAAGAAACCTGCTAATTCAACAATTTTCTCTTCCCACTCTGGTACGCCGTTTAACGCTTGTAACGCTGAACCACGAACAACTGGTGTATCATCACCTGGGAAATCGTATTGAGATAGAAGCTCACGCACTTCCATTTCTACTAATTCTAGTAACTCTTCGTCATCAACCATATCACATTTGTTTAAGAATACGATGATGTAAGGAACACCTACTTGACGACCTAATAGAATGTGCTCACGTGTTTGTGGCATTGGACCATCTGTCGCCGCTACTACTAAAATTGCACCATCCATTTGTGCCGCACCTGTGATCATGTTTTTAACATAGTCAGCATGGCCCGGGCAGTCTACGTGTGCGTAGTGACGAGTCGGGGTATCATATTCTACGTGTGAAGTATTGATTGTAATACCACGTGCTTTTTCTTCTGGTGCATTATCGATTTGATCGAATGCACGTGCACTTCCGCCGTATTTTTTAGCAAGTACTGTTGTAATTGCCGCTGTTAAAGTTGTTTTACCATGGTCAACGTGGCCGATTGTACCTACGTTAACGTGGGGTTTTTTACGTTCAAATTTTTCTTTAGACATTGATTGTCCCTCTAATGTAATACAAATCGGTGTACTATCACCACATTAACCTAGCATTATATACTTTTATTGACTAATTGATAGCCAAAACAAGTAAATAATACTGACTTAAAAAATCAGCTCTGAATAATATCAGATAAACCTACCCTGTTACAAGTTTTATAGTCAGGAAGATAACAAATAATTTATGTTAATTATCAAATAAGTAAGAAATTTAAAGTTATTGTTAACAAAAAGATTTAAGCTAAGTTAGAATTTGGAAAATAAAGAAGTGGTGCTGATAGGCAGATTCGAACTGCCGACCTCACCCTTACCAAGGGTGCGCTCTACCAACTGAGCCATATCAGCATTGGAGCGGGCAGCGGGAATCGAACCCGCATCATCAGCTTGGAAGGCTGAGGTAATAGCCATTATACGATGCCCGCATGTTCAAACTTTTTGCTATCTAAATGTTTTGATAATAAATTAACTTTATACTAATTACATTCAGTTAACCTGCTATAAAATAGAACTGGCTATTTAATTCTATTTTAAATTAATTCATAAACTAGGATGAATAATGGTGGTGGGGGAAGGATTCGAACCTTCGAAGTGTGACACGGCAGATTTACAGTCTGCTCCCTTTGGCCGCTCGGGAACCCCACCCCGAATTCAAACTCACTTTTACTACTTCACTTAGGATAAATGGTGCCGGCTGCCGGAATCGAACTGGCGACCTACTGATTACAAGTCAGTTGCTCTACCTACTGAGCTAAGCCGGCCTAAGTGCTGCGCATTGTAGGGCATATTGACCACCATTGGCAAGCGAAAAAAAACATTTTTATTTTGTTTGCTTAAAAAAAAAACATTTCCATGACTTCACAGGCCCTAAAATCATCCAAAAAAATCACCAAAGATATTGAAAAATAACGATTTTAGATTGATTCAATAATTTATAAAAGTAAAAGTGAAAAATAGCTCAAAATAAGTACAAAATCACATAATTTAGATAGTCTATATGAAATTTTTTAACCAAAAAATTGAGAATTTAATGATAATTTCATAAAAAAATAGCGAAGATTAAATAAAATTAATTACTGCTTTTTATCTTTATGCCGCAATATTAATCAATTTATACTAAATAAATTTATGCTAATCAGAAATATTCACTAAAAAATCTTTTCCAATATTGGTATTAATTGTATATCCAAACGTAAAACACCTCTTAAAATCGCTTATATTGCGTAATTTAATCATTACAAATAGCGAGAAGCATCTTAGTTTTAAAACTGGATAAAGCCATTTATAAACGCATAGAATAAAATACAACGAATAAAAACTCAGAATAATCTATGTTTTTTATGTCTTCAGATTAAATAACATAATCTTTATATATAAAAAAGCCCCAGATAACTGAGGCCTTTGCATAATATTTTACAGATTAGAAACTATTTTTTCTTTGCTGGTTTACTTTTTGGTGCAGTGTTAATTGCAACATCTTCACTGATATCACCTTTATCTTGGTAAGCACGTCCATAATAGGTATCAAGTAAAATTTGTTTCAATTCAGCAATTAATGGATAACGTGGATTTGCACCAGTACATTGGTCATCAAATGCATCAACAGCTAATTGATCAACTTGTGCTAAGAACGTTTTCTCATCAACACCAAAATCTTTAATAGATAATGGAATTTCAAGATCAAGTCTTAATTGATCTAACCAACCAAGTAATTTCTCAACTTTCTTCTCTGCATTATCAGAAGAAGCTGTTAAACCTAAAAGGTCAGCAATTTCAGCATAACGCTGGATCGCTTGTGGATGACCATATTGACTGAATGTACCTTGTTTAGTTGGTTTATTTGTTGCATTAAAACGAACCACATTTGAAATTAACATTGCGTTTGCAACGCCATGTGGAATGTGGAACGCAGCACCAATTTTGTGAGCCATTGAGTGACAAACGCCAAGGAATGCTTGAGCAAACGCAACACCTGCAAGCGTAGCAGCACTATGTACTTTTTCACGAGCAACTGGGTTTTTAGCTCCTTCTCTATAACTAGCTGGTAAGTAAGCTTTTAACATACTTAATGCTTGTAATGCTTGTCCATCAGAGAACTCATTAGCCATAACAGAAACATACGCTTCTAAAGCATGAGTTACAGCATCATATCCACCAGCAGCACATAGCGATTTCGGCATATTCATTACTAAATTCGCATCAACAACTGCCATATGAGGAGTAATTGCATAATCAGCTAATGGGTATTTTTGACCTGTCGCATCATCAGTCACAACAGCAAATGGTGTTACTTCAGAACCAGTACCAGAAGTTGTTGTTACACAAATTAATTTCGCTTTTTCACCCATATGAGGGAAATGGCATGCACGTTTACGAATATCCATAAAACGTAATGCAAGCTCATCAAATTTAGTTTCTGGATGTTCATACAGAACCCACATAATTTTAGCCGCATCCATTGGTGAACCACCACCTAATGCAATAATAGTATCAGGCTTGAATGAAAGCATAGCATCAGTACCTTTACGAACAATACTTAATGTAGGATCTGCTTCTACATCAAAGAATATTTCACAAATTACACCTTTTGCTTCTAATTGATCAGAGATCTGTTTTGAGTAACCATTATTAAATAAGAATTTATCAGTAACAATAAATACACGTTTAGCGCCCTGATCGATCACTTCATTTAATGCAACAGATAATGAACCACGTCGGAAATAAATAGAACTTGGTAATTTATGCCATAACATATTTTCTGCTCTCTTAGCGATAACTTTTTTATTGATTAAGTGTTTTGGACCCACGTTTTCAGATACAGAGTTACCACCCCATGATCCACAACCAAGCGTTAACGATGGCGCTAAATCAAAGTTATATAAATCACCAATACCACCATGAGCAGCAGGTTGGTTAATTAAGATACGGCAAGTTTTCATTTTGCTACCAAAATGAGCAATACGATCACGATTAGTATCTTGATCAGTATAAAGTACAGATGTATGACCTAAGCCACCCATTTCAACCAATTTTTCTGCTTTATCAACAGCTTCATTAAAGTCTTTTGCTTTAAACATAGCAAGCGTTGGTGAAAGTTTTTCGTGAGCAAAAGGTTCAGATAAATCAACTTTACTCACTTCGCCAACTAATACTTTAACGGCTGAAGGCACTTTTAAACCAGCCATTTCAGCAATTTTTACAGCAGGTTGACCAACGATATTGGCATTTAATGCGCCTTTATCATTTAAAATAATCCCCTGCACAGCTTTAGTTTCTTGTGCATTAAGTACATAAGCACCATATTCACCAAGTAAACGACGAACTTCATTATAGACTGATTCAACAACAACAATCGCCTGTTCTGAAGCACAAATCATACCGTTATCAAATGTTTTTGACATTAATACAGAGGCAACTGCACGTTTTAGATCTGCCGTTTCATCAATAACTACAGGCGTATTACCGGCACCAACACCTAAAGCTGGTTTACCAGAACTATAAGCTGCTTTAACCATACCTGGTCCACCCGTTGCTAAAATTGCTGCAACATCGGGGTGATGCATTAAGCCATTAGATAGCTCAATTGATGGTTCATCGATCCAACCAATAATATCTTTTGGTGCGCCAGCTTTAACGGCTGCATCAAGCACAATTCGAGCTGCTTCAATGGTTGATTTTTTAGCACGTGGATGCGGAGAAAAGACAATCGCATTACGGGTTTTTAAGCTAATTAATGATTTAAATATTGCTGTAGATGTTGGGTTGGTTGTTGGTACGATCCCACAAATAATGCCAAGAGGTTCAGCTAAAGTAATTGTGCCACCAGCTTCATTTTCTGCAATCACACCACATGTTTTTTCGTGACGATAAGCATTAAGAATATACTCAGCCGCAAATAAATTTTTAATCACTTTATCTTCAACAATCCCCATACCTGATTCAGCAACAGCTTGTTGCGCTAAAGGTATACGAGCTGCCGCGGCTGCAGTTGCTGCTGCAACAAAAATTTTATCGACTTGCTCTTGAGTGAATGTTGCATAGATTTCTTGTGCTTTTTTTACACGCTCAAGTAGCTTATCCAACTCAGCTAAATTAGTTACTGCCATAATTTACTATCTCCTAATTTGAAAATTTAAATTTAAAGTTTAAGTCCAAATCTTGTCGTCTTTGCTGGTTTGTTGCTATGTATTTTTTTCTTATTATTTTGATACATGATAAAAATTAGACGAATGATACTATCCTAAATCAGTTTATATTTTGATTCAATAAACAAATCGTAAAAGTTATCACAATTTATATTTATGTAAGTTATGTAGGCAAATAATTAAATTTCAAGGTGAACCACCCACTATATTAATAGCTTATTTACTGTACGATTAATTGATATATTTATGACTAGTAAAGTTAGTTTTGTACATTTAATAATTTATCTAATACATAGCTTACTGCAATAAAGCCAAATGTTGCAGTTACATTTGTAATTGCCCCAAACCCCGATGCGCAGTCCATCTTTTTAGGTCCTTCAGCTTGATTCTTATTCAAACAGACTTCGCCATTTAATGCGGGATATGTAAGTTGTTCTGTTGAATATACACAAGGAATACCATATTTACCTTTACTATCTTTTGTCAATTTATACTGATTTTTTAATCTTTCTCGTAATTTAGCCACTAATGGATCTTGTACTGTCTTGGCTAAATCAGTAATCTGAATTTTAGTTGGGTCTTTTTGACCACCCGCACCACCAATTGTAATGAGTTTTAGTTTATTACGCCGACAATATGCTAAAACAGCCGCTTTATCACGAACAGAATCAATCGCATCTATGACAAAGTGGTATTTAGGCTGCTCTTTAGTTCCTAAGTACTCACTGACATTTTCAGCATTAATAAAATCATCAATACAATTGACGTTACATTCAGGATTAATTTGTAAGATCCTTTCTGCCATAATTTCTGTCTTAGCCTGCCCTATTGTTTGTTTAAGTGCATGGATCTGTCGATTGGTATTTGTAACACAGACATCATCCATATCAATTAAGGTAATATGACCAATACCACTACGAGCTAAAGACTCAGCAGCCCAAGAGCCAACACCACCAATACCTATCACGCAAACATGAGATTGAGAAAAATGAGTTAGTGCTTGCTCACCATAAAGACGAGCAATACCACTAAAACGCTGATAATAAGATTCAGAAAAGACCATAAAATTCATTCGATACTTAAGATTTAATAAAATATAAACTGCGCTATTGAATTAGTTTACCATCTTAAAATCACAGAATATATTAACTAACTCACTTTTATTATTGACTATTCGTTAAAATCTTGCTGTAACATGTCATTATAGTAAAAAAACCGCTGAATAGCGGCTTTTTCATCAAGATTCACGAATTTATTCGCTCCAACTATCGCGTAATCCAACAGTACGGTTAAAAACGAGTTTATCGTCAGTAACGTATTTACTATCTAAACAGAAATAGCCTTCTCGTTCAAATTGGTAAGCAGAGCCCGCAGTACAATTACGTAAACTTGGTTCAACAAATCCTTGTCTTATAATTAAAGAATCTGGGTTAATTGTTGCTAAAAAGTCTTCAGCAGCACCAGGATTTGGCGTATTAAATAAACGATCATATAAACGAATTTCAGCCGGCAACGCAAATTTTGCCGATACCCAATGAATTACACCTTTAATTTTTCGTCCATCTTCAGGATTTTTATTCAGTGTCGTTGGATCATAAGTACAATAAATGGTTGTAATATTGTCGTTGCGATCTTTCTCAACACGATCTGCGCGAATAACATAAGCATTACGCAAACGAACTTCTTTACCTAATACCAGACGCTTATAATTTTTATTAGCCTCTTCCCTAAAATCAGCACGATCAATATAAAGCTCACGAGTAAATGCGACTTGACGATGACCGAGTTCAGGTCGATTCGGGTGATTTGGCATGGTTAATATTTCATCTAATGAATCAGAAAAATTCTCAATGACCACTTTAACTGGATCAAGCACTGCCATCGCACGTGGTGCATTTTCATTAAGATCTTCACGTACACAAAACTCAAGTGTACTCATTTCGACCATATTTTCCTGTTTAGTGATCCCTATTCGTTGACAAAAATCACGAATTGCCGCAGCAGTATAACCACGTCGACGCATACCAGATATTGTTGGCATACGTGGATCACTCCAGCCATCGACAATTTTTTCACTCACTAATAAATTGAGTTTTCGTTTAGATGTAATGGCATATTCAAGATTTAAACGTGAAAACTCATACTGATGTGGGCGAGCTGTAATAGTGATATTATCCAATACCCAATCATATAGACGACGGTTATCTTGGAACTCTAAAGTACACAGAGAATGAGTCACGTTTTCAATAGCATCTGAAATACAGTGAGTAAAATCATACATCGGATAAATACACCATTTATCACCAGTCTGGTGATGGCTAGCAAATTTTATTCGATATAAGACCGGATCTCGCATCACAATAAATGGTGATGCCATATCAATTTTAGCACGTAAACATGCCTTACCTTCAGCAAATTCACCATTTTTCATCTTGTTAAATAATGCTAGGTTTTCATCGACGGAACGATCACGATAAGGGCTATTTTTACCGACTTGAGTTAACGTACCGCGATATTCACGAATTTCATCAGCCGATAATTCATCAACGTAAGCCAACCCTTTTTCAATCAATTCAATCGCATAATGAAAGAGTTGATCGAAATAATCTGAAGAATAACGTACATCGCCATCCCAGTGAAAACCAAGCCATTCAACATCTTGCTTAATAGACTCAACATATTCCATGTCTTCTTTAACTGGATTTGTATCATCAAAACGTAGATTACATTTACCACGATAATCTTGCGCTACACCAAAATTCAAGCAAATCGATTTAGCATGACCAATATGCAAATAACCATTAGGCTCTGGTGGAAAACGAGTTTGAATAGTCTTATATTTACCTTCAGACAAGTCAGTATCAATTATTTGACGGATAAAGTTTGTTGGACGAGCCTCAACTTCGCTCATAAAATTCCCCTAAATGTTTTAATTACTTTGCGGTAAAGCTTAACTTTAACCAATTTACTAATGAATATAACAAATTTTTTGTTATTCGTGAATGTCATTAGTCATGAATTATCATTATTAATGAATTTCCCCTTTAATTTAGTCTTTCAGACATTAATTTATTTGTCTCAAAAATAATACTACTAATATTTCAATGAATTAATATTTATCAAAATGTTAACTAGTAGTTTATTAGTTAAAAATAATTATAATGACGCGAATTTTTTTATTGATAAGGATATATGAACTCATTATGGCAAATGCAAAAGATCATAATTTTAGTCAAGAAGCTGTTCCTCAATCAGCTAAACGCGGCATTATTTCGCTCACTTTTATCATGCTAAGCTTAACCTTTTTTTCAGCGAGTATGTGGGCGGGTGGTACACTTGGTACTGGTCTCTCTTTTAAGAACTTCTTTTTTGCCCTTTTTATTGGTAATTTATTGTTAGGAATTTATAGTGCGACACTTGGTTATATAGGTGCAAAGACCGGATTTTCGACTCACTTATTAGCACGTTTTTCATTCGGTTTAAAAGGCTCTTGGTTACCCTCTTTCTTATTAGCTGGTACACAAATTGGTTGGTTTGGTGTGGGACTGGCTATGTTTGCATTTCCAGTAAGTAAAGCAACAGGAATTAATGAATATTTATTGATTGGATTATTTGGTTTTTTAATGACGGTTACGGTTGCTTTTGAAGGTATAAAAGCACTGCTTTATCTATCAATAATAGCCGTTCCGGCGATTGGTATTTTAGGCTGTTATTCCGTTTGGGTTGCCGTGAACGATGCGGGAGGACTACATGCATTAATTAATATCACCCCAAGCCAACCACTCTCTTTTGCAACAGCATTAACAATTGTCGTAGGTTCATTTATTAGCGCAGGAACACTTACCGCAGATTTTGTGCGTTTTGGTAAACGAGCTAGACATGTTTTTATTATTACCATTATCTGTTTTTTATTAGGCAACTCACTGATGTTTATTTTTGGTGCAGCCGGCGCTGCTTCAGTTGGTCAAGCCGATATTTCAGATGTCATGATTGCACAAGGGCTCCTCATACCCGCTATCATTGTATTGGGTTTAAATATTTGGACAACAAATGACAATGCCTTGTATGCATCCGGTCTTGGAATGTCAAATATTACGGGGCTATCGAGTAAAACCATGTCTATGCTTAATGGCCTAATTGGGACTTTGTGTGCCGTATGGCTATATAATAATTTTGTCGATTGGCTGACATTTCTATCCACTGCAATACCTCCAATTGGAGGAGTGATTATTGCCGATTACATGATGAATCGAAAACGTTACCAAGCTCTAGCTAATGGTAGTCGGCAACAAATTAACTGGGTTGCAATTATTGCCGTCGTAATCGGTATTATCTGCGCTAAATATTTACCAGGTGTTGTACCGATTAATTCCGTGCTAGGTAGTGCAATAAGCTATATAATTATTACTTTGATTGAACGAAAAATGAGATTAACTCGAGGCTGAAAATGAATAATAAGACAACTTTTACAATAACGAATGCTCGTTTACCAGACCAAGATGGTTTATGGCAAATTGAGATAAATAACGGCTTATTTGGTAATATTTCAGCACAGTCTAATTCTGTTCATGATGCACTAGATGCTGATGGTGGACTCGTTATTCCACCATTTATTGAACCACATATTCATTTGGATACGACACAAACTGCTGGGCAACCATCATGGAATCAATCAGGAACACTGTTTGAAGGTATAGAACGTTGGGCGGAACGAAAATCGATGTTAACTTGCGATGACGTAAAATCCAGAGCATTAAAAACGTTACAGTGGCAAATTGCGAATGGTATCCAATATGTACGAACACATGTTGATGTATCAGATCCCTCATTAACAGCATTAAAAGCAATGCTAGAAGTTAAAAAAGAGATTGCGCCTTGGATTGAGCTACAAATCGTCGCTTTTCCACAAGAAGGGATTTTATCTTATCCAAATGGCAAGGAGTTACTAGAACAAGCTGTAAAATTAGGTGCTGATGTTATCGGTGCGATACCTCACTTTGAATTTACTCGAGAATATGGTATCGATTCGCTACATTATATTTTTGAATTAGCACAAAAATATCAACGTCTTATTGATGTTCATTGCGATGAGATCGATGATGAACAATCACGTTTTATTGAAACTGTTGCAGCATTAGCACATAAATATCAAATGGGCGATAAAGTTACCGCTAGTCATACGACTGCAATGCACTCATATAATGGCGCTTATACATCACGATTATTTAGATTATTAAAAATGTCAGGCATCAATTTTGTTGCCAATCCATTAGTTAATATCCATCTACAAGGACGCTTTGACAGCTACCCTAAACGTCGTGGAGTTACTCGAGTCAAAGAGCTATTGGAATCGAATATTAATGTCTGTTTTGGGCATGATGATGTTTTTGACCCTTGGTATCCGCTTGGAACCGCTAATATGTTACAAGTTTTACATATGGGATTACATGTTTGTCAGTTAATGGGCTACGAACAAATTAATCAAGGAATTAAATTAATTACAACAAATAGTGCTAAAACTCTCAATCTAGCTAACCATAAATATGGTATTGCAACAGGTAAAGAAGCTAATTTGATTATACTACCAGCTAAAAATGGTTTTGATGCGTTACGCCGACAAACCCCAATTAGCTATTCAATACGTCATGGTAAAATCATAGCCAGAACAGAGCAAGCAAAGCATTATATTATTCAGGATGGAGAAAAAACAATCAATTACAAGTAAATAGAAAATTATTTTTAAATCCTCTATAATAACCATAGTGAGAATGTCTCATCATTAATTTAAAGAATAGGAGTTATCAGTGAATAAGCATATCGTGTCTTTATCTACGATCGCCCCATCGTTACTTGTGGCATCTTTTGCCGCACAGGCACAACCGACTTCAATTGGCCTTGGTGCTAGTTGGACCGACTCACCATACAAAGGGTATGGTTCTGTATACTATCCGCTACCAAGTATTGTTTTTGATAATGGCGTATTCTTCATTAATAATTTTACTGCTGGAGCTTATGTCTATAATGATAATAATCAAAAAGTTTCTCTTGGTTTAAGCTATCTACCTTTTGAATTTAAACCTAAAGATAGTGATAATTATCAAATGAAGCAGCTTAACAAACGACATTCAACACTACTAGCTGAAGCAAGATACTCAATATCAACGCAATTTGGTAATTTTACGACAGGTATTGGTGCTGATATTTTAGATGAAAGTAATAGTGTTATCATTGGTGCAAGTTATAGCTACAAATTTACTGGTGATAAATGGGCAATCGTGCCTAAAGTTGGCTTTACTTGGGCAAACGATAAACATAATGATTATTATTATGGCGTATCTCATGCAGAATCAATGCGTTCGGGTCTTGCTTATCATGATGCCAAAAGCTCATTTACGCCTTACGTTTCATTAGTCGGTAGCTATGCAATTACTCAACATTTTAGTTCATACGCTGGTGTGAGAATCGATAAATTGACAGGCGATGCTAAAAATAGCCCAATGATCGCAAACAGTACTGTACCAAGTGTATTTGCAGGTATCAACTACAGCTTCTAAGCTGACTTTTATGAGTTCACCTGTTGAGTAACTTATATTTCTAATCACCATACCCGACAAGCTAATTTAGTAAACTCGGATATTTTAATTTAATCCTCAGCAAAGGGAATACCAATTAATATGCCTTGGTTTAAAAATGCCATTATTTATCAATTAAATAAAGATCACCTTCTTGATAAACAATTAGTTGAACGCGCAATCAATGCTTGTCATTTTTCTCCTTGTGGGAACACAGATAGTACTAAATCAGGATGGATTTCTCCCTATGGAGAGAAGAGTGATAATACACTAATGCTTGATGTTGATGGGCAATTGTTACTGCGCTTAAAGAAAGAGACTAAAATTTTACCTACTTCGGTCATTAAACAGGCTTTAGCAGAGAAAATAGCAAAACAAGAAGCTGCATTAAGCCGAAAGTTGAAAAAAACTGAAACTGCAGCATTAAAAGATGAAGTATTTATTGATCTATTACCAAGAGCGTTTAGTAAATATCAGTTTTTCTGGCTATGGATTGATACAGTACAAAAACGTGTAATAGTCGATACAGCTAGCTTTAAACAAGCCGAAGATCTGTTAGCGTTGTTAAGAAAAGAGATGGGAACACTAGCCATTACTCCATTATCAAGTGAAACTCCGCTAGAAAAAACCATGACAACATGGGTTAGAAATGCAGAACGGCACCCTCCTCTTTTACTGGGTAACGAAATAGAATTAAAAGATGCATTAGAAGATAACCAAATTGTGCGCTGTAAAAACCAAGAAATGGACAGTAATGAAATTTATGTGCATATTGATGCGGGTAAACAGGTTAGTAAATTACAATTGGTTGATGAACGTGGAGTCTCTTTTATGCTAAACCGAGATTACACGCTAAAAAGATTGAAATTTGATGCCTCAGTTTTAGATAAAAACGAAGATTTTATGCCAGAAGAAAGAGACAAAAAGTGCGAAGCTGATTTTTTCATCATGACATCAACGTTATCTGAAACAATTAACTCATTGATTCAAAAAGTAAATTGATATATTTTTATAATATAAATATTAAGTTGATTTTATTTGCTAACTAAAAAATTATCTAGGCTAATATAAATCAACCATGCTATACTGTTAATACTCCTATATAAGTTAAAATAACATGGGAATATAAAAACATGGTTTTTGATTGTTTAATTTAATATTAGGCAAACGAAAAAGTAGTATCAACAATAACATATAAGTTGAGGAACAAAATGAAAAAAACAACTTTAGCTCTTGCAGTGGCGATTGCAAGCATCACATCAGTTGCTAACGCAGCCCTACCTGAAAACACTTGGTATGTTGGTGGTAAATTAGGTTGGTCAAAATTTTATGACACTAACTCAAACAGAGTTGCTGGTACAACTGATGTATCTGCTAACAATGTTGGTGGTGGTGCATTTGTTGGTTACCAAGCAACTCCATATTTAGCAGCAGAGTTAGGTTATGACTGGCTTGGTACTGTAAAATATGAAGGTCAACAAGATGGTAAATTAACTGCTCACGGTGCATCTGTAACTGGTAAAGCAAGCTACCCATTATCATTTATTGATGACAATTTAGATATTTATGCTCGTGCTGGTGCATTCATCCGTACTACTCAATGGAAAGTAGATGGTAATAAAAGCAGCGACACAAGTGTATCTCCAGTATACGCTTTAGGTTTTGATTACCGTTTAGATCAAGATTTCTCTGCTCGTTTAGAGTACCAATGGGTTAACAATCTTGGTAACGACGGCCCAACTCGTCCAGACAATGGATTACTTAGCTTAGGTATTACTTATAGCTTAGGTTCACCTGCAGTAGCAAAACCATCTGAATTAGTATTACGTGAAAACCGTTTTGTATTAAATGAAGATGTTCTATTTACTTATGCTAAAGCTGATTTAAAACCAGAAGGTAAAGCTGCATTAAACGAACTAGTTGCGACTTTAATCAAATTGAACCCATCTGAAAGCGCGATCGTAGTAATTGGTCACACTGACCGTATCGGTTCTAACAGCTACAACCAAAAATTATCTGAAGAACGTGCTAAATCAGTAATGAATTACTTAGTATCTCAAGGTGTTCCAGCTGATCTAATCACTGCTCGTGGTGTTGGTAAATCTCAACCAGTTACTGGTGACCAATGTAACGCTCTTAAAGGTGCAGATTTAATCAAATGTTTAGCACCAGATCGTCGTGTTGAAATTGAAGTTAAAGCTATTTCTGTTCAAGAAGTAGAAGTAACTCAACAACATAAAGACAATACTAAATAATCTGATTATTTTTAATCTGTCTAGTAAAAAACCCAGTGAATAAACTGGGTTTTTTTATTGATTATTTATACACATCTATTACAATGATGGACGAAATATCTAGCCTTTGTAATATGCTTTTTTGTATAGAAAGCGTTCACAACGAAGTAATATTATTTTTTGTTCACAATTAGTTAGCTATATTAAATTTTATCTGTGGATAATTTAATTTATTCAAAATAATTTGGAGTTTTTGTGTCTACTACAGTCTGGCAAACATGCCTATCTAACTTACAAGAAGAGCTGACAGCGACAGAATTCAATCTATGGATTCGTCCACTACAAGCTGAAATAGACAGTGATAAACTTTATCTGTATGCGCCAAATCGTTTTGTATTAGATTGGGTTAAAAATAAATATTTATCCAAAATTTCACTATCATTAGGCCAATTGTTAAATACTGACTCGCCAAAAATTTATATTAAAGTCGGTACACCGGATAAAACGCCAAATAATAAACAAGAATCCGTATCATCACCGGAAAAAGAACAAGTCACGATTGGCAGTGAGCCAAAGTGGAAAACAAAAAAAACTACTGAAAATATTGTATATCAATCAGGTATTAATCCTAAATATACATTTGAAAGTTTTGTTGAAGGTAAATCAAACCAATTAGCAAATGCCGCAGCAAAACAAGTTGCTGAAAATCCTGGTAAATCTTATAACCCTCTGTTTATCTATGGGTCAACGGGACTGGGAAAAACGCATTTACTCCATTCAGTTGGTAATCAGATCATACAAAACAAAAAAAATGCCAAAGTCATTTATATGCATTCTGAGCGTTTCGTACAAGATATGGTCAAAGCATTACAAAATAATGCTATCGATGATTTTAAAAATTATTACCGCTCTGTTGATGCACTACTTATTGATGATATTCAATTTTTTGCAAATAAAGAACGTACTCAAGAAGAGTTTTTCCATACTTTCAATACACTATTAGAAGGTAATCAACAAATTATATTAACCTCTGATCGTTATCCCAAAGAGATTGACGGTGTTGAAGATCGTTTAAAATCACGATTTGGTTGGGGATTAACAATTGCCGTAGAACCTCCTGAGCTGGAAACCCGCGTCGCAATATTGATGAAAAAAGCGGATGAAAATCAAATAAAGCTTACAGAGGAGGTTGCTTTCTTTATTGCTAAGCGGTTACGTTCAAATGTGAGAGAACTAGAAGGTGCGTTGAACCGAGTTATTGCAAATGCTAATTTTACCGGTAAAACGATCAACATTGATTTTGTAAAAGATGCCTTAAAAGATCTACTAGCCTTACAAGAAAAACTGATTACGATTGAAAATATTCAGAAAACCGTTGCTGAATATTATAAAATAAAAGTATCAGATCTATTATCAAAAAGGCGTTCTCGTTCTGTCGCAAGACCAAGACAGATTGCGATGGCACTAGCCAAAGAGTTAACCAACAAAAGTCTGCCTGAAATTGGCGATGGCTTTGGTGGCCGAGATCATACAACGGTTTTACATGCGTGCCGTAAAATAGCGGAATTAAAGGAAGAGAGTAATGATATTAAAGAAGATTATTCGAATTTAATTCGTACACTTTCAACATAATTATTTATAAAATAAAGAACGATTATTATGAAATTTATTATTGACCGTGAAAAATTAATAAAGCCATTGCAATTAGTCAGTGCTCCGCTTAGTAGCCGCCCTACACTACCAATTTTGGGTAATTTACTATTGCAAGTTAATGATAATACTTTATCAATGACGGGAACCGATTTAGAAATTGAGATGATTTCTCGCTTACCATTAATTGAATCTAATGAACCAGGAGCAACAACTGTTCCTGCACGTAAATTTTTAGATATTTGTCGTAGCTTGCCCAATGATGCAAAAATAACGATTACATTAGATGAAAACCGTCTAGCAATTCAATCTGGCCGCAGTAAATTTTCATTATCAACATTACCGGCTAGTGATTTCCCTAATTTAGAAAATTGGCAATATGATGTGGAATTCTCTATTCCTCAAAAAACGCTAAAATCACTGGTTGATTCAGTACAGTTTTCAATGGCTAACCAGGATGTTCGTTACTATCTTAATGGTATGCTATTTGAAACTGAGAACGGTTTACTTAAAACCGTGGCAACCGATGGTCATCGATTAGCGGTATGTGCCTTACCTATTGGTCAAGAGATGTCGACAACCAGTTCCGTTATCATGCCAAGAAAAAGTGTTCTTGAACTGGCTAAGCTATCGGGTGAAAGCGATGAATTGATCAATATTCAGATCGGTAACAATAATTTGAGAGTCAATTTTAATGACTTAACATTTACTTCAAAATTAATTGATGGTCGTTTTCCTGATTATCGAAAAGTATTGCCACGCAATCCAGATAAAACATTAGAAGCATCATGTGATGAACTAAAAAGCGCATTATCTCGAGCAGCTATTTTATCTAATGAAAAATTTAAAGGAATTCGTCTCTATATTCATGAAAACCAAATTAAAATTACCGCCAACAATCCTGAACAGGAAGAAGCTGAAGAGATTGTCGACGTAAAATACAGTGCTGAACCATTAGAAATTGGCTTTAATGTTACATATTTACTTGATGTATTAAATACCATTAAATGTGATACAGTCAGAATGCTACTTTCTGATTCAACATCGAGTGTCCAAATAGAGGACATCAATGAACAATCTGCAACGTATGTTGTAATGCCTATGCGCTTATAATTTTTATCTTACATATTCAGTTCAATTTGAGCTGAATATGTAAAAACAGATAATTATATGACTATTGCCCAACTAAAAATCCACGATTTCCGTAATATTGCCTTTGCTGATATTTTGCCCTCACCAAACTTCAATTTTATTATTGGCAATAACGGTAGTGGTAAAACTAGCCTATTAGAAGCGATTTATATGCTTGGTCACGGTAAAGCATTTCGTCACCAACTCTCTAGTCGGATTATTCAACATAATAAGTCAGAATTAGTATTATTTAGTAAAATAACCTCATCTACACACAATACTCATAACGTTGGCTTATCGAAATCACGTAGTGGCGAAAATAAAATAAAAATTGATAATGATGACGGCTTTAAACTTGCTGATTTAGCAAAACTACTCCCGATGCAGCTGATCACACCCGAAGGCTTTGATCTATTAACTGGTGGACCGAA
Source organism: Orbaceae bacterium BiB (assembly GCA_036251205.1). NCBI lineage: Bacteria > Pseudomonadati > Pseudomonadota > Gammaproteobacteria > Orbales > Orbaceae > Orbus > Orbus mooreae. Next base: position 2,329,267 of record CP133958.1, on the reverse strand, counting down.
GTATCGCAGAGCATTTATCGATTGGGGTTGTTTTCATCATTATAATGAATTTATTTTGGTGTGGAATAATTTACGTCGCTTAATCAAGCAGCGTAATGCTTTACTCAAAAATGTCACGAGTTACAATCAATTAATGCCATGGGATAAAGAGCTAATCCCGATTGCTAATCAAGTCAGTCAAATTAGAGCGGATTATATACAACAGATTCAAGATGAAATCATCAATACAAGCCATGATTTTCTACCAGAATATGTCATAGATTGCCAATTTTACCAAGGTTGGGATCACTCAGTAAATTATGCAGACTTATTAGTTGAGCATTTTCAACGTGATAAATTGTTAAATTATACGACGATCGGACCACATAAAGCCGATCTAAAATTACGAGTTGATAATATTCCAATTGAGGTACTCTTCTCCCGAGGCCAATTAAAACTACTTATGTGTGCCTTACGATTGGCACAAGGTGAGTTTTATGCCCAGCAAAAACAGCAAACCTGTTTATATTTACTCGATGACTTTGCATCAGAGCTTGATTTAACCAAGCGTTCACTACTCGCTAAACGTTTAAAATTAACTGGTTCGCAAGTTTTTATTAGCGCAGTTGATCAAGAACAAATTCAAGCGATGATTGATGAAAATGATAAGATTTTTTACATAAAATCTGGTATAATTTCAGCATAAATTTACGATTAATCAGTTAAATGATGTTCTAGCGAGAAATACATGTCTAATTCTTATGATTCCTCAAGTATAAAAGTATTAAAAGGACTTGATGCTGTCCGTAAACGCCCTGGTATGTATATTGGTGATACCGATGATGGTACTGGTTTACACCATATGGTATTTGAAGTTGTTGATAACGCAATAGATGAAGCGCTAGCAGGCCATTGTAGTCATATCGATATTATTATCCATACAGATAATTCAGTTTCTGTTCGTGATGATGGTCGTGGTATTCCAACGGGTATTCACCAAGAAGAAGGTGTATCAGCTGCCGAAGTTATCATGACAGTATTGCATGCTGGTGGTAAATTTGATGATAACTCTTATAAAGTTTCTGGTGGTCTACATGGCGTTGGTGTTTCCGTTGTTAATGCCCTATCCGATAAACTTGAACTTGTTATCTATCGTGACGGAAAAATACATCGTCAAATTTATAATTTAGGTGTTCCACAAGCGCCACTTACCGTCATTGGTGAGACTAATGAAACCGGAACCTATGTCCGTTTTTGGCCAAGTCCACTGACGTTTACCAATATTGAATTTGAATATGATATTCTTGCTAAGCGTTTAAGAGAGCTATCTTTCTTAAACTCAGGTGTATCTATAAAATTACATGATGAACGAACAGGTAAACATGAACATTACCATTATGAAGGTGGTATACAGGCATTCGTTGAATATCTGAATAAAAATAAGACACCTATTCATCCGAAAATTTTCTATTTTAGTGCAGAAAAAGACAACATTGGTGTTGAAATTGCTTTGCAGTGGAATGAAGGCTATCAAGAAAATATTTACTGTTTTACCAATAACATTCCTCAACGTGATGGCGGTACTCACTTAGCTGGTTTTAGAGGCGCGATGACGCGAACTTTAAATAACTACATGGAAAATGAAGGATACAGTAAAAAAGCTAAAATTAGTGCAACCGGTGATGATGCTCGCGAAGGCTTGATTGCGGTTGTATCAGTTAAAGTACCAGATCCAAAATTCTCTTCGCAAACTAAAGATAAACTCGTTTCGTCGGAAGTAAAGTCAGCTGTTGAATCAATTATGGCTGAAAAACTATCAGACTATTTATTAGAAAATCCATCTGATGCCAAGATTGTTGTCGGCAAAATCATTGATGCAGCAAGAGCGCGTGAAGCGGCTCGTAAAGCACGTGAAATGACTCGTCGTAAAGGTGCATTAGACCTAGGTGGTTTACCGGGTAAACTTGCAGATTGTCAGGAAAAAGATCCTGCATTGTCTGAACTTTACTTAGTGGAAGGGGATTCTGCGGGCGGTTCGGCAAAACAGGGGCGAAACCGTAAAAATCAAGCTATTTTACCATTGAAAGGTAAAATCTTAAATGTAGAGAAAGCGCGTTTCGATAAAATGTTGTCTTCACAAGAAGTTGCGACCTTAATCACAGCATTAGGCTGCGGTATCGGGCGAGATGAATACAATCCAGATAAAATGCGTTATCACAGCATCATTATTATGACCGATGCCGATGTCGATGGTTCACATATTCGAACGCTATTATTAACCTTTTTCTATCGTCAAATGCCAGAAATTATTGAACGAGGCTATGTTTATATTGCTCAGCCACCACTTTATAAAGTGAAAAAAGGTAAACAAGAACAATATATTAAAGATGACGATGCAATGACTGAATTTCAAATAGCGTTAGCTCTTGAAGATGCATCACTGCATGTTAATAATCATGCCCCAGCTTTAGCGGGTCAACCACTTGAAAAGTTAATTGCTGAATACCAAAAAATTGAGAAGCTATTTACTAAAATGGAACGTCGCTATCCTAAGCAATTGCTTGCTGAATTAATGTATCAAGATGCATTAACGGAAGAGTTAATGCAAGATAAGCAAAAAACGGAAGCTTGGACTAAACTGCTGACAGATAAGTTAAGTGAAAAAGAGCAACATGGTAATCTTTATCATTATGATATCGAGTATAATGAAGCGAAAAATCACTATATTCCAGTGATAAAAGTAAGAACTCATGGCGTAGATAACCGTTACAATCTTGATCTGGCATTTATTCACAGTAATGAATATAGAAATATCTGTCATTTAGGTTCACAATTAAAAGACCTAATCGAAGAAGATGCATTCGTCAAACGTGGTGAAAGAAAAGAACCGATCACTAATTTTGAAGATGCTGTAGAGTGGTTAATTAAAGAGTCTCGTCGTGGGTTAACTATTCAGCGTTATAAAGGACTTGGTGAAATGAATCCTGATCAACTTTGGGAAACTACAATGGATCCGACTAGTCGACGTATGTTACAAGTTACAGTAAAAGATGCAATTGCTGCAGATTTACTATTCACAACCTTAATGGGTGATGAAGTGGAACCAAGACGTGCATTTATTGAAGAGAATGCACTAAAAGCAGCAAATTTAGATTTTTAAAAAATTGGTGCCGTATCACTGTCGGATCCGGTAATTAATGAAATTTGTCCAGACACCGTGAAATAAAATCCGGAAATTACTGAAATATCAAACCAGACAAATTGTCTGGTTTTTTTATTAAAAAATATTAATATCAAAATAACTTTGACGTTTTATTATATTGTTAGCATCAAAAATAATTGCTTTATAAGTTAAAATACAAAAATTAATTGATACATACAAAATTATTCCAACTAATATTCCTAAAATAAATTTATAAGATAACCATTGAATATGGTTATTATTTAAATGGTATAAAAATAAAAAAATGTACGCAAAAAACAAAAAAATCAAATAAGAACTAAGAAAAAAAAAGAAAACAATATCTATAAGTGATCTTTGATTATTATAGCCAATTGTTTGTTTTTTATAATTAATACATAATCCATTTAACAATAATATTTTGTCCTCTTTATTTAGCTTCAATTGTTTAGTTACTCGATCAATCCAAGCTATTTTATTGTCATTAAATATGATAGCTCCATAATTAGGGGCTCGATATAAAACTTTATACATTTTAACTAGAAAAATAGGTTTCTTTTTAAATAACTTAATAAAAAGAAGAAAGAATAAATTATAAACATGAAAGATAACCCGATAACTTAGCACAATATATTTTGATCCTCGCCAAAATATTAGACAGTGCTCGCCTCTATAAATGTGTTATTTAGATAATACTGATTTTCATATTGCTGAGGCGATATCCAACCATTAGTTGAATGACGACGAACACGATTATAATAGATTTCAATATATTCAAATAGGGCTTTATTCGCATCCTCCCGAGTTTTGTAATCACAACCATGAATAATGTGCGTTTTTAATGTATGAAAAAAACTTTCAGCTACCGCATTATCCCAACAATTGCCTGCTCGACTCATACTTTGACTAAGTCCATACTGTAACAATAATCGCTTAAAATCAGCACTGCAATATTGGCTTCCTCGGTCGCTGTGAAGTAATACACCCTTTGGAAACTGACGACGGAATAAGGCATTTTTGAGTGTGTTACAGACTAAGTGCCTATCAATCCGCGAGCTCGTTTGTCGTCCAATCACTTTTCGCCCGAATAAATCAATAATCACACAAAGGTATAGCCAGCCTTCACCGGTTTTGATATACGTGATATCGGTCACCCAAACACGATTCGGTTTATCAGGATTAAACTGTCTATCTAATGTATTTGGCGCTACATCATGAGATAGGCTTGGCGCTGCTAGATAGTTAAATTTACGGGCGACTTTACTTCGTAAGCCTAATTTTTGTAATACTCGACTTACTGTTCTTTCTGAGACATCATAGCCCTCATCTCGGATATCGTGTACTAAGCTTGGTGCACCCAAACGCGCTTTATGCCGCCAATAGAGTGCCTTGACGTTATCAATCAGCGGCTGTGATTTCGGTGTGCGTTTTAACCAAGCGTAATAACCGGGCACGCTGACGTTTAATAGGCAACAGGTTAAACGTACCGGATACGACGATAAATACAGTTTCATATACTTGTACTTCACCGACTTGGATGGTTGATGAAGTACACATGCGCCTTTTTTAGGATTTCATTCGCCATTTTCAGTTCTTTATTTTCTTTTTCTAGAGCGATAATTTTTTGCTGCTCAGCCGTTAACTCGCGTTTACTGGTTTTACCTGGATTGATTTGCCTTACCCATCTATCAAGGGTTGATTGACCAATGCCAAGGTGATTTGCAATATCGGCTAGCGAAAGATGAGCATTCGATAAGGCATAATCAACTGATTGTTGTTTGAACTCAGTACTGAATTTTTTGACCATGATATGTTCTCCTATGATTTTTATTTATATCATAGAGGTGACATTTGTCTATTTTTTTGGCGAGGATCATTCTAAACAAAGTAATCAATTTGAAAAAATTAAAGGTAGAATAAAAATTAAGTTTTTTGATTTTGACAACGAATTTGATAATCAACAAATTACTGAGTATGTTATAGGACAATTATCTGCATTTGGTTTTTCTGAATATAGTAATATTAGCTACGGTCTAAATATAAAATATTTAAAAGTGAATGTTAATTCATATTCTGATATAGTTAAATTATCATCAATAAATGGTATAAAAAGCATTGATTTATTTCAAGAGTATAGTTTTATTGACAATGGATTAAAAAAAACTGGTTCATCCTATAACCAACTCCAGCACTATGAAAAAACAGATACACAAATAGGAATTATCGATACAGGTATTAGTCAATCTAATCAATTGTTACAAAACGCCATAATAGCTAAAGAATCCTTCGTTCCAACCGCATATCAGAACAATACTCATGCAACATTTATAGCATCAACTATTCAATACGGAAATGAACTGAACGGAATTAAAGAAAGTAATCCCAAAGAATTCAAACTAGTCGATATTGCTGCGATACCGAATAGTGACAGTTCCACTGGACCAACAGATACAATTGGCGAAGATGAACTGATGGAAATAATTGAAACTATAGTGAAAAAATATTCTTATAAAACAAAAATATGGAATCTTTCAATTGGAATTGAAAATCAAATTTGTGACGGTAATATATCCGATTTTGGTGCTTTTTTAGACTACATACAAGCCAAATATAATGTTCAATTTTTTATTCCTAGTGGTAATTATAGTAATTACAAATCAAGAACTTGGCCACCAAGTCAAAATAATGAATATGATAGGATTATATCGCCAGCTGATTCGATTATAGGTTTAACGGTTGGCTCTTTAGCCCTTTATGATTCAAAAACATCTATAGTAAAAAAAGATCAACCATCACCATTTAGTAGAAAAGGCCCTGGTACTGGTTATACAGTTAAACCTGAATTAGTCGACTATGGTGGAAATATATCGCATTCTGATTCTATAAGTTCATTAGGAATGAAAGGAATGGATATCAATGGAAATATTACTGAAGGAATTGGAACAAGTTATTCAACACCAAGAGTAGTAAGAAAATTTGCAACAATCTATGATGAGATGATAGAGAAAGACTTATTATTATCAAAAGCAATGTGGATAGGCTACACTAATTAGTACCAGTTTTATAAGGTCATTGTTATGATAATCCAAAAACACAAGAAAGGAGCAACAATGACACAACATTTAAATCGAAAAGAAAAGCGTAGTTTTAGTCATGAGTTTAAAAAACAGATGGTTATGCTACATCGAAATGGCAAAAAGCGAGCAGACATCGTTGCTGAGTACGATTTAACTAAATCAGCATTAGATAAGTGGATAAAACAATACCAAGAAACGGGTTCATTTACAGCGCAAGGTAATCGAAGTCATGAGGAGAATGAACTGATTGCCTTACGCAAAGAAAATAAACGCTTGTTAATGGAGAATGATATCCTAAAGCAGGCAGCGTTGATAATGGGGCGAAAATCGCATTAATTTCGCAGAATAAGCATCGATATAGCCTACGAAGTTTATGTCGATGTTTGCACGTCACCCGAAATCAGTTTTATTATCAACGACGAATGGTACCGTATCAACAAAATGAAACACTCTGCGATAAAGTAAGCGAAGTATTTGACCTAAATTATCGTGTTTATGGTACAAGACGCTTGCAAGCAGAGCTGAAACGGCAAGGTATAGCATTATCGAGACGGCGAATTGGTCGAATAATGAAGGAAAAGGAATTAGTCTCAAAATATACCTGTAAAAAATACCGTATTGATGCTGAAAAGAGTAATGAATCAATCGTGAGCAATGCGCTTGACCGAGAGTTTGAAGTGGGTCAAAAGCGAAAAGTTTTGGTAACTGATTTAACCTATGTAAGGGTAAAACAGCGTTGGAATTACCTGTGTATTATTGTTGATATCCGTAATCGAGAGATAGTCGGACGAAGTGCTGGCAGAAATAAGACAGCAGAGCTTGTGATGCAAGCAATAAGCCAAATACCCATGGACTTACATGATGTTGATTTATTTCATTCTGATAGAGGAAAAGAGTTTGATAATCACCTGATTGATGAATGTTTAACGACATTTGGTATTACACGTTCGTTAAGTTATAAAGGTTGCCCGTATGACAATGCGGTTGCTGAAGCAACATTTAAAGCCGTAAAAACCGAATTCGTCTCAAATGGTGTATTTGATTCGCTTGAACAGTTGACGTTACAATTTAATCATTATGTTGATTGGTTTAATTATACTCGGCTTCATTCAACATTAAATTATCAAACACCCGTTGAGTATAGAAATAGATAATGACCTTATCTTTTTGGTACTAAAAGGTGTGGACATTCCAATGTTAATACACTCTGCAAGAATGAATATGAGAGACTCCTTAGACAAAAAACAAGACTATATTAAATATTATGGTTTTGGAATGCCGACAATAAATACTGTAGATATATTACAATGTAGCGACAGTGAGGTTACTTTAATTTTCAAACAAACTATTACTACTGGCTCACATTTAGAAATGTTTGATTTTCCATACCCTAATTCATTAATTAAAAATGGAAAATGTTTTGGTGAAATAGGTATGACATTAATATATGAACCGATGCTAGACTTTCGTTATGGGCATGAATATTGCAGAAGTAATGTTGATGTCAGCTTTGGTACATACAAATATAATGACGATGGTGAAATAAAATTTAAAGGGCAAGTACCCTTAGAAAAAGCTTGGGATAAAAAATATGAAAAAGACCAAGTTGAACATGGATTTAAATGGAGCCCCATAAAATCTTACTTTAGAAAAATGCCAAAAGGAATTGATTGCGGAGAGGGGTGGAAAATTAGAGTTGATATGACTTCAAGAAATCAAGTTACGATTCCTAAACAAGAGTTTGTTTTGATCGTAACTATAAAAGATCCATCAAATAGCCTAGATATATATACCGAAATGGTTAATGGTCTTAGAAATAATGGGTACATTACAAATAGCTTAGAAACAAGACAATTGGTTCGCCAAAGAAATAAATAATTTTAATGAATGTGATTTTGTACTTGAAGGAGATAGTTTATATGAAGCTCTTGTTCAATACCGTTCATATTGATCTGCCCACATTTTAGTGGAGAGTTATTTTCAAATTATTAAATCATTTTTTCTTCAAATTGAACAGGTGATAAATAGTTTAAATATGAATGTTTTCTTACTCGGTTATAGTAAACCTCAATGTACCACAAGATCATCGATTTAGCTTGTGCCATATTTTCTAGTTTGTGTCGGTAAATCCATTCTGTTTTTAAGGTATGGAAAAAGCTTTCAGCCACCGCATTATCCCAACAGTTACCTTTGCGACTCATACTACACGTTAAGCCATAAGCCGTTAATATAGCTTGGTAATCATCGGAACAATACTGGCCACCACGGTCACTATGAACAATCACTTTACTTGGATAGCCCCGATGAAGCAAAGCCATAGTTAAGGCTTGACAAACTAGCGAGCTTTCCATATGCGTATCCATCGCCCAGCCTATGATTTTACGAGAGTAGAGATCAAGTACAATCGCGAGGTATAACCACTGTCCGTTCACTTTAATATAAGTTATATCGCATACCCAAGCTTGATTAGGTGTGTCCATGGTAAAGTGCCTATCTAAAATATTTTCAGCGACCGGTTTGTTGTGGTTACTGTGCGTTGTTTGTTTATACTTTTTGCGTTGTTTTGCTTTAAGGTGAAGCTTGTGCATTCGTCGACGAACTCGTTCACGTGATAAACAATAGCCTTCCTCCAAAAGTTCGACATGTAAACGCCGATAACCATAGAGATGCCGATGATCTTCAAATAGTGTTTCAATCTTTTTGTCAAGCTGCTGATTAAACACTGTTCTCTGAGACGGTAATCGCTTTAAATAGGCATAGTAACCACTACTTGACACGTCAAATAGATGAAATAAACGACGCTTAGATAGCGTGTTTTGCTTTTTAATAAATTCGTACCTTGCTATTTCAGGCTCGCAAAGTACTGAGCGGCCTTTTTTAGGATATCGATCTCCTTTTTACGTAGCTCAAGCTCTTTTTTCATCGCTTTATTTTGACGCTCAAGTTCGTGATAGTCTGGTTTTTTATTTGATTTTATCGCTTGATGGGTTGGTTTATTCATCGTTTGGTACATCCAATTACAAAATGTTTTGTAATTTATACCTAAATCATTGGCTGTTTGTCGATAAGTTTGTTCGCTATTTAGGGCTAAATTGATCGCTTCTTGTTTAAATTGGGGATCGTATTTTTTACTCATTTGAGACTCCTTTTTTGTTACTAAAAAGTCTCCACTAAACTAGGAGCACATCACATTTCATTAATTGCCGGATCCGACAATCACAATAAAAAAAACCAGACAATATGTCTGGTTTTTTATTAATTAAAATAATATTGGATATCTTTACTGGACTTATCTCTTTATCACATTAACATTAGGCTAATTCATAATATTAACGGTAAAACTGATAATCCATTTCTCGTTATAATATTGCTGTAATGTATTATTCTAGTGAAAATCATAAACCAAGGGCATGCTTAATTAAATATTTTTTAATCAATGGAGTGGAGTTAATCATATTCATACCAAGACCTCTTATCCCTTTTTTTATCGGTGAAGCACCATCAAACATATCTTGAATAATCTGCATACCACTTAGCATCTTAATCGCATCTTTACTACGATCTAATTGATAACGAGAAAATAGCTGTTTTGATCCAAAATCTTTACCTGCTAAATAATTCTGACAAACAATTTGTGTTAACTGTTTTGAATCTGCAAGTCCTAAATTTACCCCTTGTCCTGCTAAAGGGTGGATAGTATGAGCGGCATCACCGATTAAAACTAAACGATCTTTTACTGGTTGTGGACAATAACGCGCAGTAAGTGGGAAAACTAATCTTTCACTGATCACCTGACAAGAGCCAAGACAATATTCACTCATTTCGGTTAACTGTTGAGAAAATGATTCAAAGTCAATGGATCGTAAATATTCGGCTTGTTCTGGCGTGGCAGACCATACTAAACAGCTCAAGTCAGATTTCCATAAAGGTAGAAAAGCAATAATACCACCGGCATAAAAAATTTGTCTGGCACATGATTGATGAGGATGTGATGTTTTTACTGTCGCAATAATGGCTTGATGACGGTAAGGACGCTGTATTACTTTAATTTGCTGTTTTTGACGAATAGACGAATTTGCACCATCAGCCGCAATAATCAACTTAGCTGAAATTTTTTGCCCATTATCTAGATGAATAAATCCCCTATCAGAACTAAAAAATAGCTCATCAACATTATGATGTAAAAAGTTAATATTTGACTGTTCTTGTGCCCGAATATAAAGCTGATTGAGCATAAGCTGATTTTCAATAATATAGCCTAGATTCGGATATTGATAATGATTACTGTCCGCTTGTAATCTTGCCTTACCTTGTTTTTCAAAAACATCAATGGTATCAAAAGATAAAACACGCTTACTTGTTTCAAGCTGATTCCAAATACCAATTTGCTCAAAATAATGTTTACTCGCTAAATTAATTGCCGATGCCCTTATTGAGATATCATTATCACCCATCTGTTGATAAATATTATCTTTAGAGTCAATAATCGCAATATTCATTGTACTATTAGATAAAGAGCAAGCAGTTGCTAACCCCACTAACCCACCGCCAACAATAACTACATCAAAATCTTTCACAACACCCTCAACTACTATAGGTTTTTTCCTCAAAACAGCATACCATAATTTAACTCTAATAAATATTACTGCCGAAAACAACTAATCAAATAGCTCGTAAAATTCAAAACGACAATATTTCTATAATTCTTCAATATCTGACAATTATTTAAAAAAAAATCAACAATAAAAACGTAAATTATAAATAAAAAAATAGAATTAATTATTAGATTTGCTATAATCAGCATATATTTAAAATACAAAATAAGATTTTTATTATAAATAGTAATTTAAACCGATAAAATCCAAAGTTTTATCTAAAGAATAGAGAAATACGTGTGATAATAAATAAAAGTGTGCAAACATTCAAAAATCGTTTGACAGAGATCATGCAAGGTGACTCTGTATCGGTATTTGCTAAAAAATGTAATATGTCTGAAACAGTTATTCGAGATTATTTATCTGGAAAAACTTACCCTTCATTAAGTCGTTTGGCGACTATCGCTGAAAGCTGTCATGTATCTTATTGCTGGTTAGCAACAGGGCATAAACTGGAAGATATTAGTGATACTGAAAATAATGAAGTATACAACGAATATATTCATCGAATCCCTGTTTATAGCAAACAAATGCCAACAATTGAAGAAGCAAGAACTCAAAAATATGTCCGTGGTACACCACCTGCCATGAATTATCCAGTACTTGATGGCTGGATTGGATATAGAGGGCTTGATGTTAAAAAATTAATTCTTTATTGGGCAAAAGGAGATTTGATGTCTCCTGAGATCAAAAATAATAATGGATTAATTATCAATACTGAACTCGGGGAAGTTGTTGACGGCGCTATCTATTTAATAGAGTACAAAGATATGACATTAGTTAGACGGATGCGTTTGGCACTAGATGGTTGGGAATTACTGTGTAATAGCGATCCGAAAGCAACAATTTCAGTACCACGTAAAGACTTTAAACAATATAAATTAATTGGTAATGTGATACAAATTATTAAAGATTTATATTAATGAATATAAATAAAGGTGCGATTAACGCACCTTTTTTCTATTATTCTTACTTATGGTTACGGCGTGTTTTTACCGCCTCAGCAAGCTGAGCCAATAATTTTACCGAGTCATCCCAGCCGATACAAGCATCAGTTATACTCTGTCCATATACTAATTTATCAGTAGTCTCTGGATTTTGAGCTCCTTCAACTAAATGACTTTCAATCATTACACCAATAATGGCTTTTTCACCATTCGCAACTTGATGTGCAACATCTTGACCAACGGTTAGCTGTTGTTTGAATTGTTTACAACTGTTCGCATGGCTAAAATCAATCATAATATTAAGCGGTAAATTTGCTTTTTCTAAATCGCCTTTAACCATAGCCACATGCTTTTCACTGTAGTTAGGTTCTTTGCCGCCTCGTAAAATAATATGACAATCTGGATTTCCCGTCGTTGAAACAATCGCAGAATGACCAAATTTGGTCACTGACAAGAAACAGTGAGGCGCGCTAGCAGCATTGATTGCATCAATTGCTACTTTCATCGTCCCATCAGTACCATTTTTAAAACCTACAGGGCATGATAAACCTGAAGATAGCTCACGATGAACTTGAGATTCTGTCGTTCTTGCACCAATCGCTCCCCAACTCATGAGATCAGCTAAATATTGAGGAGAAATCATATCTAAAAACTCCCCTGCTGTTGGAATACCTAGTTGATTAATATCAACTAAGAGTTTTCTTGCAATTCGTAAACCTTCATTAATATCAAAGGTATGATTAATAAATGGGTCATTAATTAAACCTTTCCAACCAACAGTCGTTCGTGGTTTTTCAAAATAGACTCGCATCACGATTTCTAATTCATCTTGATACTGAGCTCGAATTTCTTTTAAACGGTTAGCATATTCTAAAGCAGCCTTAACATCATGAATTGAACAGGGACCAATAACAACTAATAAACGATCATCTCTGTGAGTCAATATTTGATGGATTTTTTGTCTTGCATCAAAGACTAAATCTGCGACTTGCTCTGTAGCGGGAAAACGCTCAAGTAATGCAATAGGGGGTAAAAGCTCACGTATATCAGAAATACGTACATCATCATTTTTATAATTCATTTTAATACCTAAATAACTTAAATTAATCCCGACTAGTATATACTTAATCACGTTAAAATTGCATAAATTCGAGCGAATAAATGAATAAACAATTTTAAACTGTTCAAAATAGACTGACTATATTAAAGTAGGCATAGGATTATCTTAGAGAATTTTTAATGAAATTGAATCAACTTCGTTATATTGTTGAAGTCGCACGCAGCGGTTCAATGAATGAAGCAGCAAAAAAACTTTATATTACTCAGCCAAGTCTTTCAACTGCGATAAAAGAACTCGAAGAAGAGTTCAATATTGAAATTTTTATTCGCACAACGAAAGGGGTCTCTTTAACTACGGAAGGCGTTGAATTCCTTGGTTATGCAAAACAGATCCTAGATCAAACCGAATTATTAGAATTACACTATAATAAAAAAATTCCAGCTAAACAGTTATGCTGTATATCAACGCAGCACTACGCATTTGCCGTCAATGCATTTGTGAATCTTATAAAAAAAAATCATACTGCAGAGTATGAATTTACCTTAAGGGAAACACGGACTCACGATATCATCACCGATGTTGCGAACTTACGTAGCGAAGTGGGGATTTTGTATTTGAATGATTTTAACCAAAAAGTAATTATGCGATTTTTAAAAGAACATAATTTAACATTTTCGCCTCTATTTGAAGCAGATCCTCATGTATTTATCAGTACCCAGCATCCACTGGCAAAGAAAAAAATTATTCAATTAGAAGAACTTGAAGACTATCCATATCTCTCCTTTGAACAAGGTGAGCATAATTCGTTTTATTTTTCTGAAGAGATATTAAGTACGGTGTACCATAAAAAAAGTATTCATGTCAGTGATAGGGCTACGTTATTTAATCTATTACATGGATTAAATGGTTATACAATCAGTACCGGTGTCTTGAGTAGTGATTTAAATGGTTCTGATATTGCATCAATTCCATTACGGACTGATGAAAAAATTTTAGTTGGCTGGATAACCTCACAAAAAGTGCAACTCAGTCAATCAGCACAGAAATATATTGATGAATTGAAGAAATTAATTGCTGAATATGGCTTTGAGTGATCCTCGCCAAAATATTAGACAGTGCTCGCCTCTATAAATGTGTTATTTAGATAATACTGATTTTCATATTGCTGAGGCGATATCCAACCATTAGTTGAATGACGACGAACACGATTATAATAGATTTCAATATATTCAAATAGGGCTTTATTCGCATCCTCCCGAGTTTTGTAATCACAACCATGAATAATGTGCGTTTTTAATGTATGAAAAAAACTTTCAGCTACCGCATTATCCCAACAATTGCCTGCTCGACTCATACTTTGACTAAGTCCATACTGTAACAATAATCGCTTAAAATCAGCACTGCAATATTGGCTTCCTCGGTCGCTGTGAAGTAATACACCCTTTGGAAACTGACGACGGAATAAGGCATTTTTGAGTGTGTTACAGACTAAGTGCCTATCAATCCGCGAGCTCGTTTGTCGTCCAATCACTTTTCGCCCGAATAAATCAATAATCACACAAAGGTATAGCCAGCCTTCACCGGTTTTGATATACGTGATATCGGTCACCCAAACACGATTCGGTTTATCAGGATTAAACTGTCTATCTAATGTATTTGGCGCTACATCATGAGATAGGCTTGGCGCTGCTAGATAGTTAAATTTACGGGCGACTTTACTTCGTAAGCCTAATTTTTGTAATACTCGACTTACTGTTCTTTCTGAGACATCATAGCCCTCATCTCGGATATCGTGTACTAAGCTTGGTGCACCCAAACGCGCTTTATGCCGCCAATAGAGTGCCTTGACGTTATCAATCAGCGGCTGTGATTTCGGTGTGCGTTTTAACCAAGCGTAATAACCGGGCACGCTGACGTTTAATAGGCAACAGGTTAAACGTACCGGATACGACGATAAATACAGTTTCATATACTTGTACTTCACCGACTTGGATGGTTGATGAAGTACACATGCGCCTTTTTTAGGATTTCATTCGCCATTTTCAGTTCTTTATTTTCTTTTTCTAGAGCGATAATTTTTTGCTGCTCAGCCGTTAACTCGCGTTTACTGGTTTTACCTGGATTGATTTGCCTTACCCATCTATCAAGGGTTGATTGACCAATGCCAAGGTGATTTGCAATATCGGCTAGCGAAAGATGAGCATTCGATAAGGCATAATCAACTGATTGTTGTTTGAACTCAGTACTGAATTTTTTGACCATGATATGTTCTCCTATGATTTTTATTTATATCATAGAGGTGACATTTGTCTATTTTTTTGGCGAGGATCAGAGTTAACACAATAGTTCATTGAATGATAATCATATTTTTAATAACTATTTTATACTTATTAAAAATAAATATATGTTGTTTTTTATAAAAAATTTAATATACAATAGTACGCACTTCATCAACAAAAAATCATTAAAATTATGAAAAACTATAAAATTTTTAAACATCAAGATGGTAGAATTGAAGCGGTAAAACAAGGATGGTCATGGCCAGGATTTTTCTTCGGAATCATTTGGGCATTAATAAAAAAATTATGGACAGTTGCTGGTGCTTTAGTACTGGTTATGATCGTATTTGGTATAATAAGTTATGCACTTTTACCAGATCCGAGTAATTATAATAATTACTATGAATTACAACAAGCAATGTCTACCTTTGAAATTTGGGATAATATGTCGACTGTTATCTCTCTTGTTATTGCCATCGTTATTGGCGTAAAAGGAAATGATTTCAGAGAAAAAAATCTATTAAGTAAAGGCTATACACTACAGTGCACTGTTTTTGCAGCAAATCCTGATATGGCAATATTAGAAGCGAGAAAAGCAGAAGAAAATAATAAAGAAGCTCCAGCCAATAATAGTCATAACGACATTAATCAAAACAACGGTAGTAGTAATATTGTTGTTTAATGATTAAACGTTTACTAATTAAATCGCTGCAATTGCAGCGATTTATTTTTCTAAGTTATTGAAAAAATATTTACATCTAAATAGATAGCACTCGATTAATTGAAAGTAATATATATATTCCAACCCTAATTTCATCAATATAAAAATAAACTATAGGTTAGTATATGGGATCACCCAAATTTGATAAGACAGATAACAAAACGCTTTGCAAACAAGATTATAAAACTCTAGCACTCGCCTCACTGGGTGGAGCGTTAGAGTTTTATGATTTTATCATCTTTGTTTTCTTTTCTTTAACCATTGGCAAACTATTCTTTCCACCTGATATGCCAAGTTGGTTAAGTCAGGTTCAGACTTTTGGTATATTTGCTGCTGGTTACCTAATTCGCCCTTTTGGTGGAATTGTCATGGCTCATTTTGGTGACCTATTCGGCAGAAAAAGAATGTTTACATTAAGTATTCTGTTAATGTCATTACCTACATTTTTAATTGGTTGTCTGCCGACTTATGAAACCCTCCATTATGCCGCACCAATTTTATTACTATTAATGAGATTATGTCAGGGATTGGCCGTTGGCGGTGAAGTGCCTGGCGCTTGGACATTTGTGGCTGAGCATGTACCGAAAAATCGTATCGGAGTTGCTTGTGGGGTTTTAACCAGTGGGCTTAGTTTAGGTATTCTACTTGGCTCGCTTATTTCTACATTAATTCATGGCCTATTTGTCGGTGAATTAATGAATACATGGGGTTGGCGAATTCCATTTATTATCGGTGGATTATTTGGTTTTTTATCAATGTACCTACGTCGATGGTTAAAAGAAACGCCAATTTTCATCGAGATGCAACAACGCAAATCGAAAGAAAAGACTGTAAAACGTCCACCTGTATTAACGGTATTAATCAATTATTTACCACAAACAATTTTATCAATGTTATTAACATGGATCCTATCTGCTGGAATTATGGTCGTTATTTTGATCGCCCCAATTTATTTACAAGAACAGTTCAATTTTAGTGCAATGCAAGCTCTACAGGCAAACATCTTGGCTATCATTGGATTAATTATCAGCTGCACAGTATATGGATTATTAGTAGATAAATTTTCGTTAGATAAAGTATTAATTATTGGTAGTCTCTTTGCTGCAATTACGATCGCTTGTTTCTATTTTTCCCTTGGGCAATACCCTTCTCTACTATTTTATACCTATCCTTTAGCTGGTTTTGGAGTTGGGGTCGTCGGCTGCTTTGCCTTTTTTATGGTAAAAGTGTTCCCTACCGAAATTCGTTATAGTGGCGTATCATTCTCATTTAATATGGCTTATGCTCTGGCCGGTGGATTAACACCGTTGTTATTATCCATTTTTACCAATTTCTTTAGTAAATTAGCTCCCGCTTTTTATGTAGTCTCTCTTTTTCTATTAGGAGCTTTAATTGGTGTGATATTGCTTAGGCAAAAAAATAACTATTTTGCAAAAGATATTCAATAAGAGAGATATATTATCGACAATCTATTGATTAATAATCGAGTAAGCAATTGAGTTAAATAAAAAAGAGATGTAAACCACATTGATATACTATATTTAATATGCGATATAAAGACCTATCACGAATAGATCACTATTATTAAATAGTGATCCCAATTATAGGATTAGCTATATGCAAGAGCGAATATCAAGTCATTATGAGTGTAGTGTTATAATTCACGTTATTGGTTTGGTTCAAGGTGTTGGCTTTCGATTTTTCACGTATAAAGAAGCACAAAAACTAAAATTAGTAGGTTATGTTAAAAATTTACCTAATGACCAAGTGGAAATTGTCGCTTGTGGTTCCCGAACTCATATAACAATGCTCATTGATTGGTTAGATTCAGGTGGGCCTCGCTCTGCTCAAATTCAAAATTACGATGTAAATGATTTTATTCCAAATGAAGACTATAAGACCTTTAATGTGAGATATTAATTTAGTCAAAATTAGCGTAAAATAGTTGGAAGCGAAGTAATAAGGGAAGACCCTTACCAGTAACTCACAATAAAGGTAAACAGATACTATCAATGAATAAAAAAAGCATAATTTATATTCTACTCATTATTTTTATTGTTGCTATTTATTATTATCAACGAGAAGAGGCTTCATCAGATGTTGTCGAAACCATCGATTTATCGACTCAACCACTTTACCAAAGTGATCGCATGGAAACAACTATCTACGACCCTTTAGGCAATCTAAGTTACAAAATCATCGCAAACAAAGTACAATATTTTGAAGATACGGGTAATACCTTATTTCAATCACCTGATATTACATTATATAATCACGATATTGCGAGAACGTGGCATATTTTGGCTAATGATGCCACATTAACTCGTGATAAACTTTTGTACCTTAATAATAATGTTATTTTACAAAATGAATTACCTGATTCGCAGTTGAAAAAAATTATTACAGAGCATGCTAAAGTCAACTTGAAAACTCAAGTCGTTACTTCAGAAGATGCAGTTACTATTGAAGGTACAAACTTTACATCAACAGGGATTGGCTTACTCGGTAATTTACGTAGTAAAACTGCCGATATATTAGAAAATGTAAAAACTTATTATAATACACCCAATATTCAAGCGGATAGTCCAACTAACTAAGGATAATATTAATGAGCTACTGTGTTCCATCTATTTCAAAAAAAATCAGCTATGTATTAGTTAGTTTGCTACTTAGTTTACTTGCGCCAGTCGCGATGGCGAAAACAACGCCTAGTGCTACAATTAATAACAAACCGATCTCGATTGATGCGGATAATCAGCAAATTGATTTAAAAAATAATACCATCACCTTTACAGGAAATGTCATTATCCTCCAAGATGGCTTAGAGATAAAAGCCAATACAGTAACAATTACGAATATGGATAGTAAAGATAGCCAAACGATAACGGCTAATGGTAATCCAGTCTATTTTAAACAAACTGATGATCAGGATAAAAACAAAACAATTACTGGACATGCTCAACAATTAACATACCAAGTAAAACAAAATACTGTCACAATGACGGGTAAAGCAGAATTAGTACAACAAGATAACCATATCGTTAGTGATACAATTATCTATAACGTAAATCAGCAACAAATTCTTGCACAATCAAATAAAGGGAATAGAGTTAAAACAACGATTATTCCAAATCAAGTACAAGAGATAAAACGATAATATGGCAATATTAAAAGCGATAAATCTCGCGAAAGTATATAAAGATCGTCGCGTAGTTGAAAATGTAAGTTTAACCGTAAACTCAGGTGAGATAGTCGGCTTACTAGGGCCAAATGGTGCCGGTAAAACAACTACATTTTATATGGTGGTCGGTATCGTTCCGCTAAATGCGGGAAGTATTTATCTTGATGATCAAGATATAAGTGTACTACCACTACACGAACGTTCTCAAATTGGGATTGGCTATCTACCACAAGAAGCGTCAATATTTAGACGTTTATCTGTGTTTGATAATATTATGGCGATTCTTGAAACGCGTAAATCCTTAACCAAGGAAGAACGAATAACAAAAGCAGAAGCTCTACTTGATGAATTTCATATTGCGCATATTCGCAATAGTATGGGACAAGCGCTATCTGGTGGAGAACGGCGCCGAGTTGAAATCGCTCGAGCTCTCGCCGCAGATCCTAAATTTATTTTACTCGATGAACCTTTTGCAGGAGTTGATCCTATTTCGGTTATTGATATAAAAAATATCATTCGAGCGTTACGCGATCGTGGTTTAGGAGTATTAATCACAGATCATAATGTACGAGAAACACTAGATGTTTGTGAGCGGGCCTATATAGTAAGTAAAGGGCACTTAATTGCAGAAGGTAGCCCAAATACTATCCTAAATGATGAGCATGTAAAACGAGTCTATTTAGGTGAAGAATTTAGGTTATGATAAAACCAAACCTGCAATTAAATATTTCACAACAGCTTACAATGACCCCACAATTGCAGCAAGCCATTCGTTTGCTGCAATTATCGACACTAGAATTATGTCAAGAAATTCAAACCGCATTAGAAAATAATCCATTACTAGAAGTTGATGGCGATTATGATGAAGTAAATGTTGATGCATTATCTGAATCAGATAACATCGATACTCGAGAAATGATGGAAAATCGCGATATCTCTGACGATATTCCTATTGATGTATCTTTAGACGATATTTATACAGCAGGAACCCCTTCTGGTACTCTTTCAGATTACCGTAATGATGAATTACCCGTTTATCAAGGTGAAACACACCAAACGCTAAATGAGTATTTAATGTGGCAACTTAATTTGACGCCTTTTAGCGAAAAAGATCGTACGATTGCGATTTCACTTATCCAATCGATTGATGATAGAGGGTATTTAATAGAGCCTCTACAAGATATTTTAGAAGAACAAGGTAATGATGACGTTGAGTTAGATGAAGTTGAAGCTGTATTAAAGCGGATTCAACATTTTGATCCTATCGGAATTGGTGCGAGAACATTGCAAGAGTGCTTGACCATCCAAATTAATCAGATGCTCCCAGTAACACATGATATTAAATTAGCTAAAACAATTATTGAGCATCATTTAGAATTACTCGGTCAAAAAGACTTTAAATCTTTAGCAAAAAACCTTGGCATTAATCATGAACAATTGAAACAAGCAGTTAGTATCATTCAACAACTTCACCCATTTCCTGGTGACTCTATCAATACAACATCACCTGAATACATTATTCCAGATGTATTAGTAAAAAAAATAGGTTCAAAATGGCATGTCGTTATTAATAATGAAGCGATTCCGCGTCTAAAAATAAATCAACACTATGCTGCCATGGAAAAAACCACCAGTGCCAGTGATGGACAATATATCCGTCAAGCATTACAAGATGCAAATTGGCTAATAAAAAGTATTGAAAATCGTAATGATACGCTGACTAAAGTCAGTCAATTTATTGTTGAGCGTCAACAAAACTTTTTTGAATATGGTGAAGAGTATATGAAACCGATGATATTATCAGATGTCGCAAATGCAATTAATATGCATGAATCAACGGTGTCACGTGTTACTACTTTAAAATATCTACAATGTCCGCGTGGTATTTTTGAATTAAAATATTTTTTCTCTAGTCATCTCAATACTGAATCTGGTGGAGAAGCTTCATCAACAGCAATTCGCGCTATGATCAAAAAATTAATTAATCATGAAAATGGGCAAAAACCATTAAGTGATAGTAAAATAACGAGTATGCTGGAAGCACAAGGTATTATAGTAGCCAGAAGAACGGTTGCAAAATACCGAGAGTCATTATCAATTCCGCCATCAAGCTTGCGTAAGCAGCTAAAATAGTACCTATTTGATAAATTAAAGGATCTTAATTATGCTGTTAATGATAGTCAGTGGTCGTTCAGGTTCTGGTAAGTCCATCGCCCTTAGAGCCCTAGAGGATATGGGGTTTTATTGTGTGGATAATATCCCCATTGTACTACTACCTGAGTTAGCTAAAGCACTAGAAGATAGTAAGACCCCCGTTGCGGTGAGTGTTGATATAAGAAACTTACCAGCAAGTTTTACACAATTAGGTGAAATTCTTCAACAACTACCATCATCAATTACACCACAAGTACTATTTCTTGATAGTAGTAGTAATACGTTAATCCGCCGTTATAGCGAAACACGACGTAATCATCCATTATCTATTCAAGGATGTTCACTAGAAGAGGCGATTAATTTAGAAGGACAATATTTAGAGCCACTACGTGATCGAGCTGATCTTATTATTAATACAGATAATTTATCAGTACATGAATTATCCGACATTCTAAGACAACGTATTTTGGGTAAAAAAGAGCGTGAACTAACCGTAGTATTTGAATCCTTTGGTTTCAAATACGGCTTACCGTCTGAATCTGACTTTGTCTTCGATGTGAGATTTCTACCAAATCCCCATTGGGACCCGAGTTTACGCCCATTAACAGGATTAGATAAACCCGTTCAAGAATACTTAGCTAAACATTGGGAAGTTAACAATTTTATCTATCAAACTGCAAATTATATGCAGCAATGGTTACCCCTATTACAAAAAAATAATCGAAGCTATCTAACAATTTCTATTGGTTGTACTGGTGGGCAACATCGTTCAGTATATATAGTAGAGAAACTAGCTGCACTATTTAACTCTCATGGTAGGCAGGTACAAATTCGTCACCGAAGTTTAGAGAAAGGTTTACATGAGAAAAAGTAAAAAATGCAATATGACTTCTTTTTAGTTTTTTTTTCATTATAATATGCCCCGTAGGAATTTTGGCCTATAAATAAAAATAGATTAAAACAAAAAGGAATAAGAAATGAATTGGTATCTTAAGTGTATTAAAGACAACTATGCAAACTTTAACGGTCGTGCTCGCCGCCAAGAGTACTGGATGTTTACCCTATTTAATGTGATTTTTATTATCGCAATTCTAATACTAGCAGGAATCTTATCTTCAATCAGTGAAACATTAGGTTCGATTATGGGATTTGTGTATTTTATCTATGTATTAGCGGTATTTATTCCAAATCTTGCTGTAACAGTAAGACGCTTACATGATACAGGAAAATCAGGTTGGTGGATTTTGATTTGTCTTATTCCATTTGGTGGGATTGTGTTGCTTGTTTTCATGTGTATGGAATCAATGCCGATGGATAACCAATACGGTCTAAACCCAATCTGCTACTAAGCAAACTTGATTATTAAAAAACCGGATATTTGAAGTGACCCCCCAATAGTTGGACAACCAATTACAGGGGGTCTTTTTATGTCAAAATACAGTCGAGATTTAAAAATTATCATTGCTAATGAATTCTTAGCAGGAGAATCGTCCGAAACACTTTCAAAAAGGTATGCTATTTCTTCTCGCCAAATAAGGTATTGGTCGCAGGTAGTGGCGATTCATGGTGATAAATCCTTTCAATCAACAGCCCATTTACGTCACGCACAAGCCAGATTACAGGCCCTAAAATTAATGTGGACAAATGATTGGTCTCTCGGGCACACCAGTGCTATGCTTAATTTAGCCTCTCCTGGGCTTTTATTCGTTTGGCTTGATAGATATCGTGAAAAAGGATTCAGCGGGCTTGAGTATCAATCTAGAGGAAAACCATCCATGAAACCATCACGTATTGTATCGACTCATTGTAATGATGAAAAAACAGTTGAAGAATTAAAAGAAGAGATAGCTTATTTACAAGCGGAAAACGCTGTTCTAAAAAAGTGGGAGGAGCTAAGACAAACGAAACGACAACAAACAAAGAAAAAACGTTAGTTGTTTTAGCGCTTAAATCTCAATATCCCTTAAAACATTTGCTGTCAGTAATACAGCTAGCAAAAAGTGTATTTTATTATCATGTTAATAGGCTGAAAAAGCCATCGCCTTATGAGAAGGAATTAAAGCGTATTGAAGCGATTTACCATGAACATAAAGGGCGTTATGGTTATCGCCGAATTCATTTATCTTTAATCAATGAGGGGAGCAGGCTCAATCATAAAACGGTACAGCGATTAATGAGGGAGCTTAATCTTAAATCAACAGTAAGACCCAAAAAATATCGCTCTTATCGTGGCGAGATGGGTAAAACGGCACCCAATCGTCTTAAGAGAAAATTTAAAGTGTCAAAACCGAATAAAAAATGGGTAACCGATGTCACTGAATTTAAAGTCAATGAACAGAAAATTTATCTATCGCCCATTATTGATTTATACAACCAAGAGGTGATTGCTTATAGTGTGGCTAAGAATGCACGTTTGACTTTAGTCACCGATATGCTTAAAAAAGGGATATCACGATTAAAAAACAAACAAAACCCCTTGCTACATAGTGACCAGGGCTGGCAATATAGAAATCCTATTTATCAGAAGCAACTTGCTGATAATGGTATAAAGCAAGGTATGTCAAGAAAAGGGAATTGCTTAGATAATGCTGTTGCTGAAAACTTTTTTGGACTATTAAAATCAGAAATGTATCATGGGCAACATTTTAAAGATGCGGATGAATTGATTGAAAAAATAGAAGAATATATAGAATACTACAACACGAAACGGATTAAAGTTAAATTAAAAGGCCTGACTCCGGTAGCATACCGAAACCAAGCCTTACGAGCTACTTAACTAAAGTGTCCAACTTTATGGGGTCACTTCATATTAATCCGGTTTTTTATTTGACTCAGTAATAATCATATACTCAAATATGCCTTGCTCAGCTTCTATTTTATACTGTTCAACTAACTCGCTTAATTTAATTTTTTGTGGCTCTTTAACTAAATAGCGAACATAAACTAATTCAATATCATCCGGTAATAACGGTAACTTTTCCTGAAGCACCTTAACGGTTGAATTATAAGGGTGGCCTATCGCCACTGCTGAGCCATGTTTTCGTGCTGATTGAACAGCTAAATCAAATTGGTGAGCTACTGCAGATAATTCTTGGGAATCATCAAGAAATACATCTCTTGTCACAGTCGGAACTCGATATTCGATTGCAGCTTCAATGGCTTTACTTTTAGCTATCGTTTTACTATCTAAAAAAAAGAGTGAATAGTCAGACAAACTATTCATTACTTTTTGCATCCCAGCCAAATCAGATGTCATTAAACTTCCCATATGATTATTAAGACCAATAGCATAAGGTACTTTATTAACGGCTTGACTAATTATGCGATGTATTTCACTTTGGGTCATTGAAGGAAACAAAGTATCAATTTCGAGAGGTTGTTTTCCGATAGGCGCCATTGGTAAATGGATAATGACATCCTTATTATGTTGATGGGCTAAAGTTGCAATACTAACTCCATTTGGTGAGTTAGGTAAGACTGCCACCGTAATCGGATAAGGGAGAGCAATAATCTGTTTCTCATTATGTTCACGATAACCAAAATCATCAATAACCACGGCTAATTTTGCAGCTTGAACAACGGGTGTGACTATAAGCAAACACCATATAATATTGAATAATACTTTTAATTGTCTCATTTTATCAACCATGCACTTGGATCCAATGCTTTACCATCTCGTCTAACCTCAAAATAGAGTGATGCAGTTCCTTGACCACCCGATGTACCAACTAAAGCAATCTCTTGACCAGCATCAATTTTATCACCGACATTGACCAGTACTCGTTGATTATAACCATAAAGTGTCATATCACCTTTACCGTGCTCAATAACAACAATAAAACCATAACCTTGTAACCAACTAGCTAGTATAACCCGCCCATCAGCAATCGCTTTGACTTTAGTACCTTCTTTGGCTTTAATCACGATACCTTTCCAACGCAATTCCCCCTGTTGTGGCTCGCCAAATCGATATAGTACACTCCCAGATACCGGCCAATTTAAAGAATGAGTCGGTTTACCGATTCCACTTACCCTAGCCATCAGGGCTCGTTCATCTCTGGTCGGGTTATAATTATAATTTTGTTGTTTTACTTTAATTTTTTCAGCTTGCTTAGCTTCATCCTCCGCTATTTTTCTATTTTCTTGTTCAGCTTTGGCGATTTGAACTTTTAACGCATTCTCATTTTCTTTCAACTCATCTAATTTTTGCTGGTTAAGTTGCATTGACTTATCCAAGGCAATAATTGTTTTTTGTCGCTCTTTTTGGTTAGCAACTAAACGGTTACTTTCCTGCTTTTGTTTGAGTTGTAATGCTTGTTGCTCTTTATGTTTCTCTTCAAATATACTCTTTTTAGTATATAACTCATTTTCAATCAACTTTAGTTCATTAATACGATTTTGACGCATCTTATTAATATAACCATAGTAGGTGATTATTCTCTCATTCCTTGCACTCTGTTGGCCTGAAAATACCAACTCCATATTGCTAGTCTTACCTAATTTAAAGGCCCCTTCTAGCTGTTTAGCCAAAATACTCTGCTGGATACGTTGTTTTTTTTCTAATTCACTGACTTGAATACTAAGTGTGGTAATATCTTTCGATAACGTTGTAAGTAATAGATCTAATTTATCTAGAGAGGATAATAGATTAGCAATCGTAGTTTCTTGATTTTTTAATTCTAGTGTAAGCTGTGTTCGCTGTTTCTTTTGTTCGGTAAGCTTTTTTTCCTGCTCAAGGATAGATTGGCGAATAGACTGTAGATCCTGTTGATCATCGGCATAACTGTATGAAGAACAGAATAAATTCCCACACAATATTAATAATAATAAACTAAAGTAAGTATGCCGCATTTTATCGATAATGAGTTTTAACCAAATAAAAGCGTTATTGTAATATAATGTTTTATTTAGAAATTTGAAATTTTTATTCTAAGTATGCTTACTATAACTGATTACATTATTGCTGACAAATAGAATATATAAAAAATGCCCTAAGTATTAGGGCATTTAACAAATATTAACTAAAGGTAAAACTATTTAACAAACAATACCTTACCTGTCATTTCAGCCGGTACCGGCATATCAATCAACGTGAGCATTGTTGGCGCTAAATCAGACAATTTACCACCTTCTACCGCTTTAACTGATTTTGGTCCAACATAAATAAGTGGGACAGGTAAATTAGTATGGGCAGTATGTGCTTGTCCAGTTTCATCATCACGCATTTTTTCTGCATTACCGTGATCGGCTGTGATTAGTAGCTGGCCATTAACTTTATTAACAGACTGAACAACTCGGCCGATACAAGTATCTAATGCTTCAACAGCTTTAACGGCGGCATCGAAAACACCAGTATGACCAACCATATCACCATTTGGATAATTACAAATAATGACATCATATTTTTGGCTTTCAATTGCAGCGGTTAATTTATCCGTTAACTCAGCTGAACTCATTTCTGGTTGTAAATCATAAGTTGCTACTTTCGGTGAGTTAATCAAAATACGATCTTCATTATCAAATGGAGTCTCAAGCCCTCCATTAAAGAAGAATGTCACATGCGCATATTTTTCAGTTTCAGAGATACGTAACTGTGTTTTATTATTTTTAGCTAACCATTCACCAAGCGTATTCGTTAATGATTCAGGTGCATAAGCCACTTCTGAAGCAATATCGGTTGCATATTCAGTTAGTGATACATAATGAGCAAAATTAATTACACGTTGACGTTTGAAACCATCAAAATCTTTATGAATAAATGCACGAGAAATCTCACGAGCACGATCCGCTCTAAAGTTCATAAAAATTAAACTATCACCATCTTGCATTGCAGAACTTTCTTCTCCAGCTGCTTGAATAATAGAAGGTTTTACAAATTCATCATTTTCATCACGAGCATACGCAGCTTGTAACGCTTCAACTGCCGAGTTATAAGTGAAATCCCCCTTTGCATCAGTTAAAAGATTATATGCTTGTTCAACACGATCCCAACGATTATCTCGATCCATTGCATAGTAACGACCGATTAAAGAGGCGATACGGCCTTTACCTAATGATTTAAACTTATCAGAAAATAGTTTTAAACTTGCTTCTGCACTTCTTGGTGGAGTATCGCGGCCATCTAAAAATGCATGTAAGTAAATTTTATTAGCACCACGAGCAGCAGCTAATTCAACCATTGCCATAATATGCTCTTCATGAGAATGAACGCCACCTGGTGACATTAACCCCATGATATGGATAGCTTTACCACTTTTTACCGTATCATCAATAGCCTTTGTTAACACTGGATTTTTAGCAAATTCACCATCCATGATATCTTTTGTTACTCGGGTCAAATCTTGATAAACAACGCGACCTGCACCAATATTAGTATGTCCAACCTCAGAGTTACCCATTTGACCAAATGGTAGACCCACTTCCATACTTGAAGCATTAATCAAAGTATTTGGCTGAGTCTTCATCAAACTGTCCATTATTGGCTTACGCGCAGCAGCAATAGCATTATCTTTTTGATCTTCACGATATCCGTAACCATCTAAAATAACTAAAACAATTGGGGTTTTATTTGTATTACTCACATTTGCTCCTAAATTATATCAATCTATCAAATTGTTACTATTTTACTACAGATGCCTATTATGGGATAGGGTAATCAAATACTATTTTTAACGAAAAATAACAGCATAACTTTACAATATGATAAAGCTATTGAATAAATCATAATACGATGACTCTTTTAAAAAAAAATTGTAAAATGATTGTTAGTTAAAACAATAATAATAAGAGTAGGAATAATGGCTAAACAGATTAAAATTATCAAATGCCCAAATTGTGGGAGCATACAAAAAACCGAGTTAAAACCAGATCATTATCGCTGTGATAACTGTCAAACTGAGTATTTTTTAGATAATGATGACATTAATATCAATGTTAATCATCAAAATCAGTCGACGTCAAAGACTCAATTTTTTAGCAATAATCAGACATTAAAATTAGTTGCCTCTGCTATTATTGTGATTGTCGTTGGTGGTGCGATTAAGTTAATGCTTACGGATAAAGCCCCAACTCCACCATCACGCGAGGTCATAAGACAGGTACAAAATAATTTGCCTTCGGGTACAACAAATACCAATTTATCTTCATCGAATACGACTGAGGCGCCTAAAAAATATCAAAGGGATTATCGATATTGTTCAACCGTTTTAACCGAGGAAGGACCTTACATCTTAGCATTAGAAGATCATAAATCAGCCACACAAGATAATAATACCTTTTTTACAATTTATGATTTAGTTGCTAATAAAAAAGTCGATGAACAGCCACTCGACGCTTTACCTAAAGATAATTTTGGTCGGACCAAATTCGAATACCTTGATTTTAGCGATACAAAAACCTATTTTGTTATCAATGATAGCCAAGTTTATTTATTAGATAAAACAAACTATAAATTCAGTAATATCACTTCATCATTATTAAATAATCATCCCGATTATCAAACAGGATTAGCATCCTTCAGCTTATCTCAAACAACATCCGGCTATGCGTTACACATATTAACGAATGATGGGAAAAAAATTTACTACTACCCACTGATAGATGAAGTCTATCTTGATGATTATGATTTTCAAATGGTTAAAAATCGGCCTAAAAAAGCCCCTTATGATACGAGTGAACATGTTGCCTATGACTTTGCTAACCGCAATGGCGAAGATAATAAGTTAATTAAATATACGTATGTTAGTTATGATGGTAAGCCACATCTATCTATTCTTTCGTCACAAGCAGGTAGTGAAAAGCTTGTCGAATCAGGGAAACATACTGACGATAATTCAGCTTATGA
This sequence comes from Orbaceae bacterium BiB, assembly GCA_036251205.1. NCBI lineage: Bacteria > Pseudomonadati > Pseudomonadota > Gammaproteobacteria > Orbales > Orbaceae > Orbus > Orbus mooreae. The sequence continues at coordinate 2,300,190 of CP133958.1, read as the reverse complement.
TATTCTTATCGACTCTGCATATAGTTATAATAATCTTGTAAACGTCATACAACATCAAAATCTTACCCCAGAACGTCTCTATTTTGATCCAAGTGTTTTATACTCAGATAAAGATTATTTAATTATAAAAACCAAAATTAATGCTGCACCTGGCTCTGGATATAACTATCAACAACTTGATGTTAATACGGGGGCTGTATTGTGGACAATATCGGATAAGCTATTTAAAATCAATGAAATCATGCCTTATAAAGATAAATTCATCGCTAAAAATAAATGTGATAACTACGCAATTATCGATAAAAGTGGTAATATCCAGCAAAATATAGTGTTAACTCAATAATAAAATAATAGAAAGGTTACATATTATGGCTTTAGGAAATTTTTTTAAACGACAATTAAAAACTGTTATCGAATGGACAAATCAATCCCCTGATGTACTATTTTTTCAATTTCCTGTTTCGACGAGTGAAATTAAAAATGCCAGTAAGTTACTCATTAATCCAGGCCAAGGCTGTATCTTAGTTTATGAAGGCAAAGTGATTGATGTCTTGACTGAGCAAGGAATCTACCAGCTAGCGACGGATAACCACCCTTTTATCACTAATTTGCTAAAAATGATGCAAAGCTTTGAAAGTGAACATAAGATGCACATCTATTTTTTTCGGACTGCAGAGCTTGTTAATCAAAAATGGGGCACATCCACACCGATTAAATATATGGATAGTATTTATCAATTCCCTATTGAGCTCGGTGCTTATGGTAGTTATTCAATACGATTAGATAATGCACAATCCTTTTTTACCAATATTATGGGTAGCAAAGCATCTTATACAGCAAATGATTTACGTCAATTAATGATTTCACGAATTATTCCAGGTATTACGTCTCAACTAGCAAGCCAACGTTATTCTTACCAAAATATTGATGCACAGTTAACAACCCTTTCTAGTGATACAAAGCTAGTGTTAGCGCCTACATTTAATGATTTGGGTATTAATCTCACTGATTTTCGTATTGAAGCAACTTCATTTAATGATGAAACCGTCGCTCGTATCAATAAAATTGCAGATTCCCGCTCTGATGCAATAGCAGCTGAACAAGTTGGTTTAAGTTATGTTGATAATGAGAAACTGAAAGCGTTACGTGATGCAGCAAGAAATGAAGGTGGTTTAGCTGGAGCTGGTTTGCAGCTAGGGGCAGGATTTGAAATAGCAAAATCATTCGATTTAGATAAAAATGGTACCACAAATTCAGCGTCTGAAAAACAATCAAATGATGAAATGATTAATCAATTGAAAAAACTAAAGTCACTACTTGATGATGGTATTTTAACGCAAGATGAATTTGACACCAAAAAGAAACAGATTTTAGAACGGCTATAACTCTTTTATTATTCAAACCACAATATTGCTATTTGAAAGCTTCTTTTGAATAGCAATCAAGCTTTTATTCTATAATTACCTATGTATATCAACGGCTTTATTCACAAATAATATAAGAACAGAAAGATATCGATATCAGAGTTATTCAAAGATAATGATAAAATTTTTATTATCCTCTCTACTGATATTGTTGTACAATTATAACCTTACGTAAGCTCAATAACAAAAAACCCGACAATAGCCGGGTTTTTTATTAATGATTAAATAAAATAAATTATTTAATTTTAGCTTCTTTATAAACTACGTGCTGACGAACAACGGGATCATATTTTTTGATCTCCATTTTTTCAGGCATAGTTCTTTTATTTTTGCTAGTGGTATAAAAATGACCAGTACCAGCAGAAGAAACTAATTTAATTTTTTCACGTACACCTTTAGCCATGATAATTTTCCTCTATAGCTTATTAGTATTTTTCACCACGGGCACGAAGTTCAGCTAAAACTGCATCAATACCCTTTTTATCGATAGTGCGCATACCTTTAGCCGATATACGTAATTTTACAAAACGTTTTTCACTCTCAACCCAAAAACGGTGAGTTTGAAGATTTGGCAGAAAACGACGTTTAGTAGCATTCATCGCATGTGAACGATTGTTTCCTACTAGTGGTTTCTTGCCTGTTACTTGGCAGATTCGTGACATGTCAATAATTCTCCGAAATTTCAGTGCTTAGGCCTTGGATATAATATGTCAATGGAACATAAACCTCGTCAGGCTTTAGTCTTCTACTAGGTCGTTGAGATAAGTCTTAACAACAATAGACCAACTACTCATACTATACCCACAATAATTAAGGTAGCGAAGTATACGCTGTTATCCAAAAATTCTCAAGTATTATTATATTGATAAACACAACATTATCAAAAATAATTTTAATTTCATGATTAACATTGTAAATTTCATTATGCCAACAAACCAGCAATATTAACCCGACAGGGGTTTTTAATCATTTAATGATAACGATAATAAACTGACTCTTTGCGATAAAAGACATTTGTTTTGCGAGCTCGTGTTTTTTTAATATTTTTTTGTTATCATGTGCCATCGTTATAAATTTTTTGAGCTATTTAAACTATGTCAACATGGACAATGTCTTGGTGGGATAAAACCGTTTTTTCAATAATTAATATTCCTGTTAAATTTTTTGTGCAGAGTAAATCCATTCCAACTGATCCGATTGATGAGCTAAATATAGATAAAACGAAACCGATTTTATATGTATTACCCTACAATTCAAAAATCGACTTGTTAGTTGTTCGTTCTCTATGCAAAAAATATCAACTTCCTGATCCTCTCGATGGTATAAAAACAGCATCAACGGTATTGCCTGCTTTTTTATATATTGATAAAGGGCCCGGTATTTTTGCCTCAAAAAAACAGAAAAATAAATCAATTGAGATTATTAAACAATACATTACAGCTCATCAGCAAGATCCGCTCTTAGATGTACAGATGCTGCCGGTTTCGGTCATGTTTAGTCGAGCCCCTGATAAAGAAGGGAAAAAGAAACTTTCATTACAAGTTTTAGGCGGGACACGCAAATTTATCAAAATGCTGTTCTCCGGTCGAGACTGTTATACTCGGTTTTCTAATACAGTATCATTCAAAAATGTCTCATTATCAGCACATACAGAAGATGTCACTAAACTATCGCTAAAACTATCGTGCGTAGCTCGAATTCATTTTTCCAAACAACGCACTGCCTCGGTAGGACCAACGCTACCAGTAAGGCAACAGATGCTAAATAAGCTACTACGTGGTCCAGTTTTAACAAATGCGATTAACGAAGAAGCGAAAAGTAAAAATATTTCTGTCGATAAAGCAAATAAAGAAGCCTTATCCATGCTTAACGAAATCGCTGCGAATTTTACTTATCGAGCTTTAAAACTGACAGATTATGTTCTTACTTGGGCTTGGAGTCGTCTATATCAAGGATTAAAAGTCACCAATGCCGATCCAATTCGCGAGCTGGCTCAAAATGGGCATGAAATAGTCTACACACCATGCCACCGTAGTCATATGGATTATCTACTGCTTTCCTATGTGTTATATCGACAAGGGTTAGTACCACCTCACATCGCTGCTGGGATCAATCTTAACTTTTGGCCAGCGGGCCCAATATTCCGTCGATTGGGCGCATTTTTTATTCGCCGTTCATTTAAAGGAAATAAGCTATATACTTCAGTATTTCGGGAATATTTGGCTGAGCTATTTATCCGTGGGTACGCAGTTGAATACTTTATTGAAGGTGGCCGCTCACGCACAGGACGATTACTGGATCCGAAAACGGGTATGTTGATGATGACAATCCAAACCTTGTTACGCGGTAATCCAAGACCAATTTCGATTGTACCTGTTTATATTGGCTACGAACACGTATTAGAAGTCGCAACCTATTCCAATGAATTACGTGGTGCGGCTAAAAAGAAAGAGAGCCTATGGCAAACAATTAAGGCTTTCTTTAAACTAAAGAAATTAGGATTAGGTTATGTAAATTTTGGTCAACCAATTCCATTGAATCAATTTCTAAACAAACATGTCCCTGATTGGCGGGAATCCATTGAACCGACAGGAACAGCAAGGCCTAATTGGTTAACACCAACGACTAACCTATTAGCTAAAAATATTATGGAAAAAATCAATTCATCTGCAGCAGTTAATGCCATGAATTTATGTTGTTCCATTTTACTGGCCTCGCAACAACGAGCGCTCACTAAAAAGCGTTTGCTTGAATATATGGATCATATGCTTTTTATCTTAAGAAATGTACCGTATTCAGATCTCTCGACAGTTCCTCATAAAAGTGCAGAAGAACTCTTCGAACATGCTAAAGCCATGGATAAATTTATTATTACAGCCGATGACATGGGTGAAATCATCAGTCTAAGCCAAGAACAGGCTGTTTTGATGACTTTCTATCGTAATAACATTCAGCACTTACTGATTATTCCATCGATTATTGGTCGAATCGTACTGAAACATAATCGCATATCAGAACAAGAGTTAATTGAACAAATTTTAAGATTTTATCCTTTAATTAAATCGGATCTTTTCCTCTATTTTGATGAAGAACAACTGAAAGATTATGTCCATAAACTTATACTAAGTTTTGCTGATCTTAACTTACTCAACTATACTCCAGAACGAATTACGTTAAATTATCTGAAAATGGCCTCGTTACAAGTGCTAGCTTCGGGTTCAAATGATACATTACAACGTTATGCAATATCCTTCTCGTTGTTACAAAAAGATCCAACAATTAGTCGCTCAGCACTGGAGAAAGAGAGCCGTTTGATTGCCGAGCGACTTTCCGTTTTACACGGGATTAATGCTCCGGAATTCTTTGATAAAGGCGTTTTCTCTACCCTGGTATCAGCATTACGAGAACAGGGATATCTTGATGATAAAGATGAAGCGAATTTGGATAAAATCAAATTAATGAATGATACGCTTCAACCATTGATTGCGAGCCAAGTGCTGCAAACTATTGAGGAAAGTCATTAAAAAGAGCTGATAAAAAAGCCAATAAAAATAGCTAAACCAACATAGTTATTATTTAAAAAAGCTTTAAAACAGCGTTCTCTTGCTCTAGCAGCTATTAATATTTGTTGATATATAAATAAAATAGCTGCTACGGCTAGAGCGGCATAAAAAACGCCTGATAGCTGATTAAGGATAGCAACACTAAGTAATAAAATCAGGGTAAGTAACTGTAATATACCAATACACAATTTATCATTTTTACCGAATAAAATAGCCGTCGATTTAATACCTATTTTGATATCATCATTGCGATCAACCATCGCATATTGCGTATCATAAGCAACTGTCCAGCAGATATTTGCTAAGCACAACAGCCAACATGTCAATGGAAACTGTCCGCTTGTTGCGGCATAAACCATTGGAATTCCCCAACTAAAAGCAATTCCTAAAACGACTTGTGGGAGATGGGTAAAACGCTTCATAAATGGATATAGTAATGTCGTCAAAAATGCAAAAAGAGCCATTAGCCAGGTTAATGGAGGTAGTGTTAGTAATAGCAAAATCGAGATAAAAATTAAAATCGCAAATGCGACTAACGCATTTTTACTAGTTAATTGTCCACTCGCTAAAGGCCGTAATTTAGTCCGTTCAACATACCCATCAAACTTTCGGTCAGCAAAATCATTAATGACGCACCCTGCCGCTCTCATCGAAAATACGCCGAGCGTAAAAACAACAAATAGATGTATAGTGGGAGCACCAACAAGCCACAGAGCCCATAAGGTTGGCCAAAGTAAGAGTAACGTACCAATTGGCTTATCTAAACGCATTAATTTACAGTAGGCAAGAAGACGGTTTTTCATATCAAGATTAGTTATCATATTGGTACAGATGCTATAAATTATAAAGCAATATCTCAGCTTATGAAACCTATAATCAGTCAAGCTAAACGGCCTAATCTCATCAATGAGCCAATATTTTCGTTATTATATTGCTGTATAGGGTGATTATAGTGAAAAAATCATCTTAAATGTCAGCTTTATACTTTTATCTTAACTTGTAACGGTATACTTTTCTTGGAGACATACTTAGCGGTATGATAAACCATCAACTAAGGAGATTACCCCGTGACAAGACAACTAAGTAGTGAATTTAAACGAGAATGTGCAGAGCTCGTTCTTAATTATAGTTATGCACATAAAGATGCAGCAAAAACAATGAATGTGAGTATTTCATCAATTGGGCGTTGGGTAACACAATATAGAAAAGAACGACAAGGTATTACGCCTAAAAGTAGTGCGCTGACCGCTGAACAAAAACGAATACAAGCTTTAGAAAAACAAGTTAAGCAGTTGCAAAGTGATAATCAGTTATTAAAAAAGGCTTCAGCCTTCTTCGCCATCGAAATGACAAGCAGCAACAAATAGCGTTAATACTGAAGAAGGCAGGAAATGAAACCGCTCAAATCTGTCGGTGTTTATCATTAGCACCGAGTACTTTTTATTATCGAATTAAACATCGCGCATGTAAATTAATGAATACTAGGCTTGAAATTGCCATAAAATCAATTCATAACGAAATGGACGGTATATATGGAAAAAGAAGAATGTTAGTTGAACTGGTTAAAAAAGGGTTTAAGCTTGGTTTAGATAAGGTCCGACGCTTAATGAGAAAATTAGGCCTAGTGGCTAAAAGGCCTAAACAGCATTCCTATCCTCGTGGCGGTAAATCATCGCTACTGGCACCCAATCATTTAAATCGACAATTTAATCCAGCAACGATTAATCGCTATTGGTCTGGCGATATTACCTATATTCGGTCAAGGCAAGGTTGGCTCTATCTGGCTGTCGTGATGGACCTATGCTCTAGGCGTATTGTAGGATGGGCCTTTTCTGAAAAGCCAAACAGTTTACTGACAGTTAAGGCACTAAACATGGCGATACAGCGTCGAAAAGGAGAATGCCCTACGTTATTTCATTGTGATCAGGGGATTCAATATCGTAGTGAACAATTTCAACAGTTATTATCATATCATCAAATTACCTTTAGTATGAGTAGAGCTGGAAATTGTTTAGACAATGCCGTTACTGAACGATTTTTTAGATCATTAAAATCAGAAAGAATTAATTATCGAGATTATATAACAAGAGAGCAAGCGATGGGCGATATTATTGATTATATCGAACCGATTTATAATCAAAAACGAAGACATTATAAACTTGGATTTATTTCACCAGCAGAATTTGAACATAATTTACTAAAAACTGCCTAAGAAGCTCTCCAATTTTTGTTGACCGTTACAGGTTGGGATACGCATTTAAATTTGCCTTTGTCTTAGCAGAGAAATTGCATATTGAGCGTAGAAAAATTCATACAACAGCCGAACATATCTACCTAAGCTATGACAAAAATATTTTTGAGAGTGTATAACTAAAAATATACTAGCACCCTGAACACTGATGATCTCAATAAGATAACATTGATTATAATTATTAACTGAGCAACTTATAGATTAATACTGATTTTTAACTATCAACTCAATATTAAACTCATTACATCCATACCATCACTAAAATCAAAAACCAGCTATCAAGATTTAACACCATCAGCTGGTTATTTTATTTCAAGCAGCTCACATCACTACTTATTCAGACCAATCAACTCTGATATTTTGGCCGATGTAGCATGTAACTCAGCAACTAATTTCTGCTCATCTTCAAGTGAGCTACAACGGAAAATAGAAGTAGATAAACTTAGCGCGGCAATAATATTACCTAATCGATTATAAATAGGTACCGCAAAACAGCGTAGACCAAGTTCCGACTCTTCATCATCTTTACCATACCCACACTGTTTGACTTGCTCAAGTTCAGCAAGGAATGCTTGCTTACTCATAATTGTTTTAGACGTAAACTGCACGAAATTAATCCGATCAACAATTTTATTTTTACTCTCTTCATCTAACCAAGCAAGTAATACTTTTCCTAATCCACTCGCATACATATTAGCTTGATTACCAATTTTTGATGTTAAGCAAAGGCTATACTGCTCAGAGGCAACTTTATTGATATAGATAACTTGATCATCCTCACGAACAGCAAGATGGATAGTCTCTTTTGTTTTATCTCTCAACTTTCTCATTTCTAAATCAGCAATAGCTAAGAAATTTTGGTGATCTAATACCCGATTACCTAAATCAAGCAATCTTAAGGAGAGTGAATACTTATCAGAATCTTCTTCTTGATTAACATATCCTAATGATTTCATCGTTTGCAAAAAACGATAAGCCGTACTTTTTGGCATCATTACTTTATTAGATAATTCTGATATCGCAATTTCTTTTGATTCAGATAAGGCTTCTAAAATACCAAAAACCTTTAATACCGAAGCGACTGATTCTGGTGAATTATCATTCATGACAAGTATATCCTCCTGACGAAAACGCATAGCGTTCTAACTACTGATAAATAAGGGAAAATTAGAACCGTATAAAATATTCTAACTATACCACAATCAATAATTATTCGCTATTTTATAAAAAATCTAACCGCTGTGGTGTAAATGTATCAAGCAATACGCCTGCCTCTTTACAAACACAACCATGCAGAATATTGGGTTGTTTATATAGTGTATCGCCAGCACGTACAAGATGAGTTTCATCGCCAATAGTAAACTCAAATACACCAGATAATACATATGTCAATTGTTCATGAGGATGGCTATGCAGCGTACCAACAGCCCCTTTATCAAAATGAACTTCAACTGCCATCATCTTGCCGCCATGAGCTAAAATCTTACGTTTAACACCATTACCTAAATCAGTTAATTTAACATCTGCATTAAAAATAAACATAATCGTATCCCTATTAGTGAAATAATAAATAAGAGAAAATAAAAAAACAATAAATGTTATCTATTTTCTCTTAAATTAATAATAATCCAAATTTAATTAAGGCTGTTTTCCTATATAGGCTAAAATACCGCCATCGACATAGAGAATGTGTCCATTAACAAAGTTTGACGCATCAGAGGCCAAAAATACCGCCGCGCCAGCTAAATCATCGGGGGTTCCCCAGCGACCAGCTGGTGTTTTCGCAATAATAAACTGATCGAATGGATGTCGAGAACCATCAGCTTGTTTTTCACGTAATGGTGCAGTTTGTGGCGTGGCAATATAACCAGGACCAATACCATTACATTGAATATTTGCATGACCAAACTCAGAGCAGATATTTTTAGTTAACATTTTTAAGCCGCCTTTTGCAGATGCATAACCCACAACAGTTTCACGACCTAATTCGCTCATCATCGAACAGATATTAATAATTTTACCACTACCTTTTTTAATCATCGAAGGCAGTACGGCTTTAGCCATAATAAATTGCCCCGTCAAATCGATATCAATAATTTTACGGTAATCTTCAGCGGTAGTTTCTAACATCGGTTTACGCTGAATAATTCCGGCATTATTGACCAAAATATCAATGACACCATGCTCTTTTTCAATTTGAGCAATTGCTTTACTAACTGTATTTTCATCAGTAATATCAAATAAATAACCGTGAGCTTCAATTCCCGCCGCTTTATAAGCATCTAATCCTTTTTGTAAATTTTCAGGGACAAGATCATTAAATACAATTTTAGCACCAGCGGCATGCAGTGATTTTGCAATTTCAAAACCAATTCCGTAAGATGCCCCTGTTACAAGTGCTATTTTGTTATTAAGTGAAAATTTATTTAAAATTGACATAGTTATATTCTCCAGTAAATTTATGACAAACTACACACTGCTTATCATATTCATTATCTTTGTTACATTTGTTCTAAAATCTTAGAAGGAACTTTGGTTAGGTACAACGCAGGCACATCCTCAGCATCACAAGAGTACAATACATATTGATTATCTGGAGAGAATGAAGGATGGGGATGAGTGACTTGACGATCGCCATCTAAGACTCGCCAAGAACTATTATGCTTAACCAGCTTATGCACATCTTTATTTTTGGGTGTCAAAATGTATAACCAAGGATCATTTTGGATTTTATAACCACCAGTATCTTTTACATCAACAGGGCTACCAGAGCCATCGCCAATATATAATGTACCATCATAATTACTCATTAAATGGGAACACGCTGGCATCTCCATCACTTGCGAGTCTTTATTCGTATCGGGATTATAAATTCGGATATAGCGCTCTTGTTGTCCTTTCATATAAGAAACGTAAGCTAATCCTGAGCCATTTGGGATCCAAAATTCATGGGTACAACTTTCACCAGGTTGATGTTCATGTGCTTTTCGTTCATTCGAGCCATCACGATTAATTAACCACATTCTTGCATCAACTAAATCATGCGGTCCTTCATGACAAAAAGCGATGGTTTCATCATGGAATGGGCGGAAAATAGGGTGACCTAACCACACATTTTGATCGATAACGGTCTCTGCTTTACCAGTTTGAATATTAATATTAATCAAACGGCAACGCGGATTTTTGTTATAAAATGATTTAAATAGTTCCCAATCAGTAAGCGGTGTCCAATCCTTTTTAGCGATCTCAATACCGACAATTTGTGTACAATTAGTATTGGCAACCCAAGTACCATAACCAACCCATTCATCTGAAACCGAATAAATCGTCTCTTCTTCTAAAGTTTCTAAATCAACACGCTGTAAATTACGTTCATTTTTAACGTAATATAAAAATTTATCATCTGGCGATAAAAAACCACCAAAAGTATTATCGCCTGGCCCTTCTGTAAGCTGCCTTGCTGATTGATTTTTGATATCTAATAGATAGTAGTTACGATTTTTATCAAATTCACCAGAAAAAAGAATTTTTTGTCCATCATTAGTAAAACATTTTTGGTAAAAATAGTTACGATGACACAAAACACCTTTAGGGGTTAATCGGATAATTTCATTTTTAGAATCTTCATCGATAAATGATGAAAATGATAATGTGATGAGATTTCCCTTTGCCATAAGTACTCCTAAAAAATAAATAAAATAATCAGAATTGAAATCAATACTCTTTGGTTATTAGTATATTAATACAAAAAAAACCATCATTTTGTGATTAACATCACACTATGATTAATTTTATTAAAACATCGTTTTATTTTAGTTAAATAATTTGAAATATTTTTTTGTGGGTTTATAATAAACTTAAAAAGTGTTATCGACAATACATCTTTCTTGTATAACCCATTAGTATTTCAATAAATTTAGAGGATAAATTATGAAAATTGCCTTAATGAATGAATTTAGCCAAGCAGCTAAAAATCCTGTTATCTTAAATGAGTTAAAAAATGCGACAGAAAAACACGGTCACACAGTATTTAACGTTGGTATGGATGGCGATAATGATCATCGTTTAACCTATGTTCATTTAGGTATTATTGGTGCAATTCTACTAAATAGTAAAGCCATTGATTTTGTTATCGCTGGATGTGGAACAGGTCAAGGCGCATTAATGGCACTCAATGCGTTCCCAGGCGTTAACTGCGGATACTGTTTAGATCCAACTGATGCTTATCTCTTTGCACAAGTAAATAACGGGAATGCCTTAGCACTTGCATTTGCAAAAGGTTTTGGCTGGGGTGCTGAATTAAATGCACGTTATATGTTTGAAAAAGCATTCGAAGGTGAAAAAGGATTGGGTTATCCACCAGAGCGCCGCGAATCACAAAATGCCAATGTCGTTATTTTAAATGATATGAAAAAAGCGGCATCAAAACCATTTATTGAGATGTTAAAATCTATCGACCAAGACTTATTAAAACAGGCGATAGATGGAAAACGTTTCCAAGAGTGTTTCTTTAAAAATAGTAAAGATACTCAATTGACTGATTATATCAAAGGTCTGCTAAAATAATTTAAGTTGCCAGTACTTTCCCCTTAGCTTGATTGTATTTAAACCCACGTTAAGGGGAATCGCTTTCCCATCAAAAAAATCACACACAATTACCTACTATTACTAATTTTTCAAATCATTAGCCATCAGATCAACTTCACTAGTCTGTCAACTTTCATACTATAGATATACTCCCTTCAATCAAAATATTGCCATCATTCAAAGATAAATATTTATAACTCAAGCGCTACTAAATATGATAATCGATGATTAAAATCGGTTTAATTCATGATGCTAATAGCCACTAAAGTTAGCCAGTATAGCGTCAAAATTTGATACTGATGTATCGGGATAGGCATAAATACAATTTAGCCCTTGGTAAATATCTCTAACTCACCAAAGGCCAAATTCTTTTATAAGAATAATCAGTTAACTAGTTAGGTTTATTTGCAATTAACGTTGCTAGTTCGCTAGGTATGATAATATTACCATTTTCATCACGCGTAATGGTGAATTGTGGGTTATTATTCCATAACGCTTTATCCGTGAAAACTTCATATTGTTGAATTTGAACTTGTCCACCAAATGAATCTTTCGGGGTATTTTCCCAGCTATTTTTAATCGAATAGTTATGATTAAACACAACTACCGGATGTAAAAAGGAATAAGGATTAGCTCTTAAAATATAGTTATATCGAGCACTATTAATTGCGATATTATTCTCAATCGTATATGAACCAGTATTAAAATTATCAGTGAAACCATCCATATTATTATTCAGTGCAATTGAATTAATAATTTTATGGTTAACCGGTTGCCCTTCTCCACCTAATTTGAACCCATTACCGATGCTCCCCTTCGCAATATTTGGTTTCGAAAAAGGTAGCCCATTAGCATAAGAGACACAGCTATCAATCAATACCGGCTCATTCGCACCGTCTTCAATTTTATTAAAGAGATCCCAACCATCATCAGTATTGTTGTGAGAGATACATCCTCTAAAAACGTTGCCTTTGCCGACGCCTAACTTAGCAGCAAAACCATCAGCATTTTTACCCGATTTATCCATATTATTATAAGAGTCAGAATTAAGAATCAAATTATAGGATGGCCAAAATAAGCGATTCTTACTCTTTGCTGAAATCGCAAGTCCAGTATCACTGTTATTTCGAGTAATCACTTGATTGATCACATTATGGCTACCAGATATGCGTAAATAAGCGGGTTTGTTGTCTGTCCCATCAACATTGCCATCAAAAATCACTTTATTAATTGACCAATAATGACTATCTAAGTTAAACGTATTATTAATAAAAGTCGCTTGATGTTTATTGATAGCTATAATGGTTTTAAGTTGTTCAGGAAGTCCGCTCAACGAAGCTGGAATCGTTATTCCATCATACATACCATCCATTAACCGAATAACACCATTTGGTTGCACGGACTGAACTGCTGTCATGAAATCGACCGGAGACTCAGCCGTTCCTTGATTGGTCGGTTTACCCGTCGGTGAGGCAGTAATATCAAGCAGATTTACAATAGTTGACGGCATAAAATTGATAGTAAAGCTGTGTTGTTTATGATTTTCGGCCGTTTTAAAATTAACGGTAAAGACATTTTCACCAGCGGCTAGTTTAATCGGTAATTGTACTAATTCGCCCGCAGATACAGAGAGCGTTTGATGGGTCTCTTTTATATCCAATTCACCGTCAGTATTCGGAAATAGTTGTAATGTATAGTCAGACTGATACGCAACGTCAGGGGAAGAGAGAATTAGCGTTGGTTTAATCTTCGTGCTCACTTGTTCTTTTTTAGGCAATTGCTGATAATCAACAACTTCACTACCTAATTTAAGTGATGAGTTTTGAAAACGGGCTTTCGCATTACGCGAAGCAAAAAAACCGACATAAATCTGAGTATCATCTTGTTGGTTGATAAAGCCAGAATAATCATCCATAGACCACTGTTTGACGTCACCGGTTACGTTATCTTTCATGGTCAGAATAAATGTTTGTGGTGTTCTGGTAATGGTTAAATGAATATTCTTAACTTTAAGATAGTTAACATTTTCAACATAACCCGTTTTACTAATCGTTATTCCTTCATTACCCCACGCTTTTTTAACGCCTTCTCGCACTAAAGCCGTAACTTTAACCAAATCATCATTTTTTTGATTTTGTGTGATAAGCGCATTCATAAGAATATTTGAGGCATTCGGGAACTCTTCATAACCTTCAGGTTGAGGGTCACTTCTTGCTACACCAATGACGTCTCGAACAAATAATCCTACCGCCTCTTGTGCAGCAGGTGTTTTTCCATCAACTTCAGGTCCGATTTGTTCTAACGTCACATCACTTTCTAGAGTAAATGTTTGATTAACTGGTAATGCGGTATAAAAAACGGTCATGCCGTCATGAGAATTGGCAATTTTTCCGCCACGGCTCTCAATTGTGAAATCCTCAGGTAATTGATAAACCTGATTGGGTGATAAATAATCATTTTGTCCCATAATAGCAACATTATTTACGCCAACTTTCTCTGGTTTAATTAGAGACGCAAAATTTAAATCAGTCGATTGACCAAACGCAATCGCTTTCCACTCCTGTGCAAACGCTACGCTAATCGGGAAAAAGCAGAGTAATGTGCAGTACTGTAATAATTTTTTCATTTTTATTCCTAATATGACTATAACGTGATCGTTTGTGTAGGCAATTGTGCTGAACTATTAAAACTTAGCTCATTGATCGCACTCCAATTATTGTAGTTAGTACCAAATGTATTTAAACGGAGATACTTTGCTGTAATCGGTTTAGAAAAAATAAATTTCTCACCCAATTTATCATCCACTGAAGCTGTTTGAAATTGGCCGGGAATTGTAATCCAAGTTTTATTATCTAATGAATAAGACAGAGAGAATGACAAGAATCGTTCTTTAGATTTAAAAGCATTAATAACCATATTATCTATTTTCTCTTCATGATTAAATTCTATTAATAGCCAGTTATTTTTACCGGCTGCAGCCCATCTCGTGGAATTATTATTATCAAGTAGATTCGCTGGAACATGGCCATTTTTTTGGTCATAATTCGAAGCATCAATACGTTTAATATCGATACTATAGGCATTAATAGATAAACCTAATAGAGCTAGCGTTAATAGGGTTTTGTACAGTTTCATATTTATTCCTCATAGTCTAAAAAGAGATTAAAAGATCATGGTATTACCACTTGCCATTACCGACATTTTGATTGTAATTGGAGCGAAAATTATTAGGGTCATCTAACGTATATTGATAAGGAATTGACCAACTCATTTGATTGTCAAAATGGCATTTTGACCAACTTAAAGGCATTTCGTTAAAGATAGAACCGCTATCTTGAATGTTATTGTTACCAAATTGTTTGACAATTTTACAGCTATCTGTAAGCCCTTGAATATGAAATAGATTATTTTCAGAAATAACACTACTTTTCACACCTAAGCCAATTGAGTAAAGATAAGGATAAATTGTGGCTGATTTTTGTACAGAACCGGTGAACACATTGTTATATAGGTGTACTTTCCCAAATCGAATTCTAGGTGTACGCTGACGAAGATTATCAAATACATTATGATGGAAAGTAATGTGTAATTTATTTTCATCTTGAGCGTCATTTTTGTCATTATGACCAATCAAAATGGTTTTATCATGATTTTCAAATAAACTATAAGAGACCGTGATAAAATCACTCCCTCGTTTGATATCGAGCAATCCATCATGTTGTACATATTTCCAGCCATCTTTATGTATATACTGGTCATCGGTAAATTTACCATCAGTAAAAGAGACATGATCAATCCAGATATATGTGGACTCAATAATATTGATTCCATCCCATTCCGCATTCCATCCATCACCCTCTTCAAAATGAGGTGCAACATCAACAGGGGCTTCAATAGCAAGGTTACGAATAATCACGTTCTGTGCTTTCGATACAATTAATGAACCGTGAATAAATCCTGCATTATCACCGACACCAATAAGAGTAGTATTACTCGGTATTTTAATTAATGAACGTGATTTTTGATCGGCAAAATTTTGATAAGGTCTATTTTCACTAATATCAATCGTACCTATCACTTGAATGATTCTTGGCTTACCTTTATTGATTGTGATAGCATCCATGAGTTCTTGCTTCGTTTTTACGGCAAAAATCATATCTTTACTAGCATGTATTCCGCCGGTAGTACCAATACCACTCTTAGCATCATACCCGCCAAACCCATTTGCCGGCGCCGCATCCATTGCTTGTGGCTGCATAATGACAGATGGCGATAAGGCATTAACATTAATGGCATATCCCCCCCAAATAAGTAAACCTATAGCAATCACTTTGTTCATTTTGTTAATACCTCGTGGTTTGATTCTCTAATGGTATGACGATCGAGTAAAACTGATAATGACTTTAAATTGGGATTATCTTTAATCGCATCAACAATAAGTTGGGCAACCGCTAAAGCACCTTTTTCTTGAAAATGCGTAATATCTGGATTACTAATAACGCCTGAAGTTTGCGTTTTATAATAAGGATATCGTTTATCACTAGGATCAACCACTAGCCAATAAGCTTGCCAATCTTGTTGATGCTGATTAGCAAAATTAATACTTAACTGTTCTAAATCAATCAGTGAAATATCATTTTGTTGTGCAGTATATTTGATTGTATCGGAATAATTTCCCCAGTAACGAAATCCGCTCTTATTTGTTGTAAAGTGTGTACTAACAACAGGTTTTAGATCATGATTTTGATAAGCAATATGATTATTTTCATTACGAAACCGAGTCACTGGTGTCATTAAAATCGGAACCATCTCTTTTTGTTTAGCTAAATCAATATAACGTTCTAATGATGTTTGGAAAGACATATCTTCTCGTCCATCAGGATACTGTTTATTCTGCTCCGCATCATTTGGATAAGTGCATAAGTTCATAACGTCCACCCGCCCTCGCTCAGATTTGCTACTATCACATTTTTCATCATTATGCCCAAATG
Source organism: Orbaceae bacterium BiB (assembly GCA_036251205.1). Lineage (NCBI taxonomy): Bacteria > Pseudomonadati > Pseudomonadota > Gammaproteobacteria > Orbales > Orbaceae > Orbus > Orbus mooreae. The sequence continues at coordinate 2,283,374 of CP133958.1, read as the reverse complement.
CGATAATGAGATAGTCCCCTTTTTGCATAAAAGGTGCCATTAAATTAAACCATCCTTCATTATAGAAACTTCGACTAGAACGTCCGGATTGAGCACCATTTATGACCACCATGGTTCTATCTTCAGTAATAAACTGCTCAAGCACCTGTCCCCAGCCCATACGAGGATAAACTTTTCGGTCATAATTTGCCGCAGTAGAATCGCTAACAATAAAGAGTCGTTTTTCAGCCTTTATATTGCCATTTTTATCACGGGTTGCTTGATTAAAATCAAACGGCATCTGTTCAGTAATCGGTCTAAAACGCATATCAAATAATACCGTTCGACCGATTTCACCCCGTTGAGAGTCATAACTACGATTATGTAATATTAATGCTAATAGTAGGTTAGTTCTCATATCAATCGTACTCATTGGATCAAAGTGTTGAGGATTGATACCAACTTGTTGGAGAGAATCATCAAAAATTTGATGAAAACGTTGGGTAATATTATCTAAAATCTGATTACTGACAGGATGATTTAAACCTTTCCGAATCAGCTGTTCTGGACCAATATAATCTAATTCAATAGCTAATTCGCTTAGCAAGTAATCAGTAAAAGAGTTGAGATTAACGGTATTAATTTGATTCGGCTGTAGAGTATTGATAAATGAAGCAACTCGGTGAGTTGCACTATCTTGGTTCTCTTGATAGCTCATAGGTGTTAACTTATTATTATCTGAGGATACGATCAAGGGAGCAACGAAGTCAGTAATATCCAATTGATAAAACCCCTGCTCATCAGTCTCTGTTATCAAGGTATTATTGAGTGAATCACGAACAACAACGAGCGAATGAGCAACAGGGTTAGTAGTATAAACATACCCTTGTAATAGTGTTGCTGCCAATACGTTCGGTATGGAAAACAGCATCAAGAAAGAAAAAATAACTAATTTTTTCATCATCTTATTCTCACGTTTTAAAGTTAACATAATGATATAACCTAATGTGTTGTGGGATTGAGGAATTGGTTTGGCCAATCACTAAAAACATTTTCGATGGCATAGTGAGCAGCGAGTTCTTCGGTTATGATATAGGCGTTATTGATTATTCTGGCCCCTCTACCCTGATTATTAAACTCATAAAAACGGCTGTCTTGAGGTAAAAACCAGATCTGTTGTCCCTCAATATCCCGACCTGACATTTTGTCCCATCCATAAATATGATCATCTATCTGATTATTTATAAAAACGCTTGAGCCAATCGCATTTGGATCAGAATATCGACCATCAGCAAATGTTGTCGTTGGATGCCATGGTCGACCCAAAGCAAAGCTATTGGCGGGAACATCTTTTTCTTTTGTTAGGCGGCTATTGATAATGATTAATCCATAAGGCTGGCTTATATTGGTACTCGGAGCAGTGAGATAACCATATGTCTCCGGAGTATCATAGCGAGTTCGGGCAATCAATTCACAGTCATTAATCATCGTAGTGCCGCCACCAAAGATAAAATCGATATGACCCGAGATAGTTGATTGAGTAAAATAACTCCGACTATTATCTTTTACATAAAGCGTGTCTTGATATCCCATTAATGTCACTTTATTAAAGTGCACCCGATCACTGTTGCTATTGATGAGTACGGTAACCGCTTGCGTATCAGCCAGCCGTTTAGGGTCAGTTTTTGATAACGCTTGATTAGCGGGATAATCAAAACTATTTTTGATCGTCAAATGACTGATAATGATTCCCGACTGACTTACAATAAAAATTGCCGAACCTGTTGTACCGATCTTTTTACCCTCTTTATCTAACATCCCGGCGGCTAAATTGTACTCTATAACGGTTTTATTCTGATCTTCGCCAATTAACCAAATATTGGGCGTCTTAATATTAATTTTTTCATGATAAATGCCATTTTTAATAAAAATAGTAAATAACGTATTTTTGTTTGCCCGTTGGTCTGCAACCAATAATGCCTCATTAATCGTCTTGAGCTCCCCAGCGAGAGGATATTGACTTACGATGAGATCATAACTTTTAGCAAAACATGGAGATCCGATTAAGACAATCAACAGAAATAATCTTTTTTTCATGTCACTCATACTCCATGCGTTAAAATAGACTCATTAAAATAAATAGGTGAATCCAAGTTTCAATTTTGCTTCTCTAGAATCATTATTGAGACTTTTTGCCACATCTTCAGCTACAAAATTAATTTGCCAATCATGAGCTAATTGCCAATTAATATTCATCTCCTGTTGATAATCATGCTTTTTATCATTTTGGAGAACGTAATTGCCTTTAAAATACGAGAATTGGTAACCCACGCTCCAGTCATCTAATAGATTCCAATTAGCGCCAAGATCAAAGCGGTTACGAGATGTATTACCGACATATCCTTGGATAGGATCTTCTCGCTTGTTACGCGAAATTTTACGGAACTCATAACGATACTGAGTATAAAAAGCTAGATTATCATGAGTTAACCACGTTAATTTTAAACCTGGCGTATATCTAGCACCTGGGCGCTGTGAATCACTAACATCACCGACCTGATAACGAGGTAAGTTATCCTGACTCTTTGCTTTATATCCACCACCAGAATAAAATCTCAGCTCCATATTTGGTGTTAATACCAACTGATCCGTTAGATAGAAATGATACCCACCGTATATTTGATAATAATTTGAAACGACATCATCAAAGAAAATTTTATTTTTTAATTGATTATAGATATCGATATTCATACCGACATAAGCATTTTTATCAAAATCCACATATAAACCAAAATTATCACCATGGTAATGTGAACTTGAGCCATAAGAATGAGCATATTTGAAATAGGTTTTATAAACCATATCTGCGCCAGACTTACCTTGATTGCCGAATAGATAATTAAAGCCGACTTTAAATTTTGCCTGTCGTGTATCATTTGTTTTACTTTTTGAAACATCTGAAATAGACAAATAAGGTTTTATTTTTTTAGAGTAGTGCCAGGTCATTTTAAATTCTTGCTCATAATCGGTTTTTTTATTGTTATAAGCTAAATATTCATTTTTCACTAAGCGACCGGCAACAACTTTGTATGAAGTATTGGTGTAATCACCGACATAGTAATTGAAAGTATAAGATAGACCAAGGGCTTTAATCCCCGAATAATTTAACGCCCAATCAATACGATGTCGTCCAGCATCACCATTAGCAATATATTCAACTTGATTTCCAGCTATTTTGGCTACTTTATAACGTTCTGATTGTGATATTTTTTTCCACTCATATCGATAACGTAAACTGGTTGACCAATCATCATTAATGCGATAACTATATTTTAATCCAGGCTGGAATAAGGTTGAATCTTTACTGAACCCGAGTTCAAAAGAGGGAATAATTGAACCCCATTTATTAGGAAGAGTATAAGTCCGTTGAATAACCACTCCTCCCGATCCCCCTTGCATATCGTCATACAAAACATCGCGGTTACTCCCCCCGCCACTGGCAGCACTAAATTTAAATTCGTATTGCCAATTATTATCATCTTTATGGATCAGTTTTAAGGTTTCTGCATGCTTCCTATCCATTGATTTCCAATTGTGCTCGTATTGGAAAGTCGTTTGCCCTGCATAAACAGATAATGAAAGTGAATAAACAACAATACAGTAAGACATTTTTCTCAACTTGCAATACATTCCTATTCCTTTTGATTATTTTTAATGAACCGTTGTTTCATATTTTTATTTTATTTTAAAAAAATATCTGTTAAGAAGATCACAAATTATAAAAAAATACATTACTGATTAATTAACAATTTGAAAAATATATATTTTTATTTTAAATCCAATTTTTAAAACGCCTAAAATTGTATGAGTTTTTATCTCTATACTAAATAAAAAGAGAGCTGCATCACACTTTTATAAAAAGTTATTAACACCAATTAATAAATTTTAGTATCTTTTAAATAATATTTTTAAAACTGCATTTTAATATTTAAATTTTATAAAGGCTAAAGATATGAATGACGATACAAGAAAAATAACGTTCTTAAATAGATTTTCGTACGGTAGCGGTAATTTAATTGGTAGTGGGGCTCTGGCAATCAGTGCGGCATGGCTTCTTTATTTTTACACAACGTTTTGTGGACTCTCTGTTTTTGAAGCCACTCTTATTTTTTCTATTGCCACTTATTTAGACGTTATCTTAAATCCATTAATGGGCTTTATAACAGATAATTTTAATCAAACTAAACTTGGTCGCCGTTTCGGTCGCCGACGTTTTTTCATCTTACTCGCTATTCCCTGTATGATTGTTTACCCATTACTTTGGGTCAACGGGATGAACTTTTGGTATTACCTTACAACATATATTTTGTTTGAATTAATCTATACCATGATTATGATCCCTTATAATACCTTACCGGTTGAAATGACGAAAAATTTTGATCAAAGGACTTATCTAGCGGGTTCTAAAGCGATGTTTGGTAAAGTAGCTAACTTTTTAGCGGCAGCGATTCCAGGCATATTCTTTTATGCTTTTAGTGGTAAAGACTCTCCAACCCCCTTCCTTTTCACCGGTATTACTTATGCAACAATTATGGTGATCGCACTTATCCTGCTTTATTGTAATAGTTGGGAAAAAGCCGCAGATGAAGTGGAAGATGAGTCAACAACGGGATTGATTGAAGGAATTAAAAAACTCTTCTTGGATGTCTACTCAACATTTAGGCTAAAAACATTTAGAAACCATTTAGGTATGTATCTTTTTGGGTTTGGTGCTGAATGGCTTTTTGCTGCTACATTTACCTATTTTATTGTATTCAATTTAGGTCAACCAAGAACATTTGTTTCAGAAATGAACTCACTCAGTAGTATATGTCAGCTTATTTCAACAGCACTTTTCATGATATGGTGTGCAAAATTCGGTTTTAAACGCCCATTCATCCTAGCGATTTTAATCGTTATTTCGTCAGTTATTGGTTATGTCGGTATATTTTATTTCAATATGCCACATATTACTTGGCTTGTGATCGCAATTACCATTTGGTTTGGATTAGGGACTGGTGGTGTTTACTATATTCCATGGAGCGTTTATACATTTTTAGCGGATATCGATGAAGTACTTACGGGAAGACGTCGCGAAGGAATCTATGCAGGAGCAATGACAATGGCTGGAAAACTGATGCGAGCGACCGTTGTTTTTATTCTTGGTATCGTGTTGAGCTATTATGGTTTTCAATCAGGAACGCATGATGCGCAGCCAGACAGTGCCATCAGTGCCATTAATGGTGTAATGCTTTTCGGTGTCTGTGGTATGGCCATAGTAAGTATCTTCTTCACTTATCGAATGAAATTAGATAAATCTACTCATGCTCAAATCATCGCAGAACTTGATCGATTAAAAAATGGTGGTAGTAAACAAGATGCTACTCCAGAAATTAGAAAATTGGTTAAAGAATTAACTGGCTTTAATTATGACACCTGTTTCGGTAATAATAATGTTGGATTTAAATCACATAAATAAAGACATTTTATATAAATCCATCACTAAATAACCTTTTAAACCCCCATCAAACAGCAATAGTTAGATGGGGTTATTCTTATTGTGCACTGACCACCATTATTATCTGAATCTTTAAGGCTATAATAAGATTAACCATTATATCGCGATACAAGATCTCTTTATGTGAGTTTAATATGATTGGGAAAGCCTAATGTGAAATAGTTTACGAAACAATAATATTCTATTGATAATATTTAAGTTCTTTTATAAAATACGTTCATCAAAAAAAATAATAGTATATTAATAAAGGGTAATAAAAATAGCTCGATTTATATCAAATGCATAAGTTATTACCCAATAAAAAACTCGCTAAAAAGCGAGTTTTTTATTCATTAGTGAAATTAAACTAAATGATGATTACATCATTCCGCCCATTCCACCCATGCCGCCCATACCACCAGCACCAGCCATATCAGCTTTATCGTCTTTTGGTAGGTCAGTGATCATACATTCAGTTGTGATCATTAATCCAGCAATTGATGCTGCGTATTGTAAAGCACTACGCGTGACTTTAGTCGGATCTAAGATACCCATCGCAATCATATCGCCATACTCTTCAGTTGACGCGTTATAACCGTAGTTACCCTTACCGCCTTTAACTGAATTCGCAACAACAGAAGCTTCTTCACCACAGTTAGTAACGATTTGACGTAATGGTGCTTCCATTGCACGTAATGCAACTTTAATACCTACGTTTTGATCTTCGTTATCACCTGTTAATGAAGTAATTGCACTTGCAGCACGAACTAAAGCAACACCACCACCAGCAACAACACCTTCTTCAACCGCTGCACGAGTTGCATGTAATGCATCTTCAACACGCGCTTTTTTCTCTTTCATTTCAACTTCAGTTGCGGCACCAACTTTAATTACGGCAACACCGCCAGCTAATTTAGCAACACGTTCTTGAAGTTTTTCTTTATCGTAATCTGAAGTTGATTCTTCGATTTGACCACGAATTTGTGCTACACGAGCTTCGATCAATGCTTGATCGCCAATACCGTCGATAATCGTTGTATTATCTTTATTGATAACAACACGTTTTGCTTGACCTAAGTCTTCTAAAGTTGCTTTTTCAAGTTCTAAACCAATTTCTTCAGAAATAACAGTACCAGCTGTTAAGATTGCAATATCTTGTAACATCGCTTTACGACGATCACCAAAACCAGGAGCTTTAACTGCTGCAACTTTAACAATACCACGCATAGTATTTACAACTAATGTTGCTAGTGCTTCACCTTCAACATCTTCAGCAATAATTAATAAAGATTTACCTACTTTTGCAACAGCTTCTAATACTGAAAGTAACTCACGGATGTTAGAGATTTTTTTGTCAACAAGTAGAATATATGGGCTTTCTAACTCAACTGTTGCGGTTTCCGGTTTGTTAATAAAGTATGGTGATAAGTAACCACGATCAAACTGCATCCCTTCAACAACATCTAATTCATCTTGTAAACCTGTACCATCTTCAACAGTGATAACACCTTCTTTACCAACTTTTTCCATTGCTTGTGCAATTAAAGTACCTACGGTTTCATCAGAGTTTGCAGAAATTGTACCTACTTGTGCGATAGCTTTAGAGTCAGAACATGGTGAAGATAATTTTTTAAGCTCAGCAACCGCTGCAATAACAGCTTTATCAATACCACGTTTTAAATCCATTGGATTCATTCCAGCTGCAACTGCTTTTAAACCTTCGTTTACGATTGCTTGCGCTAAAACTGTTGCCGTAGTTGTACCGTCTCCCGCAGCATCATTCGCTTTAGATGCGACTTCTTTCACCATTTGTGCACCCATATTTTCGAATTTATCTTCTAATTCGATTTCACGAGCAACAGAAACACCATCTTTAGTGATTACTGGCGCACCAAATGATTTATCTAATACAACGTTACGACCTTTTGGTCCTAAAGTTACTTTAACAGCATCTGCAAGGATATTTACACCTTGAAGCATTTTAACACGCGCATCACTACCAAATTTTACATCTTTAGCTGCCATTTTTAAATTCTCCTAAAATTCTGTCTATTACTTAATTATGCCTGAACAATCGCTAAAATATCGTTTTCAGATAAGATTAAAACTTCTTCGTTATCAATTTTTTCAGTCTTAACACCATAGCCTTCATTAAAAATGACGATATCACCAACTTTGACATCTAATGGTTGAACTTGACCATTTTCTAAAATACGACCATTACCAACAGCTAAAACCTCACCTCGAGTAGATTTACCTGCAGCAGAACCAGTTAATACAATTCCACCAGCTGATTTTGATTCAACTTCTTTACGTTTGATGATCACACGATCATGCAATGGACGAATTTTCATTAGATATTCTCCTACACTAATTTTTAATTAAGTTTATACACAACTAAGTTAAAATCATAAAATATAAGATATTTTATGTTATGGTGTCTACTAAATGGGGTTACTTTTATATACTTCAAGTGAACATAATTAAAAAAAATCTAACTGATTATTTATTCATCAGTTTTATCCTTAAATGTCCCCTCAATAATTTCATTATCATTACTCGCATTCTGAGAAGAACGATAACTATATGTTTTAATATTCATTTTAGGCACAATCCGTTTTACAAAAAATTGTTGCACAGGCGGTAATAACAAAAGCGCACCTAAAATGGCACTAAGAAAACCTGGAACTAAGAGTAAGAACCCCGCTAAAAGTAATGATACACTTTTAACTAATTCATTGGTTGGATTCTCATTAAGACTCATTTTTTGTTGCATCGATGCCAAATTTTTCAATCCTTGAGATTTAACCAGTGATAGCCCTGCTACAGAGATCACAATAATGGCTAGTAATGCCAATAAAACACCAATCGCATTAGCAACGGCAACAAACACACTGATTTCTAAGTAGAGATAGACAAAGAAAATTAATAAAAATCGCCAACGCATATCACCAATCCTTCTATAAGTTATCTTTTATATAATGAGGTCTATTTCGTATTTTTCAATAAAATGCTTAAGGAAATATTAAATTGCATCAAATTACCTATTTTTTGAGCGAACAGTAAATTATTTATGAAATAATCAATAAAAGGGATTGACGGAACCCCGCTGATAGTGTTTAATACGCTCCTGTTGTTGCCCGGATAGCTCAGTCGGTAGAGCAGGGGATTGAAAATCCCCGTGTCCGTGGTTCGATTCCGCGTCCGGGCACCACTTACCGAATTTTAGAACCTGCTTCTAGCAGGTTTTTTTATGTCTAAAGCTTTTTACTATAAGGCTTCTCTCGTTGTTAGTTTGTCAACTGACGTCAACTGGAATTACCCCAAATCAAGATCAATTTTGGAGCCATATTGGAGCCAAACGGTTCGAGCAAGTTTTGGCTCCAAGATCCATTTCTATCTATTCTCTTTTGAGGCTTTACTCACATTTTTAACTTTAATAACTTGATTAATGTATTTTTAGTCCATACATTAAAATATATAAAGGAGGTCATGTCGTTAATCATTCATTTTATAAAATAAATATTACACTTTGGGAGGAAGTGATTAAAACTAGGGATAGCGAAAATTTATCGCTTTTAAATTTAAACATTGAAGAGGAGCACCTGTTAATTTTTTTAAAATCCACTCGATGGACATAATGAGTTTTTTTCTTCTATAAGAAAAAAACCGGTGTCTCACGCCTATAAGAAAGTAAACGGCAAATTGTATGATAAATTCCCCCCTCTTAGATTTCACTGTTTAATATTTGATCATATTAACATTCAGGTTTAATTTCATTTCATTTACCTTAGTCTATTATTAAGGGACTTTAATACGAATATTCTCACATTGATGGTCGTATTTTTATTGAGATCTTTTGTATTTATCATCTTATTCTAATGCAACCTCATGCTATCTATTCATTATCCCATAATTATAATTATCCCTTTTTTAATATTTTTTTATTAATCCTCCTTATCTCATGAACGAAAACATTACCGTTAACTTTATGAGGTATTCATATGCAAACCATCACTTCTTTTTTACAAAATCAACATCAACAATTTCATGCTTATTCATCTTTACGCGTTAACCTGTATTTAAATTCCCATGATAAAAACGAAGCAACAATATTGCTCGCAGCAAACAAAGTTAATCAGCTCATCACCAAATTAGTGGCTAAAAAATATGTGTCAGGTGCCATATGGGCAATAGCATTTGATGACAATAAAGGCGTGTATATTCAGACGATCTTTTATTTAGATGATTCACAGCATGATGCACTGGCGATGATGGCCATTGAATCATTATGGTCACATTTAACGCAAAATGTCGGTCTTCTTATTGAGCTTGATGTTGAGCCTAATGTGATGGATGTTCTTACCAGTGAGCTTTCTACTCACCTCCTCCAAGGTCATATCAAGGAAAATGTCCATTACGGCAGCATTGGCGGGGTGTGATTCATTCGATGAAGGGCGTTATTTGAAATACATTATAAAAATCTCTAAATAGTTAATATTAGCTGAATATTCTCACTATGTATTAACTAAGGAGTTATTATGTTTCAAGCTCAAAATCTTATTGCACCTGAGTCAGTATTATTCTCACTGTATTATCCCTATTTATTGGGATTAAAAAACAGTAGCCATGCTCCCCATCAACTGGCAAATCATTATTTAGCCAAAGTGACCCGAAAATCAGCACGAATACGTAAAAAGAATGGCTATGTAGGCAATACCTGCAGTCATGCCATCACCGCACTCATTCGTGGTGAATCCCTGAAATCAATGACGGCATCAAGTGTAATACAAGGTGGTATTACGCTGCTTAAGTTAAGTGAAATGGCAAAAAAGCAACTCCCTACCATATCAGCTAAGCAGCTGATGCTTTATGGCTTAAGACTGCGATTCGTAATGGCCATTGCGATATTGTGTCACGTAGATTTACACCAGGCAGAGACGCGTCAGCAGCTATTACAATTAATGCAACGCGTACCCATTGTTGAATGGGATTTGCCTTACACTAAGACGTCACTCATTCAGCGCTTACAGCAATCGTATAATAAGGGGGATGTTGACTTACTACCGACCAATAAACCGTGGTTAACTTGTTTACGTTTTATCTCAACCTTAACCTTGGACGGCATGGTGACTTATCGATTAGGACTCAGCGCTCATAAACAATTGAGTCAGGATAATTTATGGACGCAGCCTCCAACTCGTTTAAAAGCGGGTTAAAACGAAAGGGCTTGTTACTCGCCATTAACCTAATCGACTGATTTAATTGGGATTGCATGATTTTTCAGTTAGCAATGATAGGCTATTTTTTGACAGGTTGTGTCAAATTGTTAATTTTAAGGGCGTCTTTCGTTTACCTGATTCATTTAATTTACAGTCAGTGAAATAAGTCATTAATCCTTTTTAATCAAAATGTTATTCTTTTTTATCAGGGTTGTTATGACGATTTAGCGTATTTAAGTAACCGGTAAAATTATTTTCATTTTTAACGATATTTCTCCTTTTTTTGACATAACCTGTCATCGCCGTTGTTTACACTCTCCTTAACGTGGTTATTTAAACGTAATGTAACCGTAATTTAAACATGACTTAACGATTAAGGAGAATATTGATGGCTGTTTACCGTGAAGATGAGGATTTGGACTTTTTACAATACTGTAATAATGATGATTTATCATTATTAGTGTCCCTACTCACCCATGACCCGAAAGATAATAGGCCGCGTCGCACTGAGACATTAACGCAGCATATGGATTATGTATTACATCATCCTAAAGGTGACCATCAACAGTACTGGCAAGCGATTGCCGCTGAAGTGCAAACCTTTGGCGCAAACTCCCTTGCCACCGTCGCCCGTCGTGGGAAAGGCGTGTTATATCGTGAAATACTCATTGACGTGTGTAAACGGCAAAAGGTGAATTTTAATAAAAAGTCCCCCACCGAGATGATTGAAATGAACCTCATGATGAAAATGGTTGAACTCACCTTAAATAAAATGAGTGATGAGGAGAAAATGGATTTTATCCGTGACATGGGCATGAGTATCTCCGTGCCATCAACCCAAATGATATTAGCCACACTGCAAGCCAGTATCAAATTATCGGGCTTTGCCGCCTACACCTTTGCAACTAAAACACTTGCCATGTTACTTCGCTCGATTGGGTTAAAGGCTCCCATGTCGGTATATATTGCATTAACCACATCCATGAAGTTTTTATCAGGCCCCGTTGGTCTTGCTATCAATATGGCTTGGCTGGCCTCTGATATCGCCAGTCCCGCTTTTCGGGTCACCATCCCGGCTTGCATTATTATTGGTTACCTTCGTCAGCGCCACCTTTATCAGCCTGAGGGTGAGTCATGAAGCAAGAAGCAATGCGCTTGATGATTCAGTAACAGTAGCTGGGGCATTTGCTTAGATAGCAAGGGCGCCATAATAACGGCGCTTATCTCAGCCTCAAGCCAACCTATCAGACTTTATTTTATCGTTAATCAGACCGCTGACACGACCTGTCAGCGTAGGGAATTTTTATGTCTAATGTCAAGCAAACTGAGCCAGATAAACCTAAACAAAATGAACACGGTCATCATGATGACAATCAGGAGGATATAAAAGAAAAAGGACAAAAAATAAAAACAGAAACAGAAACAGAAACGGAAACAGAAACAGAAACAGAAAAAAATAAAGCAAAACCCTCACACTGTCATGACCCGCTGGCTTATCGGCTCAGTGATATGATGATACGTCTTTTTATGGGCGAGAAAATATTACTATCGGACCTAGCCAGTGAATTTAACGTCAGTGAACGCACCATTTACCGCGATTTACATGAACGTCTTGCGATGCTCGATATTGAGTGTCAAGATAAGCGGTATTTTCTATCCAAGCAGCAATACGGTGCGAGGCTAACCACCAGTGACCTGGTGCGCTTTGCTAAAATGACTTATGTGGATAGATTATTTCCGGTGCTGGATAATAAACTGGCTGCCATTTTAACCAAACAAGATTCTTCCCCGTTTATCGTTTATACCTATCCCCCCAAAAGAAGTGTTAAACCCTTTAGTGCCTTTTTACTCATTACCCAGGCAATTTTAAAAAGGGAGTGCCTGTTATTTAAGCTCGACCCATCACAGTCGGTATTACCAACGGAACTCACCCGTAAGTTAACCTCAAAGGCGCGGGATTTGTTCACGCTCACCGCCGATAAGCCCTTCCACCCTTATCGGCTCGTTTATGTCAATCAAGAGTGGTTTTTAGTCGGCAGTCATTTAGGCAAAATTTGGGCCTGTCGTTATGAGGAGTTAATCAATGTCAAAGGCTTAAATAAGCCCTTTAAAACCCATGCACTCTTACTCGATATTATTGAGTCTGAAGCCTTTATTCATGCATTGCCACATTATTCACTGCTCAGTCGATTATTTAATTTAAACATCACTTAGCCTCGTTCATTTTATATCATCAATCAATAAGGAGATAAATTTCATGAATATCTTTAAATTAATCAGTAGTGTGACGGGCGTTATTATCACCGTCGGAACGGCTTACGCCGCACAACAAAAAATCAGTCAGTTACTTCATGATGAGATAGGGAATGGTGAAAAAACAGGCTCATCCCATTTAGGCACCAAAGCCATCACCCTCTTTGCCGTGACAACCCTCGTCGGCGGGGCGATTAGCCATATTATTAATAAAACGTATTGATAGTGATTAATCTTAAAAGGAAAACAAAATGAAAAAAATAACGTTAATGAGCACCAGCCTACTCACCCTGAGCTTACTATTAACGGCCTGCGGCGAAAGTGCACAAGAAAAAGCCGCCAGAGAGCAAGCCGAGAAGGAGGCGATAGCGCTGGAATCGATGCCACCGAACTGCACAAATGCCGCAACGATGAATGCGCTGAAGAAAATGGTCATTAAATACATTGATTTGGGGATGGGTAAAAATAAGCAATTTACCAGCATGGCTGAAATCTCAAGAGACCTCAATGCTCAAGAATATCGCTGCCGAGCAAGGGTCTCGTATAACTATTTTGGGACGGCTAAAAGTCACTATTTGGAGTATACGATTTATTGGGCAGATAACAGTCATAAACAATTTCAAGTGGAAATGCCGGTTATCACAAATCTATAATACCGGTCCAATTATTGGACGCCGCTTAAAACAAAGGCTGTTTTGAGTAAATTTTTAATAAGGTGACTTATCTATTGAGGAATATCCCTAACTCAATAGAAGGTCACCGATGAACACAATAACAACCCCATCTCTTCAAGCAAAAGCAAAACAATGCGATAACACCATTAATCCTTATCAGTTAGTCGACATGAAATACATCAAAGTACTAACAGGCATGACTGACAAATGGTTTTACGCCTTAATAAAACAAGGCTTATTCCCCCATCCCATTAAACTCGGCCGCTCATCCCGTTGGCGTTTAGTTGATGTGGAAAACTGGATTGTAATGCAAATCCAAAATAAATCGCAGCGTTAGTTAAATAGCGCAACTCAACCCCTTATTAAGCAGCTTCGGCTGCTTTTTTTATATTTAAATTTTATTAATCAGGTGAAAATAATGAAACTCACAGATCTTAAAATAAAATTAGCAAAACCTAAAAAATCAAAATATCGGCTCAATGATGGTCATGGTTTAGTGATTATCGTTTATCCTAATGGCGCTAAAATATGGAATTATCGTTATCAATTTAACAAAAAGGAACAACTTCTCTCTCTCGGTGAATACCCTATCATCAATTTACTCGATGCTCGCGAAAAACGCGATGAAGCCAAAAAAGTCTTATTGGCCGGTGGCGATCCGAAAAATAGAGCGACAGAAGATAAAACACGGCGCCTTTCCGAGGTAAGTTTGGAGTGGGTAAACTCACAACGAAAATGGAGTGAGCCACATAAAAAGCGCATCATCTCAAGTTTAACGCGTTATCTCTTGCCTACTTTAGGTAATAGGGAACTCTTATCACTCACAACTAAGGATTTGCTCATACCAATTAAACAGGTTGAAAATACTGGGAAAATAGAGCTGGCAACACGATTACAGCAACGTATCAAAGCCATACTGCGCTACGCGATCCAACAAGGTTATTTAAACTATAATCCAGCCCAGGACTTAAGCGGCGTTGTTGCCAAACAAAAAACAACCCATCATCCCACATTGGATTTTTCTCATATCCCTGAATTACTCAATCGTATTGATAGCTATAAAGGCAAACGATTAACCTACTTAACTTTAAAATTGCAACTGCTCACCTTTACGCTGTCAAGTGAACTTCGCTTTGCAAGGTGGTCTGAAATTGACTTTGATAATCAAATTTGGACCATTCCCGCAACTCGAGAGGCAATTAAAGGGGTTCGCTATTCGGAGCGCGGGTCGAAAATGAAAACGCCACATATTGTGCCACTGAGCCAGCAAGTCATCGCTATTTTGATGGAGCTCAAGACCATGACGTCACCATTTGATTTAATTTTGACGGCTGACAATAGTGCTTACAAACCCATCAGTGAAAATACCATTAATAAAGCATTACGTTCACTGGGTTATGACACCAAAACGGAGCTGTGTGGACATGGATTTCGGTCAATGGCCTGTAGCGCTTTAGTTGAATCTAATTTATGGTCTAAAGACGCAATTGAAAGGCAGATGAGCCATCAGGAGCGTAATCACGTACGAGCCGCTTATATCCATAAAGCGGAGCATTTAAACGTGAGAATTAAAATGATGCAGTGGTGGGCAAATTGGCTTGATAAGATTCGTGATGAATATGTTGCCCCTTATGATTACATATCAAATTGATGAAGATTATAAACAAGCACTTAGGATTATCTTAAGTGCTTGCGTTCATATTGGGCATTTTCTGTTTATAAACGAGAAATAACGATTGGTAAAATTTCAAATAATACTCGCGTTTATTATTCGTTATGCTTGGCAGTTTAAAATCAAACCATTTAGGAAGAAAAATGGAAATTTTTGTTTCAAGTTTATTGTTATCAACATCATTTAACAGTTCAGATAATTCAATGAATATAACTTCATTATCATCTCGAAAGACAAGACTATATAAGAGAATTAAAGAGAATAACTCAACATAAAGAGGATTAATATCATTAGTGCGTTTAATTTCAGCGATGCAGGTTGATAATTGATTAATTTGGGCGTTTTTTAATATATCTGAGTCATTGTCATCTACTAAACCATAAAGATAATAGTCGAGTAACTTAAGTATAGGATAGTGATTGTAAGGCTCTTCTTTTGAAAAGAAAAAAACAAATTTATTTAAATCATCAGATTTATCTTCAAGGTTTTTATTTGAACATGGAATGGAAAAAATTGAATCAAGGTAATTAAATAGTCTTAATGATTCCTGTCCATTAGCTTTAATCATTTCTAATAAAAAATTATTTTTCTCTATTTTGTTTGTGATTTTTGTAGGGGCAATAAAATGTAATGCCCCGATGGTTATGGTTGAATGGTGACAAATAGACACATCTAAAACAGAAACATATTCTACTGTTTCAAAACTTTTTTTAAACAATCTTTCAACGAATCGCATGATATTTTGTTGACCGTTTTTTAGTTCATATAAAAATTGAATATCTTTAATTAATGAAGTTGTAGTCAGTGAATAAAAAAAACTATTACGGATTTTATCATCTTGTATATTGGTTGAAATTCGATTGATGTCAGCATTAAGTATTTTGAACCATTTTTGTTTAGGTATATAGTCAAGTCTTCGGCATCTATTTGAGCAATAATTATTAATGGTACTTTTCTTCCTTTTTGACAATAAATGGCAATAATCACAATGAAAATATTGTTCAGAATGTAGCGTGAAGTGATGAAGACACAGCCCTAACTGTTTAGCTAGTTTGCTTTGAATATAAATTTTATTTTCACAATGGCTTCTTATGCATTTTAACGTTTTATTTTTTGACATATCTTTCATATAAATTATTCATGAAACTATAATTAGCGCGCTTATTTTCAGGGATATCTTTTTTGAAATTAAATTTAATCAAAAAAATGATGTTACGAAATAAAATTTGATTTAACTGATTGAGTTGAGATTGCTCTGGACAATCTCCTATCAAAGACAAGAGTAAGTTTATATTCTCCCTCCTTGATAAAATAGAATCTTTTTTATCATAGTTGAGCACTACACTATAAAAAAATAAAGGGAGAATATTAAAAATATCTTTTCTATCTATATCACGCACAAACTGATTAGTATCAAGTTTTTCAAACCAATTGATTAGATAGTTAAATGGCTTAATGTTGATAGTTTTTTTTATTAAATACAACTGTATTTTCAGATGGTTTAGTAAAGAATCAGGAAGATATGTATTAAGTCGAAATAAAAATAACGCTCGAATAGAGTTAATAAAAGATGACTCGTTTTTTATTGAATCGTATTCTTTTTCTGTTAATTTCTCCTCTGTATTAACATCAAAGGTGAGATTAATCTTTTCAATTAATTTCACCATTTTATCTTTAAGGTTTTTATTATTAAGGCAAGTGTCAACAATATTATTTTTAATATAAATGGACTTTTTGCCTTTAATTAAATTAGATGCACCAACTAGCGATAAATTCATTGAGCGCTTAATAAAGGCGGGGACAATAATAATATTATCCAATGTATTTTGCCCCCCAAAGCGAACAGGAATAATGTGCTGAAAAGTAAATCCAGTGTTATTCCGCTTACTTTTAATTTCAAAATGACAAAGGATGAATAATCGATAAAGATCATCAAGATTTTCACTGTGGTTAATTGAATTTAAACCAAGGGGGCTACTTTTTATTAATCGTTCTACTTTTTGCCACTCAAGGGATTTTACGAGTTTTTCAATTGAGTTAGTTTTAATTTTACGAGAGGCTTGTTGGCGACACTCAACTGAACAATATAATTTATTGCGTTTATTCTCAATTTCTTCACCACAAATTTTACATATATTGTTTTTATTTGGCTGGGAAATTGACTTGAAATGTTTTTCAATGAACAGATCATAGTGCTTTAAACAGAGTCTTTTTTCACTAGCAATCTTCTCGCTCATGTAAATGGGTTCATTACAGTTTTTTCGGCGGCAAATCGCAATAAAGTCATTTTTCTGTTTATAACGATGCGCAAGTCCTGACATATTCAAAAGACCACTTATTACTTATTTTATTCTGAGCCTATCAAAAAATACAACATAAGGCAATCTATTGCACAGCTGATGTATAAATGAATTAGTACTCAATTTCATTTTATCTAATCCGTTTTTTCTAATCCTCTTATTTTCTTATTTAAGGAGTTATTATGCCTGCTATTGCTGCGGCGTTGTCATGCCCAAAAAATGGCTTACTGTCTGTTTTTATTACCAACCTGGGTAAATATAACGAAGGTGAACTGGTGGGGGAATGGGTTTCACTTCCCACCACCCGTGATGAAATTAAAGCGTGCTTTAAACGCATTGGTGTTGATGGTGTCAAGTACGAAGAATACTTCTTAACCGATTATGAATCGGCTCTAGAGAGAGTAACGGCATATATTGAGGAGTATACCAGCCTGGATGAGTTAAACTATCTTGCTTGTCAACTTGAGACGCTCTCATCAAGTGAACTTGAGCACTATCAAGCCATTGTTGAAATGGGGGATATCAGCTCATTAAAAGCGTTAATCAATCTTGTTGGTCAGCTTGACTGCTACCAGTATTTATCCGATATCCATAATGAGTATGACCTCGGTTATTATTGGATAGAGGAAAGTGGCTGTTATGATATTTCAACGCTGGGAAACTTAGCTAACTATCTTGATTATGACAAACTGGGACGGGATATTGCGCTTGAACAAGGGGGCGTTTTCACGGCTAACGGCTATATCTATCAAACCGATGACCGAGGTCATGAGGAGTATGATGGAAAATTAGTCCCCTGTGAATATCGCGTATTATCCGAGTAACAGTTGGTTAACAAAGTACAAAGAAGGGAGCGCATCCTTAATTTGTACTTTGTTGATTAACAATAAATCAATGTTATTATTTTTTTATTTTTTTTCACCTATCTTATGAAATAAGACTCATAACATTGACCTCATAATAATACATCAAATAATTGGTTATAACTATTGTGATTCATGGGCTGAGTTATTTTATAAATTACGCATAATCAATAGGTTATTAATATTATTAAGTTATTAAAATTAAGATATTAAGTTATTAAGTTATTAAGTTATTAAGTTAAGATATTAAGTTAAATATTAAGACTAAGTTAATTAAGTTATTAACTAACATGATTCATAATCAGCATAATTAATATCTTTAATCTATAATCAAATATAAATTAAATATCCTTAAAGATAATAACTTACAACCTTAAATACCATATCCATTACAACCATTATAGTTTAATCATCGTCATCAATAACAATAGTATTAAACAATTAACAATTAACAATTAACAATTAACAATTAATAATTAACATAACGATAATAAACTGATTAACTCATATTATTACGACTCTATAGATAATCGTCTTATGATTCATACTCATCATGTAACCTATAAATACGCTAGCTATAACAGACTGTCATTAACAGTGTAACGAGTTGGCTTATCAAATCATTAGACTATTAACTTATTCATTCATGCGATTAAATCTAACAGTTAAGTGATTAAACCATTAAATCAATCATACCGTTTTATTTTCAAACTAACACCGTGATCATCCTTGGCATCCGTTAAGCCTAGCACACTCAGTTTTATTGTAATGAATAGACATCATAACCCTGTAACACGACACCCTTATCAAATAACCATGGAGAGTCATTATGTCATCTCAAAACCGCTATACCTATAACTTACGAAATCAAGTAAGCATTATTCATTTTGTTGATGCGCTTTTCGATAAACATGCCAAGTTATTACCCGTTAGGGTAGACCTAGGTTATAAAACCAATGAACGCATAACTATTGATAATCAAAATAGTTATAACGATAATAAATTTAATTATTTATTAAATCCTGACTTACCACCTCATGCTTATTTATCCCAAGAGGTTATTTTGCATAACTGGAATGAGCTACTTAATCGTTTACGTTGGAATAAACGAGAGTTTTTAAAAGAGTTAGTCGGGTATGTTTGGAAGATTGAATATGGCAACGACAAAGGCATACATTACCACCTTGTCTTATTCTTTAATGGCAATAAAGTACAAAAAGACTATTACTATGCTGAAAAGCTTGGAGCGCTTTGGCTTGAACTTACTAAGGGGTTGGGTGTTTATTTTAATTGTAGTAGTGATAAAACCCGTCGCTACGGTGATAACAACGCTTTAAAAGTGATTCATCGCATTGATGATAAGGCTAATTTATATCAAATGATGAATTATTTAACCAAGGTTGATGATAATGAGGATATCGCTCGGGCATTAAGTGGTGGGAGGTTATTGGGTAAAAGCTATTGACTCAATCACATATAGGCTGAGAACAAGAGAAAAGCAACAATAATAGATAAATTGTTAAATGTTTTTATCCTTAATTTAAACAAACAGCTTTATCCTTTTCTATAAAACTGATTAAATTGTTTTAGCCAACTTAAATTACATAAATAAATTTGATTTTATTATTTAAAGTTCATAGACTTAATCCATCTAAAAATAATAACTCATCATCCATGAATGACAATAAATACTGGTTTATAAGCAAAAAGGAATGGACTGAAATCACCCGAGAGATTGAGTCCCCAAATCATTTTCGCTATCAGACATTCTCTATTTCACTGCGCAAAGCGAAGCAGCTAAAACGGGTCAGTTACTTTGATGCAGATGATTATCAGCCGATTATTGACCGGTGCTTGGCGTCTCCAGATAGTTGTCATGGATTAGCAAAAGTTTTTGATTTGCTTGCTAATCAATATGGCGCTGGCCATTATCTCAAATCGTTACCTAAGCAGCGTAAAGTACTGATTGACGGATTACAAAACCAGCATATTGTCTTATTGCGTGAAACCGTGACACATAGTGATTATGAGCCTGTCCAGCCTACGGTTATTCCTGAAAAAATGACCTATTTGACCGATGAGCAGTTCTTGGTGAGTCACATGGAAGACCCGACTAATTGGATTGAGTTTGAAGTTACTGGAGTCGCTAATGAGCCATTTACCTTATTCAATAGCAAAACAGGTGAAATAGTTACACAAGGTCAGCTTGATGCATTGGGCCATGCTTATGTTGAAATCCCCGAAGAGACAGTTTTTCTGGTGGATGTAGCATTTTCTAAAACCCAAGAATACCGTTCATGGTATTACACACTGTTAGACTATCATAGTCAGATGTTTGCGGGTAGCGTTGATGCGATGGCTTCCTCTCTGGATGCACTGAATGATTTTCATCTGGCTGACGTGGTGCCCATTGCAAAACTGTATCAGGTTTTAGGTCTATCAAAATATTTTTCGCCTAATTCATCAGGTGGGAGTAAATTGATGCCGGCTAAGACACAAGGCGGTGAGTTGATTCGTTCGGCCAGTGCCTTTATCACTGGATTTTATTTACTCGATTTAGCGGGGTTTAGCTATATCAAACCGGTGTCAACATTCGGGCAATATAGCCGTGGCATCGCTGCATTTGGCGTAGTCAATGCTACCGTAACGCCAGTGATGGAACATCGGATAGCTGATTTATTATCAAAAGATGCCGGTTTAAAATCGGTTGTGCTTGACTATTTATCCACTCATCCGGATGATAGCAACGCTGAGGCAAGGTTCAAAAATGGTCTGGAAGGATTGGCACTAGGTACAGTACTTGAGCCTTTATTCATCGTCTTTCGGATTATTAAAAATACACTAACCCGCACCTTAATTACCCGAATTCCAACACGGCGAACTTATAAACTTGAGGCTGAGCAAGTTGAAATTAAACCAATAAAACCTGTAGAATCGACTGAACATGCTGAGATTGCCTCTGATATATCGAAAGCTGATAAGATAGTTGTAAAAGTTGAGAGTAATGCAGGAAAAGAGACATCCACTATTAAAACAGCTGACGGTATTAGTTTCAATATCGAACAGCCTAAACATTTAGCAACTGTAGAGGGTTTTAGTCAAAAATCAGCTATATCAGGAGGGCACAATGCTGATGCTTTTTATGAAGCTGTACAAAATAATGGAGTAAAAATAATTAGTGAAACCCCTACTTCAGTTATGGGTATTACAGAAGTTAAATATCAAATACCTGCTTATGATCGGGCTGGCAATGTTATCGGTTATAAGGAAAAACTATTTACTAAAACAATTTATGATCCTACAATTCTATCAGACCAAGAAATATTATATTTGGGACAACAAGCTGCCACTAATGGATATAAGTTGGCTATAGCTTCTGGCGCTAGAGAATATACAGCAAGCGCAGGAGGAATGAAATTCCAAGTGTATTTAGATCCAAAAACAGGAACTGTAACAAATTTTTTTCCGGTGACAAAATAATGAATGAATATCTCTTTGAACATATTGATTATGATAACGATCCTGAATGGGTAATTAAAGATTTTTTTAATTCAATGAATTTACAGAATAAATTTTTATGGATGTTACCTTACCTTATCAATAAAATAGGGTGTGGTGTTAATGAGACTTATTGCAATTTTCCCGATTGGAATGATCAAGACTCAGAATGTCATTTTGAAGGAATTATGTTTGGAGTTTGGGGAGGTGAAATTATAGTATCAGAGCAAATTGGTTTTAAATATATCCGGATAGCTTGCAAAAAATATCTATCCTTGCATCCTGAAGATACAGAAGAGATAAATGAGTTATTAGCAAAAATCCCTCTATAAAATTAACTCTTCACCTAATCAGTGGGGATCTTATTTTTTAAATCTTTAGATCTGCATCGCAAGTTCAATAATCAACTTGTCCCGTTCAATTTTAATGATGGCAGTACTGTTACATGCGGTACATCGGAAAGTAACGTTTTAATGGGTTTAGGTACTGTCAAATTAACTTTTTCACACAAATCTTAATTTGACATTTAATCCCTATTTTTGAATTTTAGGCGCAATTTGGGTAATAGCGCCCCATTCTTTAAATCGACGTTCAGCTAAAATACGAAAGGCTTTAGCTGAACATAAATGTCTAGCACAATTAAAATGATCGTAAATATTGCCAAAACATGACAAGAATAATTGTGCTTGTTTTAACGATTTAAATTTACGCATTTTCTTCTCTCTAAGCCTTGTTGCTTGGTGTGAGTTTTCTGCTCTGTTATTAGCATATTGTTGAGTAATATGAGGTGTAGATAAAAGTAACGTTTTGATAGGCTTAATATAACTTTTTAGCTTATCAGTAACCACTTTTAAAACAGGTTGTTTAATACTTTTCCTTATCTTTTTAATAAATCGTTTAGCAGCTTTACTGTCTCTTTTTTCTTGAACTAATACATTGTAACGGTCAACAAAAATTGGAGAGCTTCTTAGGCAGTTTTTAGTAAATTATGTTCAAATTCGGCATTGTCAAATTAACTTTTTCACACAAATCTTAATTTGACATTTAATCCCTATTTTTGAATTTTAGGCGTAATTTGGGTAATAGCGCCCCACTCTTTAAATCGACGTTCAGCTAAAATTCGAAAGGTTTTAGCTGAGCATAAGTGCCTTGCACAATTAAAATGATCATAGATATTACCAAAGCACGACAAGAATAATTGTGCTTGTTTTAACGATTTAAATTTACGCATTTTCTTCTCTCTAAGCCTTGTTGCTTGGTGTGAGTTTTCTGCTCTGTTATTAGCATATTGTTGAGTAAGATGAGGTGTACTTGAAAGTAAAGTTTTGATCGGTTTAATATAACTTTTTAGTTTATCAGTAACGACTTTTAAAGCAGGCTGTTTAATACTTTTCCTTATCTTTTTAATAAATCGTTTAGCTGCTTTACTGTCTCTTTTTTCTTGAACTAATACATCGATCGTTTGACCATCTTGATCAACGGCTCTCCACAGATAAACACGTTTTCCATTTATTTTACAAAAGACTTCATCCATATAAACATGATCACCATAGCATTTAGTCTTTTTAATTCGTTTAGCATAAAGTTTACCAAACTTAATACACCAATAACGAATGGATTCATAGGTAACAGATATCCCTTTTTTCATCATGATGAGTTCAATATCTCGATAACTTAATGTAAAGCGATAATATAACCAGACACAATGGCTAATAATAGATGCGGGATAACGATGGCGTTGATAGATTTTATTAGTATTCATCTGTATGATTATACAAAAAATAGTTAACTTGACAGTGCCCTCCCAAGCAACACCGTGAATTGTGTGGGGGTGATCGCCAAAGTTTTTCTTTAATTGATATGATTGGTTATCAAAATTAAATTTACCGTTTGCAATGCGATTAGAAAAGGGCACTAAAGGGTAACAACACGTTCGTCTTGGCGTGAGTTCGCCAGTCCAAGGACGCATGAAATCAATATTGTTATATTTAGCAAAAGCAATACTTCCTCCTAATTCTGGTAGTAAGCCGACTTCAATCGAGCCTTGTTTGATAAAGAGAATATTTAGGTTGAGTGCTGGGTTTATTGTCATAGTTTGTTCCTTTTAATGACCAAATAGATAAAAAAAGAGTGATGAATTGACTACCCAATCACTCTTTTTTATTGTTTTCTAGATTGATTTAGCTCAATAACTATTGAACATCAGCAATTCCAGCAAACAAATCAGCCCACTTACTTGCTTTGCGGTAGAATACTGGTGGCTTGCCAATTGGCGCTGGAACAGTCACAAATTGACCGCCCTGAACTTCTTGTTTATCCCACACACTGATCCATGTTTCACCAGCAGGTAAATACACTCGCCACTCAGTTACACCTTGTTTATGAACAGGTGCAACCAGTAAGTCTTTACCATACATATACTGATCTTGAATATCATAAGTATTGATATCATTCTCAAAATGGACAAACAGAGGACGTTGTAATGGATAACCTTTACTGCTCGCCTCATCAACTAATGTTTTGACATAAGGCACTAAATGACGGTAGATATTAGTCATTTTAGCTAAATGTGCGATAGTTCCTGGATCTTGGTCAAACTGGAAGTTTTCATCTGGGCGATTACATTCATGGGTTCGCATAACAGGTGTAAATGCAGCCATGTCAGTCCAGCGTTCAAATAGCTCTTTGGTTCGTCGGTTGTTAAATAAACTGGTATAACCACCGATATCACTATGATGGTAAGCATTACCCATTAAGCCAGAAGATAGCGCAGCACAGATTACGGTATTTAATCCATCATGACGTGAGAAATCAACAGACTGATCGCCGGCCCAAAGTAACGGGCAGTACTTTTGAACACCAGTATAACCCGCTCGCATAAAGAACGTCACATCATCGGTTTTACCTGCTTCAGCGATGGCTTCCGCATTCACTTTTGCCCATAGCGTTGGCCAAGCATTATGCATTAGTTTTGCATCAACACCATTTGATAAGTAGATGTTGTCAGTTGGCAAGTACTCACCAAAATCAGCCATCCAGCCAGAAATACCAAGGTCTAAACAGTTTTGTTTAATAATAACATCTTTATACCATTCACAAGCTTTTGGATTGGTAAAATCAACAACGCCACAGTAGAACTCACCAAAATCAACTAAGGCCACATTGCCGTCTTTATCTAGCGCAAAATAACCTTTTTCTTTTGCAATTGGGAATAATTCACCATCATTACAAAGATAAGGATTCAGGTAGCTCATAAAGCGAATATTATTATCTTTTAATTCTTTAATTTTTTTATCTAAATTCGGGTAGCGTTTTTCGCTCCATTTCCAGTCCCAGAATAGGCGTTTACCAAAAGAGGTGACTCGTAGTCCTACCCAGTCTTCACTCCAAACAGCTGAGACCGGCACACCTTTTTTAAGGGCATTATCCATTCTTGAGAATGTATTTTCACCACCACCTTTTAAGCCTAAAATAATTCCGTTATAGACCCATTCTGGTAATTTAGGTTGACGACCAAAGCGTAAACTGAGTTTTTCAACGATATCTAAATAGGTTGGAGCGTTGTAAAGTTCGATTGATTCTGGAATTTCCCAAACTTGCAACTCATGAAAATTGTCATTTCTAAAATCAAAATCAGCGTAAGCGGTTGTGTTGATATGACACGCATAATGCCTTGATGAAATATACGTTGGTTGCGGATAGTTGGTGTGATAATAATCGCCACCTGCTTTATTATGTTTGTCAGATAAAAAGGTGATTTCAGTCGTTTTATCTCGCCCAACACCGGGTTCTGACGTCCAAAGCGGGAAGTGTCGTCCTCGCATGTTCAGATAAGACATCTGCTCACCACATCCCCATGTTTGCTCATTTTTAGTGGCGGCTAAGCGAATCCAAAAACGGTTGAGTTTGCTGTTTTTACTGTGAATTGATAACTTGCAATCTGAATCATTGGTATGAGTGATTTTTATTTCGATCTGTACAGGGCCATTTTGCTCACTAGATAATTCAATAGTGTTGTTATTGACTTTAGCAAAACGAAGAGGAATTCTTTCTTCAACATAATCTTCTATATCAAAGTTACCACGATAAATTTCCATTTTTTCTTGGCCGATACCAACAAATACTGCAGGCTCGTTGTTCGTATGGACTAAGAGTGGCTGTCCGTTTTTAGTTATTTCAAATCCATTACTGATACTATTCAATTTCATGATGACTTCCTCTATAACTTAAATAACTGGGTCAATGGGCTCTGTGTCAATGCACGTAAACGATATAATTAATCCTCGTATCCAGATCATACATTTTAAATATTGTTTGAGTTAAGCCAGTGTATTGTAGGGTATGTTATTCACTGGCTTAATTCTTGATGATTTGTTTTATCTTGTTGCCATCATTTCATCAACAATACTTGCTAGATGTTGTAATCTTGGTGCTGAAATATCTTTGAGCATTAGCTCAGTATCGGGTAATCCAATAACAGAAGACCAAACTGCACGGCCAGCTAAGAATCCAGATGCACCAGCACTCATTGCAACACGAACCGATCTTGCAAATAAATTCGCGTCAATTCCTGAAGATAAAATCACCCATGGCATATTAATTTGTTCATTTAATTTTTGTGATGCTTTTAAGAGCTCTTTTGCATCGCCTTTACCAAACAGTGGCATTTCAACTTTATAAAGGTCCGCACCTGAATCACCAAGTTCTTTAGCTGCATCAATTATGGCTTGTTCGCGATCAAATTTATCACCAACTCTTGGCGGACGAACAACTGGCTCAATAATACTGACAAGGCCTGCATCATGACAAATTTTATTAAAGTCACGAACCATTTCTAAACGCTCAGCAGGCTCTTCATCTTGACGCCAAAGAACCAATAATTTTAATGCTTTGGCGCCTTCTTTTTTAACTTGAGCTGCATTTACATTTCTATCAATGCGAACGCTATCAACAGGGATACCATTACCTGGAATAAATTCATCGGCTGCAACAATTAGCGCACAGCTTTTATCAACTGCTTTTTGCTTGATGATTTCGTCATAACAAAATTGCTGATCAACTAAAACAGCTGAAGCAAATGGAGTCAGAATTTTTGCCGTATTGACTTTAAAGTCTGTTAATACTTGATCTTTTACCGGTTTTGGCAAACCAGCCGCAGCAAACATTAAACGCATTGCTTCGCGCTGATCGACAGCTAGCATAGCAAATCCACCTGATTTTCTAGCGATATCTTTTACTGTATATTTAGTCATTTGTTTCTCCTAAGATTTTTTGTTTTTTAATCCTGAGCAAGCACGGCAATGTTCTAAAATTGCAGTCCAGTCTTGTTTGCCTCGGCCCATTGCTCGAGCTTGGCTATAAACTTCTCGTGATGCAGCACCTAATGGAAGTGGAACGTGTAGTTGATTTGCAACATCGAGAGCAATACCCAGATCTTTGTGAGCAAGATCAATCATAAATGCGGGGCTTAAGTCACCTTTTAACACTTTATTTGGCCATGTTGTAGTAAAGTGCCCTTTGCTTGCAGGTGTACCACTCATTACTTTCATTGCGATATCGAATGGTAGTTCTAACGCATCGCAAAGAGTTGCAGCTTCAGCGGATAACGCATTAAGTGAAATACTCATAAAGTTATTGATGAGTTTTACTCGGATCCCTCTACCTGGTCCACCGGTATTAATAATTTCAGATCCCATGCAAAGTAATATCTCAGAAGCTCTATCTATTTGTTGCTGAGTGCCACCAGCCAAAATCAACAAAGTGCCATCAACTGCATTGTTTGATGTACGCCCGACAGGAGAGTCCATAAATTCGATATTCATTGTTGCAAGGCGATTTCGGATCGCATCACTTTCTAAAGGATGAATTGTTGACATATCGATGAGTAAAGCATCTTTACTGATTGTTTCTGTAATTCCATTTTCAGCGAAAATAACTTGTTCAACTAATTTACCATTGGGTAACATGGTGATGATAAACTCATTACCTTGCGTAGCCTGGGCAGGAGAGCTTGCCGCGGTAGCTCCTGCTGCAACTAATTCTTTTACAGCTTCACTATTAATATCATATACTGTTAACTTGTTGCCTTTCTTAATCAGGTTTTTAGCCATGGGACTACCCATTTGACCCAGTCCAATAAAAGCAATATTTGCCATTTTTATCACCTCAATTATTTTCGTTTAAATTCCTTTATTATCATATTTGTAATTTTTATTAAGTAAAGTGATTTGGATCACTTTTTTTAAATTTAATTTAAATTAGAATAACCTAAACTTTTTCGAACATAAAGGAATCTTGGTGAGTATTATGATAAAAATTGCATGTGTGGGAATTGCGGTACAAGATCGCATTTATTATGTAGATGAAATGCCTAAAGTGAATGGTAAATTTGTTGCAACCGACTATAAAGAAATTGGTGGAGGCCCTGCGGCAACAGCTGCTGTTGCCATAGCTAAGTTGGGTGCAAAGGTTGATTTCATTGGGCGCGTTGGTGACGATGGTGCTGGAAAAGTGATAGTATCAGAGCTCAATAGCTACGGGGTAAATACTTCACTGGTTAAAGTATACCCTAATGCAAGATCATCACAATCTGCGATTTTGGTTGATAAACAGGGAGAACGCTTAATTATCAATTATCCAAGCCCTGATTTATTATATGACACCGATTGGCTTGAAGGCGTGGATTTTTCTGGTTATGACGCCATTCTGGCTGATGTTCGCTGGCCACAAGGCACTGAATACTGCTTTAAAAAGGGCCAGGAGCTTGGGATTCCAACTATATTAGATGCAGACATTACTCCGCAAGATATTACCGCTTTGGTTGCATTATCAACGCACGCTGCGTTTTCTGAACCCGGATTATTTAAAATGACCGCTTTAAATGAAGTTGAATCAGCACTCAAGAAAGGCAGTTTATCAACTGATGGCAAAGTTTATGTGACTTTGGGTGATAAAGGCTGTTTATGGCTAGAGGGCGGCGAAAAGCACTGGGATAAAGGCTTTAAAGTTGATGTGGTTGACACAACGGGTGCTGGTGACGTATTCCATGGTGCATTTGCTTTTGCGCTGGCTAATGGATATTCAACCGATAAAGTAGTAGAATTCGCCTGTGCGGTTGCTGCCTTAAAATGCACTAAAGCAGGTGGGCGAGCTGGCATACCAACAATTGAACAAGTGAATAATTTTTTAAATTCGTATCAAAGATAAATGTAAACCAAGGAGCAGTTTGTGGTGAAATATGTTGAATTAACAGGGAATCCAAGACATGATAAGTTGATCTCTCTTGTTATGTCTAATGGGTATATTAGTAATGAAGAGCTCGCTCAAACTCTTGATGTGACACCACAAACTATTCGGCGTGATATCCGTCAATTAAGTGATGCAGGGCTAATCTCTCGTCATCACGGAGGCGCTGGGCGAATATCAAGCCTTATCAATACAGAGTTCTCTAAACGAGAAACTTCCTACATGGAAGAAAAGAACGCAATCGCAAATGAAGTTGCCAGTTTTATTCCTGATGGTGCAACCATCTTTATCACTATTGGGACAACTGTAGAGTTTGTTGCTAAGGCGTTAAAGAATAAAAATAATTTGAGAATCATAACTAACAGTATACGCGTTGCCAATATACTTTATCAGCATAAAGGCTTTGAGATTATTACTGTTGGGGGAATTTTGCGTTCACATAATGGCGGTATTGTTGGGCCTAGTGCACTCTCTTTGGTGAGAGGTTTTCGTGCTGACTATCTGATTACAAGCCTTGGTGCGATCGATGAGGATGGGACGCTTCTTGATTTTGATATCAATG
Organism: Orbaceae bacterium BiB; assembly: GCA_036251205.1. Lineage (NCBI taxonomy): Bacteria > Pseudomonadati > Pseudomonadota > Gammaproteobacteria > Orbales > Orbaceae > Orbus > Orbus mooreae. Next base: position 2,253,570 of record CP133958.1, on the reverse strand, counting down.
AGGTGGCGGTTGTTAAAGCGATGATTGAGCACTCTCGGAATTTTATCTTAATTGGCGATCATACGAAATTTCATGCATCAGCAGCAGTTGAAATCGGTAATTTGAAGCAGGTTTCAACTTTGATTACAGATAGCAAGCCACCCGCTAGCATGATGAATATTCTCAAAGAAAATAAAGTTGAGCTTAGAATCGCTAAAAAATAAACCTTTTCTTTTGTTATCACTCTTGAATCAAGCTTAAAGCCATGATTGACATGGCTTTGAGTATTACCTTATTCTATTCCCTTAGTTCAGAATCTACTTTATTTGCAACCTATTTTTAGGTGAATTAAGAATTGATTTGCGCGTGAAGTTTCACTATAAAACACCTCATTCCTCTCTTTATTTTCTATTATTCTTATTTCTGTTTTCATCCTATTTGAAAAATTTAACGTTTTTTTGGCATAAAGTTTGCGCCAAATCACAAATTTATCATTATTTGGTTGCGTTTATTTTCGTTTTTGTCATTAATATAACAAATAAATGATTTTATTTGTCCGATACAGTTCGTTAAAGATTGAGGGAAAATTATGAGAAAGGCTTTTATATCACCGTCTAAATATGTACAAGGCGAAAATGAGTTATTAAACTTAGGTTACTTTGTTAAAAGTTTTGGAAAAAAAGCATTATTGATTGGTAATCAATTCGACATCGAACGTGTTACTCAGCAACTAAACCAAACTGCAGCTAAATATGATTGTTCATTTGTTACTGCTGGGTTTCATGGTGAATGTTCACGCATCGAAGTTGAGCGTTTAAAAAATTTAGCAAAGAAAGAACAGTGCGATTGCATTATTGGTTTAGGTGGAGGTAAAGCAATCGACACTGCGAAATGTGTAGCAGCAGGTAATGCAATAATTATTGTGCCAACAATCGCTGCAACTGATGCCCCGACGAGTCATTCCGCTGTTTTGTACACCGAAGACGGCGCGTTCGATGACTATGCGTACTTCAAACAAAGTCCGAATGTGGTACTAATTGATACGAAAATCATTGCTGAGGCACCTGTTCGATTTTTAGTTGCTGGAATGGGGGATGCGCTTTCAACTTATTTTGAAGCGAGAGCCAATCAACAGTCATATTCAAATGTGAATGCAGGATTACCTTGTGGTGCCCGTGAAAATTTATGTGCTGGTGCAAAACCAACTTTGGCCGCTTATTCACTAGCAACACTTTGCTATCAAACATTATTAAAAGACGGTCAAAAAGCGAAAGTTTCTTGCATAAACAAAGCCGTCACACCTGCGCTTGAAAATGTGATTGAAGCAAATATTTTACTGTCAGGGCTCGGTTTTGAAAGTGGTGGGCTTGCTGGTGCCCATGCGATCCATGATGGCTTAACGATTCTTGATGAAACGCACAACTATTACCATGGTGAAAAAGTTGCTTTTGGAACACTTGTTCAACTCATCTTAGAAAACGCACCAGATGATGAACTCAAAGAAGTATTAGATTTTTGTTTATCGGTTAATCTGCCAGTTTGCCTTGAAGATATTGGCGTTAAAACCATTACAGATAAACAGATAACGCAGGTTGCTGAAAAAACCATGATTCCAGAAGAATCAATTCACGCAATGCCGTTCCCTATCACTTTAGAAAGCATAAAAGCAGCGATATTATTGGCGGATAGTCTGGGTAAAAATTACAAAGAAACACGCAATTTTACACGATAAGGAACGAATGAGATGAAAAAATTAATCAATAACCCATCTGATATCGTTGTCGAAATGGTCGATGGGCTGGTCAATAGCTACCCCGAGTTACTTAATCGTTTAGATAGTTCGTTAATTGTGATTCGTAAAAACTTACCTGAAAATAAAGTGGGCATTATTAGTGGTGGTGGCAGTGGGCATGAACCTGCTCACGCTGGTTTTGTTGGGCAAGGTATGTTAACGGCAGCTGTTTGTGGGCAAGTCTTTACTTCGCCAACACCAGATCAAATCTTCGAAGCCATTAAAGCTGCTGATACAGGAAAAGGTGTTTTTCTTGTAATCAAAAATTACTCTGGCGACATTATGAATTTTGAAATGGCCAAAGATATGGCTGAGATGGAAGGTATTAATGTTGATAGCTGTATTGTTGATGATGATATCGCTGTTGAAAACAGCACCTATACACAAGGTAAAAGAGGCGTTGCAGGGACTATTTTAGTTCACAAGATTTTGGGTGCAGCCAGTGAAAATGGCGCAACCCTTGAAGAAATCAAACAACTGTCTGATAAAACCATTTCAAATATTAAAACAATTGGTGTGGCGTTCTCTGGCGCTACGGTTCCAGAAGTCGGTAAACCAGGATTTGTTCTTGCTGATGATGAAATTGAGTATGGTGTTGGTATTCATGGCGAGCCTGGTTACCGCCGAGAAAAGTTACAACCATCTAAGCAATTAGTTAATGAGCTGATAAGTAAATTGAAACCAGCATTTCCATTTAAAGAAAATGACCAATATGCCGTTTTAATTAATGGACTGGGTGCAACACCATTAATGGAGCAATATGTTTTTGCTAATGATGTATTAAAGCAACTTAAGTCAGAAAAGCTAAATATTGTCTTTACTAAAGTCGGCAATTACATGACGGCGATTGATATGGCGGGTGTCTCTTTAACATTAATGAAAATTGAAGATCAAGCTTGGCTTGAAAAACTGAATTCTCCTGTTATGACAGTTGCTTGGTAGAAAGGAAAACAACATGCTAGATACAACAAAAGTATTAAATTGGTTAAATGAGTTTGCCTCATTAATTGAACAAAACAAAGCCTATTTAAGCGATCTTGATACGCCAATTGGGGATGGCGACCACGGCAACAATATGAGTCGTGGCGTTAAAGCCATGCAGGAGCAATTTGCTAAATCTTCATTTGAATCACCATCTGATATTTTTAAAGCAACTGCAATGACATTAATGGGCAATATTGGCGGTGCATCAGGCCCTTTATATGGCAGTGCTTTTATGGAAATGGCTAAATCAGCTAAAGAAACCAGTGATTTGGGTACAATTATTCAAGCAGGTTTGAATGGAATTGCAAAAAGGGGAAAAGCACAGACGGGTGAAAAAACGATGATTGATGTTTGGCAACCTGTTAGTGAGAGCTTACTTGCCAATCACTTAACGCAGCAAGTTATTGATACTGCGGTTAAGTCAACTAAACCACTCATTGCGACAAAAGGCCGTGCTTCATATGTTGCTAAGCGCTCAATAGGACATTTAGATCCGGGCTCGGTCTCTAGCGGTTACTTATTCACTGCAATGCTCAATAATCTTAAATAATTAAAGGAATCGGACATGATCAGTTTCATTTTAGTTTCTCACAGTAAAAAAATCACAGACGGTTTAAAAGAGATGATTGATGAAATGGCTTTAAATCAGGAGCAGGTCACCATTTTTTCAGTCGGAGGGACTTCTGATGGGCGCTTAGGTACCGATCCTATTGCAATTTATAATACAATTGAGTCACGCAAAGCAGATGAAGCCATTCTTGTTTTCACTGATATGGGAAGCGCCGTATTAAGTTCTGAAGCTGCCATCGATATGCTCGATGATGAAGTGAGAGATAAAGTGCATTTAGTTGATTGTGCTTTAGTTGAAGGGGCTTTTATTGCAGCCGTTCAAGTAAAGGGGAGCCAAAGTCTGCAGTCAGTTTTTGAAGAGTTAAAGTCCATTTAATGAATAGGTAATTAAGATTTCAAAAAAGATTAAAAAATAAATTCACAAAATTTAAATAAGAGGTAAGTCAATATGATGAGTTGGATTAATACAAAAGCGCATAATCGCTGGTTAGAAACTGAAACAGATCGCATCTTTGAATTTGGTCGAAAAGCATTTGTTCCAACAGGATTTGGATGGATTGGTAATAACGGTAAAGTCAGAGAAGAAATGGGCACACAGCTTTGGATTACCGCCAGAATGATCCACGTTTATGCCATTGCGGCTTTAATGGGCAGACCGGGCGCTGCTCAATTAGTTGAACATGGTATTGATGCCTTAAATGGCCCATTGAAAGATAAAAAACATGGTGGTTGGTATGCCAAAGTTGATGTCAATGATGGAACGGTTCTTGATGCATCAAAACAAGGGTATCAACACTTTTTTGTATTATTAGGTGCTGCAAGTGCGGCGACAACAGGAAGTCCTAAAGCGAAAGCATTACTTGATGAAGCCATCGAAGTAATTGAAAAATTCTTCTGGAGCCAAAAAGAACAAATGTGTTTAGAGTCTTGGGATGAGGCTTTTAGCAAAACGGAAGATTATCGTGGCGGTAATGCCAACATGCACGCAGTTGAAGCCTTCCTTATTGTTTATGATGTAACAAAAGATAAAAAATGGTTAGATCGTGCGATCAGAATTGCTTCTGTCATTATTCATGATGTAGCAAGAAACAATCATTTCCGTGTTAACGAACACTTTGACTCTAATTGGACGCCACTGCTTGATTATAACAAAGAAAGCCCAGCAAGCCATTTTAGAGCTTACGGGGGAACACCTGGACATTGGGTTGAATGGGGTCGTTTAATGTTACACCTTCGAGCAACACTACTTGCTAACAAGATGGAAACACCCGATTGGCTACTTGAAGATGCTAAAAATTTATTTGCAGCAGGTGTTCGTGATGCTTGGTCAGTTGATGGAAAACCGGGTTTTGTCTATAGCGTTGATTGGGATGGTAAGCCAGTTGTACGTGAAAGAATTCGCTGGGTTATCGTCGAAGCAATGGGAACTGCTTACGCACTTTATGAAGTAACTAAAGAGGCAAAATATGAAGAATACTATCAAAGTTTTTGGGATTATTGCCGTACCTATCTTATGGATTATGAAACGGGGTCTTGGTGGCAAGAGCTTGATACGAATAACAAAGTCTCTAACAAAGTGTGGGATGGTAAACAAGATATTTATCACTTATTACATTGTTTAGTAATTCCACGGCTGCCTTTAACGCCAGGATTAGCCCCTGCATTAGCGGCTGGATTATTGGATAAAAACGAACATTAAGTTTGAGGGGTAGAGAGGTATTTTATCTCTCTACCAACAAAAACAACTGGCGTAGCGTTCGAGTCAATAAAAAAACCGAATTAAACACTTAGTTAAAACTGGATAAATCGTATTTTATGCAGAACGGGATTTCTTTGCTCAAAATTTACCGAGGTAACAATGATTCTTTCAAAGCAAACTAATGAATCTAAAGGATTATTAAATATTAATAGCACACAAGATGTGATTAATATTATCAATGAGCACGCGCCTAAAAATAAAAGACATTTCTTTATTTATTTTCTCGCTTTAAGTGGTGTGTTTCTTGATGCTTATCAAGTGGTCATCATGGCTTTTGCCAATAAATATATTGCGGCCGAATTTGCTGTTTCGCCTACATTTAGTGCAACAGTGAACTCTGTTTTTTTTGTGGGATTAATGGTTGGTGGTTTAGTTGCTCAATCAACAGTTGATAAAATCGGGCAAAAACGCTCATTTTTACTCTCGGTTGGACTATGGATACTTGGCGCGTTAATGCTGCCATTTGTCACTAATATTTGGATTTTGCTTTTTGTTTTCCTTGTGATGGGAACGGGTTTAGGGATTGATTTCCCATTATCAACCAGCGCAGTTGCAGAGCTTGCCGGCACTAAATCGAAAAAATCAGGGAGCTCAGTCAATTTATGGCAAGTAGTTTGGTTTTTAACCACAACTTTTGTCTATTTATTACTTTTTGCCTTGTACAAACTTGATATTAGTGAAATGAAACTATGGCGAGTGGCATTTTTTATTGGCGCGCTATTTGGTGTGGCAGTGCTTGTTTTGAGATATCGTTTAATTGGTGAGTCAGCCATTTGGGCAGCTCGAACCAAGCGTACAGATGACCTCCATCATATCATCAAAAAACGTTACAAAATTCATGTTGATATTGCTTCAGATTTCGATGCTTATCAGCATTCTCCTGATGCGCAAAAACAACAAAAAATTAGTAAAGTTGCCCAGTACAAAATTTTATTTACCAAAAAATATTTAAGAAGAACCGTTTTATCTTGTGTGATTGCAACCATGCAGTCATGGCAATACAACGCGGTCGGGGCTTATTTACCTGTCATTTTAATTAGCATGTTAGCTGGCGATTTATCTGCCTCTTTATTAGGCACAGCTTCTGTGAATATGTTAGCGGGGTTAACTGGTGCAGTTATTGGCTCGCTTCTTATCGCCCATTTAGGCACAAGAAGACAAAGTATGATTGGATTTGTTTTTGCGATGCTATCTTTATTGGCGCTAGGGTTTGTAGGTCAATCAAGTGCGCTACTCACGCTTATCTTTTTAATGACCTTGATCTTTTCTCATGCAGCTGGTCCTGCTGGTTTAGGGATTACGATTGCAACATTATCTTTCCCACCAAGTATTAGGGCGGCTGGCGTTGGGTTTACTAATGCAGTTTTAAGAATTGGCGGTATTGCTGGTGTGATTTTCTGGCCATTAATTTGGTACAAATATGGAGTTACCGCATTTTACTTATTAGCCCTTGTTCCATTTATCGGTTCTTTAACTTGCTACTTAATCAAATGGGAACCTCTAGATAATGAAGTAGATAAAGAAGATGAAGATGTGATTTTACAACTAAAACAGATGAGCTGATTCACATCAGACTAACACATGGGTAAAGAACTATCCGTATTGAAATAGAATCAAACGTAACATAGCAGTTTAATTAAGGAGGCTACTATGCCAAAAGACATATCAGTTTCAGAAAATCAAGAATCGTTAACACCGATGAAGACAAATGTTAGACAACGTATTTTTTATGGACTAGGTGATACAGGTTATAACTTTTTATTCGATATGGGACAGTTGTATTTACTTAAATACTATACTGACCATTTAGGTCTACCAAGTGTTTGGGCTGGTTCCGTATTCCTTGTTGCCAAAGTGTGGGATGCGTTTGCAGATATCTCTGTTGGTACCTGGATTGATAGTCGAATGAATATTGGTAAAAATGGGAAATTTAGACCGTTTATATTCTATTCTGCGATTCCGCTAGCGCTACTACTCATTGCAACGTTTGCAATACCTGAGTTTTCATTAACGTGGAAAATTATTTTAGCTTACCTAAGCTACATGATATTTGGTACGGTTTATTCAATAGGGAACATTGCTTATGGTTCTATTGTGCCAGCGATGACTAAAAACTCGCAAGAAAGAACCATTTTAGCGTCATTTAGACAAGCAGGGGGAACGCTCGGGCTATTAATTGCAACCGTTGCTTTTATGCCAATTGTTTGGATATTCGATAATGAGTCAACCGGTTACTTGGTTGCGGTTTGTGTCTTTGGCCTTGTTGGTGCAATTCTTGTGATGCTTTCAGCTAAAAACGTTAAAGAAAACTATGTTGTTAAACCCGCACAGAAAGTAACGAAAGCAGCCCTAAAAAAATCATATGGTGCTTTATTAAAAAACAGACCATTAATTATTCTTTGTATTGTTAATATTTTCACTTTCTCTGCGTATAACGTGAAATTAGCGATTCAAATATACTTTGCGCAATATACATTACAAGATACCTCAATCATACCTTACATGGGATTCTTCGCAATTGGGGCGGTATTTATCGGTACGATTCTTGTTCCTAACCTTGTGAAATATGTTGATAAAGTTTGGTTATATATTGCGGGTTGTGTGATTTGGGCGGTTGCTGATTTAAGCGCATTCTTCCTTGTCGATTCACCTTTTTCTTTTGTTGCCTTTGCCTCTTTAGCATTCTTAGGTAGCTCATTTATTAACACGCTTAACTGGGCATTAATCTCTGATGCGGTTGAGTATGGCGAGTGGAAAACAGGTATTCGGGCTGAAGGTCTAGTATATTCTTCTTATACATTCTTCAGAAAATTATCGACAGCACTAGCTGGATTTATACCTGGTATTGTTTTGGCATTTGTTGGTTATGTGCCAAATGTAATTCAATCAGAAAGTGCACTACTTGGTATTCGTGGTTTAATTTATATCTACCCTGGCGTTTTAAGTATTGTCACTATGCTCGTTATGTACTTCTACTACCCACTTTGGAATGAGAAATATAAACAAGTGATTGGTGAATTATCAAAAAGAAATTCACAACAATAAATAAGTGTATATTGCTTTAATATTTAATTAAAGAGTTTCGATAAGCGTTAGTGGTGTGATTATAATCGCATCACTAAAATGAGAGATAAACACAAAATCTATTTTCAAGTATTTATGTAAGGGCAGATATAATGATTGTACAAAAAAAAACGTATTTAATTAAAACCATGGCAATTGCATTAAGTGGAATTGGGTTTTTAGCCTTACCAATGCAAAGTTTTGCAGCTGGTGCATGGGTTGAAGCACGCCAAGCTTATTTTACAGCCACCGATACAGCAGAAACTGCATTTAAAGCAGGTTATAATTTTGACAATGGACTTGGGTTAATGGTGACTAATGCCTATAATACGAGCAAATTTGATCAGTTTTCTCATAGCTGGAATGAGTTTGAAGGTTGGTATCCTCTATTTAAAATAACACCTGCATTTACGATTGCACCAGGATTAATTTTAACTTCAACAAGTGCGGGATCAACTGTATCTGGTTATGTTGATTTTAAATATCGTTTTACGGATGATTTCAATGTAACAACACGTTATCGTTATAACCATCGTAATTACGACACAATGGATTTAAATAAGAAAGAAGATAAAGATGATACACACCAAATCGTGATGTATTTTAATTATCGCATCAATGAGAGTTTTGATTATACGCTTGAGCCGGATTATTTCTACCGAGTAAATGATTTTCATTCAGCTAACGGCAAAGATTACAACTGGCAAATCAATAATAAATTAACCTATAATTACGACAAGCATTGGAAGCCATATATTGAAGCTTCATGGCTTGATCGAGTTAAGAGCAAAAATAGCGAACAATACAGATTCCGAATTGGTGTTCGTTATAATCTGTAGTATGACTTTAAGGTACTGTCAAATTAACTTTTTAGAATAAATCTTAATTTGACATTTAATCCCTAATTTTGAAATTCAGGTACAACTTGGGTAATAGCGCCCCACTCTTTAAATCGACATTCAGCTAAAATTCGAAAGGTTTTAGCTGAGCATAAATGCCTTGCACAATTAAAATGATCATAGATATTACCAAAGCACGATAAGAATAATTGTGCTTGTTTTAATGATTTAAATTTACGCATTTTCTTCTCTCTAAGCCTTGTTGCTTGGTGTGAGTTTTCTGCTCTGTTATTGGCATATTGTTGAGTAAGATGAGGTGTAGTTGAAAGTAATATTTTGATCGGTTTAATATAACTTTTTAGTTTATCAGTAACGACTTTTGAAACGGGTTTTTGCATACTCTTTCGGACTTTTTTAATAAATTTAGTTGCTGCTTTGCTATCTCTTTTTTCTTGAACTAATACATCAATCGTTTGACCATCTTGATCAACGGCTCGCCACAAATAGACACGTTTACCGTTAATTTTACAAAAGACCTCATCCATATAAACATAATCACCATAGCGCTTAACTTTTTTAATTCGTTTTGCATAAAGTTTACCGAATTTAATACACCAATAACGAATGGATTCATAGGTAACAGATATCCCTTTTTTCATCATGATGAGTTCAATATCTCGATAACTTAATGTAAACCGATAATACAGCCACACGCAGTGGCTAATAATCGAAGAATGGTAACGGTGTCGTTGATAGATTTTATTAGTATTCATCTGTATGATTATACAAAAGATAGGTTAACTTGACAGTACCGTTGCACTTCATACTTGAATCTGAGATATTTTATCCGTTAAGCCTTACATCCTCGCACTGAACGACGAGGTTTTACAACTTAACAGATAAAAATCATTTTTTACTATTTTGTTATAACAAATGAACGATAATCAATATTTCCATATCCCGTGTTCTGCCATCCACCATCAACAACTAAAGAAGAACCATTCATATAGCAAGATAAATCACTAGCTAAGAATATAGCAGGCCAAGCAATCTCATCAACTGTTGCAAACCTTTTTTCAGGACAAACTCTATCAAATTCGGATTTTTTAACTTTATCTTCCATTATTTTATGAGTTAACGGAGTATCTGTTAAACCAGGTAAAATACAATTAACTCTAATTCCGTCTTGAGCCATTTCAATAGAAGCATTTTTAACTAACATTTCAACACCAGCTTTAGATGAGGCATAAGCAGATCCACCCAGCATTGGTACGTGAGAATTTAATGAGCCAACAACAACAATACTTCCTTTCTTTTCTTCCCTCATTACATTGCCTAAATATTTAAGCCAGTAAAAATTAGATATTAAATTAACATCTATTGTAGCTTTCCAATCTGAGGAATTTTGCTCATAAATACTTCCTGTCTTACTAATCCCCGCAACTAAAAAAGCATAATCAATTTTTTTATTTGATTGTTTAACATTGTTAATCAATTGATTAACATGCTCTTCATTCGTAACATCTAATTTTTCGGTTCTAAGTTTAGAGTTATGATGAGCTAATTTTAAAGCATCTAAATTATCCTGATTAAAATCAACAACAACTACATTGCATCCTAAACTTAACAATATTTCAGTTATACTCTTACCAATGCCGGATGCTCCACCTGTAACTATAGCTAGTTTACCAAAAAATGATTTTTCAAAAACACCTGATTTCATTTAAACCCCCTTAAACATTAGATATGCCATTATAATGATAATAACATATCATGAAATATGGTACTGTCAAATTTTTCAGTGGTTTTAGTGACCAGCACTGTCAAATTAACTTTTAACAATACATCTTAATTTGACATTTAATCCCTAATTTTGAAATTCAGACGCAACTTGGGTAATAGCGCCCCACTCTTTAAATCGACGTTCAGCTAAAATTCGAAAGGTTTTAGCTGAGCATAAATGCCTGGCACAATTAAAATGATCATAGATATTACCAAAACACGATAAGAATAATTGAGCTTGTTTTAACGATTTAAATTTACGCATTTTCCTCTCTCTAAGCCTTGTCGGTTGATGTGAGTTTTCTGCTCGATTATTGACATATTGCTGAGTAATATGAGGTGTAGATAAAAGTAACGTTTTGATAGGCTTAATATAACTTTTTAGCTTATCAGTAACCACTTTTAAAACAGATTGTTGAATGCTTTTTCTTACCTTTTGAATAAACCGATTAGCGGCTTTGCTATCTCTTTTTTCTTGAACTAACACATCAATGGTTTGACCATCTTGATCAACGGCTCGCCACAAATAGACACCTTTACCGTTAATTTTACAAAAGACCTCATCCATATAAACATAATCATCATAGCGCTTAACTTTTTTAATTCGTTTTGCATAAAGTTTACCGAATTTAATACACCAATAACGAATGGATTCATACGTAACAAATATCCCTTTTTTCTCATGATGAGTTCAATATCTCGATAACTTAAAGTAAACCAATAATAGAGCCACACGCAGTGGCTAATAATCGAAGAATGGTAACGGTATCGTTGATAGATTTTATTAGTATTCATCTGTATGATTATACAAAAGATAAGTTAACTTGACAGTACCTCTCAACATAATACGTTGTTGTTTTATCCTGATTTAAGGAGTGGGGCGCTATTACCCAAATTACGCCTAAAATTCAAAAATAGGGATTAAATATCAAATTAAAATTCATTCTTAAAAGTTAATTTGACAGTACCCAAAAGAGGCTCATAAGAGCCTCTGGTAGATGTGGCGAAAAGGATGTAATTAAAAATCGTATTTAACCATCACCGCCGCACTAGCACCATCACGTTTACCGCTATAGCCTCTAACATTTAAGTTAAGCGATAAATCTTTATTTCCTTCCAGTGGCGTAGCAACAATACCTAGTTCCATAATCCCCGTTGAACCTTTTACTCTTGGGGCATCAATACCGACTCCAGAGACAGTAGCGTTGGAATCACTATCAAGTTCATACTCATAAATACCGGCTAAGGTAAATTTTATATTTTCTGAAGATTGATAGTTATACTGCTCTTTCACTTGGAATCGCGTTGAGTTCATTTTTTGGAAATCAACGTTATCACTATCTAGTACAATACTATCACTACCTAGTCGCGTCCATAAATAATGAATTGAAGAATCAAAACTTGAACTGTCATTAATGTGATAAATAAAACCTGTTCCTAAATTCACACCATAGTAATTCACTTTACTCTTATAATGAGCGGTATCGCCATTACCCATCACGATATCACCAGATTGAAACTCTGTGCTGGTACGACCAAATCGAATAGCGCCATCCATATACATCTCATTACCAGTATCTAATGCTGTTTGCAATTTACTAAATAAAGAGACGCCGTAATTATACGTATTGCCATCCCCCTTTACCTTACCTGAAGCAAACTCATTATAAGTATCATAATTACTACGGCCATACTCTGTTGTTACACCAAAAAATAAGTTTTCAGTTACTTGATATTGTGAGCCGATAATGACTCGATAATCACGCGTATCAACATGAGAGCCACTTTTATATTTATTCACCACACCATTAATTGCTGCGATTGGCGTAAATGTTCCGACTGGTTTTTGCTCACCCATTACGCTCATAAGTAAATCTGAACCTCTAGTGACATTTTCTAGTGCAGCAAGGCGCCCTTCTGCTAAAGGTTTTACATTTAAGTTAACATCGTCTGGATTGATTCTCATATCATCGATTTTAGCAATAATCGTCTTATCTTTAATCTCATAAGAAATATCTGCACTGCGGACTAACCCGACTTTAACGGTATTATTCGCTGAAGTATTAAACATGGTTTCTAATCCTACCGTTCCCGAATAAGATGTCTGTTGTAATGCCGCATCCGTTGCATCAAGTAATATAACTGATTGGCCTTTGCCTATTATACCGTTACCCGATATGCCGGAAAGCTCAATATTCGACACGTTAGCTGTTTTAACCGCATTATCATTGCCATCATTTACTGAGGTATCAATATTTCTAATCGAATCAGTTACTTTGAGAAGCGCAGTATTAGATCCCACCACGTGTTTATTGTAATCATTAAGGTAAAATCGATAATTTTCAAAACTATCCACGATTGCCACTGTTAGTGGCGCATTTGCTATGGATAGGGTATTGCCAGTAAAAACATCGTAGTATTTGAAATCAGAAGGATAAAAATCAACCGCCGTCAATGTTGTATTATAATTTACCGAGCCATCATCATAATCACGTTGTAGTTTTGAATCACCGTAAATAAACACACTTCCTGTTGCGTTAGTATAGCTATCATTTGAAGCCGCAGAAGCATAAACTCCGGAAATACTGCCATCAATACGTGAGTTATCTATATATACGTTCCCCACTGCTGTTATTTTAGTTGTCAGATTATTGCTATAGGTACCTTGAGAGGACGCTGACACACCAAAAATTATTCCTCGACCACTTGAGTTTTTTAAATACACTTGTCCTATTGCTGTTGCTGTCGCACTAAAGTCTTCCTCACTCCCTGCTGCTGCATGAGCACCAATTATGGAACTTGAAAAAGTTGAATTATTTAAATAGACACCGCCTATTGCGGTAGCGGATGCATCAACGTCGGAAGGCGTATCAGCAAAAGCACCGTAAATTTCATAAGCACTGGCACTGTTTAAATAGACATTTCCTACTGCGTTAACAGGATTATCATCGTTAGCAAACGCACCATAAATTACGTGTCCTCTACTTTTATTCAAGATAACTGCAGTATTTAACACATGACAATTATTAGCTGAATGACGACAATATCCGCCATAAATACGGTTTAAATTAGAGGGTGTTCCGTTTGCGACAACAACGTTATTTTCGTTAATATTACTGCCCGTTGTTGTATCTGTTGAGATAAAATCACCAATATAATTTAAAGGTGTTGAGCTGTCCATGCTAACAATATTGATATTGGTGTTGTTAAGCCATTCACTGCCATCGGTTTGAGATGAAGAAATATCAAAACTGCCATCACTATCTATATTAATGCTATTCGATGCTTGCGCAAATAATGGCATTAATGCTGGGATTAATATTGCTATTATGCTTTTTTTAAAATGCTTTTTCATGTAATTCCTTATAAGTAAAGATTATTAATACTAAAACAATGATGTGCTTTACTGTTAATTATTAAGAATATTATATAGAGCAAAATAAATAAAATTTATACTGTAAGGCACTGTCAAGTTAACTTTTTTTTAGTATAATCATATAGATGAATACAAATAAAATCTATCGGCGGCATCGTTATCCTGCATCTATTAAATGCATTAGGCCATTGTCCAAATGATAAATTACTTGTTAAGGCACTGTCAAATTAACTTTTAACAATACATCTTAATTTGACATTTGATCCCTAATTTTGAAATTCAGGCGCAACTTGGGTAATAGCGCCCCACTCTTTAAATCGACGTTCAGCTAAAATTCGAAAGGTTTTAGTTGAGCATAAATGCCTAGCACAATTAAAATGATCATAGATATTACCAAAGCACGATAAGAATAATTGTGCTTGTTTGAATGACTGGTACTGTCAAATTAACTTTTAAGAATGAATTTAAATTTGACATTTAATCCCTATTTTTGAATTTTAGGCGCAATTTGGGTAATAGCGCCCCACTCTTTAAATCGACGTTCAGCTAAAATTCGAAAGGTTTTAGCTGAGCATAAGTGCCTTGCACAATTAAAATGATCATAGATATTACCAAAGCACGATAAGAATAATTGTGCTTGTTTTAACGATTTAAATTTACGCATTTTCTTCTCTCTAAGCCTTGTTGCTTGGTGTGAGTTTTCTGCTCTGTTATTAGCATATTGTTGAGTAGGTACTGTCAAATTAACTTTTTCACACAAATCTTAATTTGACATTTAATCCCTAATTTTGAAATTCAGGTACAACTTGGGTAATAGCGCCCCACTCTTTAAATCGACGTTCAGCTAAAATTCGAAAGGTTTTAGCTGAGCATAAGTGCCTTGCACAATTAAAATGATCATAGATATTACCAAAGCACGATAAGAATAATTGTGCTTGTTTTAACGATTTAAATTTACGCATTTTCTTCTCTCTAAGCCTTGTTGCTTGGTGTGAGTTTTCTGCTCTGTTATTAGCATATTGTTGAGTAAGATGAGGTGTAGTTGAAAGTAATATTTTGATCGGTTTAATATAACTTTTTAGTTTATCAGTAACGACTTTTGAAACGGGTTTTTGCATACTCTTTCGGACTTTTTTAATAAATTTAGTTGCTGCTTTGCTATCTCTTTTTTCTTGAACTAACACATCAATGGTTTGACCATCTTGATCAACTGCTCGCCACAAATAGACACGTTTACCGTTAATTTTACAAAATACCTCATCCATATAAACATAATCACCATAGCGCTTAACTTTTTTAATTCGTTTTGCATAAAGTTTACCGAATTTAATACACCAATAACGAATGGATTCATACGTAACAGATATCCCTTTTTTCATCATGATGAGTTCAATATCACGATAACTTAATGTAAAGCGATAATATAACCAGACACAATGGCTAATAATAGATGCGGGATAACGATGGCGTTGATAGATTTTATTAGTATTCATCTGTATGATTATACAAAAGATAGGTTAACTTGACAGTGCCGTACCAATTAAGATATTAATACCTGTTAAGCATAAAAAAAGCCCTAAACATAAACATTTAGAGCTTTAAGTAAAAATAAATAATTATTCTAAATTAGCATGATTTTTAGCAACTTCTTCTAGCGTTAATCCTTTTTGGCGAACTAACTCAAGGCAAATTAAATCACCGAATAGTAATAATGATTGTTCAAATAATGTAGTCATTGGTTGAATAGTTGCAATTCCATTGCCTGATTTAGAATTACAGTGAAAATCAACGACTACATCAGCCATTTGTGCAATTGTACTTTGCGGTGATGATGTTAAATGTGCAATTTTAGCATTATATTTTTTCGCACATAATGCGATATTTTTAGGAAATAATGATTCACCAGAGCCTGAACCGACCAATAATAAATCTTTATCTGTAATTGGAGGCTCATTGATATCACCAACCATCCATGTTTTTATACCCAAATGGTTTAATCTTTTTGCCATCGCTGATAATGAAACATATACACGACCAACGCCAATAATGAATACTTTTTCAGCGGTTAATAATTGGCTAATTAGTTGATTAATTTGTTCTGCATCAATGCTACTTAATACGGCATCTAATTCTTGGACGATTTTTTTACTATTTACATTAAAAGTTGAATCTAACATACAAGCTCCTATTATTTATTTTTTATCAGATTGTTAAGCATTTCTTCAATATTTGGATCATCGATATAACTCGATATCTCAATGATTGAACCATCTAATTCGGTCATTTTTAGCCTGTCAGCTAGATTTTTATGAATAACGATAATATCTGAATCTTTTGGTATATCTTCAATTCGATAGTGTTTGACTTCAATACCATCAATATTGTTTTTAGCTAGTTTTTTCCTAAATACAGAAGCTCCCATTGCACTTGACCCCATTCCTGCATCACAAGCAAAAGAGATTTTGTTTATTTCTTGTTTTTTCAATAAACTTTTACCTTCAGCTTTCATTTTTTGTGATTTTTCAATGTAATCATGTAGATCGTCAGCATCTGCTTCTGGCTCTTTCGTTACTTTTAAGATAAATACTGTAACAAGGAATGAAACCACTGCCGCAATCGTTACACCAGCAATTACACCGATAAAATTACCTTTTGGCGTTAATGCTAAGTAGGCAAAGATTGATCCAGGACTTGGACCAGCAACTAAACCTACATCAAATACTTGGAATGTGATAATGCCAGCCATTGCGCCAAGGATCATCCCAATAATTGTAATTGGTTTCATTAATACATATGGGAAATATAACTCATGGATCCCACCAAAGAAGTGAATGATAGCTGCACCTGGTGCTGTACGTCTTGCAATAGTGTTACCAAAGAAAGTGTAAGCTAATAATAGTCCAAGTCCTGGGCCAGGATTTGATGCAACCATAAAGAAGATTGATTTACCATGCTCTAATGTTTGTTGCATACCCAATGGGTAATAAATACCTTGGTCAATTACATTATTTAAAAAGAGAACTTTGGCTGGTTCATTAATAATTGATAAGAATGGTAAACCGCCCGTTGCAACTAATGCTGTAATTCCTTTAGTAATTAGTTGATTGGCTTCTTCAATTGTTGGTCCAATAACAACATACGATAGAATCATTAATAAGAAACCAAAGATGCCGATTGTGAAATTGTTAATTACCATTTCAAAACCAGAAGGCGTTTTCTTTTCAACAACATTGTCTACTTTTTTGATGATATATCCACCTAGAGGTCCAATAATCATCGCGCCTAAAAACATTGGGATACTTGAACCAATAATAAGGCCCATTGTTCCGATTGTTCCCATTACTGCGCCACGTGTTTTGGCAATCATATAACCACCAGAATAGGCTAGTAACAGAGGTAATAAGTTAATAATGGTTGGCCCAACCAATTTACCTAGATATTCATTTGGTAACCAACCAGTTGGGATAAATAATGCAGTTAAAATACCCCAAGCGATAAATGCGCCAATATTAGGTAAAACCATATTTGTTAAAAATCCGCCCATGGCTTGGATTCTAGCCCTGATCGAGACTTTTTTCTGTATTGCATTAGTGCTCATAATTCCTCCGAATTAATTAAAAACAGCTAAAATATCTTGTTTAGTTTTGGCTTCTTTTAATTGTTCAACTTTCTCTTTTTCACTTAAAACATCAGCGAAATCACCTAAAATATCTAAATGTGAATCATCATTTGTTGCTAAAACGAAAAAAACACTGACTGGCTGTTCATCAGGGAACATCACAGGATTCGTTAATTTTAGGCAAGAGATTGATGTTTTAAATACATTCCCATTACTACGTGCGTGAGGAAGCGCAATATACGGAACAAGCACAATATAAGAACCATTTTTTTCAACATTTAAGATCATATCTTCAACATATTGTGGTGAAATCGCACCTTCATCAATTAGTTGTTGAGAAGCCAGTTGAATTGATTCTTGCCAGTTCAGATTTTCATCTGAAATAATGATACGTTCTGCAATTTGACTTTTAATCATAATTTATCCTTCAATATTTAAAAATGATGTAATGGCATCTGTTAAATTGCCATTTAATTGCTGATTAGATGCAACTAAATTTTTTAGGTCTAAATATTTTTGAGCAATATCATTTACTAATGTATCTTCAGTTAATCCTGTTAATTGTCGAATAATATCCTCAATCTTGTTTTCACGGATCATCGATTGAATTTTTTGCGATTGCTCATCTTCTTTCACATCAAAACATAAAGCTAGCGCTGCGATTACAACTAGATGTTGATATGGCAGATTGTGACGATAAAGCTGTTGCAAAGGTCCAATAATGCGCTCGTTATTACCTAATTTTCTGATAGGAGAACCACCAACTCGAGTTACCGCATCAACCAAATGAGGATTAGAAAATCTTGCCAGAGTATTATCGATATAATCTAAAAGCTCATCGTTTGAAAATGAGTATTGTTTAGTTAAGTAAGTTGCCGATTGCTTCATTGTTTCGCGAATAAAAGCTTTAAAGCTAGGTATCATTAAAGTATCGAGAATCGTTGATTTACCGACAAATTGACCTAAATAAGCTGCGGCACAATGACCTAAATTTACAATATAGAGTTTTTTCTCTATATAAGGTTTTAGCTCAGGAACAAATTTAACTGATTGTAGATTCAGTAAATCTTTATTTAATAATTCTGAATTATTAATAACCCATTCAAAAAATGGCTCGACAGCAGTGATTGGTTTACCATTATGCTGAGCGGTAAGTGATTGCCTATCAATTGCTGAATTAACAAATGAACAATATTTATTTAACTGAGTAAATTCACTCTCAGCTGTTAATTTTTTAATTTCATCAGCAAGTAATGAACTTGCATTAATTGCATTTTCATTTGCGATGATATCAATACTTTTTCTCGCTTTAACTCTTTCATTAATTAACTGTAATAAGACAGGCGCAATTTTTGATAGATTATTAATTCCTACCGATGTTGTGACTAAATCTGCATCTAAGAATTTATTAATTAATTCATCAGATATATTACCGCACGCTAATGCAGATATATTTTTGATCGTCACGATATTCGTTGGATCGTTTAGTATTTCAATCGAATAAGATTTATCATTATTCAATTGATCAACCGCACTATTATTCACATCAAAAAAGCAAATATTACAATTATTGAGAGAAAGGATATAACCAATTAATCCTCTACCAATATTACCTGCTCCAAAGTGAACTACATTCATAATTTATCTCCAAACAAGTTATTAACCGCGCTGAAAATCACTAATTAGTTGATCAATATATTGTTTATTTTCGAGTAACGTACGACCTGAGCGATATAAACTTGTACTACCTAATACTAGGTTATCAGCACCAGCTTTAAGTAAATTAGGAATTGATTCCAATGATACTCTCCCATCAGCTTGAATAGATGTTGATAACGATTTACTTTGGATTAAATTCGATAGGTCTTTAATTTTCTGAAGCGCGTATGGTACTTGTTGTTCGTTTTTGTCGGTTGCAAAACCAGGATTAATCAACATTAAAAGGACATAATCACATAGCGGTAATGTGTAATCCAATACAGATAGTGAGGTTGCTGGATTAAGTGCTAAACCAACTTTAACTCCTTTTTTCTTGATCATATTAATATGGCGATCTACGTGTAAACTGGTTTCAACATGAAAGCTAATACTTTGTACGCCGATATTTAACATTTCAGTAATGAAAAATTCATTATTAGTGGTCATCATATGAATATCGAGATTCATATCAGTAATGTCTCGAACTTTTTTAATCGTATCGATCCCTAACGGCATTGCAGGGCTAAATGCACCATCAATAACATCAACATGAAGATCTGTAATCCCAACCTTTTCCAACTCAGAAATCCCTTCTTTTAACGCCGTTAAATCTGAACACATAACCGATGGGGATAGTATTATTTTCTTATTTACCATTCTATTGCCTCTATATTTAAATTGAATATCACAACTTCATTTAATCATTAATCCAAACTTAATTCAATATGAATTGCGAATGATTTGGACTTATATGTGATAAAATTCACATTATTAAAATTTGAACTTATGTTATATTAATGACATGAAAATAAGTTAGGATAAGTATATGGAATCGATTACAGAGTATAGGCGTAATAAAATTGCACAATTAATTGCATCACGCGAAAATATTAAAGTCGGAGAATTGGCAAAAGTATTTAAAGTATCCACTGAAACAATTCGAAAAGATTTAATTTTTTTAGATAAAAAAGGAATCATTAAAAAAAGCCATGGAGGCGCAATTATCAATGAACAGTCTCTTAGGATGTCAGTGGAAAAACCATTGTCAATTAAGGAATTAGAGAATTCGGAAAATAAAAAAGCTATCGCAAACTATGCATTATCATTGATTCCAGATAATGCATCATTCTTTATTGATTCAGGAACGACTAATTATTTTTTAGCAAAACTTTTAGCTAACAAAAAAAATATGAATATATTTACAAATTCAATACCAGTAGTAAATATGTTGTCAGAGAGTGATAATAACATTTATATATTAGGTGGTAGGTTAAAAGAACAAAGCCACTGCATTGTAGGTAATTGGACTTTACAAATAATTGATAGTATCCAACCCGAGTTGGCATTTCTTGGCTCTGATGCCTTTAAAAATACAACTGGTCCATGTACCGCATCATTTGAAGAATCTGGTATAAAATCTAAAATAGTAGAAAAAGCGGATAAAGTAATTGTTCTCGCTGATAGTAGTAAATTTAATCATTCAGGATTGTTTACTTTTAGTGATTGGAGCAAAATAGACTTATTAATAACAGATAAAAACGCGAATAGAAAAGATATAAAACGCTTACAAAAATTCACGCAAGTTATTGAGGTATGAGTATTTACGGCACTGTCAAATTAACTTTTAACAATATATCTTAATTTGACAGTTAAACTCTAATTTTGAATTTTAGGCGCAGTTTGGGTAATAGTGACCCATTCTTTAAATCGACGTTCAGCTAAAATACGAAAGGCTTTAGCTGAGCATAAGTGCCTTGCACAATTAAAATGATCATAAATATTACCAAAGCACGATAAGAATAATTGTGCTTATTTTAACGATTTAAATTTACGCATTTTCTTCTCTCTAAGCCTTGTTGCTTGGTGTGAGTTTTCTGCTCTGTTATTAGCATATTGCTGAGTTACATGAGGCGTACTTGAAAGTAAAGTTTTTATCGGTTTAATATAACTTTTTAGTTTATCAGTAACGACTTTTGAAACGGTTTTTTGCATGCTCTTTCGGACTTTTTTAATAAATTTAGTTGCTGCTTTGCTATCTCTTTTTTCTTGAACTAATACATTAATCGTTTGACCATCTTGATCAACGGCACGCCATAAATAAACACGTTTACCCTTAATTTTACAAAATACTTCATCCATATAAATATAATCACCATAACGTTTCGTTTTTTTAATTCGTTTTGCATAAAGTTTACCGAATTTAATGCACCAGTAACGAATGGATTCATAAGTAACAGAAATATCTTTTTTCATCATGATTAATTCGATATCGCGATAGCTTAAAGTAAACCGATAATATAGCCACACGCAGTGGCTAATAATAGATGCTGGATAACGATGTCGTTGATAGATTTTTAAAGTATTCATATGTATAATTATACAAAAGAATAGTTAACTTAACAGTCCCTATCCTATTTTTTTATAAATATATTTTGTTGAATTTTAACATTTAAGTTATTCACCCAACGATTATAATTACGATGGATATGACCTGCTTTATCTTTTAAATTATCGCTTGCTGATACATATTTAATTTCATATCCTTTAGCACTATATGGAATACTAACTACCGCTTCGTAACCACGGTTGAATAATGTTCCCTCAATAGTGTTATTATCAATAACCTTCATCTTCCATACACCAAACGTTGCATCGTCCGTTGTTCCTGCACCAAGAATCGCGGCTTTTACCTGCTCTTTTGTTAGCCCAGTTACAGGTGTATTAAATTGTTGCGGTTCTTGATATTTAGAAGAACACCCAAATAATACAACAGCAAACATCACGGATAATACAATTTTCAAAAACTTCATTATTACTTGCTCCTTTAAATAAGATTAATTATTGTAATTTAACGCTTTTTACATATAAGCAAAGTATGGCCCAAACCCAGACCATCAATATCTTGCTCAACATGAAAACCTACCTGACTTAAACACCGATAAAATACCTTAGAATGATAAAAACGACTATTACCATTAGCTAAACACGTAAAATAAAGCGATGAAGCATTCAAACTAAGTGCTCCAGCTTCAAACGGTTGCCGATCCCAAAATATTTCCATGATACATACTACTGTATCTTTCTTCATACTACGATAAATCAATGATAAAATCTGCATAATTTGTTCTTCACTAAAACAATCAAGAAATTGGCTCATCCACCACAGATCTGCTTGAGCAGGTAAAGTCTCTGCAGTTAATAAGTTAACAGAATATCCTGAAATTCTCGATTCAAATCCCGCTTCATTAATATTATTTTTTGCCAATTCAATCTGCTCTGGCAAATCCAATATAGTAATGTCAACGTTAGGCAGATTTTTCGCACAATATAATGCCCATTTACCCGTATTCCCCCCAACATCATAAATATGTTGAGGATTTAATTTTTTAATATAATTAAATGCGGGCGGAAAAGCACTATCAGAATAGAAATGATCAAAATCAAACCAACTGTTTTTTGGTTTGTCTGGTAATTGACTCAATGCTGGGTAAATTGTCGACCAATCACCAAATACTTTTAATCCCGCTGGAGTACCTTTTTCTAGCGCCTCTTCTAGATGAAACATGCCTTGGTAGCAAACATCTTGAGTAAAATCTAAATTAATTTGAGTCATTTTATCATGTAACAAAAAATGTCCGACTTTCCCTAAAACGTAACATTGATCTCTCAGATAAATAATATGCATACTCAGTGCAACATCTAATAATAACTGAATACCATAAGTCGATAATGCAACATTGTCACAAATATCGTCAATCGTCGCCCCCTTTTCCCCCTGCCGATCCAAATATGCAAAAATACCCTTATTACGCATGCAAATAACAGCTTGAAATAAAATGGGTGAAAATGCGATTTTTTGAGCTTCGGTAATAGCCTCTAATGCAGTATAAACCTCTTTGTTATACCCATATTTGATATATTCCTTGTTGTACAAATTACTTTCCTTATATCTCAATATACTTATTTTAAGGATACAACGTACTTCTTACGCCATATTTTTATCGCTACAGTGAAGAGCGAATATAGCATAATATTTAACGTCAATGATGCCAATTATTTTTTATTTTTTGGCAATAAAATTAATAGACGATATAATGTTTAGCAAATGATGCTATATTGAAATAATAATTACTGTGAAATTGTCCTTCTCTCTTGAAAAGTGGTATGCACTATCCGCTGGTTTAGCGAATCAAAATGATTGGCTAACGTGGTCACATAATGAAAATCATGATTGGATGCTTCCTCTACCTAAATCACAAAGGATTCCAATGATGCAAGCGCGACGAATGAGCGAGCCATCTCGTCTTGCAGTTGATGTCGGCTTAGAACTTATTAATGAAACTAAGATTGATTTCGCAATTTTTATCAGCCGTCATGGTGAGTTGGAAAGAACCTATAAAATTCTCACAACATTAAACAATCATGTTGATGTCTCACCGACTGACTTTGCACTCTCTGTACATAATACCGCATCAGGATTGTTAACCATTATAGCTAAGCAAGCGATACCTATCAGCTCAATCTCAGCTAATCGAGATGGATTTCAACAAGGTTTAATTGAAGCTCAAGCATTATTAAAACAAGGATATAACCGTATTTTATTAATTGATTTTGATGGTTCACTTCCTAATATATATCAAACACAGGTCAATTCAAGTGTATCAGCTTATGCAATGGGGATAATTTTAACTCCAGGCAATACCATCTCTATTGAGGCAACCAAAAAGTATTCGCCTCAGTATCAAACACAATATCCTCAATCTTTAGCATTCTTACATGGTTTTTTAAGTAAAAAACAAACATTTATGTTACAAGGCTATTTTCACGACTGGCAATGGACAATTAACCACGAATGAAAATGTTATATAGTAAACTCAAGCAATTATGGAGAATATTAGCAACAGCACTGGGGTTTATCTTATTTGGACTTGGTGGCTTGCTCATTCTCTCAACATTATGGTTTAACTTGCTGAGAATATTTGTCAGGAATAAAAATCGCCGTAATATTATTGCACAATATAGTATTAGCGTAAGTTTTTCCTTTTTTTTATGGATTCTTAGATCGCTAAGAGCGATTGATTATCGTTTTACAGGCTTGGATAAGCTAAAACAAGATAGAAGTTGCTTAATTATTGCAAACCATCCCTCTTTATTAGATGTTGTACTATTAGCATCGGTAATGCCTCGCTGTGACTGTATCGTAAAAGAGTCGTTATTAAAAAATGTTTTTGTTCGCGATATTATTAAAGCAGCTGGTTATGTCGTCAACAGCGAAGCAAGTAAAATGTTACCCTATTGTAACGAAACCTTAGCTTCTGGTGGTCGGATTTTAATTTTTCCTGAGGGTACACGTAGCGTGCCCAACGAAGCGCTTTCTTTACAAAGAGGTGCAGCAAATATCGCATTACGTTGTCAAGTTGATATTAGAATCATTCATATTGAATGCTATCCACCAATTCTACGTAAAAACCAAAAGTGGTATGATATGCCCGTAACCAAACCGACTTTTAATATCACTATTGGTGAAAAACTTGCAATTAAAAACTTTAGTGATAATAATATCACTATTTCAGCTCGAAAATTGACGCAGTATTTAACTTTAAAACTCAGTGAGCATGAAAATAATAATATAGTATAAATCGAGGAAATGATGAACCAACTGCATAATGATTTAAAAACACTCATTATTGATGTACTTAATTTAGAAGAAATTACACCTGATGATATTGAAACTGATGCACCGCTATTTGGTGAAGGTCTAGGTCTGGACTCCATAGATGCATTAGAACTTGGTCTGGCAATAAAAAACCGCTATGGCACCGTTTTATCCGCAGAAAGTGAAGAAACTAAACAAATTTTTTATTCAATTACCACACTAGCAAATTTTATCGATTCACAGCAATAAATAATCACAGGAACACTCCATGGATAGGCAACAAATTTTTAATGAAATACAATCTGCACTTGTACAACTTTTTGAACTTTCTCCTGAAGATATCAAACCAGAATCAAAACTATTTGAAGAACTCGATCTTGATAGCATAGATGCAGTCGATTTAGTTGTTCACTTACAAAAAAAGATTGGTAAAAAAGTCGATCCAGAAACATTTAAGTCAGTCAGAACCGTACAAGACGTTGTAGAAGCGGTGAACACTTTAGTTAATGGTAGTCATTAGTCCTGATTAGATTCCTTAACTACTTATGAACATGCATACTCTCAAGTTAATTATTAAAATAACCACTAATATCCTATTAGCCTGTTATCCACTGATTATCTTTATATCATTCCGCAATGGATATATTAATTTAGCGGTACTATTTTTGATCATGATTTTTATCTTGAGACTATTCACTCAACCCGGCATATTTTCACAACTACGTTGGTTTGCCAAAATTGTTCCTTGCTTGGGACTATTTTTAGTTAGTGCTAGCTTGCTCTTTACTAAATACCAATTATTACTTTACTATCCAGTTATCGTCAATATTGCTTTTTTAATTATCTTTAGCTATTCCTTGCAATATCCTCCTACAATCATTGAACGATTTGCAAGAATACAGAATCCTGACTTATCTGAAAAAGCAATACAATATACAAATAACGTAACTCGTTGTTGGTGTCTATTTTTTATCGTTAACGGCTGCATCGCACTAATAACATGTTTAGTCGGAAATATTGAGCTGTGGACACTTTATAATGGCGGAATCAGTTATCTATTAATTGCTTTACTAATGGGGGGAGAATGGCTCATTCGCAAAAAATACCAACATTAGTCCCATTATGTCGGCAAATTTATCGTAATGATAATGAAATAATTGCTATTCGTCAAAATAGTCCTTTATCAATACTTGACCTAAGAACAAAAGTAATTGAAATATATCAAGAGGTTACTCAATCACCAATTCAATATTGGGCGCTTGCTATGCAAGATAGCTTTAATTTTGTTGCAGGAATACTTGCGTTACTATATGCAGGGAAACAACCTATGTTGCTAAATCCCCGTTATAGTCAAATGCAGCAATACTATCAAGCGCTACTAACAGATGACGATAGAAATCATACTCAATTACCTGATAATATCATTATCAACATTAATCAATTAAATGGCGATCATCTAACAACATATTTACCTGATAACTTCCCGCTGTCACAAGTGACCCTATTTACATCGGGTTCCACTGGACTACCAAAACCAATTATAAAAACAATCCAACAGCTCGAAAAAGAGAGTGAGATTCTTACTACCTATTTTGGTTCATTATCTGATTATCTATTTGCAGCATCAGTTGCTCATGATCATATGTATGGGTTAACCTTTAAAATTATGTTAGCATTGGCTAATCGAGCACCGTTTATTTGTGAACAGATTCACTATCAAGAACAGCTCACCACGTATAGTGCAAAAAATATAGTCTATATCACCTCACCGTCAATGCTAAAAACCTTAGACTATCAACTAAAAAATAGCCAATGTAAGAAAGTAATATCAGCGGGAGGGCCTCTATCTTATCAAGAAGCTAATTTGAGTTTACAGTGCCTAGGTGCATTACCTAATGAAATTTATGGTTCAAGTGAAACAGGCGTTATCGCGACAAGAGTGCAGTATCGAGAAAATATGCCTTGGGAACTTTTTCCACAAATGATATTAAAATATGTTAAGCAAAAATCGATTCTTATATCACCATTACTGGATGAAGCCCTGCCACTCAGCGATAAAATTAATTCACTTAGTCATAATCAGTTTCATCTTGATGGACGTCTCGATAGAATAGTCAAAGTTGCAGAGCAACGCGTATCACTGACCTATATTGAAAATCAGCTTAACCAATTACCTGAGATTATCAGCGTGAAAGTCATTACGCTGGAACAAAACAATCGAATAATTTTAGCTGGCGTTGTACAACTATCAGACATTGGCAAACATAAACAACAGCAATTGGGACATTTCCGATTATCACAATATTTTCGACAATATCTAAAAGATAAATTATCATTAGTCGCGATACCCAAAAAATGGCGATTTGTCGAACAATACCCAGTCAATAATCAGGGGAAATTGATCTATATCGAGTTACAAGCTTTATTTGATACGCAGAGAAAATAATGGAAAAAACACTGCCTAATGAATTAAATATTACTATAAATGCCAACGGTATAGATCTTGAACTCGATGTTCCTGACGATCTGTTGTGGTTTAAAGGACATTTCCCCGAAAGACCTTTATTACCTGGGGTTACACAATTAAATTGGGTAATGCATTACAGTAAAAAATTATTAAATATTCAAGCAGAAATTGCATCAATTGATGTGATCAAATTTCAGACCCCAATACTCCCCAACGATCGATTGCATTTGAATATTGTCTGGGATAGTGACTTACGTAAACTACAATTTTTTTATATGGTTGCAAATAAAATTGCAAGTTCAGGAAAACTAAAGCTATGTCCATAAAGACTATTTTATCCGATAGCGCCTATAAATATTGCTTTGTAATCCCTTGTTACAATCATAGTAATACGCTCTTTAAGGTATTAGAAAATCTTGAATTATACCAAATAGACTGCTTTCTTATTGATGATGGAAGTGATATCACTCAGGCTGATATACTCCAACACCTTGCTGCACAATTTGCTTGGGTGACTTTAATTCGTTTACCGACTAATCAGGGTAAAGGAGCTGCAGTCATGACCGGAATACAACACGCCTATTCACAGGGCTATTCACATGCAATCCAAATTGATGCTGATGGGCAACATAACTGCCAAGATATTACTAAACTCATTGAAGTGTCTCATCAATATCCAGAGTTACTCATCTCTGGTCAACCAATATATGATGAATCCGTTCCTAAACATCGTTTAATCGCTCGCTATATTACTCATGTTTGGGTTTGGATTGAAACATTGTCTTTTTCAATAAAAGACAGCATGTGTGGATTTAGAATTTACCCACTAGCCAATACCGTTGGCGTAATCAAAAAATACTCAATTGGTCATAGAATGGACTTTGATACCGAGATTATGGTTCGACTCTATTGGGAAAGAACACCGACTATTTTTGTACCGACAAAAGTGATTTATCCTAAAGATGGAGTATCGCATTTTAAAGCCTTTAAAGATAACTTACTTATCTCATGGATGCATACTAAACTATTTTTTGGTATGTTACCGCGTGCAATATCATTACTAAAACAGAATCGTTCAGTGAAGAGTACACAACTACACTGGTCACAAACTAAAGAAAGACAAGGTTTATGGGGAATAAAATTTATTCTTAGTTTATATCGATGGCTGGGTCGTAGAGCCGCGAAATGGATTATGCTACCCGTCATCACTTATTTTTGGTTAACAGGGACAAACCAACGTAAAGCATCCAAAGCTTATTTACAAAAAATCAATCAACACTATGATCGCGTCGCTTTAGTTGAGCAAAAGAAGTTAACCACATTTCACCATTTTTATCGTTTTGGTGAATCGTTGTTAGATAAACTCGCTAGTTGGCAAGGTGATATAAAAATTAACGATCTCTATTATCCAGATAAAAAACAGTGCTTAGATATCATTGAAAAACAACAAGGGATTATTTTAATTGGTTCTCACCTCGGTGATCTAGAAATGTGCCGCGCCATTGCTAATCTGTCTCATAATGTCACCATTAATGCTTTAGTATTTACTCATCATGCCAAGCGCTTTAATCAAGTTTTAAAAGAGGTTAATCCCACATCAACAATTAATTTAATACAAGTTGATACGCTCGGTGCCGATACTGCAATTTTACTCAAGCAAAAATTAGATGCGGGTGAATGGATTGCAATCGTAGGCGATAGAACGTCAACCAATATCCATCAAAGAACATCAGAAAATTCCGTGATTTGGGCAAACTTTTTAGGGCAACCAGCCCCTTTTCCAAAAGGTCCTTTTATCTTATCTGCCGTATTAGGTTTTCCGGTCTATCTCATTTGGGGACTCAAACCAAATGGTCGATTTCAATTCTATTTTGAACATTTTACCGATAAATTAATTTTACCCAGAAAAGACCGTGATGCCGTGCTGTCAAGCATTGTGCAAAATTATGCTTCGCGTTTAGAACACTATTGCCTAATTTCGCCTTTAGACTGGTTTAACTTTTATGACTTTTGGCGATTTACGCCACCCAAACCACATAACATTGAGACAAGTACAACTCACAATGAAAAATAATCCTGACTACTGCATCACAACTGAACTAACTGTATCATTTCACGACACGGATGCAATGGGCGTCGTCTGGCATGGCAATTACTTAAAATTTTTTGAAAAAGCGAGAGAAGCGCTATTCCAAAAATTTAATTATGGTTATAAAGAGATGATTGAATCGGGCTATGCTTGGCCAATCGTTGACACCCGATTAAAATACACGGCAATGACAGTAGCCGAACAAACGTTACAGATTACCGCACAGTTAGAAGAGTTCGAAAATCGCATTAAAATTGGCTATATTATCCGTGATGCGCAAACAGGCAAAAAAACGACAACAGGCTATACCATACAAGTAGCACTATCTACACAGACAAAAGAGATGAGTTTCATCACACCAGATATTTTCTTAGAACGATTTGGATTATTAAAATGAAAAAATATTTCATCACCTGCTTCACATTATTGATGATGGTCAGCCATTTTAGCTATGCAATAACCTTAGAACAGCTACAGCTACAATTTGCTCAATACCCAGTAACTCGAGCTGATTTTACACAAGATCGTTATATTCAAGGTTTAAGTAAACCATTACATTCAACTGGTAAGATGATTATCAGTAAGACATTAGGATTATGGTGGCAACAAAAAACGCCATTTATCATGACGTTAAAAATGAACGATCAACGCATGGAACAACAAATTGCAAACCAAGCACCACAAATTATTACAGCACAAGCACAACCTCAGCTATTTCAATTCAATTCATTATTGAGTGCGGTATTTGATGCTGATAAAAATACACTGGAACAAAACTTTACTCTGACCCTTTCTCAACAAGACAAACAATGGCAACTTATTTTGCATCCTAAGGCAGCGCCCTTGAATAAGATTTTTACCCAAATAGAACTTAGTGGTACTAAATACTTATCACAAATTATAATAGATGATAAGCAACATGATAAAACCATTATCACATTCACGAACCATAATACAAAACCTTTAACCACTGATGAAAAACAATTATTTCAGTAACCATATAAGGCTAAAGAAATGGGCGATTTCATGGTTAATTATCGTGATTGGCTTACTATTTTTTGCCAGTTATTTGCTACCTAACAGTAAGATAAATAGCAGTGTTTTATCGCTACTGCCACAGGAACAAAACAATAATGTCCCTATTGATTTAATCAACGGATTTCAAGATAGATTAGATAAACAAATCGTCTGGTTAATTAAACCTGCTACGAATGATGAAATACAAGCTGTTCAATGGTGGTATAACACGCTCAAACAACAAGATTTTATTCAAGACATTAATGGTCAATTTGACCAAAATTTTCAACAAGATTGGGGAGTCTTTGCTTACCAGTATCGTTATCAACTCGCCGATCCTCAAACTATTAATCGCCTTAGGGAGCAAACACAGTTTGATTGGGTTCTCAGTCAAATCTACTCACCTTTTAGCGGTATAAGTGTCAATGAGTTAAATAATGATCCTCTATTACTTACGCGTTCTGCCCAAATTAATCAATTAAGTACTGCTGGGAATCTAAGCATCACCAATAATTGGTTAACCGGCAAAGATAATGATGGTAATACATGGTATATGCTTTATGGTGAGCTAACGGGTTCATCTTTCAATATGAAACAGTCGCACCAAATCGTCAACCAACTATCAATTCTAGAAAATCAGTTAAAACAACAATGGCCAAATACAGAAATACTAAAACGCGGCGTAATATTTTATAGTGATAACGCTGCGACACAAGCAAAAAGCGATATATCAACGATTGGCACGTTATCCATGCTGGGAATTATTTTTTTAATACTAGCTGTTTTTCGTTCAATCCGTCCCATCTTATTAACACTCTTATCAATCGCTATCGGTATCTTATGTGGTACCATTGCTGTATTAGTCATATTTGGAGAAATTCATATTATGACTATTGTCATGAGTTCAAGCATTATTGGTGTAGCAATCGATTATTCATTACACTATCTTACTGAACGCTTGTTACACGGTGATCGAGAGTCACCAAATCAAAGTTTAACTAAACTGTTACCGACACTAGTAATTGCATTATATACAAGCCTTATCACTTATCTTATTTTGTTAATAACACCATTCCCAGGTCTAAAACAATTATCAATATTTGCCTGTTTTGGCTTAATTGGTGCATTTTTATCTGTCATCTTGTGGTATCCATTTTTAGTGCATAAATTACAAGTCAGGGCTAACACAGGACAGACGTTATTAACACTCTGGTTAAATTTATGGCAAAAAAAAGCGATGCAACTCAGCATGATCTTTGCTGCGCTAATCTTTATCGGTGTAGGGCTTGCTAATTTAACGATTGATGATGATATTGGCCGTTTACAAACTATTCCGCCTATATTACATAGTGAAGAACAACAGATTATTGCTATTACTAAACAGTCTACCGATCAAAAGTGGTTTATTGTTTATGGTGAAACACCAGAAAAAACCTTACAACATTTAGAACAATTTTTACCTAAATTAGAGGATGCTAAACAAAAAGGGATTCTCACGCAATATCAAACCATCAACTTACCATCAAAGCAAAAACAGCAACAAAATATTGCGATAATTGAACAATATTCACCTGATATTATTACTGCATTACAGCAACTAGGACTAGATATCAAATTTCCGTCTATTGAAAAAGTTAATCATGAACTAATAACGCCAGAACTGTGGCTACAACATGCTATTAGCCAGGGACGAAAATTATTGTGGTTTAGCGAAGAAAATGGTCACAGTGCAGCATTAATTCCCATTAGTGGCATTACCAATATCAATGCAGTTAAACAATTAGCACAAAATGAACCCGGTGTAGAATGGTTAGATCGTAGGCAAGAGTTTAACAATATGTTTACCAATTATCGTGTACATTTAACACAATTATTAATCGCAACGATTATCGTTATTTGTTTGAGCTTCATTTATCGAAATCGTCATCATGGCGTGAAAATGGCACTAAAAAGCACGTTACCAATATTATTATCGGTAGGGTGTGCACTATCGATACAGGGTTTCACACAGCAACCTCTTAACCTATTTTCGATGCTCGCTCTTATCTTAGTGATCGGAATCGGTATTGATTACAGCTTATTTTTAAGTAATCATAGCGAACAAAAACAAAGTGCATTATTAGCCGTATCTATGGCAGCATTAACCACTCTACTCTCATTTGGCTTATTGGTGTTAAGCCACACAAGTGCAATTGTTGGTTTTGGTTTAGTCTTAGTTGGCGGTATTTTTGCGGCGTTTTTATTTGCGCCATTAGTTATCAAACCACATTATAAAAAATAACAATGTAATTATCGGGTAGAACAACATGAAATCTTATTTATTTTTAATGACCAGTTTTTTAGTTATTTTACTAACAGCTTGTGCAAAACCCTCTACGTCAGCTACAGAAACATGGTTAACAAAAGAAACTAAAGTAAATTTACCCTCACCAATTTTAGGTCAAACCTATCACGACCAACAACTATTAACGTTTAATTATAACGGGCAACAAAATTCATTAATTGTATTAGTCGATGTGAATAACGACACATTAAACGTCGTTGGCCTATCAACATTAGGCATTCGACTATTTAAAATTGAGTATCATGATAACGTGATCACTACTGAACAGTATATTTTTATCAAAGAACTACCTCCAGCCTCGCAAATTTTATCTGACATCATGCTAAGCATTTATCCAATACAAACATGGCTAGCAGTATTGCCTGCAAAATGGCAATTAGTTGATGATAAATACCATCGAAAGCTGCTGAATGATAAACATGAAATAGTCATTGATATTACCTATCAGAAACCATTATCATCACAAATTCGCAAACCAAGTAATATTGAACATAAGGTGTTTAATTATCAAATTGCGATAGAGAGTATGGAGTAAACATTATGGTTTATATTGCGGCATTGGGAGCAGTTAATTCGTTAGGAAGCAATATTGCTAATATGAGACAGTCTTTGGCTCAAAATTACAATGCTCCCCATCATCTGACCAAGAAAAAAGGCTGGATACTGAATGATGAAAGTAGTTGGTTTGGTGAAGCAGATTATCCATTATCAGTAATACCAGATGCGCTTCAACAATTTGCGAGTCGTAATAACCAATTACTCTATAATGCCTATTTACAAATTAAGATAGAAATTGAGCAAATCATTGCCGAATATGGTCAACAACGAGTAGCTGTGATTATGGGAACCAGTACTTCAGGGATTCATGAAGGTGATCTGGCTGTTAAGCATTATTTACAAACCCAAACCTTACCCAAACACTACACATATAATCAACAAGAGCTAGGCGATCCCTCGTGCTTTTTAGCAACATTACTCGGCTTACAAGGCCCCGCTTATACAATATCTACTGCATGCACATCAAGTGCAAGAGCAATAATTAGCGGTAAACGTTTAATTGATGCCGGTATCGTTGATGCTGCAATTGTTGGGGGGGCCGATAGCTTAAGTAGAATGCCAATTAATGGCTTTTATGCCCTTGACTCAATTTCAAAGATGCCTTGTATGCCTTTTTCACAAGACCGCAATGGAATTAATATTGGTGAAGCTAGCGCACTCTTTTTGCTAACAAAAAAAGAGAGCAGCGATATTGCGGTTTTAGGAACGGGTGAGTCTTCTGATGCTCACCACATATCTGCTCCACACCCCGATGGTACTGGTGCCGAAAAAGCGATGAGAATGGCACTACACAACGCGAGTCTTAATGCGAGTGATATTGGTTATATAAATTTGCACGGCACGGCTACAGAACTAAATGATTTAGCTGAAAGTAAAGCGGTATATCGCTTATTTCAACACACAAATACCCCATGCAGCTCCACGAAACATTTAACGGGTCATACATTAGGAACGGCTGCCGCAACTGAATTAGCGCTCAGCTATTTACTCATTGAACAAAAAATGAAACTACCTCAACAAGATTTTTCCATATCGCCATTTGATTCAAAATTGGATAAAATTTCGATAATTACTCATGATATGGTATTAGAAAAACCGCTGATTATGTCAAACTCATTTGCATTTGGCGGCAATAATACCTCTCTCATTATTGGTAAAAAATAATGCAATACCATTTAGCAATAAAGTACTTACCTCATGATACACCAATGGTTATGATTCAAGATGTTCATCTTATCGATGAAGAAAACTGTATCTGTAGTGTAAATGTCAGTAAAAACGGTATTTTAGCTCCTTTTTTAACGCCACAGCATACCTTATCCAATGTCTACGTAATAGAGCTTATGGCACAAACGATTGGGGTATGGAATGGTTATCATGGTCTGAAAAACAATCACCAATGCCAATTAGGGATGTTACTCGGCGGACGAGCCATAAAAATGGAACTCGCGAAATTTGAAACAGACAGTACATTAATGATTCACGCGAAACTAGTCCTTACCGATACCAAACTAGCTAATTTTGATTGCCAAATCAGCGTCGATGATGTAACGGTTGCTACGGGTAAATTGAATGTTTATGAGCCTGATCATCTTGAATTAGAACAGTTAGTTAGTCGGAAATAAATAGGAGAATAATAATAATGGAAAAAACAGTTCTAGTAACCGGAGCAAGCAAAGGAATTGGTAAAGCAATTGCTTGTCAACTTGCTCAAGATGGTTTCACTATCGTTATTCACTATCATAGCGATAAACAAGGTGCTCAAGATACGCTCACGACAATTGAATCATTCGGGGGCAAGGCACGACTATTACAATTTGATGTCAGTAATCGCTTACAATGCCAACAAATCCTTGAAGCAGAAATTGAACAACATGGTGCTTTTTACGGAGTCATTAATAATGCAGGTATTATTCGTGATGGCGCATTTCCAGCTCTAACAGAAAAAGACTGGAATGATGTTATTCATACAGATTTAGATAGTTTCTACAACGTACTACATCCTTGTATAATGCCAATGATTGGACTTCGCAATGGCGGACGTATTATCGTAATCTCATCAATATCAGGAATTACGGGTAACCGAGGACAAGTTAATTATAGTGCAGCAAAAGCAGGACTAATTGGCGCCAGTAAAGCGCTCGCACTTGAACTAGCCAAACGGAAAATTACCGTTAATTGTATTGCTCCTGGATTAATTGATACCGGAATTTTAGACATGGAACCAATAGCACTACAAGAAGCGATGAAAATGATTCCACTCAAAAGAATGGGCACAGTTGATGAAGTTGCCGGGCTAGCCAGTTATTTAATGTCAGACATTGCTAGCTATGTTACTCGTCAGGTTATATCAGTTAATGGAGGAATGATATGAGTCGGCGAGTAGTCATAACAGGTATGGGTGGAATAACTGCCTTTGGTAATGACTGGAAATCTATTGAAGATAAGCTTAAACAATTAAACAATGCAGTAAGATATATGCCTGAGTGGGAAATTTATGATGGATTAAATACTAAACTTGGCGCCCCTATTGATGACTTTAGCTTACCAGATCACTATACTAGAAAAAAAATTCGTTCGATGGGGCGAGTCTCATTAATGTCCACCCGAGCCACAGAAATCGCACTGACACAATCTGGACTACTTGGTGATCCGATACTAACAGAGGGTCAAACAGGAATTGCATTCGGTTCCTCAACCGGTAGCACGTCTCCTGTTGCCGCATTTGCAACCATGCTTAATGAAAAACATACCAACAATATCACCGCAACGACCTACGTGCAAATGATGCCCCACACTACAGCCGTGAATACGGGATTATTCTTTGGTTTAAAAGGTCGTGTACTCACGACCTCTAGTGCCTGTACATCGGGGAGTCAAGCGATTGGTTATGCTTATGAAGCGATAAAATATGGCATGCAAACTGTTATGGTAGCAGGTGGTGCAGAGGAATTATGCCCATCAGAAGCAGCTGTATTTGATACTTTATTTGCAACTAGTCAAAAAAATTCTCATCCCAAAAGCTCCCCTAGCCCATTCGATCAACATCGTGATGGTTTAGTGATTGGTGAAGGTGCTGGTGCATTAATACTTGAAGAGTATGAACATGCCAAGGCTAGAGGTGCTAAAATTTATGCTGAAATCGTTGGCTTTGTGACAAACTGTGATGCAAGCCACATTACACAACCACGCAAAGAGACTATGAAAATCTGTATTGAACAAACACTCAAACAAGCAAACTTACCAGCAAGCGCGATTGGTTATATTAGCGCTCATGGTACAGCAACCGAGCGTGGTGATATAGCAGAAAGCAACGCTACAGCTGAAATATATGGTAATAAAACACCGATTTCATCATTAAAAAGCTATTTGGGGCACACGCTGGGAGCATGTGGAGCTTTAGAAGCATGGCTATCAATTGAGATGATGCATTCAGGTTGGTTCCATCCAACGATTAACCTTCTTACTCCAGATCCTAACTGCGGAGATCTCGATTATATTATAGGTAACGGTAGAAACTTAGATATTGAATATGTTCAAACCAATAATTTTGCATTTGGTGGAATTAATACATCAATTATTATAAAACGTATTTAAAAAATGGACGTATTGCATATAGGGATGGTACTGTCAAATTAACTTTTTTACATGAAGCTAAATTTGATAACTATCTTCTAATTTTGAAATTTAGGCACAACCTAGGTAATAAAATCCACTCTTTAAATCTTCGTTCAGCTAAAATTCGAAATTTTAGCTGAGCATAAATGCTTTGCACAATTAAAATGATCGTAAAACTTAGCTTAAATTGTATATTTCTACAGCAAATGAAGTATTGGAGCAATATTGGAGTCAACTTTGATAGAAAAAATAAAATAATCACGGTTAATCAATTCATTACTTGTTTTCATCGATTCCTGCTCCAGGACTCGCACTACTTATGCTAAGGAGAGGTAATTTGATTTTAGATTTAACGCATTTAAAACTGATCTGCCCACATTTTAGTGGAGAGTTATTTTCAAATTATTAAATCATTTTTTCTTCAAATTGAACAGGTGATAAATAGTTTAAATATGAATGTTTTCTTACTCGGTTATAGTAAACCTCAATGTACCACAAGAGCATCGATTTAGCTTGTGCCATATTTTCTAGTTTGTGTCGGTAAATCCATTCTGTTTTTAAGGTATGGAAAAAGCTTTCAGCCACCGCATTATCCCAACAGTTACCTTTGCGACTCATACTACACGTTAAGCCATAAGCCGTTAATATAGCTTGGTAATCATCGGAACAATACTGGCCACCACGGTCACTATGAACAATCACTTTACTCGGATAGCCCCGATGAAGCAAAGCCATAGTTAAGGCTTGACAAACTAGCGAGCTTTCCATATGCGTATCCATCGCCCAGCCTATGATTTTACGAGAGTAGAGATCAAGTACAATCGCGAGGTATAACCACTGTCCGTTCACTTTAATATAAGTTATATCGCATACCCAAGCTTGATTAGGTGTGTCCATGGTAAAGTGCCTATCTAAAATATTTTCAGCGACCGGTTTGTTGTGGTTACTGTGCGTTGTTTGTTTATACTTTTTGCGTTGTTTTGCTTTAAGGTGAAGCTTGTGCATTCGTCGACGAACTCGTTCACGTGATAAACAATAGCCTTCCTCCAAAAGTTCGACATGTAAACGCCGATAACCATAGAGATGCCGATGATCTTCAAATAGTGTTTCAATCTTTTTGTCAAGCTGCTGATTAAACACTGTTCTCTGAGACGGTAATCGCTTTAAATAGGCATAGTAACCACTACTTGACACGTCAAATAGATGAAATAAACGACGCTTAGATAGCGTGTTTTGCTTTTTAATAAATTCGTACCTGGCTATTTCAGGCTCGCAAAGTACTGAGCGGCCTTTTTTAGGATATCGATCTCCTTTTTACGTAGCTCAAGCTCTTTTTTCATCGCTTTATTTTGACGCTCAAGTTCGTGATAGTCTGGTTTTTTATTTGATTTTATCGCTTGATGGGTTGGTTTATTCATCGTTTGGTACATCCAATTACAAAATGTTTTGTAATTTATACCTAAATCATTGGCTGTTTGTCGATAAGTTTGTTCGCTATTTAGGGCTAAATTGCTCGCTTCTTGTTTAAATTTGGGATCGTATTTTTTACTCATTTGAGACTCCTTTTTTGTTACTAAAAAGTCTCCATTAAACTAGGAGCACATCACACCATAGCGCTTAACTTTTTTAATTCGTTTTGCATAAAGTTTACCGAATTTAATACACCAATAACGAATGGATTCATATGTAACAGCTATCCCTTTTTTCATCATGATGAGTTCAATATCACGATAACTTAACGTAAACCGATAATATAGCCACACGCAGTGGCTAATAATCGAAGAATGGTAACGGTGTCGTTGATAGATTTTATTAGTATTCATCTGTATGATTATACAAAAGATAAGTTAACTTGATAGTGCCTTAGAAGATTATCTTGAAATATGAGTAGGAATAAGTAATGGCAGAATTTAAATTGGGGTATAAGCATTACCCTAAAGACTTAGTAAAATTTAAACCGGTTAAAAACTACGACGAATTAACTAACCTTCGTTTTGGCAATGATACGCTTATTGAAATTGGACGAACCAGTGGTCAAATAGACCGTACTTTAGAGATGGCTCTTGCATTAAGTGGATCTGGTATGTTTCTTTTCGCCATTTATGCTGGAATATCATTATTGCACGATGTTAATCCTTATTCTATATACAGTGATCTAGCATTTTCGTTAGGATTAATTATATTTTCTTTGTTTGCATTAACTTTACCTCTATCACAACTAGCCAAAGCTGTTATTTGGCCAGCCGACTACCCAGTGCGTTTTAATCGTAAAACAGGTAAAGTCTATGTGTATGAGCCTAGGTTAAGTAAGCGCCATTATTATTTTCCCTTAAGGGAAATTGTCAAGCTTTATAAGCCGGTCATTAAAGTCTATGACTGGCAAAATATTGAAGGCATGGTGACGCGTAAAGGTTTCTTTTTACAGCAGGAGGTTTGTGCGGCGGTAGTTGACCTGCAAACTGACACCCTGATGGACTATTTTAGCTTATGGGATAATGCCAATTACATCAATCACAGCGAGTGGCGTTGGCTATTGAGTTATATGAATGGCATGCCGAATATGAATTACAAAAGCAAAATCCGTGGTCGTTTTTGGTTAGGTCGATTATGTAACTGCTTTGCCCCTGAATTTAGTTGGCCAGAAGGTATTGATAAAGCTTCACGAGCTGAGTCGCTTGAAGAGCTAGCCAAAATTGAACAGCAGTATGACTTAGTTGGTAAACACTACCCTTATGAACAACCATAGCGACTAGATTAGTACTGTCAAATTAATTTTTAAGAATGAATTTTAATTTGATATTTAATCCTGTAAATATCCCCTAAAATAATACAGCATACTCGTAGAATTTCTTTTAAAATAAACCAAAGGAGTTTTACAATGAGCAAACGCATGACAGAGAGCCAAATAGTCGCTATTTTGAAAAAAGCCGAAGCAGGCATACCGGTTAAAGATATTTGCCGTGAATATGGAATAGGGAATTCAACATTTTATAAATGGCGAGAAAAATACGGAGGAATGGAAGCGTCCGATATCTATCGCTTAAAAGTGCTTGAAGATGAAAATCGCCGACTTAAACAGATGTATGCTGAGTTGAGTCTCAAATCCTTGATGCAAGAAGATATTATAAAAAAGCTTTAGTACCTGTAACAGAAAGAAAAGTTTGGGCTCAAGAGTTGCAGGTAAAGTATCAGGTCAGCGTGGTTAAAAGTTGTGATGTCTCAAGTATTAGCCGCACGGCTTACTATTATGAACCTAAACTTAGCGATGACGATGAAATCATTCAGGAATTAAATCGGTTAACCGAGCGGCATCATCGTTGGGGATTTCCTAAGTGTTTTAACCGACTTCGTAAGCTAGGTTATCACTGGAACCATAAACGTGTTTACCGTGTTTATACGGAACTAAAATTGAATATGCGCCGCAAAAGTAAAAAAAGATTACCAAATAGATGCCCCAAACCGTTAGCACCTTCTGATGCATTAGGTAAGTCTTGGTCGGTCGATTTTATGAGTGATAGCTTGCATAATAAAGTTCGATTTCGTACATTTAATGTGATTGATGATTTTAATAGAGAAGTACTCGGGATCGATATTGCAACGAGCATGCCGTCTTTACGGGTAATACGTTATCTAGATAGGCTTGCTCAGTGGTATGGTTATCCGGAGAAAATACGGACTGATAACGGTAGTGAATTTACCTCGGATGTTTTTGTCAACAGGGCAAAAGCTCATGGGATTATAATTGACTACATTAAACCGGGTTGTCCATACCTAAATGGGTACATAGAACGATTTAACCGGACTTACCGTGAAGATATACTCGATAGCTATATTTTTCGTAATTTAAATGAGGTGAAACAAATGACGGTTGATTGGATTGAACAATATAATCGAGAAAGACCACATGAATCACTGAATAATATGACGCCATATGAATATCGAAATGTTGCATAAATTATTCTACGAGATCACTGTGTTACAAATGGGGTATTTACATCCCTAATTTTGAATTTTAGGTACAACTTGGGTAATAGCGCCCCACTCTTTAAATCGACGTTCAGCTAAAATCCGAAAGGCTTTAGCTGAACATAAATGCCTTGCACAATTAAAATGATCGTAAATATTGCCAAAACATGACAAGAATAATTGTGCTGATTTTAATGACTTGAATTTACGCATTTTCTTCTCTCTAAGCCTTGTTGCTTGGTGTGAGTTTTCTGCTCTGTTATTAGCATATTGTTGAGTAAGATGAGGTGTAGTTGAAAGTAATATTTTGATCGGTTTAATATAACTTTTTAGTTTATCAGTAACGACTTTTGAAACGGGTTTTTGCATACTCTTTCGGACTTTTTTAATAAATTTAGTTGCTGCTTTGCTATCTCTTTTTTCTTGAACTAACACATCAATGGTTTGACCATCTTGATCAACTGCTCGCCACAAATAGACACGTTTACCGTTAATTTTACAAAATACCTCATCCATATAAACATAATCACCATAGCGCTTAACTTTTTTAATTCGTTTTGCATAAAGTTTACCGAATTTAATACACCAATAACGAATGGATTCATACGTAACAGCTATCCCTTTTTTCATCATGATGAGTTCAATATCACGATAACTTAATGTAAAGCGATAATATAACCAGACACAATGGCTAATAATAGATGCGGGATAACGATGGCGTTGATAGATTTTATTAGTATTCATCTGTATGATTATACAAAAAATAGTTAACTTGACAGTGCCAACGAGAGTTATATTGAATTCAACACCAAAGTACTAATTTTTCTACACAGCGTAAATATTAACGCTATAATCTTTACAAAAATAGCGTGTTTAAATAAAAAGGACTATGGCAATCATGACAACATCAGATTCGCAAGTATTAGTACTCCCTGCTTATGCAGAAATTATCGATCTTCCTTTACCCGCCGTTGCAATGTCAATAATAGAACAAAACTTTAATCTATTTTTAGCTAAGTCACAGCAACAGCACCAACAGCAGCTTGATAAATATAAACGCTATCAGGTTGATTGTTCTAGCTTTGTCTCTGATTATACTAAAATACAAGGCATCACAGCCGATGATTTACAAAATATGTTTGACTATTTAAACGGTCAAGCGGCACTTAATGAAACGTTAAATCAGTTAAAATCAATCTTACCAGATGGCAGTTCATTATTGACGAATGTGATCTTGAAAGATGATCGATTACTCGCACTGCCTGAATTTAACTTATTTCATCTATTTCGTTCTTTTCAGTTACATAAAGAACCGATGAGGTGCTTTGAATATAGCTTTTATGACTATGATATTGCGCGTAACGCTGATTTACGTCAAGTTGTACAAGTGCTGAAGAATATTGATGGGTATTCCATTGAATATGCTATTGAGTATGCCTTTTTAGGTGGGGTCAGTGCGCACTTATGGATGGATAAAGAGCTGGTATGGCCATTTTTTGCTGAAAATAGGCATTATTTGGACGATGCATTGGGATTCCCTAATAAAGATAAAAACCTATTAACGCTTGACGCACGTAATGCTATTAAAATTTT
Organism: Orbaceae bacterium BiB; assembly: GCA_036251205.1. Classification (NCBI taxonomy): domain Bacteria; kingdom Pseudomonadati; phylum Pseudomonadota; class Gammaproteobacteria; order Orbales; family Orbaceae; genus Orbus; species Orbus mooreae. Next base: position 2,210,801 of record CP133958.1, on the reverse strand, counting down.
ATCTTATTTTCCGCGATTGCCTAATGAGTACGTTTCTTTTTTATTCGCAATCGCTTTAGCATCGACCAAAGCTTTGCGCAGTGAGGCGCAATATTTATTAATGACGCAAAAAGATATCCATCAATATGCGGAAAAAGCGTTATGGTCAACTAACGCTGAAGAGCGTATTGTTGCCGCAAAATGGTTGGCTAAAATAGGAAAGCCATCTTCAATTAATGTGCTGTATCAAGTGCTAAAACAAGAACAAAAAGAAGATGTAAAGGCCGCTATTTTAGCGACATTACAGCATTTTGGTGAGCATATTGATGACTATTTAAGCCATGACGCCTTATTAAAACAAGCCCAAAAGGGTTTGCAAACGAAAATACCGGTTGCCATTAATTGGTTGAAAAAAGAAATGCTCCCGACGCTAACATGGCAAGATGGTTCGCCGATTGATCCTTGTGTTATCTACTGGTGGATTGTTTTTTCGGTTAAGCTTAAAGATCCTAAAACCCATCCAATTTTACAGTGTTATATCAATTTATTGAGCACCGATAGCCAGCAAAAACTGGGCGTATTTATTCTCAAATCATTTATCACTTATGACACGCGAACGTTTTCGTTAGATCAGGCAACGGCACAAGCACAACAAGAATTACAAAATAGGCTTTTGATGGATCAACGAGCTCAAGCAAATCCAGAATTATACCCACAGTATCAACATGTTGTGGAGCAAGACTTCGTTGACAAATTAACAAAATTTTATTTATCTTGTTGCGTTGATGATTTGGCCATTAATTGTCGAGGCATGCTGGCGTTAATTATCGGAATTAATGGTTATCAAGCTAAATGTTTATTACAAGAGTATATAAAAAAATACCCATCAAGGCATAAACAGTTCCGTTACATGCTTGACGCCATATCGATGACTAATCACCCGTTATTACTTCAGTTTTTAAATGCTATCGCACGCTCATACCAAATATCGTCCGTTAAAAAATGTGCAAAAGCCTTATTAAATGAGATTGTCGAACGCAATAATTGGAATGATTGGCAAGTTTCAGAACGAATATTGTCCAATCTTAATTGGAATGAACATGAACAACTTATTTTAGATTATGGCTCAAGGCAATTTTTGGCAACGCTCAATGATCGATGTGAGCTAGAATTACATAACAGTGATGGCAAAGCAATTAAAGCCCTGCCCGCTATTACCGCTAATGATAGCGAATCACTTGCAAAACAGGCTAAAACAATTTTAGCCGAGAGTAAAAAAACATTAAAATCAGTCGTTGAGACTCAAACTGCTCATCTATATGAAGCCATGTGTTTACAACACCAATGGACTCTATCAGATTGGCAAACAGCGCTGCTTGAACATACGATTATGAATAAACTCGCTCAGCGCTTAATTTGGATCGAAATCAATCCAGAACAACAGATTATTAACGCCTTTAGGTTGGTAAATACAGATCAATTCGTTGACTACAACGGAAATGACGTGACACTTAAACCAAATAGCCAAATTATGCTAGCTCACAGCGCTATTTTAGACTCGTCAATTGTTGACGCATGGCTTGAATATTTAGAAAAACACCCTATCAGCCCACTGTTTGATCAGTTTCCAAAAGTGGTGATTCCAAGCAGCGCTTATCAACAACAATCGATTCAGCTAGATCAAAATTTAATGATTGATAGTGGAATGATGATTAAACTATTGCATCAGTTAAATTATCAAGCTTCATCGTGGTCGATCTATTCAGAGCAAAAAATATACAGCAAAACATTTAAACATTCAGATGTTGCAATTAACATCGAATTTATCAATGACCATTCGGATGAAAAATCAGAACAATTCATATCAGCAAGTCTTAATTTTAGTCATGAAAGGCCATTTCATCGAAAAATAGTCTCAATAACGCACGTTTCGCCAATAATCGTGTTGGAGGGATATCGCGATTATCAACAAATTATTAAATTATGTACAAAATAAAACGCAATTAAATCATGATAATCGTTACGCTGGCGATACTAGCTATTTCCGCCAAAATGGTTGGTGGCCGATTTAATTTATGTATTAAGATTCAATACACTTAGTTGAAATATAACATTATGAATAAATTTTTTACCCAGTTAAAACGCCTATTGTCACTTACTTGGCTAAAGTATTTTAAGTTGTTTAAAAACAATGAATTATCAATTAAAAGGCGAATAAGGCAGTTTAAAAAGCAAGCAATAAAATCGCCAGTAATTCAATGTGATATAGGCTTGGGCTATTATGATCCTAATGGTGGCGCACTTAATTATAAAAAAGCTTTAAAATATTTTAGGCTGGCTGCTAATCAAGGTTATGCTGAGGGGCAATATTTTTTGGGATTGATGTACTATCACGGTCATGGTGTTAAACAAAGCTATTCACAAGCATTAACATATTACAAACTAGCGGCTGATCAACATTATGTTCAAGCGCAATATGAATTGGCCGCGATGTATTATGATGGTAAAGGTACTGAGCAAAGTTATGTTGATGCCTTAAACTATTACCAGCTAGCCGCTAATCAAAATGATGCAAATGCGCAATTTTTTTTAGGACTTATGTATTACCAAGGGAATGGCGCAGCGCAAAGTTATCTTGAGGCGTTAAAATACTATGAGTTAGCCGCAAAGCAAGGTTCAGTTGTAGCACAATATTATGCGGGTTTTATGTATGATATGGGTTTGGGCGTTACGCAGAATTATGGCGAGGCATTAAAATACTATGAACTAGCCGCTAACCAAGGCATGGCGAATGCACAATATAATCTCGGTGTCATGTATGAGCATGGTGAAGGTATTAAGCAAAACTATTCAACAGCATTAAAATATTATGAACTTTCAGCCGAGCAAGGTTTGGCTGATGCTCAGTTTGGATTAGGAAGCCTGTATTACAACGGCAATGCTGTAGAGCAAAGTTATATTGAGGCATTAAAATACTATGAACTAGCCGCTAACCAAGGTATGGCGAAGGCACAATGTAATCTAGCTGTCATGTATGAGAATGGTGAGGGTATTAAGCAAAACTATTCAACAGCATTAAGATATTATCAACTTTCTGCCGAGCAAGGTTTGGCTGATGCCCTGTTTGGTTTAGGGACTATGTATTATCACGGAAAGGGAATTACGCAGGATTTGAAAAAAGCTCAGGAATTATTCCGCCAGGCTTGCGATAACGGTTCAGCACAAGGGTGCGAAGCCTACCAGTTTTTAACATCAAACATGAATTATTAATAAAGCTAGCAAAAAAAATAACTTGAATATGGCATCAAATCCCCACTCAAAAGTATATAGTTTGAAGCTTATTTAACGAGTGGTTTTTTGCTGATTTTGGGGATTGTTCGGTCGTTTGATGAATATCAGGTTATCAATTAACTTCACGGCTCACGACCGATTAAGGACGGGGCCGCCCGTCCTTAATAATCCTGCTCTCGACCTGAACATTGCGGCCGCTTTCGCGGCAAATTTCCTCGAGTATTTTCGTGGTACTGTCAAATTAACTTTTTCACACAAATCTTAATTTGACATTTAATCCCTATTTTTGAATTTTAGGCGCAATTTGGGTCATGATATTCCATTCAGTAAATCTTCGTTCAGCTAAAATACGAAAGGCTTTAGCTGAACATAAATGTCTAGCACAATTAAAATGATCGTAAATATTGCCAAAACATGACAAGAATAATTGTGCTGATTTTAATGACTTGAATTTACGCATTTTCTTCTCTCTGAGCCTTGTTGCTTGGTGTGAGTTTTCTGCTCCGTTATTAGCATATTGCTGAGTAATATGAGGTGTAGATAAAAGTAACATTTTGATAGGCTTAATATAACTTTTTAGCTTATCAGTAACCACTTTTAAAGCAGGCTGTTTAATACTTTTCCTTATCTTTTTAATAAATCGTTTAGCTGCTTTACTGTCTCTTTTTTCTTGAACTAATACATCAATCGTTTGACCATCTTGATCAACGGCACGCCATAAATAAACACGTTTACCCTTAATTTTACAAAAGACTTCATCCATATAAATATAATCACCATAACGTTTCGTTTTTTTAATTCGTTTTGCATAAAGTTTACCGAATTTAATGCACCAGTAACGAATGGATTCATAAGTAACAGAAATATCTTTTTTCATCATGATGAGTTCAATATCACGATAACTTAACGTAAACCGATAATAGAGCCACACGCAGTGGCTAATAATCGAAGAATGGTAACGGTGTCGTTGATAGATTTTATTAGTATTCATATGTATGATTATACAAAAGATAAGTTAACTTGACAGTACCTTACCTTGCCATGCTGAGATTACCTCGGAATAAAATGCATTCCCTTGGTATTTTGTCGTATCAAAAAAAAGTTCTCTTATGCTATTCATTTAGGCTCACCTGTTTAACCTTATCCCAACTCAGCCCAAACTTCGCCAAATACTTTTTGAGCCTGTCGGCATCATTGCTCTTTTGTTTTTTGGTTCTTGATACCGCAAACAGTTGTCTACCGGCTTCAGATAATGTCGGATTTTTTTGACACACCTCAAGCACTTTCTCAAGCTGATAACGATCAAACTCATCGATTTCGAGTGGGATTAATGCATTATATTGCCTATTTTGATGCCAGTTCTGCTTAAGACGTTTAATCTCTTGTTGAACTTGCTCAACCGTAATATTCCCTTGTGGTGCCAGCGTTGCCATACGGGTAATGGATGCAGTGAGTTCACGGAAGTTGCCTTGCCATAATGCTTCATTCGAGGTGGCAAACTGCAAATAGGTGCTGCGCGACTCGCGATTAAAGCGCGGCATTAAGCCATATTCTTTGGCGTAACGTGCCAGTTCATAATCGATATTGGGTTCGATATCCTCTTTACGATCGGCTAACCCTGGCAAGGTATAATTCCACAGATTAATACGGACATACAAATCCTCACGAAACTCGCCTTTGCTTATTGCCTGTTTAAGGTCTTTATTGGTACCGGCAATCAGCTGAAAGTCACTCTGTATGGGTTTATCACTACCGAATGGATAAAATTGCTTTTCTTCAATAGCTTTTAATAGCATTGCTTGTTCATCTAGCCCAAGCTCTCCGATCTCATCTAAAAACAATAATCCACTATCGGCACTTTTTAGTAGTCCAATACGCGCCTGATTTGCACTGGTAAACGCTCCTTTCACATGACCAAATAAGGTAGACATCGCACTATCGCCACGTAAGGTGGCGCAGTTAATCTCAACAAATTGACCACTGATTTGATGGTTACTTTGTTTAAGTAAATAGATCTGTTTCGCTAAAAATGATTTTCCCGCGCCAGTTGGCCCACATAATAACATCGGTGCATAAGAACGGCTGGCCACTTGCTCGATTTCAGTAATTAACTGGTTAAACTGTTTATTACGTGTGGCGATGCCCGATTTTAACAGCTCGGTAGCTTCACTGGCATACTGCTGAAAACGGGTGAGAATTTGATCATAGCGATTAAGATTCAAATCAATGGTGTTGGCTTTTCCTCGAAGACTATTGGCAATCTGCTCCGCTTCATTATGATAAACTCTTTCTTCAACGTCATTTGATTTTACTGGCGGTGATGTTTGCAATAACTTAGCGGGGTAGTAACGTGATTCAGCTAATAAGAACCAACAAATTTGCGCCACATGGGTTCCGGTTGTGATATGCAAATAGTAATCTTCTTTATCTGGATCAAAAGAATATCGTTTAGCAATATCAAATAAACACGTATAAACCTGCTCAAAATCCCATGGGTCAGCAATATTGATGGCAATGGGTTTAACATCGGTATTGGGAGATAGGATTTTGATATCATTAACAATATCACAAAGTAGCTGCTCATCATTTGCAAAATAAAGTAATTCTAAACGAGAAATAGCTAAATCAGCTTGTCGGCACAAATCAATGGTTGGCCGCCAGCGCGCCCAGCGTTTTTTACCTCTACCTCGGTTATCCAGCACATTACCTAAAAAACCAAATACCACGTTCTTTTTCATGATTAAGTTTATAATATTATATAAATGATTTGATAAAATTATAAAATTTATGGCCATTAAAATCTATATATATTTCCTGTGCATTAATGATATTTATTTTTTATATCTATAAATCAATTAATTAAAAAATATTTCCATTCCTTTCTATTTTTTGGCACGCTTTTCGCAATATCAAATATACCTAAGCAAATAAATGCTGTTTTTGATAGCAGCAAGGTACATCGCGAATCCTTTACGGGTTTATCTACGGGATAAAAGGACGGAAGATTATCAACATGTATTCCTTACTGTGTGATTAGGTGACTGTGTAAAAGTCAATTTTGAATAGTTCATCTGGTAGAACAATCGACTAAGGATCGATATGTAGTGGGTTCGAATCCTGCTTCAAAAACCGTAAAACAAAAGTAGAAAAAACAAACACAGTCAGTGATCGACGTTAGATAAGCCAAGTGACAAAGTATCGAACCAAGCTTATCCGCAAGAACAAACCGGTTAACTTAGCAAGTCATTATGATTGCCAAGGTAAACAAACTGGATAATAGGTAGAACGTTAAATACCAATAAGTGGCGATTTATTTTTCTTATTGCTTTTCACCTTCCCCCTACTATTTCGTTACTTAGCCCGTTTTAATTGTGCCAAACGAGATCGCTGATTGTACTAAATAAGGAAAAATAAAATGATAAAAACCATTAAAGTCAAAAAATATGAAATTGCCGTGTTATATAAAAACAGTGAAATTGAACAGATATTAACTGCTGGTGTGTACCGAATGTTTAATCCATTGAATGCAATTAGTTATCAATTAATTAATTTAACTGCGCCAAAAATAGAAACTAATATGGCAGAACAGTTAATTAACTTTTATCCAGAAATCATTAACCAACACTGCTATTTAGTGGATGTTGCAGAAAACGAAATTGCTTTACGTTATGAAGAGCAAAAGTTGGTTGAAGTGATTTTACCGGCAACCAAAGCATTATATTGGAATAGCTACAAAGCGCATACGATTAAAAAAGTAACCTTACAACACGGTTATACACTGCCAACTGATATCGCACAAGAATTGATTGAAGCTAAAAATAGTAATAAAACCATTATGAATATCGAAAAATTAGTGCTGCACCACTTTATTCATGAACAAATTGGGACTTTATTTATTGATAACCAGCTAATACAGATTATTGCGCCAGAATCGATCGTCGGTTACTGCCAATTTAAACATACGATTGTACTGGGTAAATTTAACTTACGCGACAACCGGATTGATGATCGTATCGCTGATGCCATTGAACAACGAACCCAAGAACAACGGGCACAATTTTGTTTACAGATGGAAGTCGGTGCAAATCAGGCTGGTTTGCGTTATGAAAATGACCTATTGGTAGAAATTTTATCACCAGGTACCAAGCGCCTTTACTGGAAAAATAGCCATAAACAGCATATGGTGACCGTGGATTTACACCAAGGCTATACCTTAAGTGATGAAATGGTACAGCAATTGCTACAACCAAAATTACGCCAAAAAGAAGTACTCGGTGATAACAGCGTATTAATTGCTCAAGTGCCGACTTATCATGTCGGGGTATTAAAAGTGAACGGTAAAATTGAGCAGTTATTAACGGCTGGCATTACCGCTTATTGGCGTTTTAACCGTGAAATCTCGGTGGATATGGTGGATACTCGCCTGCAAGCATTAGATGTGGCTGGGCAAGAGATTTTAACCAAAGATAAAGTCAACTTGCGGGTAAACTTAGTGGCTAACTGGCACTATACTGACGTATTAACCGCGTTTGAAAAAACGGCACAGCCAGTTGATTTGTTGTATCGTGAATTACAATTTGGTTTACGTGAAGCGATTGGTACTCGCACCTTAGATGAATTATTAGAAAATAAAAATATCATCGACGAAGTGGTGACTAAACATATCAAAGCGCGCTTACAAGGCTTTGGTTTACAAACGGTTTCACTGGGGGTAAAAGATATTATCTTACCTGGCGATATGAAGGCGATTCTATCGCAGGTGGTCGAGGCGGAAAAAGCGGCGCAAGCTAATGTGATCCGTCGCCGAGAAGAAACCTCGGCAACCCGCTCTTTATTGAACACCGCCAAAGTGATGGAAAACAACCCAGTTGCTTTGCGGTTAAAAGAGATGGAAACGTTGGAACGTATTGCTGAACGTATCGATAAAATTTCGGTAGTGGGTGGGCTTGACCAAGTGTTACATGGCTTGGTGAACATCCAACCTAAAAATTCATAACAACATGAAATATTAAGCCGCCATGTACAATCGCATGGTGGTTAAGGAATAAAAAATGACACAATATAACGTATTACAAGTAGAAAACGCTAAACCCATCAAAATGTGGACCAAAGGCGTACCGGTTGAACCCGAGGCTAAAGAACAGCTAAGTAAAACCGCCCAGCTACCGTTTATTTTTAAACATATCGCGGTGATGCCCGATGTACATGTGGGTAAAGGCTCAACCATTGGCAGTGTCATTCCAACTATGGGGGCAATTATTCCAGCCGCGGTTGGGGTGGATATCGGCTGCGGTATGATTGCGGTACAAACCTCGCTGATGGCGGCGGATTTACCGGATAATTTATTGCCACTACGTACCGAGATTGAAAAAGCGGTGCCACATGGACTTACCCCAAAACACCGTGGGCGAGATTATGGCAGCTGGCATGATGCCCCTGCGATTGTCGAACAGTACTGGCAACAGTTAGCTCCGGGATTTGATAAGTTAACGGAAAAATACCCACGCTTTTTAAAAACTAATAACTACCGTCATTTAGGTACATTGGGTACTGGCAACCATTTTATCGAAATCTGTTTAGATGAAGCCGATCGTGTTTGGATTATGCTACACAGTGGTTCGCGCGGCGTGGGTAATGCCATTGGCAGTTTTTTTATTGAAATGGCTAAAAAAGACATGGAAGTGCATATTCAAAACTTACCAGATAAAGATTTAGCCTATTTGGAAGAGGGTACAGAGCACTTTCACGATTATGTCGAGGCGGTGCATTGGGCACAAGAGTTTGCGCGGTTAAACCGTGAAGCGATGATGCATAATGTGATTTTGGCAATGCGTAAAATCATTACTAAACCGTTTACCACACACATGTCAGCGGTGAATTGCCACCACAACTATGTGCAAAAAGAGCAGCACTTTGGCGAAGACATTTTTGTCACCCGAAAAGGCGCGGTATCAGCACGCAAAGGTGAACTCGGCATTATTCCTGGTTCAATGGGGGCAAAAAGCTATATTGTGCGGGGTTTAGGTAATGAAGAAAGCTTTTGCTCCTGTTCACATGGTGCCGGCCGCGTGATGAGCCGAACAGCGGCCAAAAAGCAATTTACCATTGAGGATCAAATCAAGGCCACTGCCCATGTCGAATGTCGTAAAGATGCCAACGTGATTGACGAAATCCCGATGGCATATAAAGACATTGATGCAGTGATGACCGCGCAAAATGAACTGGTCGAAATTGTGCATCAATTACGGCAAATGGTGTGTATTAAGGGGTAAACAACATATCGGGGGTCACTCCTCGGTATTAAACAAGATAAAAATATGATAAATCTTAATGGTATAAATGGCTATTTAGAGGCAATACGTTGCTTAAATGCGGGGCCCAATCACGGTTGTGATTATGCGATTAAGTTACTTGATTATAAGGGCAATTATACGGATACCTTAGCCCATCACTTTCAATCAATTGCCGATGGGCAAGGAAAATGTTTCGATGCTCAGCTATGGCATATAAAACCAAAGCAGATCACCGTTGATGAATTTATACAGCAAATTGATACATGGTTTTTTCAGCAGTATTATTCACCGACACTGCATAAAGAAAACGGAAATTGCGGTATTACCGGTTTTATTGATATGCTGTTGCCGATAAAACTCAGCCAATGTCAATTATATGAAATCGAAACAGTGCCACCAATATGGTATGCAACACGTTGGTGTGATTTATTATGCGTTTACCAAAATGACTATTATTTATTACATTTTGATTTAGATGATTAACGATCACCATAAAATTTAAAATAATAATAAAGGAAAACAGATGAAAAATTGGCTAAAAGACTTGTTTACAAGCAAAAAAAGAATACAAGACGATAACGGGTTTCCTATTGTTTGGGATAATTCACTGATAAGTATTTATCAGTTTCTATTACCTTATAAAGATGCGGACAAACTTCCTGACACAGCCCAAAATTTACCCGATGAATCACATGATGACTCAAAAATAAAGTGGGCAGCGGGCGCCATGGATGGTGTGATGAATCATCATGTATCGTCAACTGAACAAACATGTGTTGAACAAATTTTGGCATTACTCAGAGCTGTTTCAGTTCAACCCAATAAACAAGACATTGCAAAACTGTATACCTTAATTAAAGAGCAAGGCACTTTAAGTTATATTGATGAATTAACAGAAAAAATGGCAAAGGCTGAAGTTAACTTCAATAAATTATATGAATTTGTTTATTGGTTACTACTCAATAGCCCAGATCGCGAAGTGATTAAATTTAGTATTGCCATTCTGGGGCGTTTTAATACCTCGCAGAAGGAATTATTTTTGCTATTTGCTATGCATGATGAGTTTACGTTGTACTCGGCTGTGGCGTTACAAAATACGTTATCACCGCCGATTGAAGTCGAAAATGCTTTGCTTACATTAGCCAAAAAAGTTGATGGCTGGGGGCGCATTCACTTAGTGGAACGGTTAGCAAAAAATCCTTCTCAGGAAGTCAAAAACTGGCTATTAAGGGAAGGCTATAAAAATAGCGTGATGTATGAATACCTTGCCTATACCTGTGCAACTGCGGGTGATCTGCAAACCGCATTAGCACAGCCATCCGCTGATATGGCATTACTTGTGGCAACGGGTGAGATGATTGAAGCGCTAATAATGGGTGGGCCGGCCGAGGACATGCGTGATTATGATCAAGGTGCTAGTGTTTGTTTATGTTACTTAACTCAACTAGCACAGCATCAATTAACCGATATCAATATTTTAAGAACTTTCCTGATTATGCAAGATTTTGTGGTTAATCAAACTGATGATAGTTACCCTAATTGGAGTGATGACATTAAAGTGGAATTACAAACAACATTAACCGATCTCATACAACAAGAACACTGGTTACCTTTAGTTGAAGAAAGCTTACAAACTGATGATCAGTCGCTGTGTTGGCTAGCCACTGATATTTATACCCGTTTGGGTTATGATGCATGGGATGTGCGTTTTGAACATCAAAAACGATATCAAAATGAACAATGGTTTTACTTGATGCAAACGAATGATAGTCAGAGAGTTGAACAAGCTATGACACTTGCAAAACAGCAAAATGATTTTTCCTTAGTAGCAACAGGGCCCGATGAATCGCTCGGATTGGGGCCTGAATTTAAGTTACATCGTAATTTAGATTCATTTTTACAAGAACTCGGTCGCTTTCCGGGGATGGGGGAAGATTTACTGCTCATTGGATTAAATAGTCCAGTAATCCGTAATCGGAATATGGCATTAAATGCCATAGAAAGTTGGGATCGGCAGCTATGGTCACCTGAACTCAAACATGTGCTTAAAACGTTAGCGCAAAACGAACCAAATGAAGATACAAAACAACGGGTGATAACATTATTAAATTCACTCGGTGCTTGATAAAATAGTGGGGAAACGAGAGTTTACAACCGTTGACGGTACTGTCAAATTAACTTTTAAGAATGAATTTAAATTTGACATTTAATCCCTATTTTTGAATTTTAGGCGCAATTTGGGTAATAGCGCCCCACTCTTTAAATCGACGCTCAGCTAAAATTCGAAAGGTTTTAACTGAGCATAAATGTCTAGCACAATTAAAATGATCGTAAATATTCCCAAAGCAAGACAATAATAATTGTGCTTGTTTTATTAAAAAATAGGTAACAGTGCCTTCGATAGATATTATTTGTGTAGCAATTTGATATACAGTTATGTTATAGTACTTTCTATATCAGATTAAGAGAAAGGTAATTTATATGAGAAGTGAAATCAAAGAGTCTCCTATTAATATTAGAGCTAAAATATCTCAAAAAGAATTGATCGATATTGCGGCTCATTTACAATCTAAATCACGAACTGATTTTATTTTAGAAGCTGCCTGCTCAAAAGCAGAAGATGTTTTACTTGATCAGCGTCTTTTTTTAATCAATGATGAGCAGATAAATGCATTCAATCTGGCGATAGAAACATCTTTTGACAGTAATGAAAAAATTCAAGCTTTATTGTCTCGGAAATCACCATGGGAGAAATAAAAGCACCACACCTATTAAATGAGCATCATGATTGTACGCTATTTGATTGTGAAGAGTTATCTTTAAATGAATGGTTAAAACAAAAAGCGCTAAAAAATCAAAAAAGTGGAGCTTCGCGTACATTTGTAATTTGTGAAAATGATAAAGTAATCGGCTTTTATTGTTTATCGACCGGCAGTATTCAACATCAACAACTAACATTAAATAGATTTAAACGTAATATGCCAGATCCTATTCCTGTTATTCTCTTAGGTCGTTTAGCTATTGATAAAAATTATAAAGCAAAAGGATTGGGTGCAGCATTATTAAAAGATGCCATATTACGTTCGAAAGAAGTCTCTAAACAAGTTGGTTCTAGAGCGCTATTAGTACATAGTTTAACAAATGAAGCCAACGCATTTTATATGAAATATGGGTTTGTTGACTCCGGAATTCAGAAAAGAACTCTGCTGATTTCTTTATGGTAATAAAATCAAGCTTGAACTGTATATTTTCCAAGCAACTCAACTTTAGGGGTATAAAACCGGGTATATTTTTAATCCAAAAAATAATAAATCATGTAATGATAAGCTCTCAAGGTAGTCAGTTCGATTCCGCGTCCGGGCACCAATCAACGAATTACAAACCCTGCTTCTAGCAGGTTTTTTGCTATCTAACGCTTTTTACTATAAAGCTTCTCTCGTTGTTAGTTTGTCAACTGACGTCAACTGCTGTAAATTCCAATCAAGCACTTTTTGGGGTACAAAACCGGGGTATAAGCAGTTCGATAATGACGTATACCCCAGAAAAGTAGATTTGGAATGTCTACACATTTTCATACAACTAAATTAAGGGGAGCTGTTTATTAAATGCAACAGGCGTCATATATCCCAATGACGAATGTAGTCGTTTATAATTATACCAATACGCATAAGCAGAGAAACGCTGTTGTAGCTCCCTAGTATTGCTAAACGTTGTATTTTTTACAAACTCAGTTTTAATTGTCTTAAATGTTGCTTCTGACACGGCATTATCGTAAGGACATCCCTTATTGCTTAGTGAACGGGTGATCCCAAACAGGTCAAAACATCCATCAAGCAATTGATTATCAAATTCTTTTCCTCTATCGGAATGAAATAACGCAATTGACGATAAAGGCGCTTTAATTTGGCTTAATGCTGACATAACAAGCTCTGCTGTTTTATGTTGTCCAACACGATAGCCTGCGATTTTTCGTGCTGAAAGATCAAGTAATACGCAAAGGTAATTCCATTTTTTACCGACCTTTATATAAGTCAAATCAGCAACAATCACGGTGGCTTTCATTCCTACTGTAAAATTTCGTTGCAATACATTATTTATAGTAACGGAATTAACGTTTTTGTTATTGTTTTTGTAACATTTTTGGGTGTATTTTGACTTTAGCGATAATGATTTCATCACTTTTGCAACATAACGACGAGAGACGCTTATCCCTTCAGTTAACAGTGCTTGCCGTATTCTTCTTGTTCCGTAAGACTGATAACTACCATTAAAAATCGTTAAGATCTGTTGGGCGTATTTTAATCTTCTTTGATACGCATTTTTTTTGCACTGATAATAAAAATAATGCCTTGATATACCTAAGCATCTACATAACCACTGCAACGAGTAGCGATGTCGGCAAGCTTGGATCACTGCGATTTTCGTCCCATTATCAGTGCGGCTTGCTTTAGGATATCGTTTTCCATACGAAGCTGCTTAAGCTCTTTGCGTAGAGCAATTAATTCCTGCTCCTCTAGGCTACGATTATCTTTTGTTTTGAATGAACCACTTTGCGTGGCTTGAGCAATCCAACGATCTAATGCTGATGGTGTGAGATCATATTCGGCTATTAGCTCACTACGTGACTTACCATGCTGATATAAATTAACCATCTGTTGTTTAAAATCATCATTAAATGTTCGTCTAGGTCGTTTGACTGTATTCATATTTATTTCCTCTTTTAGTGATAAGTTTACCTTACCCCCTAAAAAAACTGTATGAATTAGTGTAGCCTATCCAATTTATCCCTTTATTTTCAATAGATAGCGAAGTTTACTTACCGGTACTATCAAGTTAGTCGCTTACCTTCTGTTTTTAGGTACTAATTTCACTATAGGCTAAAGTTTTATATATCATACAGATAAATATGTTCGGCCTGAAATTGAACCTCTTTCTCATCCATACCGAGTTTTTTCGCGAGGGTAAAAGCAAATTTATAGGCATACCCAAGACCTTGACCACTGAATAAATTGGCATCGATGACAATATCTTTATTAAGATATACACCATCATTCTCCATCATAAATAAATCACCAGAACAAGTATATTGGCGCCCTTTTAATAACTTGTTTTTACCTAAAACTTTAATGGCTGCTGAGCAAATCGGGCAAATCAACTTACCATTTTCATCATGAAGTTTAATGAAATTAATCACATCCCCATTCTTGCCTAAATTGACAGTGCCCTCAGGACCACCAGGTAAAACAATCGCATCATATAAAGTCGTGTTTTTCTGTTTAAGTAAGCCATGAGCTTTTACTATCACGTTATGATAACTCAGTACCTCGAAGTCATTCGAACAAGATAGAAACTCAACATCAATTTTAACTCTTTTTAAAGCATTAAAGATCATAAATGCTTCTGCCTCTTCAAATCCATTGGCTAATAGAATCGCAACTTTAGGACTCATCTCATCCCCTTAAATAATATTGTCAATTAATGGATAACTAAGCTATAAATTCACATCTAAATTCAATCAAAAACAACCTCTTTGAATTTAAAACAATAACGATTAAAAATTTATCAAGAGGTTGGTTTTCTATTCAAATGCGATAAGTGTTAAATAAACACACGCAAATATTCAGTTAAACATAAAATCGCCATTGCTTGTCCATATGGCATAGATGTTAGTGGGATATTTCGGTAGAAATCGAGATCATTCCCCATCGCAGTACCAAAAGAGACTTGTTGCAAGGTTCCTTTATCATCAATATTATTAATCACGCCTTTTACAGCTTTCTCCGCCATCTCTTGATATTCGTCAGAGATATAATTCTTTCTAATTGACTTTAAAATACCGTAAGCAAAGCCAGCCGTTGCTGAAGCTTCTAAATAAGAAGATTTATCATCAATAATGGTATGCCATAAACCTGATTCATCTTGATATTTTTTAAGTGCTTCAACTTGAACAGTAAGTACTTGAACCAAAATACGTTTAATTGGATCGTTATCTTTTAAGTCTAATAGCTCAATAAATTCAGGAATCACGATCGTTAACCAGCTGTTTCCTCTCGCCCATCTTGCGTTAGCAAAATTATGATTACCGTCAAATGTCCAGCCATGGAACCATAAACCAGTACTTCTATCCATCAAATATTCAATATGAATCAATATTTGATAAATCGCTTCTTGGATATATTCTGGTCGATTAAGTAATTTACCGATTTTGGCTAGCGGTAAAACACTCATCATTAACGTGTCATCCCAAAGCTGCTGATGATTTTCATTGTTATAAACAATGTGCTGAATTCCACCACATTCGGTTCTTGGCATTTTATGCATCACCCATTCCGCCCAACTATCTAAATAAGTGAGCCATTTAGGATCTTTAGTTTCTTCATAACAATAAGCTAAAGTTAAAAATGGGCAGACGGTATTGACATTTTTTGTTGGCATCCCTTCAGCTAGGCGCTCACTAAACCAATCGCTAATAATTTTATGCACATTTTGATCACCAGTTTGAGAATAGAATTGATACATCCCATACAGGCCAATTCCATGAGTCCACTCCCAGCCAGCCCAACCTTTCGTGTCAATTACGCGACCATCATCAAGTCGAAGTAAGAACTCACCAGTTTCATCTTTAATGTTAATTAAATTATCGATAACTTTATTGATAAGCGCTGTCATCTCACCACGCGGCATAATGTGATTCGGCTGTGCAAGTAATTTACTATGTTTAACTGGAAAAATTTTCATGTTTGATATTCCTCTATCTATTTCTGTTAAATTTAACGATTAACTGATTAATTAATTATCTATTTTTCTTTATATCCGATATTATTATTGCCCCATAACTCATTAACTTTCATCCCCGTTAACATCTCAACAACAGGTTTACCCTCATCGCTGATACGACGTTCTGAGTTTGTACCAATCCCTTTTATATTATTGATCTCATCAATTAAGACTTTATGAGTCTTTAAATTTAGCTTAAATTTAAGTGAAACATAGAACCCACAAGATAGGACAAGTATTGCACCAAAGACCATGATAAATAAAATTGCATGTATTACTTCAGGTGATTGAAGCGGGCTGTCTGCTGTAAAGCCAGAGAATTGTAAACTAATACCAATCAACATTACTGCACCAGCTTGAGATGCTTTACGGGTAAAAGTCATCACGCCTGCAAAAATCCCTTCTCGGCGCTTACCTGTAATAATCTCATCAATATCTGAGATATAAGTATAAATATTCCATGGTACATAATTGATACCGCCTCGCCCAAGGCCAGCTATCGCAGAAAGAACGACAAGAATTAAATGGATACTACTTAGGTTAAAGTACCAAATAAC